>JAFWXX010000060.1 GCA_017522915.1 Bacteroidaceae bacterium
CAGGCGAACACCGCAACGACTGGGACAACATTTGGAAAGAGATGTAACTTCTATCGATTCAGGCTCCGGATTCGGGGCCTGAATCGTTTCATTATGGCTGCAATAGCCAAAAAGTGCCGTCTGTTACATAAAAATTTGGCAAATTCTTCAAATTCCACAAATTTTCTCCTATATTTGCAATTAATCACAGATATCCTGTAAATTGCTGCTTAAAGCATGGATATCGCAGTGAGCAGATTGTTGTATTATGACCGAGAACGACAGAACCGCATTGGCCGCCTTTGAAGGAAAGCTCCACCGTCTGCTTCATGAATACACACAGAAGGAGGAACTTAACCGCGAACTCTCACTCAGAATTGAAGAGAAGGAGAATTCGCTCAAGGAGTTGCAACTGCGATGCACCGCTCTTGAGAAAAGCTACAACGATCTTAAACAAGCAAGGGTCATCAGCCTGAGTGATGCCGCAGTAGGCGAAACAAAGGAGAGGATAGCCAAGCTGGTGCGTGAAATCGACCGTTGCATCGAGTCGCTTAAGAAATAACGTAAAAGGGCTATGCACATGGAAGATAGAGTGTTGGGAATAAACCTTATAATAGACGGAATATCGTACCCGCTTACTGTGAAGGCAAGCGAGGAGCCATACTACAGGCAGGCTGCCCGTATGGTAAACGAAAAGCTGTCGCTATATAAAGAGCTGTTCAGAGGCGAAGAGGGTGTCAGGGTAATGACTATGGCAGCCCTTGACATAGCATTCAATTCTGTCAAGAAGAGCGACGAGACAGGGTCGGCCGAAGTTATGCGAAGGATAAACGAGCTTTCGCGCCTTGTTGACACTGCCTTGAAGGCAAAGAAGTGATTACGACACTCCTAAACCGCAGTTTCACGCATTGCACTGTTCATGCCACGCATGGACAATGTGGTGCGTTTTATTATATATAAATTTACACATTATGGATTTTACAACATTAATCATCGGATTGGCTGCCGGACTTCTTATAGGAGCAGCAGTACAGTATCTGATAAACAGGTTCGGCCTGAAGGCTAAGTGCCAACGCATCATAGACGATGCACACAAGGAGGCTGAGGTAATAAAGAAGAACAAGCTGCTTGAAGTAAAGGAGAAGTTCCTCAACAAGAAAGCAGAGCTTGAAAAGGAGATTTCACAGCGCAACAACAAGATTCAGCAGGCCGAGCATCACCTGAAACAGCGTGAGGTGCAGTTCAACCAGCGCAACGAGGACTTGCAGCGCCGCAAGAACGAGCTCGACACATTCAAGGAGAATCTCGATGCACAGAAAGGCGTGCTGGAGCGCAAGCAGGAAGAGCTCGACAAACTACATGCACAGGAGCGTGAGAAGCTTGAGGCTATCGGCGGCCTATCGGCCGAGGAGGCAAAGGAGCGTCTTGTGGAGTCGCTCAAGGAGGAGGCCAAGAGCGAGGCAGCATCATACATCAACGACATCATAGACGATGCCAAGATGACAGCCAACAAGGAGGCAAAGAAGATTGTGATACAGACAATACAGCGAGTTGCCACTGAAACAGCCATCGAGAACTCAGTAACCGTATTCCACATTGACAACGACGAAATGAAGGGTCGCATCATCGGACGTGAAGGCCGTAACATACGTGCTCTTGAGGCCGCTACAGGCGTGGAGATTGTTGTCGATGACACACCCGAAGCCATTGTGCTCAGCGCATTCGACCCAGTACGCAGGGAGATTGCACGCCTTGCACTGCACCAGCTCGTTGCCGACGGACGTATTCACCCGGCACGCATCGAGGAGGTTGTAGCAAAGGTCAAGAAGCAGATTGAGGAGGAGATTATCGAGACCGGAAAGCGCACTACTATCGACCTCGGAATCCACGGCATGCATCCGGAACTCATACGCATCATAGGAAAGATGAAGTACCGTTCATCATACGGACAGAACCTCTTGCAGCATGCACGTGAGACAGCAAACCTCTGTGCGGTAATGGCTGCCGAGCTCGGATTGAACCCGAAGAAGGCGAAACGTGCCGGACTGTTGCACGATATCGGCAAGGTGCCCGATGAGGAGACAGAGCTGCCACATGCAGAGTACGGTATGAAGATTGCCGAGAAGTACAAGGAAAAGGCCGATATATGCAACGCTATCGGCGCTCACCACGACGAAGTGGAGATGACAAGCCTTATAGCTCCTATCGTACAGGTGTGCGACGCTATATCAGGAGCACGTCCGGGCGCACGCCGCGAGATTGTAGAGGCATATATCAAACGCTTGCACGACTTGGAGCAGCTTGCAATGTCATACCCTGGCGTAACTAAGACCTATGCCATCCAGGCAGGACGCGAACTGCGAGTAATCGTAGGTGCTGACAAGATTGACGACAAGCAGACCGAAATGCTGTCGGGCGAGATTGCAAAGAAGATACAGGACGAGATGACTTACCCCGGACAGGTGAAGATTACCGTTATACGCGAGACACGTGCCGTAAACTACGCACGATAAACAGAATAATAACAGCCAGGGCGGTATATGCACAATATGCCGCCCTTTTTATAACCGATGACACATATAGAAGTCTGGCTCATTGCACTGGCACTTGCCATGGACTGCTTTGCAGTATCTATAGCAAGCGGCATGCTATTCAAGAGAATAGTATGGCGGCCTATGCTTGCAATGGCACTGCTTTTCGGCCTCTTCCAAGGAGTGAATCCCCTGCTTGGCTGGTGGGCAACAAATCACTTCAGCAGCCTTATCGGAGAGATTGACCATTGGGTTGCATTTGCAATTCTCACGTTCCTGGGCGGACGCATGGTAATCGAATCGTTCAAGGAGGAGGAACAGCGAAGATTCAATCCGCGCAGCTACAAGGTCATATTCACCCTTGCCATAGCGACAAGCATCGATGCGCTCGCAGTAGGTGTATCATTCTCATGCATGGGCTACGACAGTATCGTCCCTCTCATGTACCCGGCCGTTGTCATCGGATTTGTATCGTCCGCTTTGTCTATAGCCGGGCTGGCCATCGGACTCAGGTTCGGCAAAGGCATTGCAAAACGCTTGCGTGCCGAGATGTGCGGCGGCATAATACTTATACTTATAGGAATAAAGGTTCTCATAGAACATCTTTAAAGGCAAATGGGCAGAACAACACTTCGCAACATATCATTCATTACGCTCGCACTGCTTGCCATACTGCTTGTGGCAACAACATTCATAGAGAAATACTACGGCACCGATGTCACCAGGGAGCATATATACCACTCTCCCCTTTTCGTTGCGCTATGGGCGTTGCTTGCAGTATCGGCAATGGCATATATTGCATGCACACAGAGACGTGCGTCACTGATTATGCTGCACCTTTCGCTTGCCATAGTGCTGCTTGGGGCATTCGTCTCGTTCCTTACATCGGAACGCGGCACAATTCTATTGCCTAAAGGAACTGTTCCGGCATCGATGTTCACGACCGATGACAACCGGTTCGAGAAACTGCCGTTCAGGATGACGCTTGCCTATGTTGACACCTGCCATAGCGATGGCGGAGCATACCAGGCCGACATTGCCGTTGAGAACGCTGAGACAAACGAAACAATGAGGATTGCTCTCAACAGCCCAATAAGAGCCGAAGGATATTCGTTCTGCATAGGAAGCATTTCAAAGGAACACATCTCTCTGCTCGTATCGCACGACCCGTGGGGAGTTCCCGTAAGCTACATGGGATATGCTATGGTCCTCGCATCGTTCATTGCCTTGTTCTTCGACAGGAAGAGCCAATGGAGAAGCCTGCTGAAGAGGTTTGGGAAGAAAGAAGAGATAAAGAAGAACAACTGTACCGTATTCAGGATAAGACGGAGTGCTGCCATTGTTCTCGCACTGGCAATCCTTGGCATTATCCGCTGGTACAATACCGGGCTGTTCCCTGTCACAAACGGCAAGGAGAGCATGCTCTTCTTTATTTGGATTTCATTGCTGCTGGCAACAATCGCCACCTACAGAAAAGAACTTAAACCCATTGCTGCGACATTCTTCGCACTTGGCGGAATCGCTCTTTTTGCCATTCTTCCTATGTGGAATAGCGACGGAGGAGAGATTGCGCCCATTCTGCGTACACCGCTGTTGGGCATTCACGTGACAACCATTATCACAGCATACGTTCTGCTTGGCTGTACTGCCATAAATGCATCCGTCGCGCTGTTCCTGGGGGTTGCAAGGCACAACAGCGAGAAGATGGAAAAGATGGCTGTTACAGGACGTATTCTGCTCTACCCTGCTACGCTGCTGCTAATGACAGGCATCTTTGTCGGAGCCGTATGGGCGAACATATCATGGGGACGCTACTGGGGGTGGGACCCTAAAGAGGTGTGGGCACTTATTACGCTGCTGACATGCTCCATTCTCTTCCATACACGCTCGCTCCCGTTCATGGGCAAGGCTGTCAATTTTCACATATTCTGCCTTGTGGCCTTCATAGCCATGCTGTTCACATTCTTCGGGGTGAACTATCTGTTCGGCGGGCTCCACAGCTACATGTAAGCTAAAAAATCGTAAAGAGTTGCAGATACAAGAATTTTGCGGTATCTTCGCACCCGCAAATACCTGGGGCTATCTGGATTTGACAGCGGGTAGAAAAGGTATGTAAGCACGCAGTGCCTCGTTGGTTCGCACTATAATCTGAGCCCGCAAAGAATTATCTGGCAATAACAATTACGCTCTTGCTGCTTAATCGAAGTACAGTAGATTAGCTTTATCCTGGCACCAGGTGCCGGGACGAGACATCACCCGGACACTGTTGTTCCGAAGTAATCCGAAATGGTGGTGCAGGCAAATCGGGACTAACCGTTGCAGGCCTCGATGCAATGGCGACATCTTAGAGGATAAGGCGCAGGTTGGCGGTCGCGGTCTTGCCTACGCTCGAAAATCTCACCGATGACTAAGCGTGTAGAAAGCATATGGTTTCCCTGTTTGGACGAGGGTTCGACTCCCTCTAGCTCCACAGATTCAAGGGCAGGTACTGTTTGAATAGTACCTGCCCTTGAATCTTATATAGCCACAAGAGCCTATTAGATATAAACATCTCGGCTCCACTTTGTCTATTTGCCGTTATCATTCAATTCCTCAAGTTTTTCTATAAGCTCTTTTGCCATTGTATGTCCCTGCTTTGCAGCTCTATAAATCCATATTATACCATCTTCAAAAGATTCTGCCACTCCAATACCGTCCATAAGACTGATGCCTATAAGAAATTGAGCATCCGCATGACCTTGCTCGGCAGCCTTAAGAGCCCATTTCGCAGCCTCTTCATCGGATTGAGAGAAACCCATACCATACTTATAACAGCCAGCTACAAAAAACTGAGCATCCGCATGACCTAGCTCGGCAGCCTTAAGATACCATTTCGCAGCCTCTTCATCGGATTGGGGAACGCCCTTGCCGTCCTTGTAACATATAGCTATATAAAGATGTGCTTTATCATAACCAAGTTCCGCAGCCTTAAGATACCATTCCATTGCCTTCTCATAGGATTGCGGAACACCTTTGCCTTCATAATAACAAAATCCGATATTAAACATTGCTACTTCATTACCCTGTTCCGCAGCCTTATGCCACCACTTTTTTGCATTTTCATAGGATTGTGGAACACCGTATCCTTGGGCAAAACAAACACCTGCATTATACTGTCCGCCATCATGTCCTTGTATCGCAGCTCTCAAAAACCATTTCGCTGTAGCATCACGAAGATGAGGAGCATCGCTAAAACGCATATACAAGCGTGCAAGCATATATTGCGATTCGGCAAACCCCTGTTCGGCAGCCTTAAGAAACCATTTCGCAGCCTCTTCATACGACCTGTTAACACCCATGCCATTCAGATATGCAAGCCCAAGATTATGCAGCGCAAGGGTATAATTCTTCTCAGCAGCCTTAAGATACCATTTTATTGCATTTTTATAGGAACGGGAAACAAGATTTCCTTCTTCATAGGATTTGCCCAGGTCGAATTGTGCAGCAGAGTGGCCTTGTTCTGCAGCCATTTGCATCAGCCTCGTGTATTCATAAGAAGACCGGGCAACCCCTATTCCGAACTTATATATAAGAGCAAGATAGAATTGTGCTTCTGCATTTCCTTGTTCTGCAGCCTCGCAATACCAGTCAAAACCTATAATTTTTCCTTCATTGTCAGTTCTAAAGTTAAATTCTTTAGAATCACTTGAACAATAACAGCTCAGCCACCATTTTGCAGACTCTTCAATGGATTGAGGAACACCTTCACCTTTCTCATAGCAAATGCTAATAAACGCCTTAGCGACTGAAAGCCCCTGCTCTGCAGCCTTTCTGTACCATTTGACACCCTGCTCAGCGGATTGAGCTACGCCAATTCCATTAATATAGCAAATAGCTAAGTTATTTTGCGCAAGACTATGCCCTTGTTCTGCAGCCTTAAGAAACCATTTCGCAGCCTCTTCATTGGATTGAGGAAGACCAATACCGTCTCTGTAACATACAGCAATATTGAACTGAGATGCAGCATTACCTTTCTCGGCAGAATTCAGCAACCATTTGACAGTTTCTTCATTTGACTGTTCAACACCGATACCGGACATATAACAGGTCGCAAGTCTTTCCATTGCATCAAGATTTCCCTGTTCAGCAGCAAGACGATACAGTCTGGCAGCCTCTTCATGCGAAGTCCCGACACCATCACCGTGCATATAGCAACGTCCGAGCAACACCTGGCTATTCGCATCCCCGTTCTCAGCAAGTTCACTGGCCATTCTTACTGCAGTTGTATAATCCTTATTGTCGTATGCAGCCTGCGCCTTCTCATAAGAAGCGCATTCAAGCGTATCTGTAATAGCAAGAGAACTTTTCACAGGTGGATAATCCTTACGAATAACAGCAGGGGTGATACCACATAGACTTATCAGGTCACGATTCAGTTCTTCAATACTGCTCCGGTCCCAAGTCTCATAACCAACATTATTACCTATCTTGTAGGAGATGATGTACGAATCGGGAGTGCCCCATGAAAAATGACAAGGATTACCATTCTCCAATGTAGAATCACCTTCAAGTATTTCAAATCTATCGACAGTTCCCATTGCCACAGAATCAACTATAGACATGGATATGCGACGGTCATTTCCATATATCTTGTAAGTTACAGATTCTTCTGTCCTGCGCTTCCACACACCATGGTAGCGATTATTCTTTGCCGGTTTCTCTACAAATGTATTGCAAAAAAGCTTCAAGTTCTCGTCCGGTTCGAATTCTTGACTGAAATATTCCAGGACCTTCTCACCATACCCTATGCTACGATGAAACATCATATCACATATCCATTTGTTGGTAAACCCGTTCTTACCGGCTTCTATGACATCCAGAGTACTCTTACGGATTAAAAATTGAGGAGTCGTCTCATTATAATCATAAATATCAAGCTTGAAGATATAGGTGTTATTTCTGCCGGCATCCTTTTGAGTATGAACGATATTATATACATAGAACGGATATTCCTCGACCGGTTTATCTCCTATCTTATACTCGGTAATCTTATATATACCCTTTTTACAACACTTTGGAAACTCCTGTGCATTTGCAGCCAGCAATAGTACCGAAAGCATCAATACAGTAATTGTTCTTTTCATATACATTAATTTAGATATAAACAGAAATAATATGCACCGACTCTTTAGGAATAGAAATTCAATTGACAGTATTGATTGGAAATCAACAAGATTCCGACTCCTTTTAAAAACCTGCTAATTGCAAAGTTAGCAGATTTTCTTATTTAATCAATCTTTTTTTGTACATCAATAATTACAAACTACTCAACTACACATTAACGCACAAAAAATCCACAAATCAGTAAAAAAAGGCAGTCATGTTCCTTTTATATTTGTGCAGTTGTTTTTTTTGACTATTTTTGTATCGGAAAATACTTAAACGGCAATTCACAATGAACAATATCTATTTGAAGAAACTGCCTCTGCAGGGCTTTGCAACGACAAAATCATCGCTCCAGCAATTTGTACAGCATGCCTACCAGATGCAGCATACTTCAATATTCTACTGCATCAGCGGAGAAGCACTCTTCACCATAGACGGGCACAAGTACCGCTTTACCCAGGGAGAGATAATCATTTGCCCCGAAGGTTCGAACATACTGCTGCTCGACATAACCAGCGACTTTTCGGCAAGGCTTCTGGGCCTCTCGAAATATATATGGCTGGCAGCACGCAGTTCTATGACACCGGAGACAATACACAGCATCGAGCGCAACACCTTCCAGGGAGAGAACGGCGAACTGGAGAAAGAGTTCCTGGGCAACATATTCCGCCAGATAGATATCATGGACATAGAGGCAGGAAACAATCCGGAGAACACCGAATACTGCAGACAGAATGTCATTCTGGCTGTAAACTCCTTGTTGCTGTACATACAGCAGATAAACAAGAAGAATACGGTCCAGAGCAAGGAGCACATAAGCGACAACAAGGACAAGCTGTTCTATGACTTCAGGGTACTGCTTACACAGAAGTTCCGTGAGGAGCGGTCGGTGCAGTTCTACGCCGACACGCTCAAGGTTTCCACCAGGCACCTGAATGCCATTTGCCAACGCGCCAGCGGACAGAATGCAAAGGAGATAATAGACCACTACACGATTATTGAGCTTCAGGTGGCACTGATGTACACCCACAAGAGTTTTCAGGAGCTTGTGAACGACTTCAGTTTCCCCGACCAGAGCTACCTGAACAGATACTTCAAACGCCATACCGGCTATTCCCTATCGGAGTTCAGGGCCAACGGAGTAATGGTAGATTAAACAATAAAAATAATGCCGTCTAACTCAATAGACGGCATTATTTTTATGCAGTAACGGAAATCAGGCCTCGCCCTTGAACATAGGAACAGGCATGCGGCCTCCGAGTTCGGGCATGCGTATCTCGCCGAACTGGCCCTCATACTTCATTATATTGTCCTGCAATGCAGCAAGGAGACGCTTTGCATGTTCCGGTGTCATTACAATGCGTGATTTCACCTTTGCCTTTGCCACACCGGGCATCATGCGCACAAAATCAAATACAAACTCCGAAGTGGAATGAGCTATGACTGCAAGGTTTGCGTATGTACCCTCTGCAATATCCTCATTCAATTCAATCTGCAACTGTGTCTCGTTCTTCATAACTTTATTTTATTTTGGCAATGGAGCATCAACCGGCCCGAAAGCCACAAGATTTATATCGAATATCAAAGTAGAGTATGCAGGAATGAAACCCGACTCATAATCGCCATATCCCAGTTTCGCAGGGATATACACCTCCCACGTGTCACCGGCAACCATCTGCTGTACAGCCGTACTGAAGCCCGGCACGGTTCCCGACAGCTTGAATGCAACAGGCTCGTCGAACGAAGGGTCGAACTCGCCGTCATAGCTGCTGTCGAACTTGTAACCGTCCTTATGGTTAATTGTAGGTATCAGACGTCCGGTATAGTTGACCAATACAGAATCGGTATATGCTGGATGCTCTGTTCCTGTACCGGCCTGCAGGGAGTGGCAATATACATAGAACTCATTGCCCCATGTCTTGTTTTCGTCAAGCCCCTGATAAAGAACGACTTTCCATTTTCCGTCGGCATTTGCACGCGCAACAGCCGCAATTGAGTCGACATACTCCATGTTGCGTTCCTGCCAGTTGTCATACTCACCGACAGAATCACTCTCCTCGCACGACGCGAAACCCGCGAAAGCACAGAGAAGAAGAACAAGTATTCTAAAGTCTTTCATAAATTCTTGATTAAGAGAGTTTCTTCAAAAGCGATGTGATGCTCACATTGTCCTGGATTATATTGCGGAGGTCGCTTATGGCAACACGTCGCTGCTCCATAGTATCACGCTCACGCAGAGTAACCATGCCGTCCTCAAGAGTCTGGTGGTCAACTGTAACACAATACGGAGTACCTATAGCATCCATACGGCGGTAACGCTTGCCGATAGAGTCCTTCTCCTCGTAATAACAATTGAAGTTGAACTTCAGTTCATTCATTATTTCGCGAGCCTTTTCGGGCAGGCCGTCTTTCTTCACCAAAGGAAGCACCGCGAGCTTCACCGGAGCAAGAGCTGCCGGCAAGCGGAGAACGACACGTGTCTCGCCGTTCTCAAGCTTCTCCTCGCAATAAGAGGCGCACATGATGCTCAGGAACATACGGTCAACACCGATAGAAGTCTCGATAACGAACGGAGTGTAGCTCTCGTTTGTTTCGGGGTCGAAGTACTTGATGTTCTTGCCTGAGAACTTCTCATGCTGGCCGAGGTCGAAATTTGTACGTGAGTGGATACCCTCGACCTCCTTGAAGCCGAACGGCATGCGAAACTCGATATCGGTAGCAGCATTGGCATAGTGAGCCAGTTTCTCATGGTCGTGGAAACGGTAAGCCTCATCACCGAAACCAAGAGCCTTGTGCCAAGCCAAGCGGGTCTCTTTCCACTTGTTGAACCACTCAAGCTCGCTGCCGGGGCGTACGAAGAACTGCATCTCCATCTGCTCGAACTCGCGCATGCGGAAGATGAACTGACGTGCAACAATCTCGTTACGGAAAGCCTTGCCAATCTGCGCAATACCGAAAGGAACACGCATACGGCCGGTCTTCTGCACGTTAAGGTAGTTCACGAAGATACCCTGCGCAGTCTCCGGACGGAGATATACCTTCATTGCACCGTCGGCGGTAGAACCCATCTCGGTAGAGAACATAAGGTTGAACTGGCGCACCTCGGTCCAGTTGCGTGTGCCTGAGATAGGGCATACAATCTCCTCGTCGATGATTATCTGGCGTAGCTCCTCAAGGTCCATTGCATTGAGAGCCTTTGCGAAACGCTCCTGAAGAGCATCGCGCTTAGCCTTCTCGGCAAGCACCTTAGGGTTGGTCTCCATGAAGAGCTCACGGTTGAAAGAGTCGCCGAAACGCTTTGCAGCCTTTGCAGCCTCCTTCTCCATCTTCTCCTCGTACTTCGCAATCTGCTCCTCGATGAGCACGTCGGCACGATAACGCTTCTTTGAATCGCGGTTATCGATAAGAGGGTCATTGAACGCATCGACGTGACCCGAAGCCTTCCATATTGTAGGGTGCATGAAAATCGCAGAGTCGATACCCACGATATTGTCATTGAGCAGAACCATGCTCTGCCACCAGTAAGTCTTTATATTGTTCTTGAGTTCAACACCCATCTGACCGTAGTCATATACAGCACCCAAGCCATCGTATATATCGCTTGAGGGGAATACAAAACCATACTCCTTGCAATGTGCAACTACTTTCTTGAAAACATCTTCCTGAGCCATAATATATCTTTATTGTTTATCTTATATTGCCAATTACGCATTTATCCTGCAAAGATAGTGCAAAACATGCTAAACATCAAGTATAGAAGCCGTTTAATTCAAACGGTTTCTATACTTGACAAAATGCGAGACACCATTCAACGGATCGGTGCATCTGCGTTTCAATGCTTTCCGGGTACTCTTATAGCCTGCAATTTCACTCCGGCTTCAAGGCTGGCCCACCCTACAGGCGCACCATTAGTGCATGTAGGCTCACAAAGGATATATTTTTCCCCGTCAACATATATCGCCTCTCCCTTTACATCACCGGGAAGACGTATGGCTGCAAGCAAGTGCCCCGGAACATACACAATGGCGACATCAAGTCCAAGAAGCTCGGTCACAAGTCTTGTAAACAATATGCTGCGGTCCTCACAATCGCAATAATCGTAGAAGAGGCTCTCTTCGGGGAAAAAAGCCCTGTCGCCTCCCCAAATCTCATCATCATACCCATATATAAGGCCCGTCTGCACCAACCCGAGCAATCTGTTTGCAGCCTCAAGCAGGCCAACTCCTTTGATATGCTCTTTCAGAACCGGATACAGCTGCTCCTTTACATAGCTGCTCATTGGAGCAGTTGCATACATAGCCCATCTTGTGAGCATATTGTCTCCTATCATCGATGTAGGATATGAGCTGTAGAAATCGAGCATATTCCTGTTCACCGAAACCGCAACATCAACTCCGTTATGCGTTTTAGAGGATATTTTCCTCTCTTTTGTCCTGTCAATGCCGAACTTCTGGTCTGTCACTATCTGCAGCGACAAGGGAGACTCGCCACGGAACGAAGCCTGGCATATGCGCATTCTGGACGGCATCTCATCAAGCGAGCAATATCTGTCGCCGGCTACGGTATAATACGGCCTGTCATATATAAGATGCTTTGACGCAAAAAGCATATAAAGCCTGTTACCGTCTATCGCCATCCTCATCTTGTACCCCGACTGCATATAGATGTATGCCATGAAAAGGACCGACGAATTGGTATGGCCGCCATAGGCCTTGTCGCTTATGGTCTCAAGCATCTTTATATATGCCCAGTCGCTGAGGGCAAGACGCTCTCTTATTTCGAGGCAGTCGCTTATTACGGCGTCGAATTGCGGAGACGACATCATGGAGAGGGCATCAGCCACTCCCGACTCGCTGAGCACATTCAGCTCAACCCTTTGTGCGGCATCGAACCTTACCTTTGCATGAGTACCGAAGAATGTAAAAGAGAGATATTTCTCAATCTCCAAAGGCTCTACATCTATTGGTTCTACAGGCTTTGGCTGCGGAGCGGGCCCAACCGGCAGAGGAAGGATGTCTATTGGCCTCGGCGGCGTATCATCAATCACATCGGGCACCACATCGGGCCTTACGATTGGCGGTATCGGTTCAATTACCGGAGCCGGTATCGGGTCTTCGTCTTCGAAAGATTCCCATGGATTGCGTACAAACTCAATGTACTCCTCCATAATCTCTTTTCTGAAGCTGCTGAAATCGTCTCTCATCGATTTCCGGAACTCGTCAAAATCGGCACGGCCGAGAGAATCGGGAACCGACATAGCCTTGCCCTGCAGCGTAACAGCCAATAGCAGAATAACATATAAAATCCGTTTCATTAGTTCTGTCGATTATAGAGTTGCAAAATGTTCCTATGCTTGCATTGCATAACAGGACGGCCTCCCGGCCATCCTGTTGTCGGGACCGCAAATATCAGAGCTTTGACTTCAGCACTTCGTCAACGATATCATTGAGCTTGTCACCCTCTTCCTCCAGCTGGGCAGCCATATTTCTCTTGAGACGTGCGGCAATCTCTTTCTTGTCGAACGCGAAGCGTGCCTGCACCTCAAAGTTGCCGTTAGGCATGCGGCGGTACATTCTTACTACGGGCATCGCGTTTGTCAGGCACTGGTCAACAATAGCCTTTGCTCTCTCGTTGAACTTGTCCACTGTAACGGCAGTAAGCCCCGATGACTGGTCATTGTCAAGTTTAATCTGCATTGCCGCAGCAATTTCGGTCTTCAGGATAGCTGCAACCTCAACCATCGCATTTGTACGTGATGCTGCATATCCGGTATTATAAGAACCCGATGTTGCCATAGCTGTGTGCATAATGAAACGCTTTGTCGGAGCACCGGCCTCGTCCATCATCAGTTCCTCGCCATACAGCAAGCTCTGTGTCAGCTGCTGCGCAATGCCTTTTTCACCTGCCGGAACCATCCAGCCATCTTTTGCAAGACGCTTTGCCTCTTTCTTTGCCTCCTTGACCGGCTTTGCATTCAACAGTTTCCTGTTTATGTCGTTCAATTCCATCTGTTGCTTTGCAAGCTCCTTTGCACTCTGTGCGAAAGAAACCGAAGCCACCATAACAGCAATCACCGATAATACAAAAATCTTTTTCATAACAGTAAATTTAACGTTAGTAATCAATTCCTTTACGGGTATTCAACCCTTCATTTTGTATGTTTAAGCAAACATAAAGAAAAAGTAACCCTACATTTCACCTTTTTTTTAAAAAAAATCAGGAAAGTGCTCTCAGCAATGCCTCTGCATCCTTCCTATGGGTACAGAAGTCATCTTCTTTAAGATACCTCTTCAACTCCTTGACAGCACTCCGGTCACACTCGGCCACGACAAGCAGATATATGTACATCCACCTGAGCTCAGCATTGAGCATCTTCTCGGCATGATATTCATAAAGCAGTTCCTCATCGTAGCCTGCAATATGCTTTTCATGCACCTTCACCTTATCATCGGACTTCTTCAATGCAGCCTCGGTCACATCAAGAGCCTCGTAGTACTTACCGGCATCTATAAGCCTGTCAATATCGGCAAGTTCCGGAATTGCCGACCTGAAAGCCTCGGCACGCGGTCTCTCTATTCCCAGTTCCTCGATAGGATTGCCGCCTGCAAACGGGTTCACGACAAGAAACAGAGCCAGGCAGGCAGCTATTGAAACAGCAGTATAGTAATATACAAGCCTGCGGTTCTTGCGCTTTGCTTTGTCCCACTCCTTCATACGTTCGAGTTTGGAACTCCTTTCGCCCAAGCGCGACACTATTCTATCGTCTATATCATCGTTTATCGGATGTCCGTTACCGTTTTCCTGCATACAAAAGAGATTTAAAGGTTACACATTCTGTACATATTCATGGCACGTTCCCTCAAAGTGGCCATGCACTTGTTCTTGGCACTCTTGAGGCCGTTCTTGCTTTCATTCTGGCCGCCTCTCAGTTCCATTATCTCATCCAGGCTCTTGTTCTTGTAGTAGAAGAGAGTCAATATCTCCACGCAGTTCGACGGCAGTGAAGCTATGCACTCATCCACAATCCTGTTCTTCAGCTCCTCATTATCATCCTCCCCCGGTTCAAACCCCAGGCTTCCGAACGGTTCATCGGAACTCCCGTAAAGCTCCTCATAATATTCGTCACGCACATTACGAAGCTGTTCACGGAATTCAGTCCTTGCAAAGGCCATAAGGAATGTATTCAGCGAGCATGTCATCGGTTCAAGCTTTCCGTTGCCCTGCTGACGGCACAGCTTGCCATCGACAATCCTTATACGCCGGTTCTCAATCTCGGTCCACAGCTTTATGAATGCCGCTTGGAATATCTCCTGCCTGTTGTCACTGTCAAAGAAAATCTCCTTGAAGGCTCTTTCGAAATAGCGTTGCGCCGATTCATAGAACCATCTCTCAACTGTTCCGTTCCGGGCCTGCAGGCCCTCCACCACTTCAATGTCATTATAAGAGCCGCTCCGGCCCAGGATTCTTATCATATCCTTCTGTACTTTTAAGCAAAAAACACAAAAAAGTAACCCGTCATTCGGTTACTTTTTTCACACCTGTCACCATAGGAGTCTGCGGAAGACGTCCTTTATTCTGTTCCATGAATGCAGCTATAGACCTTTGCAGTTCTTCGTTGCCCTTGTCAAGAAAATCCCTGTTCAGCCTGTAAAGAGCATAGGTGAGCTTGCCCACCTTCGGCTCATTCATCTCCATGTTCAACTGGAAAGGCTTGCAGGCACTTATCGTGAGCCACTCCTCCTTTTCGGGCCTTTCCCGCACGGCATCCTGTTGAATAGGCATGCAGAACCTTACGCCTATACCCCTTACAGGAGCAACATCCCTTCCGCATGTAGCATCCCCGCTATGGCATGCATCCACAACCACCACAAGCTCTCCCGCCCTGCCAATCTTCTTCCTTATCTCCTTAAGGCACCGCGCAACCTCATCGTCGCACAGATGCTTCTCTCCACGGTCTTCGGGGCAATACGTCATATATGCATCATACGGAATCCACGCCTCATCCCAAGCCGAATGCTTCCCGCTCCACTTGAACGACTCGTCGCCGTTCACATCGGTCATCAGCTGCCCGTGCCCCGAATAGTGGACATATACAGCATCGCCCTCTCTGCACCTTGCAGCCAATGCCGCAAATGCATCCGTTATGGCTCTCTTCGTAGCCTGTGCATTCTTGAGCGTTGCAATATCGGAATACCCCATTTCGCCGAGCATGGCAACAACGTAGCCTATATCCTTGTCGCCGTTTATCTTTGCCCATGAAGGGTCGAGCTGCTCACCCAGGCCAATGACCAGCGCATGCTTGCCGCGCAGCTGCGGGAATGCAGGCACTGCCGCAAGGAGCAGCAGACAAAGCACTATTTTCAACAAACGGTTTTTCATTTTTTCACTTGAATGCGAAACAGGTTTATTTTAAATGGACAAAGGAATAAATAGCTAAAGGTTTATTTTACGAGAGCAACAGCACGCACGCAAGTACTAACATTACGACTGTAGCTGCCGCTACTACCATAGTACATATTAACGTACCAGGACTCGAAACGGCCACACTCTGTACTGCTCCAATACCAATCTTTTAGAATACTATTGTAATCAGTAAAGTATTTATTAAGGAAGCTGTTTATCTTACCTATGTTCATAGATATCATATAAAGTTCGGAACGGCTTGGCAAGTACCATTGCAGGCTGTCATGGCTGTTTGCCTTGTAGTTCCATGCAGCCTCGGCTGCCGGTGCGCCTTTGATACCTTCAGAATCGGTTTTTCCTTTTGTCTGTTCTATAATCGCTTTTGTATCACTGTAACCGGTTGTAATATAGGCTTCA
>JAFWXX010000036.1 GCA_017522915.1 Bacteroidaceae bacterium
CAGCCACTGTAGAAAGACAGAAAGTTAAAGTAGTTACATCGGGAGAATTGCTTAATGTTGTTGAACCACTGACTCTGGAGATGCTGAACATGGAGAATTCAAATGCATCCAATGTTGTATCTGTGGCTGCAAACAACTATAGAGAACCCGTTCAGCCTCAAATAAACAATAATGTCACAGCAAACCAAAGCCTTGGCAATTTTGACAGCAGTGCTGAGGTCATTATGTATGGTGTTGATTACTCTAGAGTACAAATTGTAGGCACAAATTCAACACCGCAAGAGCTAGCAAACACTTTTGCAGAAGTCAATGCCACTTTTGCAGCAGAGCCGAACAGGTTTAATTTTACAAAATTGTCTGGCCGACCAACAGCACTATATACCGAACCGACAAACGTATTGATAAATACGATTAACTGGCAAGAAAGTCTTAGCGGATATGGCAAAGAACCGAAATTCTCGATTGAGGATGCAATTATGAAATACAAGCTACCACATACACATGGTATGGGTATGGTGCTGATTGCATTAATCATTAACAACCGCAAATCGTATTGCAGACACGAACTTGTTTATTTTGATATAAATACCAGAAAGATACTTTTTAAGCAGAAAATAGACACTAAAGCTAAAGGCGTAAGTTTACGAAATGCTTTGGCAAATTCTGTCTTCGAGATTATTGACAATGACAGATTACGTCTCAAGATTAGGATTATGAGTGTTGTAAAGAAGAAATTCTAGAATCCTCGCAGACCTTGCATATAATGAAGAATGAGGGTGACCCAAAAGTAAGATTGGGTTGCCCTCTTTTTTGTTTGCAGGGCTCTCACATACGGTTATCTCGGGTCACCTGCAAACTCTAGGGGGGGGAAGTCTTTTATAAATAATTCTCAACCTTCACACGACTGTCTTGTATTCCATTTCTTGTCGTTCTATTCTCTTCTTTCATAACTGAAAGAAGCAAAGGTTCCGCCACAGAACAAAGATGTGATTAAACGAGTGAAACGTCAAGCTTGCTTGAACGTTTTGTAACGAGTGGTAACATCTTATTTAAAATCAGTCGAAACACCCTTCTGCTTAGGAGTTGGTAAACCAACATCCTTCGTTTGGTTGTTTCTTGGAGCTACGCTGTGATTTTGACAGTGGCGGGAGTCTTTTTAAAATTACCTATGCTGATGTAATGCTTGTTATATAAATGCTTTCCTTGACAAGTAAGCTGTGGGTCACAGATGTTCTGATAAGAATAAGTAGTTCAGCCCACATGCTTTTTCTACTGAACCTAGCCCCCCAGACTTTGCAGGTGAACCCTCCAAAAGCAAGTTCCGGTCTTCTTGGTGATATACTGTTTTTTGGGGTTACCAACAATAGTATGGAGCGAATCAATTGACAATTCCACTGTTATTATTATTAACGCCATTCACATCTCGTTTTTCTGCTTTAAACTTATATTTGCACATAAAAGGTAAACAGCTGAGATTGGAACAGATTTCAACCCATTAAATCTTCGTTTTATGAAAAAGTTTATTATCGGCATTGGAGAGGCATTGTGGGACAAATTCATCAAAGAGCATCTCCTTATTAGAAAACCTGGTGGTGCACCTGCCAATTTTGTTTATCACACGACCCAACTTGGTATTGAAGGCTTTGTCGTAAGCGCAGTCGGAGATGATGATTTAGGACGCGAACTTCAAGAATTCCTTGACAAAAAAGGAGTTCGTTACATTATGCACATCTCCAATAACAAGACCGGTGAAGTTGAAGCGACACCACTCGCGAATGGTGACAATGAGTATAAAATATTCAAGAATGTTGCATATGACGACATTCCTTACACCGATGCGCTTGACAAGCTCGTTCCTTATATAGGTGCAATATGTTTCGGCACCTTGGCTCAAAGAGAAAATGGCACAAGTTCACAGACGATCAGACGCCTGCTAGAGAGCGTAGATGATGAAAGCACATTAAAGATCTACGACATCAACATCCGCCCCACATGCGATATATCGAACCTCGAAAGTACAACAGAAGAGGATGCAAGAGTAGAACGCGAAAAGTTGATGGCAATATATACAACAAGCCTTCAACTTGCCAACATCCTTAAGATAAACCAGACTGAACTGCCTATTTTGGCGGAGTGCCTTGGGATCAAGGGAGAGCACAAACAAATATGCGAAGCCCTGATAGAACGGTTCAAACTGAATATTGTGATATATACCCTTGGGGAAGAAGGTAGCATTGTTTATTACAAGGAAGCAGGGAGTCAAGAACTTCAAGAGAGCTATTGCCGTGTAGATATTGATGATATTATCAGTGAACTCAACATTACCAAGGACGAGAACTGTGACACTGTTGGAGCAGGCGACTCTTTTACTGCAGCATTCGTTGCCGGAATAATCAAGGGGCTCGACATTAAGGATGCACATTATAAAGCGTCAAGGCTTGCCGCTTATGTATGTACAAGACAAGGAGCTATGCCGCAACTTCACAAAAGCATATTATTCTAAATATGAGCCGAAAATAATTCAGAGTAGGCACATATTTAAAACACATTACTATGAAAAAAAGATTTTAACCCTAATTGCATCATGCCCTTGTCACAGATTACCCAACACAAATATAGTGCTATGAAAAGATTTTTTATATTAGTTACGCTCAGTTCCATACTAATGAGCACACATACCTTTAATCTTTATGCCCAAAGTCGTAATGAAAGGGAGATTGCCAAACATGCAATATCGCACGACAAACTGCTGGAGCGTTTGATGAAGTATCTGTCAGTAGAGAGTTACTCAAAATACGACAATATAAACAATACTTGGACCATGACGCCCGGTCAAGAAAAGATGGCTACAATGCTTGCGGCAGAGGCCAGGGAACTTGGTGCAGAGGTCTATCACAGTCCTGACAATTACGTGTATGTTACAGTCCCTTCAAATGTCAATAAAGATATCCCCGTCATGGGCATATGCAGCCACCTCGATTACTCGGAAGAGGCTCCTCACATAGGAATAAAGCCATCTGTCACCCGATATCAAGGCGGTGATATCGTACTTAGCCCAGGAGTTGTATTGAGTCCCGAATCCAAAGAGGGACGAGACCTCAACAACCTTGTAGGCAAGACATTGATACATACCGACGGTACTACGCTCTTGGGCGGAGACTGCAAGAACGGTTGTGCGGTAGCGATGTCAGTACTGGAGACATTGATGAAATCGAACATCAAGCATGGCGAGGTGCAGTTTGTATGGTGTCCGAATGAGGACATCGGTAAGTCTGCCGAAAGAATAGACACGACATACTTTAACCCAGAAATATTCTATGACATTGATGGAGAGGGCAACAAAGAAGTCGGTATTGCAAATTTTACAGCTAGAGGCATATTCATGAAGTTCATCGGCAAGGACGCGCACCCAGGAGAAGCAAAAGCTATGGGATTGGGCGATGCTATGGCTGCTGCTGCACAATTTGTTGCCGCAATACCATTGGATTGCCGTCCGGAACATTCTGAGGGTACTCAAGGGTATATGCAGGCATACGGATTCACTCAAGAAGGCATTAACTGGATAGTAAAATTGCGTTTGCGATACTTTGATGCCGCGGATGGTGAAAAATATGACAAAGTTGTCAAAAATGCTCTTGAATCAATAAAAAGGGACTATCCTAACGTTGGTATTGAAACCATCATGGACAAAATAGAATATGAGAACGTGTCATACTCTATTCACCCGGAATGTATTCCTTCACTGCAAAAGGCAGCAGAAAAATGCGGAAAAGAACTTGAACTACTATCGAACAGAGGCGGCACTACAGCTGCAATGATGGCAGCCAAAGGACTCAGAGGCGGCCTTCTCGTATTCTCCGGACAACATGCTATACACTCTGTATACGAATATTCGGTTCTTGAAGAAGTACATGAATCATACATGCTCATGTTACACACCATTGATGAAATTTCAAAATTAAAGTAACCAAACATAACCACCGGAGGAGGACCCTGAAGCCCTCCTCCGGTGGTTATATCAATGTAATTCAGGCAAGCAGTGCTGTAGCCAACTGCTCCATGGCTACAACATCGCTATCCTTCATGCGAGAGCGTATGGTAACCATAGGCTCTGCTATCTCAACCGACTTCATTCCCTCCAGCATTGAACGCATCACACGACCTGCCGTAGGTGCCCATGAGCCGTTTTCCACAATGGCAACCTTGCGTTTCTGGAATGCCTTTATCTTGAGATGATGCAGGAAATCGTGCATAGGCGGGAACACATCGGCATCGTACGATGCAGCACATACGACCATATGGCTATAACGGAAAGCATCCTCTACAGCCTCGGCCATGTCGCAACGGGAGAGGTCTGTTACAACGACCTTAGGCGCACCCTTTGCACGCAGTATCTCGGCAAGCCGGTTGGCTGCAACAGCAGTTCCGCCATGTATCGATGCGTACGCCACAAAGACACCTTCTGTTTCGGGTTCATACTTGCTCCATGTGTCGTACAGACCTATATAATGAGCAAGATTATCGGCCAACACCGGACCATGAAGAGGGCATATTGTCTTTATGTCAAGCGTAGCAGCCTTCTTTAGAAGAGTCTGTACCTGTGTGCCGTACTTGCCGCAGATATTGAAGTAATAGCGTCGTGCCTCGCAATCCCATGAACCGCCATTGCATATTGCACCGAACTTGCCGAATGCGTCGGCAGAGAAGAGGACCTTCTCGCTCTGTTCGTACGAGACCATCACCTCAGGCCAGTGCACCATTGGCGCAACGAAAAACTGAAGCGTGTGCGTGCCCAGAGAGAGTGTATCACCCTCTTTGACAGCTATTCCGCAACCGGCAAAATCGACCCCTTCGAAAAACTGCGGCAACATCTTGAGAGCCGCTGCTGTTGCAACAACCTTTATCGAGGGGTACTTCCCTACTACCTCGGCTATAAGTGATGCATGGTCGGGCTCGGCATGCTGCACGACAAGATAATCGGGCTGACGGCCTGCGAGAGCATTCTCTACATTAGCCCACCATTCCGTTCCCTTGCGTGCATCGGCAGTGTCCATTATGGCCACTTTATCATCAAGGATAACGTATGAATTGTATGCAATTCCATCCGGCACTGCATACTGGCTCTCGAAAAGGTCGATGTCAAGGTCATCGACACCTACATACTTTATTGTTGGTGATATTTCCATAGTCTAAATATTGTATAATACCTTACGAAGGTAACAAAAACTTAGTTCATGCACAACTTGCCGGGAAGGCAGCTGCAACCCGACAAGATTCTTTAACTTAAAATAGCCCCGTTTATCAGAATTGCACCTCCGGTGCTTTCTCAGCACCCTCCTGCGCCTCGAAATAAGGGCGTTTCTCAAAGCCGAACATACCGGCAAGCAGGTTGCGCGGGAATGTACGTATTGAGGTGTTGTAGCTTTTTGCCGCATCATTGAAGTTGCGTCGCTCCACGCTTATACGGTTCTCTGTACCTTCGAGCTGAGCCTGCAGTTCAAGAAAGTTCTGATTGGCCTTCAATTCGGGGTAAGCCTCTGTAATGGCAAGCAGACGGCCAAGAGCAGAACCGACCTCGCCCTGTGCCTTCTGGAACTCCTGCAACTTCTCTGGTGTAAGGTTGTCGGCATCGACAGTCACCTGTGTTGCACGTGTACGAGCCGAAATGACAGCATCGAGCGTCTCTTTCTCATGTGCAGCATATCCCTTTACCGTATTGACAAGGTTAGGGATAAGGTCGGCACGACGCTGATACTGGTTCTCGACATTGCTCCATGCGGTACTTACAGCCTCATCGGCCTTTACCATTCCATTATAACCGGTTATACCCCAGATAGCCACAATGGCTACAACTGCAAGGATAATGATTGTTGACTTTTTCATTGCTTTTGATATTAATTGATTATTTATTGCTTTATCAGAAACGGCTGCCGGCACCTCCGCCGCCGAAGCTGCCTCCGCCGAAACTGCCGCCACGGAAGCCCCCTCCGAAGCTGCCTCCGCCAAAACCACGGCCTATAGCCGCACCGCCGCCGAACGAATGACGGCTGTTGTCATCGGCATGCTCTTTACGGGTAAACGTGTAACCGCAGTTAGAACAACGGTATGTATTCTCGCGAACTACATAACCGACACAACGCTGCACTATGCGCGAACTCACTCTCACAACCTCATGCTTGCCGCATTTGGGGCAACGGGTACTGTACCACACAGCCAATGATATTATTCCAATACCTCCAAATATAAGGGACAGAAATATGACAAGTGCGACAATCTCGTCTTCGTCATCCTCGCCCAAGTTCTCCATGGAACCGTCAAGAACGCCGCACACGGCACGCACCCCCTCTACCATTCCGCTGTTCCAGTCATCATTGGCAAGATGCTCCACCATATACTTCTGCTGTATGCGCTTGCATATAGCGTCGGGCATTATACCCTCAAGACCATAGCCGGTTGAGAACTGTACACAGCGTTTATCGGTAGAAAGCAGGATTACAAGACCGTTGTCACGCCCTTTCTCACCCACCCCGTTCTCCTTGCCAAGACGGTAGGCAAAGTCGAAACAGTCACCGCCCTCGATGCCGGTAAGAACAACAACAATAGCTTGTATGCCGGTTTTCTCTTCCAGGGCATACAGCATGCTGTCCATAACAGCAACCGCCTCTTGGGAAAGGATATTGTCGGGATTGCTCACATAGCGGGTTCTGTCCATAAGATGAACCATAGGTACATCGCTCACCTTGTACTCTTTCGCCTGAACCATTGATAGTGGCAAAAGAGCAGCAAGCAACAGGATATACAGACTTCTTTTCATTTGAATTACATTCGGTTAAGCCCCTTGCGGAAGCCATTTACCATTTTCTCGCTATCGGTAGATATCTTCTTTATATCTATGCTCTTCAGCAATTTCTCAAGTGCCTTTACACGCGAGGCGTTTCCCTTTGCCTTAGCCTCTGCCAAAAGAATCTTGTACTTCTCGAACTGCTGGATTCCCTGCACAAGACGTTCCCAGCGTATTGAGCTTATGCTGAAAGGATAGATGACGTATGTGTCGCCTGCCGGCCATGCAGTGAAGCGTGAATCGGCCTCCGGAGTAACCGTCCAGCTGTTATAGGCCCAACGCAGATAGCCGTCGAGGCCTTTTGCAAGTGCCTCAAGAGCAATAAACTCAGCATCAGCAGGAGCTGTAAAGGTAAAAAGGTTGGGATACTCGGCACTGCAGCATGTGTAGTATGTCGAAACCTTACCCTGCTCTCTGCGCCTTGCTATAAGTTCCTGAGTGTATGCCCCGTATGCGAATATATCAAGGCAATAGTCGTATATATCGGCCTCAATCTCAGGGTGATAGTTTCCTGCCATTGATATCTTCATGCCTGGCGCATACTCCTTTATCACCTTTATGGCAGCCTGCATCTGCTGCAAGCTTCGTTCGTCCATTGAGATGAATGTCCTGTCGAACCACCCCTTCTCCTTAAGATGTTTGGCGAAAGCACTCAGCATGCCGCCCCAGAACTGTGCATACGCTTCGTCACCGGGTGCGCAGTTGATATACTTGTGCGTATGTGTTGCCTGGTCGTAGTAACGGAAAGAGAGTTTCCATGGAATCATCGAGAAGCATGTTATCTCCTTGTCTATGCCGCACGACATCATGAACTCGACCCAGCGGTCGAAGATTGTGAAGTCGTAGAGCCATGTGCCGTCGGCCTTCTTTATCCATGTTACCATGCTGCCGAACGGGTCATATGTCTGCCCGTCCCAGGGACGGTCTATGAGAGTTGCTGTAATGGCCTTCTGGCCTGCAGATGCCAGTTTGAGCATGTATGGACGCAGAACCTCGAAGTGCTTGTCGCTCCATACCTCGACATTGTGGACACGGGCCACTGCATAAGGGTTCTGCCATAGGTCGAGGTGGAAACTCCACTCCTTTGGAGAAGGCAATGTACGTCCCAGAACCTTGACCGAATAGCTGTATCTTGTCTTCTTGCCTTCACACTCAAGTTCCACATATCCCTTATACGTACCTGGAGCTGCATCCTGCGGCACCTGCACTGTAAGCCACAAGCCACGATAACCGCCCATGGGTACAATGGAAGGATTTTCATCAGTGATACGGTCGGCAACAAGATTCTCGCCATACGCATCCACCTCATGCTTGCCGCAACCTGTAAACTTGTCAGTTATTACATATTGCACAAAACCGCCGACGACATTTGTCGAAGGTATCACATTGCTTCCGTTCCTAAGTTCGCTGAAACGATAGCCCACCTCCCTGTCGTTCATGGGAGTGGTTGGGATATCCTGACGGTTTGTTACAAGCAGCTGGAAATTCACACGTTCACCACGCCATGCAGCCGCCGTATTGACGGCAGTCGAGCGGACAGGAGTCCCGAAGTCCGCAGGATAACGCTCGTCAATACAGCCCCAGCGAGCTGATAGCTGTGCAACTGACGGCAGCACCGATGCAAGCATCATGGCTGCCACGAAAATCTTCTTTACCATTGCTGTATCTTCTTATTGTTACTTCGCAACCTCTACACCATTGAATACAAATTCCATGCCTGCCAGATATGGTGCAAGGCCACTTGCCATCTTGGCAGAAAGAAGCAGATTGCTTCCCGAAACAGTACCCTCTACAACTGCGAACATATATGCAGGTGCCGGTTCGGTCTCGCTGTTCATGTATGGCGCGATATTCTCTGCCTTGAATGTTATAATGCCGTCATACTCGACATAAGGAACGTCCTTAAGCGTAATGTTGAGTGTAAGAGGCATATTTGCTGCAAACTTGACATCATTGAGCACGACATCCATTGTAGAAGAGGAGTCGTCCATATCCAGGTCAACCACAATTCCCTTTACAAAATCTCCGGAAAGAAGGTCGCCTTTATAGCTCTTGCCGCTTACAACCGGTTTGATTTCGACATAGGCATTGCTGAATCCGATAGTTCCCATTGCCGTTACTGTATTAAGCACGAACTTGTCATCGGTGAGTGAAGCATCGACACTGCTCATCTTATATCTTGTTACAGGAGCTCCCTTTACTGTCGGCACTATATCCTTTCCTTTGATAAAGTATGTACCGTTCTTTTTCTCACAAGCAAGACCTGGTATAACAATATCCATTGCAGGCATTGCCGGTGCAAAGGATACACCGAACAGCGTCACCGAAGCAGAGTCGCCTACTATATGAAGAGTGCATTTTGTATCATCGGCGATTGATGAGCCACCGAACAGCAGCTTGCCGAAGAAGACTTCATTCTTTTCTTCCGGCAACTCCGGACCATTTCCACTATCCGAACCTGAACACGAAACTAACATTGCGAACACCGCAAGAAGAGGAAAAACAACAAATTTATTCATTTTAAATATCTTATAGATTAACATGTACTGAAATACCGAACTGCAAAGGCTTGCCTTGTGCAAAGAAGTCGTTGCCTATCGAGCGGAAATAGAATG
Organism: Bacteroidaceae bacterium; assembly: GCA_017522915.1. Taxonomy (GTDB): domain Bacteria; phylum Bacteroidota; class Bacteroidia; order Bacteroidales; family Bacteroidaceae; genus HGM04593. The sequence continues at coordinate 9,457 of JAFWXX010000036.1, forward strand.
TATCGAATTCCTCATCAAGCAGATTCTTTCCCCATAATGAAGCACCGAAGTGCCCCTTCTCCCAGGCAACAGAAGCCGACCATAGGCCGTAAAAAGGCTGTTCAAGGGAGTTCTCCTCGTTCCAATATATGCGCCCTACACCGTTCCACCCGATATTCAGAACCAACGAAGAGGCTATTTTTTCGGAGACAGGCAACTTATATGACAAATTGGCCGATACCGTTTCACGCGGGGCAAAAGGCAAGCGTTTCCCTGAGTAGTCGTTTGTTCCGCTCTCATACTCCTTGAACTCGGCATGCGTATAGCCGTATGCTACATCTATAGCCAAAGGACCGGTCTTGTAGCTTGCAGCGAGCTCCGCGCCCCAGCTGTACGACTTTCCGGCATTGGACATCATACGCCCGGTGCTCATGCCTTTCGGAAACACCGTAAGCTGCTGATTACGGCAATCGATGTAAAACAATGCTGCAGATATGTTCAAGGAGCCGTCTGAGAATGGAGAAACATGTGCTCCCACCTCATAGTTCCAGCTCGTTTCAGGCTTGTACATTGTAGAGGATGCGTCAATCTCCTGCGCCTTTCCAATCAAATCACCGGTCATCTTGCTCTGGAGAATATCAGAGAAGAGCTGCGTATTGAAACCTCCGGCCTTGTATCCCTTTCGTACAGAAGCATATATGTTTCCCCATTTACCGCTATATGAAAGCGACAAAGAGGGCTGTAGTTCAAAGGCATCCTGAGACTTCTTGCCGACAAAGCTTGAATTCAACGGCGTATATGCGGTATGACTCCTGTATGTCTTGTAATGAACCTGCGAATTGCTGTCATAATCCATGGAGGAGCGTTCATAATCGGTGCGCAGACCGCCGTTTACTTCAAAGTTTCCAATCTTATACCCCAGCTGTATATATGCAGCAATGCCATAAGCCGGTATTACGAAGTCATCGTTAATGACAAAATTGTCTTCGGCAAAAGTGAGTTCACGATCGGGACCCAGCATGTGATAATAGTACTTGTTGGCATTGCCGAGTATAAGGTTATCAATGCCATACTGCTTGAAGTGTACCGGGGCCGACATGTCGTTATGCTTGTAGAAACCGAACACACCACCCATAAAACTGAACGCACCGGTATTGTCAGAACGTATAACAAACTCCTGCGTTATTGACGACTCCTTCTGGTTCTGCTCCATAGAGAAATAATCCAGCGGAAGAAAATCGTTGTCGAGACACATGCGGTCGTCCATATACTGGATGCCTGTAGCGGACGACAGGGTAGCCCAGTCAAGATAGTGCTTTACTACAAGACCGTTTTGTATTGAGAAACGCTTATAGGAGCAGTTGTCATTATACGCGACAGGAGCTTTCGTGCCGCCGGCAATGTCATAGGCCCTGTACGCCCAACCGCCTTCATCGGTATATCCTGCCGTAAAGCTGTTGTCGAGACTCCATTTCTCACCGATAAGGTACTGCAAGCGCAACCTCATTGAAAGGTTATCGCCGCCATCGCACTTCTCGCCACGAGCCTGATTAGTAAAGAAACCGTCGCTATGAGTGTAGTTCACGCTTGCCGACCAGCCGAATTTTCCGCCATATCGAGCATAATGGGATGCCTTCAGACGCACATTGTTCTCGTTGCCGTACTCAAGCATAAGCCTTTTGCCCTGGAACTTGAGAGGTGACAAAGTGCTGATATTTATTGCACCGCCTGAGGTGTTGCGGCCATACAGCAAGCTCTGCGCCCCACATATCACCTGAACACGGTCTATGTCGAACAGTTCAAAATCGTAGTTATTCTTGTTCATTACCGGTATCTCGTCGATGTTCATGCCGACAATGGGCTGGTCTATACGCGAGCCGAAACCACGTACATATATCGACGATGTCATACGTGAACCGTAATCGGGCTGATAGAAGTTAGGTGCTATGGCCGAAAGTTCCTTGACGGAATTCACATGGCGCAGTTCCAACTGCCCACGCTCCAGCGTTGTTGAGACGAACTTGCTTCCGGAATCATCGGAAAGCTTGACAGAAGAGACAATATCGACACTCTGCAACACAACGGAGTCGGCTTGCTCGGCCGACGGAAACAAGAATGCCAATATTGCGACTAAAAGTATCTCCATAAATCCTTAATAAGATTACAAAGTTATGGAAAAAGAGGATATGGAGAACACTTTATACTATAAAATAAATTAAATTTAAGTATTAAAACGAATAAAGAGACAAAGCATATAAAGAATGGGAACCAAAGGAATTGCCTGCACGCTCAATACCGGCACTCTCCGTTTTCGTCACCGGCCAGTTCATGTATAAGCGGCAGAAGCGCTTTTCTTACAATTTCATCATTAAGACGATGCTCGCCATTGAACCAGCGGCAACGCTCTGCACCATACAGTTTAGCCATAAGCGGTTGGAAATGAACAACAGGGTCCTTGTCTCCGAAGAGACCCATGACAAGCAGTTTCTCTTCATCGGTCACGCCATCGAACTGATTCTTTTCCATGAGCTTGAAACGCTCCACTATCTGTTTGTCTATCTTGAATTCGGTTGCCCCGTCCTTACGCTTGGACATATACTTGTTACGCCCCATCTTGCCGAACAGCAAAGAACGCGACATCTCGAACGAAGGGTTAACCACTATGCGCGGAACACCCCACATCTGCTGTGCATACATTCCGCCCATAGAGGTGCCGACAATAATGTCGGGTTTCTCCTCTTCTATGAGCCTATGCAACAGTTCCAGAGCCTCAAAAGGATCTACCGGCAGGTCGGGAGCGACCACTTTCCATGCCGGCATGTGCCGACGCAATGCCATTACAGTGCCGGAACTGCCCGATGAGGCAAAACCATGAATATACAAGAGTTTGCGAGTTCTTTCCATGTACTAAAGTGCCGTATTGTCCGATGAAAAGATGGAAAAAGGGAATTTATTCAAAATAGAATGTCAAGATAATCATCTTGCTCACAACCTTGTCAACCGACTTGGTAAACTTCTCGTAGTCTTTTTCAAGCAGGTCGTTACGGTTCTTGTCAAGCACGTCAAGCAAGCTGAATGCAAACTTTATTTCCGGGATAAGTTTGAAGAAAGGAAGATAGAAATCGCAGCCCATTCCGAACTCCAGCATGAAATCGAACTTCTTGAAAAGCAACTGTTTCTGTTTCTTTACTGTCAAGTTCAGCATAGGACTGACTCCGGCTGTTATATACGGGCGGTAGTTATTGAAACGCTCCGGGGCAAACTTAACATGCACCGGCAATGCGACATAGGTACTCTTCACCTGCTGGCGTGAAACCTCTCCGCTGTTCTGTTCACGAAAGACAATGGTGTTCTGCCCGAAATGCAATGTAGGCAACGCACGCAAAGAGAAGTTCTTGTTAAGCCTAAGGTCGGCCAGGACTCCGACACTCAAGCCCGGATTGTAATCGGCAATATCGACATACCACGACTCGCCGTTTTCCGTTACAAAGCCGGTATTTGTGAACTCCATGTCCTGAACATGAGTACCCACAAAGAAACCATAGTGCAGACGGCGATAGTCGATATAAGGCTTGTTCTGCACCTTACGCTCCTGTGCCAATAATCCTAAAGGCATCATGAGCAGAAGTATATATGACACAATTTTTCTCATCTTGTATATTATAACGTGACAGAGCGTTTATTATTGCAAAGTTCGTAAAAAAAATAGAATGGCACAAACCTGTGTAAAAAAATGTTAAAAACAACACCCGGCACTTGTATATCTTCAAAAAGCACTATCTTCGTTGCCGGATAATACAAACTTTAAACTTACAATTATGGCTTACGTAATTTCAGACGACTGCGTTGCTTGCGGTACATGTATCGACGAGTGTCCTCAGGGTGCAATCTCAGAGGGTGAGAAGTATTCAATCGACCCAGAACTTTGCATAGATTGCGGTACTTGTGCAAGCGTTTGTCCTTCAGAGGCTATCCACGAGGGTTAATACGCAGGACAACAGGCATTACAGAGAGGGCTTTCTAAATTGCCCTCTCTTTTTTTAGACAAGAGAACAGATGAAGACATTATTGCACATAATAGTAAAGAGCATTGTAATAATAGCCATGGGAGTTATATGCTACTATATCTACACCGGGCTTATAGCATAAACGACACAGATACAGAACGGGCTGCAATGTGATGTTGCAGCCCGTTCCTATATTAGATATCTACTTCATTTTCTCCTCAACAAGTGCCTTCATCTCACTGCCGCGCAAATCACGCTGAACGATTGTACCATCGGGCGCAAAAAGGATAATCTGAGGAATTCCCTTGATTCCATACATCTCAGTTGCATTGTCCTTGTTGTCACGAGGTATATATATCTGCGGATATGTGATGCCCTCAGCAGGAATTGCAGCCTTGAACTTCTCTTCCTCGTCCCAGACGTTCACGCCCAGTACCATGAACTTGTCACCGCCGAACCTGTTCTGCAGCTCTATGAGGTTTGGTATCTCACCTTTGCAGGGGCCGCACCATGAAGCCCAGAAATCGACAAGCACATACTTGCCTTTGCCTACATAGTCGGAGAGCTTTGACACTGAGCCATCAACAGAGAGTCCGCTGAAATCGACAAACATCTTGCCTGCCTGGGTTGCAGCAGCTTTGAGATAGCCTTCGCGCTCATATCGGATTCTGAACACCTTATCGGCATACTTCACCTTTGACATTGCCTCATCAAGTTTTTCGAAAGAGTCATAGAACTGGTTTATAACCATACCCATTACATATGCACCCACCATATTATCGGCATTGTCATCAATGGCTTTTTGATAAATCGCATATATCGCTTCTATGTCAGCATTCAACGCAGCATATATTTCATCGCGGCTCTTTCCGGCAGCCTGCATCTCACGTATCTTTGCATTTACAGCGTTTCCGGCAGTTGCAACAGCCGTCTCAACAGCAATCATCTTATCTGTAAGGCCACCGTTGTCGGTCACCTTTGCAGGCTGCGAAGTAAGGTCAACCTCAACATTTGAACCCGGCTCCACGATTACATACACCTTATGTCTGCTTCTTTGTCCGTACTTCAATTCAAACAGAAGCTGGTCCTGCGCAGTGCCTTCGAACTTGAACAGACCGTCCTTTACAACGCATGAATCGGCAAAAGCCATGCTGTTCTGGTCAACCAGATATATTGTATTACCTTCTGCCTGTGCTCCGGCAGTTCCTTTGATTGTATAGCTCTGAGCCATTGCAGTAAGTGCAAATGCCGAAAGAGCAAAAACTGACACAAATCTCATATTTTTTTATATTTTATGTTAATAATCCCCACAAACAGTACAAAGATATATCGTTTTGTCTAACAAATGCCAACAGTTTACATTATTTAAGACACTCCTTTACCCTGCTTTCAATCTCCTCTTCTCCTAATCCGCGTTCAAGAATAGTTCCATCGGGAGCAAAAAGTATCAAGTGCGGAATTGTCTCAACGTTATACAGCAGCACGGCATTATTCTCGTCATTGCTGTTCTTTGGCACGAAGATTTGAGGGTATGGAATACCGAGTCCGGTAACAGCCGCCCTGAACTTCTCCTCTACATCACTTATGTTAATGCCTATTGTCATGAAATTGTCACCGCGGAATTTATTATCAAGATCGATAATCTTCGGCATAGCAGCCTTGCACGGTCCGCACCATGAAGCCCAGAAATCGACAAGCACATACTTGCCTTTGCCTACATAGTCGGAAAGCCTGGATGCCGAGCCATCAAGAGAAAAGCCACTGAAATCGATGAACATATTGCCGGGCGTTGTCTTCTCACCGTAATACAAGGCAGTGCGTATCTTCTTCAATGAGTTGAACTTCGCGGAATACTTCACTTCAGCCATAACCGAATCAAGTTCCGCTGAGGATGCATATACCTTACGGGCCGCAAGGCTAAGGAGATACGCGCCCAACATATTATTGCGATTCTCCTTTATTGCATTGCGGTAGATGTCATAAAGCGATTCTGTGTCGTCCTTCATAATTTCAAGAACCTCTTTCTCGCTCTTACCCTCATCATACAGCTGTTTTGCACGTGCGCCCAAACGCCCAGAAGCCTCCTTCACACTCAAGATAATTGCAGCAAGCCTGTCGTTGAGCCCGCCTTCGTCACTTACCTTTGCCGGACGGGTTGTCATATCAACAGCTATCTTCGTGCCCTTTTCGGCAAGCACAGTCGCAGCAACCCCCTTGACACGGTTGACAACAACATCGAGAAGTGCCCCGCCATCGAGCTTGCCGCTGAAGCTGAAAGCACCGTCGGCTATTATGCACGAAGAGATTGTGTCACCGTCATTCTTGTTGACAAGATATGCACTTTTTCCATTATAGTCGGCACTGACATTGCAGGAAATTGTATAGTCCTGAGCCACTGCACACGACACAACTGCAGTAAAAAGAATCGTTATAAGAGTTCTCATTTTCTATGTTATTTAAATTATTCCTATTTGAACGACATGTTCACTATGCCAACAAAACGGCCGTTCTTGCCCATCTGCTGCATGACGACATCCTTGCCCTCTTTATTCTTGTATATCAACGGAGTCTCGAAATAGTCATGCGAATGACCGCCTAATATAACATCTATACCTGATGTTTCAGCAACAAGTTTTTCATCATTGAACTCATTGCCGATTTTCCAGCCAAGATGTGACAGGCACACTATGACATCGCAGTTCTCTTTCTTGAGCGCAGCAACCGCATTTTCGGCAGCGAGAATGGGCGAAATGAACCTTACCCCTTCATAATTTTCCTTCAGAACCAGCCCTTCGGGATTAGGCGAGAGACCAAAGACACCTACACGTACCCCAGCCCTCTCTATTACTGCATATGGCTTCACCAGGTCATCACATAGAGTGCCGGAAAAGTCGTAGTTCGCACAAAGCACCGGGAATTCGGCCAATCTGAAGATACGGGCCATATTCTCCATGCCGAAGTCGAACTCATGATTGCCTATCGCACATGCATCGTAGCCCATTGCATTCATAAGTTCAATCTCTATTGCACCTTTGAAAGCATTGTAGTAAAGCGAACCTTGAGAAAAATCACCGCAGTCGAACAGCAGCACGTTTTCTGCTCCTATGGAATCACGAAGTTCTTCGAGAAGAGCAGCTCTGTTCAACACGCCTGCCCCACCGTTCTTTTCCGGTTCAATGCAGCTATGGGTATCGTTCGTGTGCAGTATCGTAAGCCTCTCCTGTGCACCCGCCAATGCGGCAAAGGCGACAGCTATTATAAAAATCACTCTTTTCATCGGGTTATTCCTTTATTGTTATACGTCCGTCACATTCTGCCGACACCGCCTTGCCGACCTTTGCCAAGGACTTTATATACTGCAACATGAGGTCGCGTATCGTTATTTCGTTCCTTATTTCCCGCTCCGTACCCAAAGCAAGGGCCGTCATCTTGTCGTTGCCCTGTGCAAGGTAATCGGATGTCGCTATGCGATAACTGCCGGCCTTGTCAACAGGTTTTCCCGCAACTGAGGCACTCAAGAGCTCTCCATCTTTTGTAATAACCAGCTCCAAGCCCGAAATTGCCTCGCCGCCGACCGATGCGATTTCGGCACACAGCTGCAGAAGCTGTTCACCGTTCAATGTAAGCAATGCTAGAGTGTTCTCAAAAGGAAAGACATTGTACACATCACCGAAGGTTATCTCTCCCTCTGCAATATTGCTCCTTAAACCGCCTTTGTTCGTTATTGCTATATCGACCCGCTGACCGGTAAGCTCCCTTGCCGTTGTCAAGAGTGCGTCTGCCGCGAAATTCATAAGCGGGCTTTCAGGAATATACTTATCAAGAGCGTGCGCAGCACTGCCTATTACCGGCTTCCTTATGCTGTCAACGGCCAGACGGCCACGTTCGAGTATCGCCCTTACCTTGACAGCCTTGCCTTCGGAAGATTGGGCCGCAACCTTTACGTTTCCGCCCTCAATGGATACTATTTTCTTTTTGTTGCCGCAAGCCAATGCGCAGACAATCAGCACAGAGAGGGCCAATGTTCTAAAAAAGATTTTCATTGTGTCAAAATAATTTACGCCCCAAAAGTAGTATAAGGAAGCGAAAAAAGCAATTTTCACCTTAAATAAAAGAAGTTAAGCCCTTCAACATTTGGCAGAATGAGAATTTTGGCATAACTTTGCCCCGCTTTCGGCGTAATCGCTGTCAAGGAAGAGTAACTTGATAAGTTGCGTTTGAATGATTGAACAATTTAACAAATCAGAAAATGGATTTAATTAAAATTGCTAAAGAAGCATTTGCTACTGACGTAAAGCGCGAAATGGAGTTTCACCCAGGTGACACTATCACAGTAGCTTACAAGATCATCGAGGGAACAAAAGAGCGTATCCAGATGTACCGTGGCGTTGTTATCCGCATCAGCGGTCATGGCAACGAGAAGCGTTTCACTGTACGCAAGATGTCAGGCACCGTAGGTGTTGAGCGTATTTTCCCTTTGAACTCACCGGCTATCGACAGCATCACTGTCAACAAGCGTGGTCGTGTTCGTCGTGCTAAACTTTACTACTTGCGCGCCCTCACAGGTAAGAAGGCTCGTATCAAGGAGATCAAGGCCTAAGCACCTAAGAGATCAAGAAATAAAAAAATGCAGCCAAACGGCTGCATTTTTTTATTTTCCGGACCATTTACTCCTGCGGAGCATCAGGGACTGTATTGTTTTCGATAATCTCACGTGCACGCACCTCGTCAGCCTCGTTCACAACCACATAGACATCCGCATCTACGGCTGCATACGATGAGGTTACCGCACCTATTGAATCATCCTCAATCACACATGGTACCGCATTCGCATCAAGCAGTCCCTTTACAAGTTCGGCCTGCCACAAGGTACCGCAAAAGACCTTTACCAGTTTCTCTTCATAAGTGCCGGACATAGTTACCTCCTTTTTTAAATGTTAGACAATATATATTGTCCTTTGCCGGGTTGTTTTCAACCGGACGGCAAGGCAAATTCAGTCTTATTGCACATTCTTTCAGTGCGAATATACCCATTCGTCATATAGATTCAAAAGCATTAAGGATTTTTTAATTATTAAAATTTCTTAAAAAGCACTCATCTTCGCTGTTAATAGCTATTTTTGTAAAAGAGGTGGCGCAGAGCAGAACCTCACGAATATGAACAATTTAAAATTCCAGACTATGATAGACGTTAAAGCTTGTTTGAGAGATGCCGAGGAGATGATGCAGATGAGTATCATGCACCTCGAAGAGGAGTATTCACACATACGCGCAGGAAAGGCCAATGTACACCTGCTCGACTGCGTGAGGGTAAGTTCATACGGTTCTGAGATGCCGCTCAACAATGTAGCGACAATCACTACCCCCGACTTGCGCACAATCGCCATCAAACCCTGGGACAAGAACATGATTGCTCCAATAGAAAAGGCCATCATCGATTCTCCGGTAGGAATCATGCCTACCAACAACGGTGAGGTTATCATCATTGCCATCCCGCCACTTACAGGCGAACGCCGCAAGGACCTTGTAAAGCAGTGCTCACACGAACTTGAGACAGCAAAGATAAGCATCCGCAATGCACGCCGTGACGGCATTGACAGCATGAAGAAGTCGGTAAAGGAGGGCACTCCCGAAGACGTTGCAAAGGACGGAGAGGAGAGCTTGCAGAAGATACACGACAAGTATATCAAGAAAGCCGAAGAGGTGTTCGCTGCCAAGGAAAAGGAGATTATGACTGTATAAGCCGAGGAGAGAGGTGCAAGGAACAGTTGTCAAGAGTTCAGGAAGCGTATATGGAGTACGTGCCGTTGACGGCACGCTCGTCGATTGCAGGGTAAAGGGCAACTTTCGACTGAAAGGCATCAGAAGCACCAACCCTGTCGCAGTAGGCGACCATGTTGTATTCGACGTGCGCAGTGACGGCACTGCATATATCGTGGAGATTCTTGAACGCAAGAACTACATTGTGCGCAAGGCTTCGAACCTGTCGAAACAGTCGCACATACTTGCAGCGAACCTCGACCTATGCTTCCTGACAGTTACAATAAGCCACCCGGCTACAGCCACGACCTTTATCGACAGGTTCCTCGCAGCAGCAGAAGCCTACCGCGTGCCGGTAGTGCTGGTGTTCAACAAGAGCGACCTCTACAACGAAGCGGAGACCGAAGAACTGGAATACCTTACAGCTTTGTACCGAAGCATCGGTTACCGATGCCTGCACACAAGCGCAACCAGGGGAAAGGGGATTGAGGAGCTTAAAGAGATGATGCGCGGCAAGGTGTCTCTGCTTGCCGGAAACTCAGGTGTAGGAAAATCAAGTCTTGTGAATGCAATTGCACCTGAAATCGCGGCACGAGTAGGAGAGATTTCAAAGACACACGACACCGGCATGCATACGACAACATACACCGAAATGTTCGAATTCATGCCCGGAAGCTATATTGTAGATACTCCAGGAGTAAAGGGATTCGGCACATACGACATGGAGATTGAGGAGATATCCCACTACTTTGTAGAGTTCTTCAAGCTGTCAAAAGACTGCAAGTACGGCAACTGCACCCACACCCACGAACCTGGATGCGCCGTACTCGAAGCACTTGAGAGAGGAGAAATCGCACCGTCGCGCTACCAATCGTATCTAAGCATCCTTGAAGACAAGGAGGAGGGGAAATACCGGGCACCGGAGTAATCAGTCATATACATAAAAGCATCTGAGCGAACCGAACGGTTCGCTCAGATGCTTTTATATCAAGGTACATTACTTGTTCGGATGCTTTATAAGATACTCGGCAATCTGCACAGCATTGAGCGCAGCACCCTTCTTTATCTGGTCGCCTACAATCCACATAAGGATACCGTTCGGATTTGTTATATCCTTACGTATGCGGCCGACATATACAGGGTCCTGGCCAGCAAGGAAAAGAGGCATAGGATATACCTTTTCCTCCGGATTGTCCATAAGTATGAGACCTTCGCCTTCGGCAACAGCACAGCGCACCTCCTCAACAGACAAAGGACGCTCTGTCTCAATCCAAAGCGACTGTGAGTGCGAGCGCAAAGCAGGAACACGCACACACTGCGCGCTTACCTCTATGTCGCTATGCATAATCTTGCGTGTCTCGTTGTACATCTTCATCTCCTCCTTTGTGTAACCGTTATCGGTGAACACATCAATCTGAGGAATTACGTTGAATGCCAGCTGATAAGCGAACTTCTCAACTGTAGGCTCTTCACCGGCCAGCACCTGACGGTACTGCTCATAGAGCTCTGCCATAGCTGCTGCACCTGCACCGCTGGCTGCCTGATATGTTGATGAGTGAACACGCGTAATGTGCGAAAGGCCCTCAATGGCCTTGAGTGCGACCACCATCTGTATTGTAGTACAGTTAGGGTTTGCTATGATGTTGCGCGGACGATTGTATGCATCGGCAGGGTTCACCTCAGGAACCACCAGCGGAACATCCCTGTCCATGCGGAACGCGCTGGAGTTGTCTATCATAACCGCGCCATGCTTGGTTATAGTCTCGGCAAACTCCTTGGAAACACCGCCACCGGCCGATACAAAGGCATAGTCAATACCCATGAAATCGTCATTGTGCTTAAGCTCCTTCACTACATAGTCCACACCTCTGAAATTATATACCTGCCCTGCACTGCGAGCCGAGCCGAAAAGCACCAGCTCGTCAAGAGGGAAATTTCTCTCGTCAAGGACGCGAAGGAACTCCTGCCCTACCGCACCGCTTACACCTACGATTGCTATTCTCATTGTTTATCCAAAATTAGTTTAGTACATGAGCCGTACACCTTTAAAACGGAAATACGGATTCAGGCGCAAAATTACTTAAAAATTATCTATATATACTCTTCAATGGCTATTTTTTTGTACTTTAGCCATTTGAAAAGCCGTTCAGGCAAAAGAAAAGAGGATTATAATGACAGATAATTGGCTGCAACGTGGAAGGCTGTTGCTCGGTGAAGAGAAACAGGAAAGGCTAAAGAATGCCCACTTGCTTATAGTAGGATTAGGCGGAGTCGGCTCATGGGCCGCAGAGATGCTATGCCGTGCCGGCGTAGGCGAATTCACCATTATAGATGCCGACGTCGTGGACATCACGAATATAAACCGCCAGATGCCTGCACTTGCAAGCACGGTAGGGAAGCCCAAATGCGAAGTCGTAGCCGAACGCATGCGAGCCATAAACCCATGCGCAAGAATAAATGTAAAGCGTCTGTTTGTTGACCCGGAGAATATCGAGGCCATAATGAATGAGGCTGATTTTGACTTTGTGGTAGATGCGATTGATACGCTTGAGCCCAAAGGGGCACTGATAAGGGAGTGCTGGAAACGCGGAACAAGAATCGTATCAAGCATGGGAGCAGGAGCGAAATGCAACCTTGCCGACATACGTACCGGCGACCTTTGGAAAAGCGAACATTGCACACTTGCCAAGAACATGCGCCGGCTCCTGCGCGAGTGGCGCGGACAATATAAACTGCCGGTAATTTACAGCATGGAGCAGCCACGGAAAAGTGCCATAATGCCCAACCCCGATGGAGGCAAGCCTATTATCGGCTCCCTTGCATACTTTACTGCAACATTCGGATGCTATATGGCTGAATATGTAATTAAGGAGATATGATAAGGATAGAGAACCTGACAAAGAGTTTCGGAGACCTCAAGGTGTTAAAGGGAGTAAACCTGGAAATCAACCGTGGCGAGGTCATAAGCATCGTAGGACCGAGCGGAGCCGGAAAGACAACCCTGTTGCAACTTATAGGAACACTTGACAAGCCCGACAGCGGCAGCATATACTTCAATGGAGAAGAGCTTGGCAGGATGAGCAGCAGAAAACTTGCCTCCTTCCGCAACAAGCATATCGGATTTGTATTCCAGTTCCACCAGCTGCTTCCGGAGTTCACAGCCATAGAGAACATAATAATTCCGGCTCTGATAGCAGGACGTAAAAGAGAAGAGGCCGAGAAGGAGGCTATGGAACTGCTCGACATAATGGGGCTGAAGGAGCGTGCACAGCATAAGCCGGCAGAGTTGTCGGGAGGAGAAAACCAGCGCGTGGCTGTTGCCCGTGCACTGATAAACAAGCCCGATGTCATTCTTGCAGATGAGCCATCGGGAAGCCTCGACAGCAAGAACAAGGAAGAGCTTCACCGGCTTTTCTTCGACCTTCGTGACAAGTTCGGACAGACATTTGTCATTGTAACCCACGACGAGGGGCTGGCGTCATATACCGACCGTACAATACGCATGATTGACGGCAACATAGAGCCGCAATGTTAAATATTGTTAAATTAAAAGACGACCTATTTTACTTTTCCGATATAGCATTGTCAAAATAACGGATGATGAGCTGTAAGGCTCGTTGTTTTTCAATGTTTGTCTCTACGGCTTCTGCTTATGCAGGAGCCGTACTGGTAAAGAGCACAATGATTGACAAAACATTATAACACAATTAATATGAATGCTACAAGAAAAATCCTATTCATTGCCTTTTTATTCCTGACAATAACCGGAGCCGATGCCCAGGAAGGAGCGAGACGACAGCACAAGCCCCGCGAATTCAATCCGGAAGAGTTTGCAGCACGCCAGACATACATGCTGCATCAGGCACTTCAGCTCGACAGTGTACAGTTCCAGGCCATCATGCTCATGAACTACGCCGACGCGCTCACAATGCAGGACAGCATGAAAGTGCGCCGCGAACGCTTTGAGAAGATGCGTGCAAACGGAGAAAGGCCTAAAAGACAACAGCCTAGCGAGGAGGAAAGAAAAGCCCGCATGGAACTTGAAAAGCAGCGTCGTGAAATAAAGAACCAGCAGATGAAGCAGATTCTCAACGCTGAGCAGTACGAAAAATACATTAAGCTGCAGGAAGAGAACAGAGAACGTATGCGGAACAGAAAAGAAGGCCCCGGAAGAATGCGCAGAGATGGAAGAGGTCCTGGAATTTGACAGAAACAGCTTAGACAAACCTTCTTGTCAACAGCCTTACCGGAAGCCAGACTGCAGCAAAGCCCACCAGAAGTACTGTAACGAATACAGCAAGGATATCACCGGCCTCGACCGCTACCGGGTAATCTTGTATAGCCCAATCCCTTGCACCCATTGAAAGAAGGCCGAACTCCTGCTGCAACAGACACAGCAACAAGCCTATAACAACTCCCGCAACAGCACCGATGAACGACACCATGCAACCTTCGAACACAAAGATGTTTGCAATGGTATGATTCTCGGCCCCCATGCTGCGAAGCGTATTCATGTTGTCACGTTTCTCAATAATAAGCATCGCCAAAGAACCTATGATATTGAAGCATGCCACAAGAAGTATGAACGACAGAAATATATATGAGACAAGTTTCTCTATCTGCATAACTTTATATACGTCTTCCTGTTGCTCATACCGGTCCTGAACATTGAAGTCTTCTCCCAAAACAGATTCAAGCTGCTTCTTGGCCTTGGCAACATCATAGCCCTCGCTGAGGCGCATTTCCATTGATGTGGCTTCGTCTCCGGCCCTACGGAACAGCCTGCGCGCGAACTCCGACGATACAAGTATATAGTTCGCATCGTACTCGGGCTGGTTAAGGGCGAACACTAAGCCCGATGAAAAAAGCACGCCTTTATTGAAATTATTCGATGGGATGGTCATATTTACCTTTCCTCCACGCTTAGGAGCATAGACCTCAAGAGGCGATGTGAAAAGGATTCCGCAGTTCAGCATCTGCATCAGTTCACCGCCCATGACCGCATAACTGTTCATGCCGTCATCAAGAACAAATTCACCGTTGCCATACAAGATATTGTCTATAGCAGCGACCTTGGTGAAATTGTCATCTACCCCCTTAATGGTTGCCATAACCTGTTTGCCGCCATACTGCACCATAGCTCTGTCCTCAACGCAGAACGACACGGCAGAAACGCACGGCAACTGTATTGCCTGCACAACAGCAGGGGATGAGGTACTGAATACCTTGCCTAAGGATGCTGTCACCTTAATTTCCGGGTCCATGGCTGTAAACTGCTCCGCAACGACAGCACGGAAGCCATTGAAGACCGAAAGTACACACACCATCGCTGCCGCAGCCAATGCCACACCTGAAATAGCCACAGCAGAGATGATGTTTATCACCTGATGGCTCTTTCTGGAAAACATGTATCGCCTGGCTATGTACAGCGACAGATTCATGGCTGTTGCAAGGATTTTAGCTGTTAGTCTTTCAACAGTTTGTCTATATTTTCTATATAGTCGAGAGAATCGTCGATGTAGAATCTTATCTCCGGGATAATGCGGAGCTGATGACGCACCCTGTTGCCGAGTTCAAAGCGTATGGCCTTGATATTCTCGTTGAGGTGGTTCACCACTTCGGTTCCCTTTTCCGAGGGGAAGACGCTCAGGTATGCCTTTGCTACACCTAAGTCGGGGCTTACCCTTACTATGCTTACCGACACCATTATGCCACGTGTCTCCTTTGCCAGCTTGAGCAGTATGTTGCTCAGTTCCTTCTGTATGAGACGCGAAATCTTATTCTGTCTTGTACTGTCCATATATCATTCAATTTATTATCATTTCTTGCGTATTATCGTAAGGCCGTCGCGCAAAGGCAGCATCACCACCTCTACCCTCTCGTCGTTACGTACCAGGTCGTTGAAGGCCCTTACTCCGTTTGTCTGGGCGTCCTGTCTTTCCTGTTCAATGACATGCCCGTCCCACAATGTATTGTCGGCCAGAATCCAGCCTCCGTCATTGAGGTACTCCATTGCCAGCTCATAATACTTTATGTATTCGCGCTTGTTTCCGTCTATGAACACCATATCGAAACGCTCGCCCATGCCTGGCACTATCTCAAGCGCATCACCTATTATGAATTCCACCTTAGAGGCATGTTCGGAACCCTCTATCCAACGGCGGGTGAAATCCTCCAGCTCGTCCTCGACCTCAAAAGTCATTATCTTGGAACCCTCATCAAGCCCCTCGGCCATACACAACGCCGAATATCCTGTAAAAGTACCTATCTCAAGGATACGCTTAGGACGTATCATCTTGACGATGAACTTCAGCAAGCGGCCTTGTATGTGCCCCGAAGCCATCTGCGGAGCAAGTATCTCTACATGAGTAGCACGGAAGAGACGGTACAGATAGTCGCCCTCAGGGCTGCTGTGGGCTGCAATGTAGTCATCAAAAGGTGTTGTAAGGCTCATAACAAAAATTAAGTTCCGGCTGCGAAGATACAACAATTTGGGCTAATAATCAATTGTTGCAGCCTTTACGGCCAACGATTAAAGCATTAAAAAGAGAAGCTGTAGAACGGAATTGCTTTCATCCATCTTTTTTCTTATTTTCGCAGAAGAAAGGGAAATGCAACAATGAACAAGGGAAACGGCAGAAAAGGGAACATGAATTCTCCTCAAATGAGGTTCAGGATGTACCTGCAGCTCGAAAAGGCATTGCAGCCCAACAGTGTGGAAGCATATCTGGGTGATATCGACAAACTGTTGGGTTACTTTGACGGGGAGAGCAGCAGGCTGCTGACAGCTACCCTCGAAGAGTTGCGCGGTTTCCTTGTGTCGCTCAGCGAGATTGGCATACAGGCACGTTCGCAGGCCAGGATAATGTCATCACTGCGGGCATTCTATGGATTTCTGAAGCTTGACGGCTTTATCGGGAACGACCCCACAAGGCTTCTGGAATCGCCAAAGACCGCAATGCGGCTGCCCGACGTACTCACCTTGCAGGAGATTGACGATATCATCAACGTGATTGACCTCTCGAAAAAAGAAGGGCAACGCAACAGAGCCATGATTGAGGTGCTGTACAGCTGCGGATTGCGCGTATCGGAACTGTGCGGGCTGCGTATGTCCGACCTTTACAAGGACGAGCAGTTCATACGTGTAACCGGAAAGGGCGACAAACAGCGGCTTGTGCCAATATCTCCGCGTGCCATTGCCGAACTGGAGGCTTATTTCACCGACCGCAGTTTCATTGCAATAAAACAGGGATACGAGGATTACATATTCATAAGCGAAAGGCTGAAGAAACCGCTTTCACGCATAATGGTATTCCACATGATAAAACAGTTTGTCGCTGAAGCCGGAATCAAGAAGAATGTAAGCCCACACACCTTCCGCCACTCCTTTGCCACACACTTGCTCGAAGGAGGCGCGAACCTCCGTGTGATACAGGCAATGTTAGGGCATGAAAGCATCGCTACGACAGAGATTTATACACATATCGACCGCACTCGGATGAGAGAAGAGATAATAATGCACCATCCACGTAATAAAAGAAGCAAATAATGCTGAAAAAAACAAAAATAAATGCCTGCTGCACGGCATTTATATTTTGTCAATTGGATTAGTAAGCTTAACTTTGTAAAAGTTATCAAAAACGGCAAAACAAAATCTAATTCTATATCTATGTTGAAAAAAATCTATCTGCTGCTCACCATTGCAGCAACAGTTGTGTTGGGCTCGTGCAGCTCAAAAATGGGTGATATGAAGCAGGAGTTCTTTACTGTAACTCCAAGCATACTCGAAGTTATCGGCAGCCAGGTTCCTGTAACAATCGACGGCAAGTTCCCGGCAAAGGTATTCGACAAGAAGTCGGTACTGACCGTCACTCCTGTACTCAAGTACAACGGCGGAGAGGCTATTGCCGAGTCCATGACATTCCAAGGTTCCAAGGTTCGCGGCAACGACCGCACGATATCATACGAGAACGGCGGTACATTCAAGATGAAGATGACATTCGACTATGTTCCCGAAATGGAGAAGTCGGAACTCTATCTCCGCTTTTCCGTAAACAGAGGCAAGAAAACATATACTCTTCCAGAGGTAAAGGTTGCCGACGGCTGCATAGCAACCTCGCAGCTCTATTGCAACACAGTAAAGAGCGCGAACATAGCCATTGGCGAGGATGCATTCCAGCGTGTAATCAAGCAGGCTAAGGAAGCCAACATCATGTTCCTCATACAGCAGACAAACCTGCGTTCATCGGAGCTGAACTCAACAGAGATGAAGGAGCTTACAGCAGCATTGGCCGATGTGGCACAGGACTATGAGAACAAGGTGCTCGAAGATATTCAGGTATCGGCATACGCATCACCGGACGGTGGATATATCCTCAACGACGGTATTGCTACAGGACGTGGCGACAACGCTGCAAAGCACATGAAAAACGAAATGAAGAAGGCAAAGATAGACGGCTTCATTGACAACAGATATACCGCTGAGGACTGGGATGGATTCCAGGAACTCGTATCAAGGTCAAATCTTCCCGACAAGGAGCTTATTCTGCGTGTTCTTTCAATGTACACCGACCCGGAAGAGCGTGAGGAGCAGATAAAGAACATATCATCGGTTTACGGCGAGCTTGCAGACGAGATTCTTCCAAAGCTCCGCAGAGCACGCATCACTCTCAACTATCAGCTTATAGGACGTTCGGACGACCAGATAATCGAGCAGTATGCAGCAAACCCGAAAGAGCTTACACTGGAGGAGATTCTTTACGCTTCTATCCTTACCGATGACGCAGCGAAGAAAGAGGAAATTTTCAAGACTGCTGTCAAGATTTATCCTAATGACTACCGCGCATACAACAACCTTGGCGTGCTTGCATACAAGAAGGGTGACTACACTACAGCAAAGAACTACTTCAATGCAGCATCAAAGATAGACGGTTCTGCTCCTGAGGTAAAGGTAAACCTGGGATATATGGAGCTTCTTGAGGGCAACGCAGCTGCTGCAGAGCCATACATCACAATGGGTGCAGACGCGAAGGCTGGCGACGAGGCTCTCGGCAACCTCTACATAGCACAGGGCGAGTACGGCCGTGCAGCCGCAAAGCTAAGAGGCAATAATTCGAACAGCGCAGCGTTGGCACAGCTTCTCAACAAGGACTACAGCAGTTCAAGAAGCACACTTGAGAGCATCAAGGAGCCGGATGCAATGACATATTACATCAAGGCCGTGCTCGGTGCCAGAACAGCGAATGTATCTCTGCTGTACGACGGACTGAAGAATGCCGTAAAGCTTGACCCGTCCTTGGCTAAGAAGGCTGCGAGCGACCTCGAATTCTTCAAGTACACACAGGACGCCACATTCCAGAATATCATAAAGTAACCCTGTGGGTACTTCAATCATAAGCGAGCAAGTTGCGATGCTTGCGCTCTCAAGAGTGCAGGTAACGCAACTTGCTCTTATTCGTGAACTCATAGAAATTACAGGCGGCGCAAAGATACTGCTTGAGAATGCAGGCAACATTCAGGACATACTGCCAGGCGCAAGCCCGAAACTGACAGCTATACTGACCGACAAATCGCTCATAGAGCTTGCCGAACGGGAGATGGAGTTCATAGACAAGAACGGAATCAGGCTCATTTGCATAGGAGACGATGCGTACCCTTACCGCCTGGCCGAATGCACTGACGCGCCATTGGTCCTGCACTCAATGGGAAACGCCGACCTTAACGCCAAACATATCGTATCGATTGTCGGAACACGCCATGCAAGCGAGTATGGCAAAGAGCTGTGTGCTAACTTTGTCGCAGACCTTGCAAGGTTTGTACCTGATACACTCATCATAAGCGGTCTGGCCTATGGCATTGATATCTGCGCACACCGTTCAGCATTAAAGGAAGGTCTTCCCACCATAGGAGTGCTTGCCCACGGACTTGACCATATTTACCCGAATTCACACCGTTCTACTGCAAAGAGCATGCTTGAGAACGGTGGATTGCTGACAGAATTCATGAGTGGCACGAACCCTTTTCCGCAATTCTTCGTACAGCGCAACAGGATTGTTGCCGGTATGGCTGATGCGACAGTTGTAGTAGAATCGGCATCCAAAGGCGGTTCTTTAATCACAGCATCGCTGGCAAACAGCTATGCACGTGACTGTTTTGCTTTCCCTGGCAGAACAAATGACCGCTACTCGCAAGGATGCAATGAACTTGTCAGCCGAAATAAGGCTGCACTGATAACATGTGCCTACGATTTTGTAGAGGCCATGAACTGGGATACAGCAACAGCCAAAGATGCAACAGGGATTCAAACAGAACTATTTCCTGAACTGGCTCAGGAAGAAAAAACAATAATTTCATTACTACGTGAAAACAGCGACGGACTGCAGGTAAACCAACTGACCGTTGCGCTGGACATTCCTATAAGCAGACTGCTGCCGTTGCTTTTCGAAATGGAGATGAAAGGCCTTGTCAAGGCCGTTGCAGGTGGTTGCTACCGAGTGACAGCGTTATAGCCTTTTGATTCAGCCCTATTGTTGCTTGGCACGCTTTATCCTGTCAAACACGGTCTGGCGTGGATAACCTGTTAGATTTGCAATCTGTGGTGCCGAAAGACCAATCTTTAAAAGATAACACACGCGTAGCATTGGTTCGTTTATCCTTTTGAATTTTGCCTGAACCTCATATGTAAACTCTGGGAACAGCCTATCTATTGCGCCAAGAAGTTCTTTCCATCCGTCATCGTTGAGATGATATTTGCCTTTGGACGTTTTTTTGACTTTCTCAATTATGTCACCGTCCTCACCTGCTATATCATTCATCAGCATCAATCTTGTAAGTTCGCGATTCTGTGCAACAAGTAATTTGAAATCCTCCTCAGCGCCCTGCAACTGTTTCGCTAGCCTTGAATTGGTAGCATTCAAGCCTTTAAGTTCTTGGGTCTTTTGCTCAATCTCTTGTTTCTCTTTTGCAATTTCAAAATCCTTTTTGGCTGCCAAAGCCTTTACCTGCTTAATATTCTCTTCTTTGCTCAAAATCACATCAAGCAACTGTTTTTTGCGCCAAAAATAGAACATAGCACCACCAAGTAGCAGAATGACAGTAACAGAGACTGCCAACATAGAGTTATACCTAAACTTTGTCGCCCTTTGCATCACCAAAGCCTCCTCTTCTTTGTCACGCCGGTATTGGAAGAAGTTCTTTGCGTTAGTTGTATGCTCAAGGTTTATTTTGTTTATTACAGTCTTGTTAGCATCAATGAATTTTATTGCATATTCTGCAGCCTTTTCATAATATTTTTGTGAAACATAATATTGCGTCAACCATTGAGCAGCATCATATTGGGATTCTATACGAGAGGTGGTATTAAAATGCTTTCGCATTATGATTGCTGCGCTATCGACAGAAATAATCTGTTCATAATAGATTGCAAGATTAACAAGATAGTTGAACGGTAGTTCCTCATTGCGTAGTCTTGTTAGTGAATTATAACATGCTGTCGCTTCATCTCTGTGCCCCAACAAAGCGTAATCTCCCATTGCTGCTGCTATTATGTCGGAATTGCTTTTATCTATGTTTGTATAGTTTAAATTTTTGTAACATAGCTATAATATTTTATTGCATTAGCAGTATCGTTTGTTGCAATATAACAACTTGCTATATTCATATATGTTCTTTCATTTGCAGTACCATTCTTTTCTGCTATATCGAGCTGTTTAAGTGCGGCATTTAAGGCCTCGGTATAATCAAGTTGTGTTCCATACAAATAGCTTAATTGAGAGTATGTATTTTGTAATAGCGTTTTGTCCGTGTTTTCATTTTTCTCTGCAATTTCAGCAGATTCAAGAAATTTGGATACAGCATTTGGATAGTCATTAAGATCCCTGTAAACACTACCCATATAGTAATAGACCTCTTGTTTCTCAATCTCTGTACCGCTCTTCTCAAAGAAGTTGCAAACCATTTTAATGGTGTCATCAGATGTGTGCATAATATACGCTTTATCACGTAGTCTTATTTCAAGCAGCGCTAGTTTATTGCACATGTACTCAGTTTCATTATCAAACAATGGCTTTATGGAGTCGAGTTTTTGCATTGCAACATTTGGCAAAGTATCACCCATTAGCTTTATGTCGTCTAACCGCATTAGAAGAACTTTGTTTTCTTGCTTGAAACACGAAGCAAAAAATAGCGATGAAAACATTAAAATCTGTATAAGATATTTCATAATAGTTTGTCTGCATTTTACTTAAATGCTAAAATAGTATAAATATTGAATACAAGTAATCTTTTTTGTCCGAATGCATCCGACATTATTTTGTTTTTTATTACCTAATAAACTGCAGCTTGCTTAATATATTAAAATACCGTAAAGTAAAAAATGGTAATTCCTTGAAAATCTTCGGATACAGTCGGACAAGATTTTCTTTGATGAATATAACGCCACTTCTACTTTTGCAAAAAACCAAAACAAAAAACTATGAAGTTTTTTTCAACAAGGCGTCTTTATGCTTCTCTTTACTATTGTTAAGTGGTGCTGTTTATGCACAATCTGATGACACAAAACAAGTTGTGTTGGAGAAAAAAATGAAAGGAAATGATTTTATTGATAAAAAAGGAAAGGCTGAAAGAAACTTAGATATTTATCCTATTTTGCCTACGGTATTATATAATGCAACGAATAGTTACATATTAATAACTAGTCATTATGTAACATTTGAATCGGTTACATATTATATAGTGGATGAATTGGGTTTTGTACAACAGCAAGGTGAAATGACATTGCAAAAAGGTGATGAGATTGGGTTGCATCTATCACAGTTATCTATTGGCTCGTATAAAATAGCACTTGATTTCTGTGGAGATTGCTTTCAAGGTGAATTTAAAATTGA
Source organism: Bacteroidaceae bacterium (assembly GCA_017522915.1). Lineage (GTDB taxonomy): Bacteria > Bacteroidota > Bacteroidia > Bacteroidales > Bacteroidaceae > HGM04593. The sequence continues at coordinate 32,087 of JAFWXX010000036.1, forward strand.
ACAGTAGTTTTTAATAATAAAAATTTATAGCTATGAAAAAAGTTAATTTGTTTTTACTTTTTATATTAATCCCATTTATGGGTTCGTTCGCACAATTCCGCGTTTCTGCAGACGGAACAGCAAATGTTTCAACCACTAGTGGCACAAGCGCATTTACTGGGACTCACAATTCGATAGGAATTAAAGGAATCCGTACAAGTTATAATACAGACTGGGGATATGGTATTTACGGAGAAAGTCAGAACTTTTATACTTTGTATAGCGTTGGTGTTGCCGGCGTAGCAACTACCTCTAGCGGCAATAGTTATAATTATGGTCGTGCATACGGTGTCCTGGGAGAAGCCCAATTGGCTGAAAATGGTTATAACTATGGTGTCTTTGGTAGGCTTGGTGGAGACGAATTTGGAGCTGCGATATACGGAACAACAATAAAATCTGATAATGGAGTTCAAATAGGTGGGCAATATGCTGGATATTTTAATGGAAATGTATATGTGACTGGTGAACTTACAAGCACTATAATGTACGCTTCGCATATTTCTTGTAATTCTCTGTATGTAGCGTCATCAGACACAGAGACCTCTTCCAATATGGCGCTAACAAATAATGAAACAGAAAATGTCTCTAACAAAATTGCGACATTGAGTGCTATCAGGACGCATTCAGAGAATGAAGTTTCAGTGGTTAAATCAGAAAATCCTGCTGCATCCTCCTCATTCTCGATACAGCAAATGGGCGATATTCACTATTCACTCTCCGCTGAACAAATGGAAGCGGTTTATCCGGAATTGGTTTATGCAGACAATGAAGGGAGAAAAATGGTAAATTATACAGACTTAATTCCTCTTTTAGTACAAAGCATTGCAGAATTAAAAGCTGAAATTGCAGTGCTTAAAGGAACTATGTCCAAAGATGTCATTAGCAAATCACGATCTAATTCAACAGAAATCATGTCTAACTTTGATACGGAAACTGAATATTTGTTGCAGAATGTTCCAAACCCATGGAGTACTAGTACAGATATAACTGTAAATGTGCCAAAAGATGTTGTTAATGCAGAACTATGTATTTATGATTTGAACGGTACTTTGATTTATTCTAAAAATATACTGCAATGTGGTGTATCCTGTTTGTCGCTTTCGGCTTCAGACTTTGAACCGGGGATATACATATACGCTCTAATAGCGGATGGCTATATTGTTGATACTAAAAGGATGATTGTAGAAAAATAGAATTCTATTTTTTATCTCAGTCAATGTTATATATAACATCGGTATGTTATGAAAAAAAATTTAAATGTGATAATTGGGCTTATTATTATGTTGCCAACAGCACTGTTTGCAAGCAATGAGTTCAACATGTTCGCTCCTATGCATAAACTATCTCGCAGTATATCGCATAATTTGGTCTTGCAAGGCAGTGATACCATAATCATTGATAACGGAAAGATTGCTATAAAAGGATTTTCAATAACGGCAGATATAATACAAAAGACAGAACGTAGTTTTGTAAGAGTTATCTTAGAAGATATAGCCGGTCAGGAATTTCTTGTTGGTGAGTGTTCTCGAATCTTTAATGATAAAGATACGGTTTCTTGGAGTAATTATAGCGAAGAAACATGTAACTTAGATAGCATTTTCCCAAAGTTCTTGAAAATAATAGCCATAGAAGCTAGTGTCATTCTGCACAATGTGAATATATTTGAATCAACCGAATCCTCACCTCAAAAAGCATTGACTTTGAATCGTGATTCATTGCAACTTATGCAAATAGAGAAAAAAGTTGAAGCGATAAATCGCTATAATATTAATCATAATTTATTATGGAGAGCCGGAATTACTAGTGTTGCTATGAAACCATACGCAGAAAGGAAACAACTTCTTGGTATAACAAATGACAGTTGTAATACAGCAGGCTTTGAATATTATAAGTCTGGAATTTTTGTTATGCCGGGAAGTTTTGATAATGATACACTTGAAACGAGAAGTCTCAATGATACCAATGTCTATGTAGAAAGTTTTGATTGGCGTAACAGACATGGCAAAAACTGGATTACACCATCTAAAACACAAATAAGACTTACTTGCTGGGCTTTTGCGGCTGCTAGCGTTGTGGAAAGTTATATTAATTTGTATTTTAATAGGAACTTAAATTATGATTTATCAGAACTGGATTTTGTCATGAATGCAAGTGCAAATTCTGGATTAGAAGGTGGATTTGTCAATGATGCATTATATTATACAAAAAATTGCGGAGTGGTTAAAGAAGATTGCTATCCATTTGTAGTATCATACGACACAATAGAAAAGTGTTTTGACCCGGAAGAGATAATCAAAATTGAGGATTATAATATAAAATATTACGTAAGTGATAATGAGATTAAACAGAAACTAATAAAACATCCAGTAAGTTTAGATCTTTTTTGGCAGGATGGTGCTGGGCATAGTGTATTATTTGTAGGATATAATAAAATTGCCGCAGGAGACAGTATAATGCTTAAATCATATTTAGATATTAATCCTGTTTGGACTATTGTTAATGAAAATAGCGATTATGTCGATAAAACGATGTGGATTATAAAAAATTCTTATGGCAAAGACTGGGGTATTGATGGCTACGCATATATCATTACAAACAATTTGAAGAAAAATATAAGAATGTGCTCATTGAATGGTGCAATAAGCAGTCTTTTGTACAATGATAATGATATATTATGTACTGATAACGATGGTGACGGTTATTATTATTGGGGAGTAGGAGAAAAACCTGAACACTGTCCTGCATGGGCTTTGGAAGAAGCAGATGGAGATGATAATGATTATACAAAGGGTCCAATGAATAAGTATGGATATTGCCAGGAAAATTTACCACATAATGATACTATATTTGTTACTACTGATACTACTTGGGATGAACGGATATATTTGTATAAAAATGTTGTAATTTGCAAGAATGCAACCCTTTTAATATCCAATATTGTCACATTCTATAAAGGAACTTCTATAACAATTGCTGATGGTGGACAATTGATTGCTGATAATTGTAGTATTGATAATGTTATACTAAAAACAGAACCAGGTTCTAAAATTTTATTAAAAAATAATGGAATTATAAAACATAATAAAGAAATTTGTTTTACTTTATCGAACGGTTCAGAACTGGAAATAATCAGTGGAATGATTGAATAGTTTTGCAAAACTTGAAATAAAACAATATTATGAAAAAGTTATTTGCTTTATTGTTTTTACTCGCATTTTTCACAAATGTGATGTCTCAACACCATCCTGTTTTTGAAGAAGGAAAATGCTGGAGTGTAGATATGACTAAATGGGGCGAGGAAGTGCTATATACAAGTACATTTGTTGTTCGTGGTGATTCAGTTGTGAACGGTAAAAGATACAAGAAAGTTTATGTTACCCATAAAGATGATTTAAAGGATTTAGAGCTCTACTATTTGGGACGCGATGAGAAAGGTGTTGCATACATACTTGAAGATGAAATTGAATATTGCTTTTTTGATTTCAACCTTCGGGCAGGTGACGAATTTGTATATGAATTGGGAACACGTAGCTCTGCAGCAGATGACTGCAAATGGATTGTGACTGATGTCTCTTCGATAGAAACCGCCGATGGATTGATTCGGAAATGCTTTGATGTTGAAGTGTATGAGTACTGGTCAGATGCAGAAGAACCAGGATGGTACAAAGCACCATATCCTTTTACATATATCGAGGGGATTGGAGAGGCTGACAACGGGCTTTTTGTTGATTATTGCATAAGCTGCACGGGCGGTGGCATTCGCAAGTTACGTTGTCTGCACAACGTCTACGGCAATCACATCTACGGCACTGGCGAAAATTGCAATAAACTGTCGGTTGATGCAACCAAAGGAGAGCAAGAAAACGAAGGAGCCTTGTACGACCTTAAAGGAAATAAGTTGAATATTAAACCGCAAAACGGAGTATATATACAGGCTGGTAAAAAGTATCTGAAAAAAAGAGGCAGTTCATTCTAATGAAATAAGTGTCGATATCCAACTTGGGAATCACTTGAATATTTGCACTTAACCCCGAAGTCCACCGACCTCGGGGTTAAGTTGATTTTAGGGCCTCTTGTATGTCCAGATTCTTTGTCTACCTTTTCTTCTTGTTCTCCAGGTAAATACGGACAAAGAGAAGTATCAGAGACACAAGTATGACAAGAGCCGCAACATAGGTTTTGTCATCACCTTCAAATTCTTCAAGCAGTCGGCGACCGACAGTGCAATGTATACGGATGATATTTGTTATCATAGTAGTCCAATCGGGTTAATACAATGCAATGATAACTATTTTCTGCGAAATATTACTATCATTCACCTTTGATGTAGCTAAATCCTGCACTTGCAGTAAAAAAACAGAGCAGTTTTGTTTTTTCGCACGTTTATAATTATCTTCGCGTAAATTTGGATAGGACTATATTTGGATGAAAGAATTTGTTATATCGACAACTAAGAAAGAGACCGCTATACTGGTGGGTCTCATAACCTCTACTCAGAACGAGCGCAAGACAAACGAATATCTCGATGAGCTTGAATTCCTTGCACAGACTGCAGGTGCAGAGGTGGTGAAACGCTTTACACAGCGCATAGATCACCCTCACCCCGTAACATACGTGGGCACCGGAAAACTTACAGAAATAGCCGGATACATAGAAATGCTTAAAGACAGCGACGACGAGATAGGAATGGTAATCTTCGACGACGAACTGTCGGCCAAGCAACTGCGTAATATCGAAAAGGAGCTGAAAATAAAGATTCTCGACCGTACATCGCTCATTCTTGATATCTTTGCCATGCGCGCACAGACTGCGCATGCCAAGGTACAAGTAGAGCTCGCGCAATACAAATACATGCTCCCCCGTTTGCAACGTCTATGGACTCACCTTGAACGACAAGGCGGAGGTTCGGGCAGCGGCAGCGGAAAAGGAGGAAGCGTGGGATTGCGCGGACCTGGTGAGACCCAGCTGGAGATGGACCGCCGTATTATCCTCGGACGCATGTCTCTTCTAAAGGAACAGCTTTCGCAGATTGACCGTCAGAAGAGCATACAGCGCAAGAACCGCGGACGACTGATAAGAGTTGCACTGGTAGGTTACACCAATGTGGGAAAATCGACACTCATGAACCTGCTTGCAAAAAGCGAGGTATTTGCCGAAAACAAGCTGTTTGCCACACTGGACACCACAGTACGCAAGGTGATAATTGAAAACCTGCCGTTCCTGCTTTCGGACACGGTAGGTTTCATACGCAAACTTCCTACAGACCTTGTGGAGTCGTTCAAATCGACACTCGACGAGGTACGTGAAGCCGATCTGCTGCTGCATGTTGTCGATGTATCACACCCCGAATTCGAAGAGCAGATAGCAGTTGTAGAGAAGACACTTGCCGACCTTAACTGCGGCGACAAACCTATAATGGTGATATTCAACAAGATTGACGCATTCACATACGTTCAGAAGGAGGAAGATGACCTCACGCCTAAGACACGCGAGAACATCACCCTTGACGAGCTCAAAGAGACATGGATGAACAAGCTTGCCGAAAACTGCCTGTTCATATCGGCACGCGAGAAACAGAACATAGACAACCTGAAGGATATAATATACAAGAGGGTATGCGAACTGCATGTGCAGAAATACCCGTATAACGACTTCCTCTACCAGACATACGAGGAAACAGAAGAGTAAAGGACAATACACTAATCATAAAACAAATTAAAACAGCTTCTTAATTATGGCAGCAATTCCCGAATTCAAGTATGCCCACATGTTCCAGCATGGAAAGGATACTACAGAGTACTATCTCCTCACAAAGGAGGGGGTTTCAGTTGGCGAGTTCGAGGGCAAACCGATGCTTAAGGTTACCCCGGAAGCCTTGACACTTCTTTCACGCACAGCGTTCCGCGATGTATCGTTCATGCTGCGCCGTGCCCACAATGAACAGGTCGCAAAGATACTGACCGACCCCGAAGCAAGCGACAATGACAAGTATGTAGCCCTGACATTCCTCCGCAATGCAGAGGTTGCATGCAAAGGACAGCTTCCTCTATGCCAGGATACCGGTACAGCAATCATACATGGCGAAAAGGGACAGCAGGTGTGGACAGGCTTCTGCGACGAAGAGGCCCTCTCACGCGGAGTTTTTGACACATACACACAGGAGAACCTGCGCTACAGCCAGAACGCTCCTTTGAACATGTACGACGAGGTGAACACAAAATGCAACCTTCCTGCACAGATTGACATAGAGGCAACAGAAGGCATGGAGTACAAGTTCCTCATGGTGACTAAGGGCGGCGGCTCGGCAAACAAGACATATCTCTACCAGGAGACAAAGGCACTGCTTAACCCGGCGACACTCGTTCCGTTCCTCGTTGAGAAGATGAAGAGCCTGGGAACAGCGGCTTGTCCTCCATATCATATTGCATTCGTGATAGGCGGTACATCGGCCGAGAAAAACCTCCTTACAGTAAAGCTCGCTTCGACACACTACTACGACGACCTGCCTACAACAGGCGACGAGACAGGACGCGCATTCCGCGACATTGAGTTGGAGAAGCAGCTGCTTGACGAGGCTCACCGCATTGGTTTGGGTGCACAGTTCGGAGGAAAATATCTTGCACACGACATCCGTGTTGTACGCTTGCCACGCCACGGCGCAAGCTGCCCGGTAGGTATGGGTGTAAGCTGCTCTGCAGACCGTAACATCAAGGCAAAGATAAACAAAGACGGTATATGGATTGAGAAGCTCGATGACCAGCCGGCAACACTCATTCCAGAGGAATTGCGCAATGCAGGCGAAGGCGAGATTGTACGCGTTGACCTCAACCGCCCGATGAAGGAGGTTTGTGCACAGTTGTCTCAGTATCCTATAGCTACACGTCTCTCATTGAACGGTACAATCATTGTAGGCCGTGACATTGCACACGCAAAGCTGAAAGAGCGCATTGACCGCGGTGAGGGCCTTCCGCAGTACATCAAGGACCACCCTATCTATTATGCAGGCCCTGCAAAGACTCCTGCCGGCATGCCTTGCGGCTCAATGGGCCCCACAACAGCCGGACGCATGGACTCATACGTTGACCTGTTCCAGGAGAACGGCGGTTCAATGATTATGCTTGCAAAGGGCAACCGTAGCCAGCAGGTAACTGATGCCTGCCAGAAGCATGGCGGATTCTACCTCGGCTCAATAGGCGGCCCTGCGGCTATTCTTGCTCAGAACAACATCAAGAGCATTGAGTGCGTAGAATACCCCGAACTGGGCATGGAGGCAATATGGAAGATTGAAGTCGAGGACTTCCCTGCATTCATCCTCGTTGATGACAAGGGCAATGACTTTTTCAAGCAGATTAAGCCACGTTGCCCAGGCAGCTGCAAATAAAGCAAGATACAGTCTGCAATAGCAGCAAAATAACAGACAGCACCCCAAAGCCAGTTTTGGGGTGCTGTCGTATTTTAAATCAATATTTAACGCAAATCATTCCTGACTTCTGCAACAGACTTACTCTATCGGCATGAATTTGAGCTCACACCTTGATGCCGCGACACCGTTCTCCTTTGTCACTTGTACAAGATAATGGTTTTCGGCAAGTTCCTTGATACCGAACGAGAGTTCTTCATCAGCATCACCCTCATGCATATAGGCAACTGTAAAATCGCAAAGGTTATGGCTGTTCATATACTCCATAGGCAGTGAATCGAGTATATGGTCGAGATACCGTATGCTGTTCATATGACCGTTTATGTCAACATCGCTGTACCTCGGACGGAGCCTGAAAGAGACATCCTCAACCGGGACACGGCTCAAAGAGGGCACACGGCGGATAGCAAGAGGCTCGTCAGGCTCCATACACTCGTTAAGGCGAACGCCTAAATCGCCATTGAGGTCAACGGAACTCCTGGTCTTCAGGTCAAGCAGAGCAAATGTCGCTATCATCGAAGCTATTTCGGCTCCGTTCTCGTCAACGACGCGTATGCAACGGTCGGTAAAGCCATGATAGAGGTTACGTACCCATGTCTCGACATAGAATCTTTCACGCCACATAGGCACTCTTTCTATATGCAGAGCCATACGCGCGAGTACCCAACCTAAGGAGTCGGTAGCACCGAAACCACGTGTCTCGGCATGACGTCCTGCGCAGCTCAGCATATAATTGCACAATGTCGTGGGACGGACACGCCCCATCTTGTCAACAAGGAAAGTTTCCGCCATAAAAGGGAAACGGTCAATTCTTCTATTTTTTTCCATTTTATAACAAACTGTACCCCGCACAGGATTCTACCCTATTGCAGGTTTGCAAATTTAAGAAATAAGAGACCTGTACAAAAACATCATTCAGCCATTTGTCAAACATCCCTGATTTTGGAATGTTTTCTATCGGTTATGCAAATTCGCTCAGTTCGAGCCATCGCATGCTTTTCTCATCGATGAGCTCTATAAGCTGCTGTATGCGCATGGATTTCTGCAGAAGCATGTTGTTATCGAGCGTCCCGCTGGACATTTCCTGTTCTATCGATGACTTTTCTGCCTCAAGCTCCATTATTTCAGATTCAAGGGTTTCGTACTCTTTCCTCTCCTTGAAAGTGAGCTTACGCCTTGAATCGGCTGCACGGTAGCTCTGCTTTGGCTGTTGGGCCCTTGATGCCTTTTCGGCCTGTTCCTTTGCTGCGGCAGCCTTCTCTTCCTCGCGCCAGTCGCGGTACTCGGTATAGTTGCCCGGAAAGTCCTTTATATCACCTTCCCCGTTGAACACGAATACATGATCGACAACTTTATCCATGAAATAGCGGTCGTGGCTTACTACAATGACACACCCCTTGAAATCGCAGAGATACTCTTCAAGTATCTGAAGAGTTTCGATATCCAAATCATTCGTAGGCTCGTCAAGAACCAGGAAATTCGGATTCGCCATAAGCACAGTACATAGATATAGACGACGTTTCTCTCCACCGCTGAGCTTATATACATAATTATGCTGTTTTTCGGGCGAGAACAGGAAATGTTGAAGGAACTGCGACGCTGTAAGCATCCTGCCGGCAACAGGAATTACATCGGCAATGTTCTTTACAACATCTATAACCTTCATCTGCTCGTTGAAAGAGAGCCCGTCCTGGCTATAATAGCCCCATTTGACAGTTTCACCTACCTCAATGACACCACTGTCGGGAGCAACATGCCCAAGAAGCATCTTTATGAAGGTTGACTTGCCTGTACCGTTGTTGCCGACTATGCCCAATTTCTCGTAGCGCGCAAATGTGTAGTACATATCCATTGTGATGACTTTATCGCCAAAGGACTTGCACAGAGCCTTCATCACAAATATCTTATTGCCTATGTACCGGGACTTTATCTCAAGGGACACCTTGCTGTCGTCACGCATGGCTGCCGCCTTCTCCTCAAGCTTGTAGAAAGCGTCGATACGGTACTTTGCCTTGTGGGCACGCGCCTGAGGCTGACGGCGCATCCAATCGAGTTCCTTGCGCATCAGATTACGTGCTTTGGCAGTCTCGGCCGCAAGGTTCTGCAGACGCTCCTCCCTCCGTTGCAGGAAGCAGCTGTAGTTCCCTTTATAACGATATACCTGAAAATCGTCAATCTCTATGATTGTATTGCATACGTTATCGAGGAAATAACGGTCGTGGGTAACCATCAGCAGACTGCTGCTCATGCGCCCCAGAAATTCCTCAAGCCACTCTACCATCTCAATGTCGAGGTGGTTTGTAGGCTCGTCAAGAATCATCAGGTCGGGCTGTTCTATAAGCACAGCAGCCAATGCCACACGTTTCTTCTGACCACCGGAAAGCTGGCTTACCTGTTGAGAGAAGTTGTTTATCTTAAGCTTTGACAGCACTTGTTTCGCACGTGTCTCATAGTCCCATGCCTCAAGGCGGTCCATCTCCTCCATGAGGAACTGCAGCTGTTTATCATCACCGTTTGCCAAAGCCTCTTCATAACGTGCTATAACATCCGCCTTCTCGCTATTTCTCTGCAGGCAAGCTTCCATAACCGTAAGCCCGACTGCAAAGTCTGGTTCCTGTTCAAGATAACCGACTTTAATGCCATTACGCAGCGTTATCTTTCCGTTATCGAGAGGCTCCTCCCCTGCAATAATTCTAAGAAGCGTGCTCTTTCCCTTTCCGTTTCGCGCTATGAGACCGACACGCTGACGTTCCTCCACAACAAACGACACATCGTTGAAGAGAGACAGGTCGCCATAGCTTTTGGAAATATTCTCTACTTGAAGATCTATTGCCATATATTATTGGAGATGACAGGGTCAAACCAGAGTTACATTCTTAACCTCAACAGGGTAGTTCAGGAAGAGCGATGCCTGTGTACAGAATTTTCCGTCCGACTCAGTTGTACAGAAAACGGTCTTGCCGCCTTTTGTACAAAGACGTTCCATTTCGGGATGCCGTTGCAGATACTCGGCAAGGGATGCTGCAACTGCAGCACCTTGTGTAAGCAGCGTTATCCCATCAGGGGTATATTTTCTTATCTTCTCCATGAGTATGGGATAATGCGTACAGCCCAATATTATCGTATCTATCTCTGGGTCACGGGCCAGAAGATTGTCTATGTGCCGCTTCACAAAGAAATCGGCACCTTCACTCTCATATTCATTTGTCTCCACAAGAGGGACCCACATGGGACAAGACTCACCGACAACCTCTATTTCGGGATACAGCTTCCTTATTTCCAAAGGGTAGGAATGTGACTTTATCGTTCCTTCGGTAGCCAATACACCTACATGCCCGCTCTTTGTCACCTCGCCGACATGCTCGACTGTAGGGCGTATTATACCCAGCACCCTACGATTAGGGTCCAACGCCGGAAGGTCGGCCTGCTGTATGGTACGGAGAGCCTTGGCTGAAGCCGTATTGCATGCAAGGATGACCAGCTGGCACCCTTGTTGGAAAAGATAGCGGACAGCCTGCCTTGTAAACTCGCACACCACATCAAAGGAACGTGTACCGTATGGTGTCCTGGCATTGTCGCCAAGATAGAGATAATCGTACTGAGGCAAGAGCTTCTGTATCTCGTTGTATATGGTAAGCCCGCCATAGCCGGAATCGAAGACACCTATCGGGCCGGCATCCTTTGAAAGCTGTATGAAGCCGTTCATCTGATTATGAAATTAAATAAATACTATTCAGCGGAATTATATTCTATTGTATCGGTAGCGACCTTGACATTGTCTGTTGCAACAGCCTTGGTTGCCGCATCATTGAGAGGAACGCCATCGGGGGCATCACTCTTCAAAGAAGAAGGCGTAATGACTGCATCTATCAGGTATCCTGTTATATCAATGCCTATTCGAGGGTTTATATACTTGTAAACAGCCTCATCCGTATCTATTGCATATGCAAGAGAAAGCGCATCGCAGACTCTCTGCAAAGCCAAATCGACAATTCCATAGCTTGGCTTGAACAGTGAATCGCGTGCCTCGGAAAGCCAAGACTTCAGCTGATCGCGGAAAACGACACTGTTGTCAATCATCTGCTGCAGTTCATTCTGACGCTTGCGCAATATCGGTTCCGGAAAATCGCGCTGACCGTCAAGGAAAGCCACATAGTAACGTGTCAGTTCCTCTTCGTTGCGTTCTATCTCCTTGTCGCAACGCTGTTTCAGGAGATTGTAGTCTTCTTCAGCATCCTTATATTGCGGCACCGCCTCAAGGACCTTGCTATAACTGAAATAGCCGAATTTGGTTTGGGCTGCAAGAACAAGCGGTAACAGCATCAGGAATAATGAAATCTTTCGCATAGTCCTAATATATAAAGAGCGGGGGAATATTGCTATTCCCCCACTTCAGTTATTGTCTGTTACTTTGAAACTGCAGGAACAGCATTAGCAGGAATACCTAGCTTTGCCTTTACCTTTGCTGAGAGGTCCTCGCACAATGTTGTGCTGATGTAGGGCATACCGCCGGCAAGGTCGAAGATACATACATAACCGCCATCACGGCCAATTGCATTCAATGCATCCATGAGAATCTTGTGAATAGCCATCAGCTTCTCCTGCTGCGCCTTCTGAAGGTTCTGGTTTACCTCCTGGCCATACTGCTGAAGACGCTCCTGGAGCTGCATAAGCTGCTCATATCGGCTCTTGAGGATATTCTCAGGAACTGAATCCTTCTGCATCTTCTCGAACTCAGTACCCTTCTTCTCAAGTTCAGTGCGCATGCTGTTGAACTCTTCTGTGTACATCTTCTCCAAATCCTGAAGTTCCTTCTGAGACTTAGCATACTCAGGCATCACCTTTACTATCTCCTCAGAGTTTACATAACCGAACTTCTGTTGTGCAAGCAAGCTCATTGGAGCTACAAGCAAAAGTAGAATCAAAATCTTTTTCATTTTTCTGGATTTTAGTTATTGAACGTATTAATTATTATCTGTATTACTCTCCGTAACCAAGCTTTGTAAGTACCATGTTGCTTATATCTATTGACGGTGCAGAATATATAAGACCTGCAGTGGAAGACTTGTCTATTACCATTGTGTATTTTCTTGAGTTGCACACTTCCTTAACGGCATTAAAAACTTCTTCCTGTATAGGAGCCATAAGGCTCTCACGCTTCTTGAAAAGTTCTCCTTGAGGACCGAAATACTTACGTTTGAGTTCTGCGGCTTCCTTCTCCTTCAGCAGAATCTCCTCTTCGCGTACAACACGCTGTTCATCGGAAAGGAATGCCGATTCTCCCTGATATTTCTTGTACAAAGTCTCTGCCTCTTCAAGCAGCAGTTCTATCTCTCCTTGCCAACGCTTTGACTGTTGGTTCAATTGCTCATTGGCACGCTCATAGGCAGGAATATTCTTCAATATGTAAGCCATATCAACCGTTGCATACTTCTGAGCCGATGCGAATGCAAAAGATACCAAAGCAATAACAGCTGTTATAAACACTCTCTTCATAGTCGCGTCATTTTTAGAATTCACGGCCAAGTATAAAGTGGAAGTGGCTTCCGCTATACTGTGACGAACCGAACACATTATCGAAGCCGTAAGCCCAGTCAAGACCTACAAGACCGATCATCTGCAAGAATATACGGACACCGACACCGGCACTTCTCTTGAGGTCAAAGATATTGAACTTTGACATATCGCTCCATGCATTACCGCCCTCAACGAACGCAAGACCGTAGATAGTAGTCGTGTTCTGCATCATGAACGGATAACGCAGTTCAAGACCTAAACGGGCATAAGCATAGCCTTCATATCCATAAGGGGTCAAAGAGCCGTTCTCGTAACCGCGGAGAGCAACCATGTCGGTAGCATAGTTATATGACTGACCGCTCATGCCGTCACCTCCCATATAGAATGTCTCGAACGGAGACTTCTTGTTGCTGTCGTAACTGCCCAACAGACCGAAGTCGGCACGTGTTGCAAGCACCAGATTGTACTTGCCTGATGTCAATGAAGTATATGTTTTGCTTGAGAACTTTATCTTATAGTACTCTATCCATTTGTGTTTCTCGCGCAGCTCCTGTTTATATGTAGGTTTCTTGTAATCTGTTGCAAGATTTGCATAGTCCTTACCGTCCCAAAGTGAATATGGAGGCGTGAATGTTGCAGACAGAGATACATCTGAACCAGAACGCGGGAATATCGGATGATTCACCGAATTTCGGCTAAGTGTCAATGCGAGATTTATGTTATTGCACTTTCCATCTGTTATAATAAAGTACTGCCAGTCCTTCAATGAGTACAACGTATAGTTCAACTCAGCCATGAATGAGAAGTTGTCATCAGGCCACCTCAGACGACGTCCCCAGCCTACAGATACACCATACATCCTGATATACTTGTCCGGGTCATAATATGAAGACATATTGTTATATCCATATCCTCCGCCATAGTAGTTTCCGTATCCGTACATATAATTGTTGTAATTATTGTAGAAGGCGGAATTGTAATAGCTGTCGGCCACATCGGTCTGGATTGAAAGGAATGCCGAAACCGAGAAAGAGTTAGGACGCTTCCTGCCAAGCCATGGATCGTAGAACGATATACTGTACGACTGATAGTACTTTCCGTTGGTCTGTGCACTGAGACTCAATGTCTGTCCGTCACCCTGAGGAATTATGCCACGACGAACACCATCCTTACGGAAAATATTACGTATGGAGAAGTTTGTAAACCTCAACGATACCTTACCTATTACACCTGTATGTCCATAACCGGCAGAGAGTTCTATCTGGTCACTGCTCTTTGTCTCAAGTTTCCAGTTCATATCAACTGTTCCGGTCTCTTCATTAGGCACGACTCCCGGATCTATCTTCTCCGGGTCGAAATGTCCCATGGTTGCTATTTGGCGGAATGTACGCTCAAGCGCATCCATTGAGAACAGATTGCCAGGCAACGTATAGAGTTCACGGCGCACAACCTCTTCATATAGACGGTCGTTTCCGCTAATGGTGACACGGTTTATTGTAGCCTGTACACCTTCAACCATACGTATTTCAAGATCAACCGAATCATTCTCTACGCTTGTCTCTATCGGCAATAGCTTGAGGAATACATAACCGTCATTGAAATACTGGTTCTTTACAGCATCCTCATCGTTGAAGAGACGTTTCTCCAACTCATTCTGATTATAGACGTCACCGGCCTTAAGGCGCAATACACGGTCGAGCCAAGAGGTAGAGAAGACACTGTTGCCTACCCATTTTATGCTACGGATATAATACTTGTTTCCTTCTTCAATAGTCAAATAGATATCCACACTGCTGTCGTCATACATTACAACACTATCCTTTACAATGCGGGCATCGCGGTAACCGTTCTCATAGTAACGTGAGAGGATTTTCTCCTTATCCTCTTCGTAACGCTCCTTTGTAAACTTCTTGGAACGGAAAATTGCATGCCAGAAGTTATCAACGCGTGTCTTTTCACGAGTCTTCTTCATCGCATACTTTATCTTCTTCAAAGGGAAGGCTTCGACTCCGTCGATATGAATGCGGTGAACCTTAATTTTATCTTTCTTATCGATATCAATATCCACTATAACACGATTGTCTGCGGTAATGTCGGGACGTTGAAGAACATTCACTTCGGCATTCTTGTAACCTTTGGCATCGAAATAGTTCTTTATGATACGTTTTGCGCGGTTGACAATATCAGGAGTTATCTGGTTACCCTTTATGATGCCTATTTTAGACTCAATATCCTCGCGCTCGCCTTTCTTTACACCTGAGATATTCAGTTCTGACACACGCGGACGCTGTTTAAGGGCAATACCTATATATATGTTGTTGCCGACGATACTGTCTGCAGTAATTACAACATCTTCGAACAAGCCATGTTTCCAATACCTTTTTATGGCATTGGTAATATCCTCACCGGGAACTGTTACAACATCGCCGACGGCCAGACCGGAGATACCTATCACCACTGCCGGTTCGAGGTTATCTACTCCCGAAAGGTTTATACCCCCTATTGTATATTTCTGCGCGGCGTTGTTATAGAGTATCGTAGGCTTTACAATAGTCTTCTGAGCCGACACACCTATAGCATAGGCTATAAGTGCAAGCAATAGAAAAATCCTATGGATGCTGAAATATCTCATTTTATAATGTTTTATCGTTGTTTGTTACTTGTTCACCGGTGAGACCGTAACGGCGTTGACGACGCTGATATTCATATACAGCCTTACACAACTCGTTGTTGTCGAAGTCCGGCCACAGCACTTCTGTAAAATAGAGCTCGGCATATGCAGCTTGCCAAAGAAGATAGTTGCTCAAACGGATCTCCTTGCCTGTACGTATAAGCAAGTCGGGATCGGGCATGAATGAAGTCTCAAGTTCACCCGATACTACATCTTCATCAATATCATCTACAGCAATGTCGCCGCTCTTTACCTTAGCAGAGATCTTACGCACCGCCTCGGTAATTTCCCATTTTGACGAATAGCTGAGTGCAAGGACCAGAGTCATACAGTTGTCACCTGCAGTACGAGCTACACATGCGTTCAATCGGTCACGCACATTCACCGGGATACGGCTCATATCGCCAATAATGCGAAAACCCACATTATTCTTGATAAATATTTCCTCTTCGACCTGCTCGAACAAGAGAGCCATCAAAGCAGCCACTTCTGCCTGAGGACGTTTCCAGTTCTCGGTAGAAAAGGTATAAAGAGTCAAATACTTCACGCCTAATTTCAAAGCATTCTCGACGAGCTGCCGGACAGCTGCTGCCCCTGCCTGATGACCTTGAGAACGGTCAAGACCGCGCTCCTGCGCCCATCGTCCGTTGCCGTCCATTATTATGGCCACATGCTGCGGTATATTTGTCTTGTCTATCTGTTCTGTGTAATCCATAACATTAGGAATTAATTGTTACATTTCCTGAACTTAGGCGAAAAATCATAGGTCACCGAAATAGTGAGGAAAGAGTAACTGTCCTTATTTTTCAAGCCACCGCTCTTTATGCCATAAGGGTCATTGAGTATCGGTGCTGTTTCATTAGTAACATCCAGTTCATCGCTCATCGTAAAACGGAACGATAGTTCGCAGCCCACATTTATACGTGGTGCAATCTTGTACTTCACTCCGACTCCAATCGGTATATTCGGAGCAAAGACATTCTTGGCAGGTTCGGGAGCAAAAGTAACTCCAATACCTGCAAAAATATATGGTGATAGCCTGTGAGTGCTCTTATATCCCGAAGCGTCACCATAAGGAAATAGATTGCATTCGAACTGTGCACCCAAATCATAGATTGTACGCGAGAACTCTACATCGCCTCCTGGGAAACGGTTATCGAAGTCGGCAGTACTGCCCGATATCCTTGCCATAGCAAGACTGGCCTTGACAGCCATTCGGGGGTTAATGTTATAGCGACCGACAATACCGCCCATAACGTTCAGGTTCTTCATTACAGAACTGTAGTTAGCATCACCATAATAACTGCTGCCTCCTACCATTGCGCCTATCTCAAATCGGTATTCAAGTTCGTCGGCACGCACGCTGCCAGAAAGGCACAACAGCATTGCACCCGCCAGCAGACCATATATGAACCTCTTGTGACGCATATTATTTCTTGAATCCCAAACGGTTTATTATACACTTACGAACAGCCCCTTCTGCTCCGGAATTGATTATCCAGATGAAGTTCCTGGAGTCAACCGCAACCGCAAAGGGCGAATCATTGCCTGCAAGCTCTTCATTCATACGTTGATAGAAGTCCGAAGGCTTTTTCCATGTAATTCCGTTATCTCTGGATATGAAGAAAGAGCTGAATGCAGGTACATCAACGCCATCGGCCTTCCCTGAGCCACCCAGAGCATATAGGAAATTATCGAAGCGTACAACAGAAAGGCCCTTCAACGACGGGCATGCATAGCTGCTGCCGTCGTTTTCGTAGTCAACCCATTCTGACTCGTTTGAAAGCCTGCTCCAAACTCTGGCTTTTCCATCCATAGCCGGAGTATCATAACCTACAGTAATGTAACGGATAATATTTCTGTTATGGCTCAATGGGTAAGAAAGTGCTGAAACACCATACACAGGAAAACCTTCGGGAAGCGCACCGGCCTCGACAAAAGAGGCTCCGTCATTGCTGCTCAAGAAACCATCCTTGCCGACAAGTACAAGTTCTCCGGCATCATCGGATGCAACAACTATTGAAACAAGAGCCTTGCCCTCAAGTACCAAAGACCAATTTACCGCATCTACAGAAGCATAAAGATTCCCGTTTGCTATTGCATACAAAGAGCTACCGTACATCTGCACTGTTGAGAAATCGGCTGCGGCAGGAAGACCTGCAACATCGGCAACAACCCACAAAGGCTCCCCTCTTATTTCGCTCTTTGCAACAACAGGATTGCCGTTCTTTGAGCCGAACAGACACATCTGTCCGTCAAGTTCTATGGCACGTACCGGCTCAACACCTTCAACGGCATCCCATTCACTCCAGACCATCTTATCCGGATTGACCTGGTGTACATTTATTGTTATCGTATAATCTTTATAGAACTGACCGTCAAACGAATGCACTCGCATCTTTCGCGGGGTTGAGAAATCGACAGAATCCCCGTTGCTATACGCCACATAGTCGGCAATGCTGTCAACATACAGCGACAACAACCCGTCGGCCGTAATGTTTGTCACAACCTTTGTAACATTTGTAGAAAAGAGCAAAGAATCGTTGTTGTAGATTTCACCTGTTGCCTGGTCTATTGTAAACAGGAAACTTGACATATCAACAGTCTTGACCGAGACCGTATCCTTGCCATCAGAAGTAAAAGCCGGATATGCAGACCTGATATTTCCCAAGCTGAAAGACCGCACCAATGCATATGGTGTAAGCTCTACATCACTGCCACCGTCATCACTCTTGCTGCACGACACAAATCCCGCACACAAAAAAGAGAAAACCGCCAAATATGTTGCCAAATATTTTTTCATACGTTTGCATATTAAATTCAAACTGCAAATTTAGCAACATTTTTCGGTTTGCCCACTAATTCGCGTGTTATTTATAATATTTTAAACCTTAAAGGCTCATTTTGCGGTCAAAAAACAGTATTTCGTTTCCATCCAAACGGCACCTCCGGGATTCATGCATAAAATCCGATGAGGGAGCAGGGACACCGGAACCCAGACAGAGAGAGGCATTAACCTCAACTCGAGCTACATCCCAAAATGAAGAGCACATAAATGAACGCAGAAGAGCTGCACCACCCTCAACCAGAAGAGCATTGACTTTTATCGAATGAAGATGCTCTAATATCTGATGAATTACATCACGATTGAAGTCCAGCACAACCTGTTCAATATTTTTACCATACAAATCATCCCTTTCAGCAGCCGTATAGACCACTGTAGGCAAAGTTCCATCAAAAAGACGGAGCGATGCCGGAAGCACCCCAGCTCTATCCAGCACAAGACGCAAAGGAGCCCTGCCAGCCCAACACCGCACATCCAGCGAAGGGTTGTCAAGAAGTGCCGTGCGCGTGCCTACAAGGATTGCATCATGTTCTGCACGCAACTTATGTACTGCCACTTGTGACAAAGGCGTCGATATTGCCACCGGAGTTCCGCAACTCCGCTCAACATCGATATACCCATCGGCACTTTGGGCCCATTTGAGCGTAACAAAAGGCCTGCTTTTCTCATGGGATGTAAAAAAAGCACGATTCAATCGGCAACATTCTTCCTCCAGTACCCCGACAACAACTTCAATTCCGGCTGCACGCATACGGGAAATGCCTGTTCCGTTTACCAGAGCATTGGTATCGGCAACACCTATCACCACTCTAGGAATACCGCAGGAAATTATCATGTCGCAACAGGGAGGTGTCTTTCCGTAATGCGAGCAAGGCTCTAAAGTCACATATATTGTTGACTTGCTCAACAGGT
This sequence comes from Bacteroidaceae bacterium, assembly GCA_017522915.1. Taxonomy (GTDB): domain Bacteria; phylum Bacteroidota; class Bacteroidia; order Bacteroidales; family Bacteroidaceae; genus HGM04593. The sequence goes on from JAFWXX010000036.1 coordinate 51,491, forward strand.
GTCTGTCGCACTCTTTTACAGAGTTCACAGCATTGACTTCGGCATGATGTTCACCGGCTCTGACATGATAACCCTCGCCTATTATACGGCCGCCATGCACTATAACCGCACCCACCATTGGATTAGGCGATGTACTTCCGCTGCCGCAACGTGCAAGCTGCAGACAACGGCGCATATATTGGACATCAGACTGCGAGTACATTGTATTTGTAAATTATTTTTACCCAATAAACATAAAAACCATACAGAATACTAAGATATAAAAAAGCCAGATAGATACAAAGCCTTTATTAATTTAGTTTGCGTAGAGTCACTATCACAACTTCACTTGGTACACAGAAGCGCAATTTCTTGCGCGAAGTTCCTACGCCATTGGTAGTGATGACCGTTGTGCCTTGTGAGGTATGGTTAAGACCGCGCAGGAAACGAGAACCGTAAACACTATTCTTTACAGGAGTATATAGCCCGAAAAGCGTTACCTGCCCACCGTGAGTATGCCCGGACAGCACAAGATCGGCTGTAGAAGAAGTGCGCTCGGCGTAGTCAGGGGTATGGCATAGAAGTATAGTGTAAACCGAATCGGAAAGAGCCTTGACGCGCCTTGCAGCCAACGTATCATAGACAAAACTGTCCTCCACTCCAAACAAGGCTATTGCAGAGCCATCCTCAACAATCGGCACCGCCTCGTCAAGGAGAAGCTTTATTCCGAACTTTGACATAGAAGCAGATATCTTTTCCGTGTTCCTCTTTTCGTGGTTTCCAATCACTGCAAATATTCCGTCTGCAGGCTGCACCATTGACAAAGAATCGAAAAGTTCATTGATGTATGAATCATCTGTCACATAATCTCCTCCCAGAAGAAGCATCGAAAGTTTCTCCTTACGCAGTTTATTCACCAGCCTACCCAATCTGCCGCGAGTGAAAAGACTGGGATAATGAATATCCGAAACAAATGCAAACGTATAACCGTCAAAGACAGCCGGCAACCTCTCGCTCTCCACGACATAACGCTTTATCCGCCCCACACCGCTTGACGAAAGAGATGCACAAGACAAAATCAGCAGCATAACTGCTGCTGACAATACAATCCTGGTTATAATACTATTCTGCATCCTATTCAGGATTTCTCTATAAGTACTGTTGCGTATGCAGTAATTCCCTCTTTCCGGCCCTCAAACCCAAGCCTTTCGGTGGTCGTAGCCTTTATTGAGAGGTTCTCCGGGTCGATACCCAACACAGCAGCCATAGTCTTCTGCATTGAAGGTATATGAGGATTAAGTTTAGGGGCTTGTGCCGCAACTGTGGCATCAATATTGCCTATCCTGTAACCTTTTTCGTTGAGAAGTTCACCGGTACGTCGAAGCAGAATCTTGCTGTCGATATTCAGGAATTCATCCGAAGTGTCGGGGAACTGGTAGCCGATATCACGCAAATTGGCTGCACCAAGCAAAGCATCGCATATAGCATGAATAAGCACATCTGCATCAGAATGGCCATCCAGGCCAAATTCATAAGGGATTCTGATTCCTCCTATCCACAAATCACGCCCCTCTGCAAAGCGGTGTACATCAATGCCGAAACCTACTCTTATCATATAACACAATTATTCTAATGCAACACTTAACGGCACATGACGGTTCATCAACGTCTGAAGAGGTCCTTAAGACCATCCATATCAAACGACAACGAGAATCTCAATGTCTGGTCAAGAGGATTGCTCTGAGCCGCAGAGATAAGATAAGCTGCATCAAGCGAGAAGACGCTCATCTTGAAACCGGCACCGAGCGTATAATATTTTCTATTACCCTTGAACTCGTTCTCATAATGATAGCCGCCACGCAAAGTAAACTTCTGGTTATAACAATACTCAACACCGATACCGCCGTAGATCTCCTTCAACTCCTCACCCATTCCGCCTGGTGCATCATTGAAAGACTTAAAGATACCGGAGATTGGAGAGACATCATTATATCCTGTACTCTCAAGCCATGCCTGATACTCGGAGAAGTATGAGTTGTCTCCTTCTTCATAACCGTTCTCTTCAAGGAACTGGCTATATGTAGGACGAGTCGGCACAAGAAGCTTGTTCAAATCGGCACTGACAGAGATTGTATTGAACTCATCAATCGGGATCAGCAAAGAAGCGCCTATACGCAAATTAGTCGGAAGAAACTCATTTGTCGCACCGCCATCATACGAAATCTTTGTACCTATATTGGATATATTAACACCCAATCCCAAAAGGCATTCGCGACTGCCTAGCATCAGATACTTGTTATAATACATCGCGATATCCGCAGCATATGCACTACCGGGCGACATATCCTCGGCATAATCATACTTCAAGTCACTGCGGATATAGCGTAATGCAATGGCTGCCGACAGACGCTCAGACAGCATTCTTGAATATGCTATGTCGAGAGCCATTTCATAAGGCTTGATTGTTATATCATCTACAAAAACCTCACCTAAGGAGAAATATGTCAATGAAGCACTTACCGCAGAATAATCTCCGATACGGTAGAAACCGGCAAGGTTTATAAGAGCAATGTCATCAACAATCTTCCTAAGCCAAGGCGTATATGACATTGCAGCACCTGCACGAGCTACATTGAAAGGATATTTTGCAGGATTCCAGTACTGCGAGAAGACATCGGCTTCTGTAGCAACACCCACATCACCCAAACCGCCTCCTCGTGCATCGGGAGCGATTGTCAAAGAGGTAACACCTGTATATACCGGATTAAACAGGTCTTTCTGGGCAGCAGCAGGAACTGCCAACACTGCAGAAAGAAGAATTACAAGAAAACGGTTCTTTATCATCTTAGCAAGTTTTATCGTTTTATGAGAAATGCATCAGCACTCAAATATACTATGCACATTATATAACTTAAAAAAATTCTATTTATTGTTTACGACTATTATTTTTATTGTCTTGGAAGAGGAGACAGCACCTCCTGTTGCCATATATGCACGGGCAAGATAAACGCCTGCAGGCAACGGTTGCCCGCCTTGAGCCACTCCACTCCACTCATATTCGAAGACAAAACCATCACTTACACCCTTCTGTGTATTGCTCCATAGTATCTGTCCTTGCAAATTGAACACATCCAAAGTAACTTCCATTTCACTCAACGGACGGTTGTGGGTCAAGACAAACTTAGCAGGACTTCCGCTGACTATCGGAGAACCGGTCACCTTCAAATCAATGAAATCGGGAGCCAAAGTCGGTTCAACAAAGAATGTCAGATTTGCAACAGACGAGTTGTTATAGAGGTCCCATGCGCGCAGCATCAGAGTATGCTCGCCAGCAGAGAGTTCTCTCAACGGCATCATTATAGTACCCCGTGTATAATCACCCACAACCGGGATATAAGCATCGTTCAGATTGTATGTATGCTCCGGGTTATTATCCACAACAGCAACAATATCATGACCGATTCCTGTACCGACAGTATTTATTCCATTCTCGTCATAAAGTTCAGCCCACAGGCATGGAGTAGCATTTACTTCATCGCCGTCAACAAAAGAAGGGGTATTGAGATAGAGTTTTATTTCGGGACCGCTGCCATCGTTCACTATATTGTCAGCCGTACCGGAAACCAGGAAATTATCGTAGTGACCCTGAGCCGAGCATGTATAGGAAGAGTCAACAGCAAACAGATTAAGCATTCCGTTGGCATCGGCATAGCTTATATCCATAGGAACAGGTATGGAAACTGAGAACTTGCCTGCAACTATAGAGTCGCTTCCCGAGAACAGGGTCTTATTATATGCCGTGTACTTATAACAGCCAAGACCTGTATTGTCACGAGTCTCAACCTCTTCGGCACAGTCGAACAAAGTTGTCGATAACGTACCGGCAAAGCCCTCGGCAACATTGCCATTGCGGTCAACCACATATCCCTCGACTTTCAGGAGACCGCCGGCAGAGACCTTGCCTACAGCTGTCGCATCCGAATCATTGAAGCGGTCAACAACAATTCTGTATTCAGGAGTCTTCAGGCGAAGAGCCGGGTCACCGAGAAGAATGAACTGCAGTTTATTTTCGCTAAGGTCGCTTGAATGCGCAATTACGCCACATTTAGCCAAACGTACCGCATCACCTACAGCAACAGGTTTTCCGCTGTTCACCGAAGACAAAAGATGCTTTGAGAACTCCTTGTTAATGACTGAGTTATAGCTCTGCAGCACCGTTCTTGTAGTAGTAAACAATCCTATGGCACCGCCATTAGGGTTCAATATGGCAGCTTCTGCAACAGAATTGTCTAGCATGTCGAAAGGACCTATGTCACATGAGGCTGTAACCCAGAAAGGAATGCGAGGAGAGTTAACAACTGCCATATCAGAGGCTTTCCACACCATCTCGTGCGACAAGAGATTGGCGCTTCCGTGACCGGAATAGTTGACAACCAACGCACCCTTCTCCAACCTGTCGTATATTGCCTCTGTAACAACCGGATAACGGTTTCCTGTTGAAGAGGCCTCTACCGGATAATCGTCCCAATATATACGCTCCACCATATACGATGGAAAAGTCTGCTCCATGACAGCTGCAATGACATCGGCATCCTTCATGTGCTGATTCGGCATATTGGGGTCACCGTCATCGCCAAGCAGCACAACAAGATTCTGCCATGCACCGGCATTCCTGTTCTGCATGTATGCTATCAGCTTGTCAACCACAGCATTGGCATCAGCAACAGTCTGAGCTGGAATGCGCCCGACACCAATATCGACCTTGTCACGCAAATGGTCACCGCCTTCATTGTCATCGAGATATCCCATATAGTCCTCCAGGACATACGATTTTATGGCATCAACAGAATTCAAAGACTCATAGCAAAGGAGATAATCCTCCTGATTGCGTCCCTGGAATGTTATAAGACGGTTATCATACCACGCATCGCCGAACAGAAGAAGATACCTTGGAGCCTCTTCGGCTGTAGTGGCCTTGTCGTAAAGCATCTTCATCAGTCTGCGATATGCAGTAACATCGGGAGTTCCCGAAGAGAACTCGTTATAAACCTGCTGTGCAGTTACTACAGCAACTGTAAGGCTGTCCATAGAACGATGTGCCTCGGCCAGACGTTCTGCCGCAGCCATAAACTTGCCGTTAGACGGAACTATTATCACCATATCGGTCTGTCCTAAGGAATGAAGATTCTGATTAGGGACATCTCCCAGCACCTTTACCTTAGGAAAATCGCCCTTAACATTCACAGCGATATAATTTTCATTATAATTTGCAGAAGCGACGACCTTATACACCGAACCGTCAAGAGTTCCCGGCAATTCCTTTATTGCCGAAGCATCACCGACAGACCACACTTTTGTATCGGCATTGCAGTTTTCAATCCTGAACGTCGCATAACCGCTGTATTGCGAACCACGGAATTCGGTCTGCGAGCCACGGAGAGCAAGCTTCCTTGTAACATTAAGACGTATATAATCGAGATAACCGGCAACAGCCTGGTTTGCAACATTATGAGTTAATTTGATAACCGGGTCATCGGCCAGGCCCGTGATATCAAAACGGCCGGACACGATTTTGCCGACCTCACCCGACACGGCCCTTGTAACAGTAAGCGTACCTACCTGCTCGCTTCCCAATCCAATGCTTACACGGCTGATTTCTTCGCCGCTCGTAGCAAAGGAAAGGTCTATGGTTCCTTTTTCACCGGAAACACCGGCAACAGGCATCTTGTAACTCACAGCACGTCCTTTGGAGTAATCGTATTTATCAACCAGAACACGTCCGTAAGGACAGAGAGCCTTCGACTCTTCCTCATGAAGGATGTAATCGGGATAAGTGTCATATTCACGCGAGGGAGACGACTCTACACTCTCTTTCGGGAATGACATCGGAGTCTCATCGCTTTCTGTCAGGAAATAACAGCCATATTCGGAATATACATTCCGGGAATGCACGAAACGCCCGCCGCTATACTCCCAGCTGATTGTTCCGTTAGCATAGAACAGCACATAGTTGCTTTCGCGCCACAAAGGTACCTCGCAAAGGTCATCGACAAGAGTCTCTATATTCTTTTCGGGCAGGATATGCCCGCCATAGCCATAAAGACGCACTTTTGCCGGATTGCCGAAACCCATACGTTTCAATTCGTCATTCGTTATCTTATGTACCCCGTTCTCAGTTACGGCAACACGAACCCATTTGCCAGATGCAAGCAGAGAGTTGTCGGCATATCTCACGTCCTCGCTTCCGGCCGATGCCTTTGCCCTCTGAGGAAGCAATTTCCTGTCAACGACAATCTTGTATGAGTTTATGCGGTAATAGCAGCCGTTCTTCATCACAACAGGCCAGAATGCCACATCGAGTTGGGGCTTTTTTGCCTGCACAGCCACATAGCACTCCACTTCGGGGAATTCAGGCAACTCACCGTACTTTTCTTTTATGGAATATGCTTTCAGCTCTTCGGCCGTCATCTTCTGGAATTCGGGATATTCAACGTGTGCCGAATAGCTGTAGCTTGCATAATCGGCCGGGAGGTCTATCACATCGGTGCACAACGGAAGTATCGTATCTCCTTTTTGCCTTGTCCAGTCAACCGAAACGAACTGGGCATGTACCGTCGTCGCACATGCCAGCAATGCACAGAATATAAATCTTGTCATCTTCATAATCTCATCTGATTTGGAAATCCAGCACTTTCTCCTCGCCTATGTACCCCTTCATCCTTGTACCGATAGGGGCCGGACCGCTTCCAGCCGGAGTTCCTGTAAATATCAAGTCACCTGTTTTCAGAGTACAGAAACGGCTTATGTATGCAATTATCTCATCAACGGAGAAAAGCATCTGCGAGCTGTTTGCACTCTGCACAACCTTGTCGTCTATCGTAAGCGAGAAATCGATGTTCTTCATATCAAGGCCTTCAACCGGACGGAAATCGCCCAATGTTGCCGAACCGTCGAAACCCTTGCTGAGGTCCCAAGGCTCACCGGCCTCAATGAGGCGGCGTTGCATGTCGCGTGCCGTGAAATCGATTCCCACAGTCACTGCATCGTAATACCTGTATGCGAAACGGGCCGGAATGCTCTTTCCCAGCTTGCATATACGCACGACAAGTTCCGCTTCGTAGTCTATGCATCCCATGAAATCTGGTACATAGAAATGTTTGCCGTTCTTTATGATAGCAGAATCGGGCTTCATGAATATCATAGGAACAGCAGGCTTGACAGATGTACCGTCAAACTCCATTGCATGGTCGGCATAATTCTTTCCTACAGCTATAATCTTCATTCTAATCCTTCTTATTGCTGTTGCACTCAAGTTCCTCAAGCCGGTTGAACATGAGCGACAGATGTGCATAAAGTGACGTATTCTGTACCACAATATTCTCCGGCACACGTATTCTCAAAGGGGTAAAGTTCCATATAGCCTTTATGCCCCAGACCACCATTTTGTCAGCGACCTCCTGCGCACGGTCTATTGGAACCGTCAGCACACCAATCTTGACATTATAGCGGCGCATCTTCGCTTCCAGTTCGTTTATATGATATACCGGAATGCCGGCAATATTATGCCCCACTACCTTCGGGCTAGTATCAAAAGCCGCGACTACCTCAAGGCCGAACTGTTTCAAGCCCGAATCGTTCAGCAATGCGCTGCCAAGACGGCCGGCGCCGAAAAGAAAAGCCTTATGCATACGTGTAAATCCGAGAAAATCCTCAAGCACTTCGAGCAGATTGTCTATATCATACCCAACGCGGGTACGACCTACGATATTCACGCACGACAGGTCTTTTGCTATCTGCGAGGCAACTATATTGGTCTCTTTCGAAAGCCCTGTTGACGAAACATACTGCTCGCCCCTCTGCTTGAGCAGACGGCACACCGAAAGATACCATGGCAAACGACGCAGGGTAGGTTCGGGAACTTTGTCAATTCTTGTTGTTTGGGCCATTATAAGACGCGTGTGTGCTTTATATAACGTAGCAAAAATAAGGTTATTTTATGAGAGGATAAAATTTGTAATCAAAAAGTTGTATCTTAGCAACCGATTACTCACACTGCAGAAAGTAAGAACAATGAAGAACAACGACTGGAAAGACAGACTCAATATTGTATATTCCACAAACCCGGACTTTGCCTATACCACCGATGAAAAGGAGGAAAACGAGACATTGCCGAAGCAACAGCAGAAGCTTCGAGTAAGCATCGAAAAGAACCACAGGGGCGGAAAAACAGTTACCATAGTTAGAAATTTCGTAGGCACCGAAAACGACATGAAGGAATTGGGAAAACTGCTTAAGACAAAATGCGGAGTCGGCGGAAGCGTCAAGGAGGGAGAAGTTCTCGTACAGGGCGATTTCAAGGAAAAAGTCATTGAACTGCTGAAAAAAGAGGGATACACACAAACAAAATAGCCGCGCAAGAGCACAAACGCGAACTATTTTTGTATATTCGCATTATTATTCGGAACAACCGACACAAGAATCAGAAGTAACTTAATTTATAAAACTCAAAACAGTTTAAAAACCATGGTAAACAAATCAAAACTGTTGCTTGCAGCCGAGCTGCTCAAAATCAAGGCCGTAAAGTTACAGCCCGAACAGCCATTCACATGGGCATCGGGTTGGAAGTCTCCATTCTATTGCGACAACCGCAAGACATTGTCATTCCCAAGTTTGCGTACAAGAGTAAAGTTAGGGCTTGCCAACCTCATCCTTGAGGAGTTCCCGGAAGCTGACACTGTTGCAGGAGTCGCTACAGGCGCCATCGCTCAAGGTGCACTTGTTGCCGAAGAGCTTGCAAAACCGTTCGTATATGTACGTTCATCGGCAAAGGACCACGGATTGGGCAACCTCATCGAAGGTGACATCCAGCCCGGCGCAAAGGTAGTTGTTGTCGAGGACCTCGTTTCCACTGGCCTCAGCAGCCTCCGTGCCGTTGATGCGCTCCGCGCAGCAGGCGTTGAGGTTGTCGGCATGGTAGCTTCATTCACATACGGCTTCAATGTTGCAGCCGAAGCCTTTGAGAAAGCAGGCGTCAAGCTCATCACCCTCACCGACTATGAGGCTGTACTCGAAGCTGCAAAGGAGACCGGTTACATAACAGAAGAGGTTATGCCTACACTCAAGGAGTGGCGTGCCAACCCTTCGGAGTGGAGAAACGACTTGAAGTGACAAGATGAGCCAGTACGAAAGCAGCGTAAAGAACATACCCTATCCGCAGGAGAGGGTATATGCGAAGCTTGAAGACCTGAGCAACCTTGAAGCACTCAAGGAGAAGCTTCCTGAGGACAAGGTAAAGGATTTCAGCTGCAGCCGTGACGAGGCTACGGTAAATGTACCCTCTTTCGGCAACCTCACCATTAGGGTCGTAGAGCGCGAAGCTCCTAAATGCGTAAAGCTGGAAGCCGTAAACTCACCGCTTCCCTTGACTCTTTGGATACAGGTTATCCCCGACGGCGAAGAGGCGTCAAAGATGCGTGTTGTAGCCAAGGCGGAAATAAACTTCATGCTACGCGCCATGATTGAAAAGCCCTTGAAAGAGGGACTTGAAAAGATTGCAGAGACACTCTCCCTTGTGGCTTACTGAGACAATCCGCAAGAGAATAACGACACTGATGCGTGGATGGTGACTGAGTGCACTGTCCACGCAAACAATAATAGACGATATGGCAAAGAAACTTTGGGAAAAGAGCACAACGGTAAACCCTGAGATAGAACGGTTCACGATAGGTAAGGACAGGGAGCTTGACCTGCTGCTGGCACGTTACGACATACTTGGCAGCATAGCGCACAGCACAATGCTCCGGAGTATTGGCATGCTCACAACAGAAGAGATGGAGAATCTTCATAATGAGCTTCGTTCGATATATGAGGAGACAGAGCACGGGAACTTCGTTATTGAAGAGGGTGTCGAAGATGTGCATTCGCAAGTAGAGCTGATGCTGACACGCAAGTTGGGCGATACCGGCAAGAAGATTCATAGCGGACGCTCACGCAACGACCAGGTGCTTGTTGACCTGAAGCTTTTCACACGTAACGGGCTACAGGAGATTTGCGAAGGCGTAATGACGCTGTTCGGTTCTCTTATAGAGCAAAGCGAGAAGCACAAGGATGTGCTGATGCCCGGATACACGCACCTTCAGGTAGCAATGCCCTCTTCGTTCGGGCTTTGGTTCGGAGCGTATGCCGAAAGCCTTGCCGACGACATGCTATTTCTAAAGGCAGCCTATAGCATGTGTAACCGCAACCCATTAGGGTCGGCTGCCGGCTACGGCTCGTCGTTCCCGTTGAACCGCACGATGACAACAGAGCTGCTTGGTTTCGACAGCATGAATTACAATGTGGTTTATGCACAGATGGGACGCGGGAAATGCGAAAGGAACGTAGCATACGCACTTGCATCCGTTGCCGGAACCTTGGCTAAACTCGCATTCGATGCATGCATGTTCAATTCTCAGAACTTCGGTTTCATCAAGTTGCCGGCTCAGTGTACAACAGGCAGCAGCATCATGCCGCATAAGAAGAACCCAGATGTATTTGAGCTGCTTCGTGCAAAATGCAATCGTTTGCAAGCCTTGCCAACCGATATCATACTCATTATGAACAACCTGCCGAGCGGATATTTCCGTGACTTGCAGATTATAAAAGAACTCTTCCTGCCGGCATTCTCCGAGTTGAAAGAGTGCATAGGGATGGCAACATACATTGTTCAGCGCATCGAAGCCAACCGTGACATACTGAGCGACCAACGTTATGATGCCATGTTCAGCGTCGAGGAGGTCAACCGCCTTGCCTTGGAAGGGATGCCTTTCCGCGATGCATACAAGAAGGTAGGCCTTGATATCGAGGCCGGCAACTTTGCACCGGACAAGAATATAAGGCACACCCACGAAGGAAGCATAGGTAATCTTTGCAACGAAAAGATTACAGAATTGATGCATGAGACATTCTGCTCAATGGATTTCGAAAAGGCAAGAAGTGCCGAAAGAGCCTTATTGAAGAGATAACAAATCAGAAAGATGCACAAGTTCCTGCGTAACTGGTCATTGCCGATAGCCATGATTGGCGGAGTCGTTGCCTACTTTCTCTACAGAGCATTGCCTTTAACCGAAGAGACCAATAATCTTGCCTCTTCGGCAGTATCAGTCGTTCAGCCGATGTTCATTTTCGCCATGCTCTTTGTTGCCTTCTGCAAGGTACGCGTCAGCGAACTCAAGCCCTCACGGTGGCATCTGTGGCTGTTGGCATTCCAGTTGCTTCCGTTCATAACGCTTTCACTGTCGATAACGTTCGTCAGCGACATGCCGTATAGCATACAGATTCTTGTTGAGACCGCCATGCTCTGTCTCCTATGCCCTACGGCCACGGCTGCATCGGTAATAACGGCAAGGCTTGGCGGAAATTCGGCTTCACTCATATCATATACAATACAGATAAATCTTGCTGTAGCACTCCTGGCACCGCTGCTGCTTGCTTTCTCACACCCGGTCGAGGGGATGTCGCTAAGCGGTTCATTTCTTGTTATAACAGCAAAAGTCTTTCCATTGCTGCTTTGTCCCTTGCTATGCTCAGAACTGGTGCGCAGGATTGTCCCCGGATTCCACTGCTGGCTGGCCACAAAGGGACGCAACATTCCATTCTACCTATGGCTGGTATCACTAGCCATTGCCATTGCCATGTCAACAAGAGCCATAGTGCATGCACGTCTCTCACTGCTTGTAATGGCAGGTATAGCAGCTGTCTCGCTTGCCTGCTGCCTATTGCAATTCTACATCGGACGCCGTATAGGAGCACGCTACAGCGACACCGTTACCGGAGGCCAGGCAATGGGCCAGAAGAACACAGTCTTTGCAATATGGTTCGCCTATACGTTCCTTACACCTGTTACGGCCATTGCCGGAGGATTCTATTCCGTGTGGCATAACCTTGTGAACACCTGGCAACTACAGAAGAAAGAGCGCAGACAGGATACCCTCTAACGTAGTAGTCTTACCGGAGTCAACCATTTATAGACAAATCGGTTGCACTGTAAATACCAGTGCAACCGATTATGTATTCAGTAAAAGATTATTATCTTCTGACGAATTTGAAGCTCTTGAAATATACCTTCTGCTCCTCACCGCTCTTGTTTGTGATGCGGAGCTTTGTTGCTGTCATGCCGCCAAGTTCGTTACCGGTATGTATGACAGGGTCGGTTTCATTGTAATGTAACAGCGAAACCTCTTTCCATGCACCGTCAACAAAGAGTTCAAGCGTGAAGTGCTTTGCTACATTGTTCACGCCGAAGTTGAAGTCCATACCCTGGAAAGTAACCGGTTTCTCGCTCTCAAGAAGGAGCTCGCCGCCGGCCTGCCAGTTGATTACCTCCAACGCAGGAGTAATCTCTACTACATCACCATTCAACTTTACCGGCAACAGTGCAAGCTGTGCAACGGTCGATGTCAGCTTGTATGGGTTGTATTCTGCTGTTGTGTCAAGATTCTTGCCCTGAACAGTATTATAAGTTTCTGTTGCCTTTGCAAACAACTTGTTAAGTGTAGGCAACAGAACTTTCGTACCCAACTTTGTACCTATCTGATAGGGGTGGCGCATAGCCTTGTTGTTCTCAAGGTCGAACATCTGCTTCTGCAACGAACGCGCCTGCTTGTAAAGATTCTCAAAAACCAGGAACTGGCTTGTGGCAGAGCGGTTATCCTTTATCCCGGCAAACATGCTCATGGTACAAACAGCCTTACCATATTCGGCAAGATTCTTGCCCTGAAGGAGCCATGGACGAAGTTCATGAACAAGCTGTGGATTGGTGTTGTCGTTAAGCAGGATATCGCAGGCAGTTTCAAGCTCGCAGCATGCCACATTGAGCATTGCTATAGCAAACTGGTCGCCATTCAGAGCCTTTGCTGCATTATCTTGCAACTCCTCGCCCTCTTCGCGACGGAATCCGTGGCCGTTGGGACCCAGGTCCTTGTTATATAGAGCGAAAACGCGGAGTGCCTGACTGTTGGCAGGAAGTATGCTCTTGATGCTCTTTTCCCAGTTGGCCTTGTAGTCATAGGCCTCCATATTCCAGCAATAATCGGCAATACCGTAGAGAGAAATCTTCGAAGTCTCGGCATACTCCATAGGATTGCTTACAAAGCCTGACACATCAGCAGCGATATCAAGGCCGTTGCCATAAGCAGGACCCATAAGGATGTGGTCGCGGACAAAGTCGTTCACCGGGAAGTTGAGCCAAATATACCCCTTGCGCTGTATGCGCTCGTTAATCCACTCCATTGTAGGCTTGTCGATGCATGCGACAACAGAGTTGCCGGTCCACATGACCTCAATGCCCTTGTTAAGGTTCTTGCCCAATGTACGCAGATAGCCTTTCTCTTCATTTGCCCAGCCCTTGTTGTACTCTGTAGGACATAATATAAGAGGAGCGACATCCTTCTTTGCCTGTACAAAGTTATCATCGATATAGTTCAGCAATGCAGCCTGCTTGTCGGCTTGCGCGCCCTCGCCCCAGATGTCGTCAAAGAAGACTGCGAACGAACGCACACCCAACTGATACATAACCTCCAGCTTTGCCATGAGCTTATCACGGTCCTCATCGTTCCACTTTATATCAACTCCGGGATGTATTGCCCAGTAGAAGTTAACGCCGTTCTTTTTTGCAACATCCACAAGCTCACCAATGCGGTTGGCCTCAACCTCAGGGTATGGCTCACGCCATTTGTCACGGTGCCAAGGGTCATCCTTAGGACCATATATATATACGTTCATCTTGTTGCGGCCGTAGAACTCAAGCTGGCTCTTGCGTGCCTCATGACTCCATGGTGTTCCATAGAAGCCCTCTACTGTACCTCGGAAAGGGACGTCGGGCCAGTCGGTGATTGTACAAGCCTCAAGCTTGCCGTTCTGCATCAAGCCCAGAAGTGTCTGTACACCATAGAATAGACCTTTCTCGTCATTACCGGCTATAACAGCCTCCTTGTCGGTAACCTTGAGGAAATAGCCCTCAGGCTTCGCCGGGATATTCTTCTTGTACTTAGCTATTTTCTTGTCTCCGCGCACACCGAATGTCACTTTGAACGGAGCCTGGTCCACTATTTCGGGAGAAGCACTCTTGAGCGCATCATACACATAACCGCCCAAGCGTTTTGCATCGGCATTCAAAGCCCACTGCTGAGGTGCATCTGCAAGTGCCGCACCCTCTGTTATGGCAACTTCCTGAGGAACAGGATTTACAAGGCTCACCTGGGCCGTAGCACCGAAAGCAGCCATCATAAGGCCTAAAGCCAGAATCTTTCTATTCATATACAATCATTTAGAAGTTATACCTTAGCATTGCACATATACGATGGTTAATGACAGAATGGGTATCGCTTACCTTGTATTTGCTGTCAGGAGTACCGTATGCCACTGTTGTACCATTATACTCTATGCCAATAGACATCGCATTGTGTGTGAAGAGAACGCTTGGAGCCACACGGAACATATAATCCATATTCTTCTCTCCCCGCATGTAGATATCGCCAACAATATCGTCGCTGCAGCCGAGGTTCTTCGTGTAGCCTGCAAACCAGCACCATGTAAGGAAACCGGTCTTCAGACGCTGCTTGTATGTAATGTCGAACCAGCCGCCTATGCTCCTTAGAGATGAATACTCCTGTTCACCGTTATCCTTTATTTTTGTAACTGCATAACCGCTTATCATGCTCAGATGACCGGCATTCTGAGCGTAGGTCACACGGCCCTTCACGCCCCACTTGTCGCCTTTGTACGAAGCGAACACATTCGGAGTGAAGCTCACAAGCATATCCTCCTTGCACTTGAATGCAGCCTTCACCTGCTCTCCGTTGTTGTCGAGAACAGGATTTCCGTTCTGGTCCTTTACGCCCCAATTGTATTCCTGTCGTGGTTTCAGCGTAAGAATGTCAAGGCCTACACCGGCCTGGAATCTTTCGTTCTTGTACATTGCCTGCAGATAGACCTCCGGCACAACGGCATTGCGTGCATAGTCATACGAACTGCCCTTAGGACCCGATGATGTGTATTGGTACTGATACAAGGCTGTAGCGGTCAACGTCAACCCCTTGACAGAATAGTCGTAGCGCACCTGCGGCGAACGGCTGAAAGGAGTGAACGGCGCACCGGTCTCAAGCGAGAAAACATCGGGCATCATATCACCCATCATAGGGTGCCATGCCTGGCCTACCAGCACACGATGCTTGCCCCAATCCATCTTTGCGTATGCCTGACGTATTCTAAACACAGTGTTGCTTGTTCCGAAACCGGCAAAATCGGCCTCTATCTTTGCCGATGTCTTTGCACCGAGGAACTCAGGGCCTGTAATGTTTAGACCCAGACGTGTGGTAATGCTCAAAAGCATTATGTTGGGCTGCTCGTTGATGTCATCGCCGTTAGGATCGAGTCTCTCGTCCTTAGGCATGTAATAGAACTGTTCGCTGTTCGATGTCAGGCTCTCGCGTGTATCGAAGCACGCATAGTTGCGGATAAAGCCGTAAAGCTTGACGCTTGGTTTCTCCTGCGCATTCGCACCACCGATAAGCATCGTCATCAGTGCTGCCATAAATAGTGTTTTTTTCATATATTAAATGGTTTATTATCCGAAATAGTGCATTCGGCCAACAGCTATAATAAGCACATAGCCTATGACCAACGATACGACTCCTACTATCATGCCTGTCACGAACATCTGCTTTGTCTTTATAAGACCGGTAGAATACGCAATGGCATTAGGCGGAGTACTGATAGGCAGTGACATAGCAAACGATGCAGCCATGGCAACAGCCACAAGCAGAGTTCCTATTCCGCCGTAGTCGCCCAACGGCCCCTCGATTCCCTTGCCTACAGCCACCAAGATAGGCACCATGAGTGCTGTTGCAGCCGAATTGGATATGAACTGCGACAACAGCCAGCAGATAAGGCCACCGCCTATGAGCACAACGATTGCAGGCCAGCTGTCGAACGGGATAGCCTTTACAAGATTGTCGGCAAGGCCGGTCTTCGACATACCCTCACCGAGCGCGAAACCGCCGGCAACCATCCATAGGCATGCCCAGTCGATATCCTTGAGGTCGCTCGACTTTATTATTCTGGTTATAGCGAACACGCCTATAGGGAAGAGAGCCACAACGTATGAGTTGATACCTGTAACCTTCTCGAACATCCACAAAAGGATTGTTACGGCAAGAGTTCCGTAGATGACGTACGTGCGCCAGCCCTTCTTGGCACCGCCCATGATATGCATGTTCACCTTCTTCGCTGTAAAAGGATAGGAGAAACGCAACAGCACCCACGACAGCACAAGAATTACAAGCATGAGAGGAGTCATTACCATCATCCACTCTCCGAAATCAACACCCAGGCCCAGCTCACCGTTGATATACTGCAATGCAATGCCGTTCGGGGGCGTTCCGATAGGGGTGGCAAGACCGCCGATATTGGCACCTATGGGAATTGCAAGCGCAAGCGCAGCCGTTCCCTTTTCAGTAGGAGGCAGCTGGCGAAGCACCGGAGCAAGGAAAGTAAGCATCATAGCCGCAGTTGCTGTATTGCTCACGAACATTGAGAATATGGCAGTTACGAGCATGAAGCCGAATAGAAGCACCGAAGGCTTTGAGCCGAAAGGCTTGAGCATTGCACGTGCCATACTCACATCTACACCGCTCTTGGATGCTACAAGGGCAAGTATGAAGCCGCCCATGAAGAGCATGACTGTAGGATTGGCAAAGGTGTTCATTATCACCTTGTAGCTCATGAGGTCCGATTTATCGTACCCGCTAATGAGAGGAGCTATTGCACTGTCCGACACCGTAAGCAGCATTATCACTATTATGAGCAACGATGTAGTCCACGCAGGAACAGCCTCAACTATCCACATGCAGGCAGCCCACACGAATATTGCTATTACACGCTGCTGAATCGGGTTAAGACCCTCGACACCGAAAACCTCGGTAGGGAGCATTGCGATAGCCAATGCGACAAGCGAAATAAGGGTTACTTTGATATAACGGTTATAGCGGCGTATAAATCGCCATATTTTTTCAAGAGCCGTGCGTTGTTCCATACTGTTCTGCTTCAAAAAAAAAGATATTTTCCCAAATTATAATAATTGGTGCTAATTTACTCCAAAGTATTCAAACAATCAAAAAAGAGAACTCTTTTTATGAGAGCTGTGAACAATAATATTCTTTGGCGCATTACATAAGAGACACAATCGGGAATTTATGAACAGAACCAATAAAAAAGATATATGGCAACAATTCATTTGAAAAGAAACGAGTTCATCGAAAGAGTAGCAGATTTGGGAACAGCACCCGGCAGCATGACATTCAAGGGCAAAAGGCCAGCGATTATCGACTTCTATGCCCAATGGTGCGGACCATGCAGGATGCTTGCACCTGTACTGGAAGAGATTTCGGACGAATATGCAGGAAAAATCGATGTCTATAAAGTAGATGTAGATGAAGAGGAGGAACTGGCGGCACACTTCGGGATACGGTCCATTCCCACCTTGATTTTCATTCCAATGAACGGAGAGCCCCAGCGCAGCCAGGGAGCGATGGGCAAGGCGCAACTGAAAGAGAGCATTGGGAAAATCCTCCTGAAATAGCCCCGGCAACCCTATGCCTGGCTATTTCTTCTTGTTCTTTATACCCCAGACCTTAAGGTCGTAATGGCTTTCGGCAATATCCTCCACATCGTCGGGCAGTGCAGGGAAAAAGTCGATGCCGGTTATCTCCTCAAGCTGATCGACACTCATGGCATACGAAGAAAGTGCCTTTTTACCGGCAACATTCTCGCAATAGAAGCCTATAGTCTCGTAGCCCCCGTCATCGACAAGCAATGCCTTATAGAAAGCGTTGGGTATCAGAACCCGGTTCTTTCCGATGCTCCCCAGACCCTTCTTCGTAGTGAACACCGGGCCTGTAACCACTATCACGCTGCCATACTTTACAGCAATGTCGCGCACCTTCTCCTCTATCGACTTCCATACTCCACGGTTCAGATTGTTGTTCTGCGGCGATATATTCGACATGTAGAAACTCTCTTCCATTGCCTTCGGGCTCCATTTCATATCCCCGGCAGGGGCAAGATGCCCTCTGTCCCACCCCGATTTACGGTAGTCGGAGTCATCGGCCTGACGGCCAATCACCAACGGGTCACGGATAAAATCACTGCCTCTGGACTCCTTGCCGGCAACCTCTTCGGCTGTCAGCTCATAAGCCACCCAATTCGGGTTACGCCTCTGCTCGTTGTACGACACCGTATAGCCGGCATGCTCTATCAGCTGGCTCTTTACCGACTTCGTGAACTTAGGTATTGCAAGTTCCGATGCCGGTTTCCCCGACTGCGCGACAGGCCGGTTCTCATATATCCATACAGCCAAAAGCACAAGAAGGGGCAGGAGCAGCCTCAACCACTTATAACTTCTATTCTTTTTCCTTTTCCTTGCCATAATCCAAAAGCAACGGGCCGCAACAGAATGCAATCTCCTGCACGGCCCATTACCGTATTTCACTATAATTACATATTCATGTTCAATCAAAAGCCGCTCAAGCCCTCTTCAGTTTGCCGCCGGCAAGCACCACCTTGTATGTGGCACCACGCTTTGTTCCGAAAGAGATAGTGCTCTCGCCATAACGCAGATTGCATCGCTCGCCACCTTTTGATGTTATCTCAGCCTCTACAAGCCTGCCATCTTTCCACTTCAGAGAAACCTCGAAACCGCCCTTGGCACACAATCCGCTGAAAGAGCCCTCTTCCCATGCATCGGGGAGAGCCGGGAGAAGATGAATGAATCCCATGTGGCTCTGCATGAGCATTTCTGTTATACCGGCTGTACCGCCGAAGTTTCCGTCTATCTGGAACGGAGCATGCGTATCCCAAAGGTTGCTGAGTGTACCGTTCTTGAGCAAGTTGCCGAAGAGGGTATAAGCATGGTTGCCGTCATGCAGACGCGCCCACTGGTTAAGCTTCCAGCCCATGCTCCAGCCCGTAGCACCGTCACCGCGATGCACAAGCACCACCTTTGATGCCTCGGCAAGTTCGGGGGTAGTGACAGGAGATATGGTATGGCCCGGATGCAAGCCGAAGAGATGGTTCACATGGCGATGCTGGTCTTTCGGGTCATCGATATCCTTGCTCCACTCCATCAGCTGGCCATAACGTCCAATGCTATAAGGAGCAAGCTTTGCAAGCACGCTCTTCCACTCCTTGCGCAAAGCATTGTCAATGCCCAGTTCCTCACTTGCGCTTATTGCATTGAGAAGTATCTCACGCACTACCCCATGCACGAACGTCGCGCCCTGGTCGATAGGCCCGTGCTCAGGCGAGGTCGATGGAGCTGCCGTATATGTGCCGTCGGGCTTCTTCCACAGATAGTCAACAGCAAAAATGGCACTGCTCTTTATAATATCATAGCCCACCTCTTTAAGGAACTTTTTATCACGTGTATAGTCGTAGTAATCCCACACATGAGTAGCAAGCCAAGGACCGGCCATCGGGTTGAAGTTCCACGACATATCCTGGCTTATGAGCGGAGCCGTAAAGCCGAAAATATTTCCCGAAATGCTTGCAGTCCATCCTCTTGCACCGAAATAGGACTTTGCAGTAACCTCACCCGGCTTTATAAGAGTTCGGATGAAATCGACAAGCGGCAGAACACACTCGTCGAGGTTTGTCATGCATGCCGGCCAATAGTTCATCTGCAGATTGATATTATTATGGTAATCGACACGCCAAGGGCCATCGACATTATTGTGCCACATTCCCTGAAGATTAGCCGGCATATTTCCGGGGCGCGAGCTTGCGATGAGCAGATAACGTCCGAACTGGAAATAGAGTTTCTCCAGACCATAATCGGGTTTTCCGGTACGGTAGCTTTCCAGTCTCTTTGGAGTAGGAAGGCTTGCAACACCTGGATATTCCAATGTTGCAGGAGCATTGGGGTTAATATCAAGTTCCACACGGTTGAAAAGTGCGGAATAGTCGGCATAGTGCTCCTTGAAGAGTTCATCGTAGCCTTTTGAAACTGCATTCTTAATCCACGCAGCAGTTGTTTCATCGGGGTTCACGCCAACGTATGCCTTAGGATCGCTGAAATCGGGGTCAAAATTGATTTTGTAATCGGTGTCGGCTGTAACATAGAAGCATACCTCATCGGCCCTGCTGATACAAATCTTGCCGTCACGGACAACCTGCTCACCGCCTTTTGCGACAGCCTTTACACGCAGAGTGTATTGCATTCCGTTATTATCGAGCTTTGCTTTCCATACGAAGCCATCATTACCGTCGCTCTCAAGCACACCTTCCGATACCGGGTTCGGAGCATAGCTGAATGTGAGGTTCTGCATCCCAGGCTTGCTTGCACTGAACTTCAATACCAGCACGTTGGCGGGATATGAAACAAAAGATTTACGTTCAAAGCCAACACCGTCCTTTGTGTATTGCACCACTGCAAGTGCTGAATCGAGCGATAGAATGCGCTTGTAGTCACCGAGGCCTATCATACTATGCCCCGTCTCGATGTATATCTCGCCCATCGTGGTGAAGTTGCCGAAACGGAAAGGCTTCTCGCCGTAGTATTCATACGATGCTGTACTATTGAAGTTCTCGCGTGTAAGTTTGGCAGCCTTTTCGTCATCGCCATCTATAAACGCCTGACGTATATCATCGAGAAGGTGTGCCGACTGCTTGTTTACGTTCCAGTAGTATTCTGCACCCTTTTCGGTGTTCGGCCCGCCGCGCCACAAGGTTTTCTCGTTCAAGGTGATGCGCTCGGCCTCAAGGGAACCCATTATGTTTGCACCTATGCTGCCGTTACCGATAGGCAATGACTGCGACTCCCACTCCTGGTCGGGGTTGTATGCACCCTCACCGGCCCATTCGGGCTTGTCGCGCCCTACCCAAAGATCGGGACGGCCGCCATACCACACACTGCGCCCTTTCAGAGTTGTCGGCTGGTCGAACCACACGGAGAGGCCATGGATATAATCCTGCGCCTGAATGCACGCTGCACATAGCAGAGTTGCGATAATTGTACTCGTTCTTTTCATATTGTATCTTATTTTCTGTTTTCTGCTTCCAATGTGTTTACATATTGTATAAGCCTTGCCACATGCTGCCTGAAGCTGAGATTGAAGTCACGTTCGAATCCTACACTTTCGGCAATCCGGCATATCGTGCCCTGAATATCGTCAACCCGCTTCAACGCACCGCTGCCGTCGGTTGCAATGCTGTATATCTCAATCTCCTTGCTGCCAAGCTCCAGGAAATATCCGCACACAGTCGCTGTTCTCTTCACCGTTGCCATAATCTACACAAAGAACATTACCACCAACTGTATTATTATCACCCTCAAGAACATGCACACCGGATATACCGTAGCGTATGCCACTGACGGGTTGTCGCCATCAGTAATCTCGTTGGCATAGTTCAACGCCATAGGGTTCGCCATAGAGCCGCAGAGCAATCCTGTTACAGAGCCGAAATCAAGCTTCATGCAGCGCATTGCGAATATGCCGACAAGCACGACAGGCACGAATGTTATCACAAAGCCCACAGCAAGCCATAACGCACCTTCGGGGCGTACAACGGTCTCGAAGAAATGCGCTCCGGCATCAAGGCCCAGGCATGCAAGGTAGAGGTTAAGGCCCAATGCCCTGAGCATCATGTTTGCACTCTGCGTAGTATATGTAACCATGTGCAGGCGCGGACCGAACGTGCCTATCAGTATTCCCACTATTATAGGACCGCCGGCAAGGCCCAGCTTCACCGGCAACGATATGCCGGGAACGGCAAGAGGTATCGAGCCTACCATAAGGCCCAGTATCATGCCTATGAAGACCGACACCAGGTTCGGCTCATTGAGCGACTGCACCGCATTGCCGAGGATTTTCTCTACACGCTTTATATCGGCAGCCTCTCCCACCACTGTAAGGCGGTCGCCCAGCTGAAGCACAAGCCCCGGTGTTGCAAGCAGCTGCACGCCGGAACGATATACACGGCTTATGTTTATGCCGTAGTTGTTCCTCAGACGCAGTGAAGATAGCTTCTTTCCGTTTATTTCGGGACGGGTCACAAGAATGCGCTGCGAGATAAGCTCGCTGTCAATCTTGTTCCAGTCAATATCGCTGCCGTTCCAATCCTTTTTTTCCTGCTCTCCGAAAAGCATTCTCAACGAATCCACCTCTTCGGGCTTGGTTATTACAAGCAGCACGTCGTTCTCGTGAATTTCCCTTTCGGACATCGGTATAAGCACATGCCCGTTATGCCACATGCGGGATATGACAAAATGATTATGGCTATTGTCGGCAATTTCGGCTATCGACCTGCCGAAGAGTGCAGGGTTGGTAACCCGATAACTTGCGATGAAGACGTTCTTCTTGTGCTTCTCGTCGGGTGCCGGTATATCGCATTTGCGCACGAAGAACCGGCGCAGCACAATTATTGCGAGTATTACTCCCACAACACCCAACGGATAGGTCAAGGCACAGCCCAACGCCGCCTCGCTGCCGTCTATGCCCATTTGCTCAAGTGTCTGCTGCGCCGCAGCAAGAGCAGGCGTGTTTGTAGTTGCACCGCACAGTATTCCCGACATGTCGGACATGGCAATGCCGAACGCGTAGCTCAATCCTATGGCCGCCAATGTACCTACGGCAAGCAGACACAAAGACGGTGTTATGAGTTTTGTGCCTTCGGTACGCATAGAGCTGAAGAAACCGGGACCCACCTGCAGGCCCAGCGCATACACGAACAGCACCAGACCGAAGGTCTCGGCATAGAAGAGCATGTTGCCGTCGATGGTGAGACCGGCATGACCGGCCATAATACCGACAAAGAAGACAAATGTTATCCCAAGCGAGATGCCGCATACACGTATCTTGCCCAGCATCACACCCAAAGCCGATATCAGCGACAGCACCACAATGGCCTGCAGTGCCGAGTGCTCAACAAAAAGCGAATTCAGATAATCCATTCCTATCTTCAGCAGCACATACAGAGAAAAACTACTTTATATTCATTTCGTTGAGCAGATAGCCCGCACCGCCTATGCGGTCCATGACGAAGAGGACGAAACGTATGTCAACCGAGATGTTACGGCATATTGACGGGTCGAACTCAATGTCGCTCATTGTCGAACGCCATGTACGGTCGAAGTTTATTCCTATAAGCTCGCCTTTCGCATTCAAGACTGGAGAACCTGAGTTGCCGCCCGAAGTGTGGTTCGAAGCCAGGAAGCATACAGGAATCGTGGGCTTGCCGCTCTTCTCGATGCTCCAACGGCCATAATCCTTGCTTGCAAAGATATCGCGCAGCGACTGAGGTATGTTGTAGTCATATATTTCGGGGTTGTCCTTTGCCATTATGCCGTCAAGCGTAGTGAGGTGTGTATGATACTCGCCGTCGGCATTCTCATAGCCTGTCACCGTTCCGTATGCGACACGCAGGGTGAAGTTCGCATCGGGGTAGAAAGCACGCTCCTTGTCCCACTCGCGCAATGCCTGCATATATGTACGGTACCACTTCTCTACCGCCGGCACATTGCTCAGGTTGCGGTAGGCATAACGGCGGTTCTTGGCAAGCGCATCGGCAAACCAGCCGGCGAACTGCACCATAGGGTCGGCAGTTATCTTCTCACGTGTCAGCGGATATTCGGTAAGCAGAAGAGTTGAGGCAAACATGCTGTCAACAAATGCCTCGGCACCTCCTGCGCTCTCAACCGCAGCAGCCAGCGGTGCTGGAACCTCCTCTTTCGGCATACGGCCGAGGTACTCGCTGAGCATGCGTCGTGATATGGCACGGTCGATATTGACATTATAATCCTTGAGATACTTCCTGCGCGCTTCGGCCTGCTTGTCGGCAGTCAGTTTCTCCCCTTTAACGAATGAGTTGAGGTAGAACCAATAGGCATAATTGAAGAACTCCATGCCCTGAACTGTCTCGTTGAAGAGCTCGCGTGCGAAATAGTGCGGAATGACAGCCTTGTATGCAGCATGCATCGAGTCGAGGAGAGTTGCATAACGCTCATTTCCGGCAGCCCACTGCGAGAACGCCTTTTCGTATTCACGCTTCTTCGCAGCTGTTCCAAGCCTCTTGAGACCGAGGCTCTCGCCTTGCCACTTCTTCCATGCGTTGGCAATATTGGCATGCTTCGCAGCATAGGCGATTCGTGTAGCCACATCCTTGCTCTGCGCCTCGGTTATTATATCGAGACGCATGGTGCGGAGCGCAATCTTCATTGGATTGGAGACCTCCGACACATAATCTACCGCATCGGCAGTCACATACTCCTGAGTATTGCCGGGAAAACCGTATATCATTGTAAAATCACCCTCCTTGAGACCTGCAGTCGAGATAGGGAAATGACGCGCAGGACGGTAAGGCACATTGCTTTCGGAATAATCGGCAGGCCCGTTTTCGGCATTCGCATAAACGCGGAATACCGAGAAGTCGCCCGTATGGCGTGGCCATATCCAGTTATCGGTGTCACCGCCGAACTTTCCTATCGATGAAGGGGGCGCACCCACCAGACGGACATCCCTGTATGTACGATAGACGAACAGATAGTGCTGGTTGCCGTAGTACATGGACTCTATTGAAGCACGATAGCCGTCGCCCTTAGTCGCCGACGCTATTATATCCTGCTCCTTCTCGCCTGCAGCAAGCCTTGCCGTCACATCTTCCATCTTTACAAGAAGGCTTACCGTAAGCCCCGGAACGTGCAGCTCCTCGGCACGCGACTTGGCCCAATAGCCGTCGGTGAGATAGTCGTGCTCCACGGAAGAGAGCTTCTGTATCGAGCTGTAGCCGCAATGATGATTGGTAAGCAGCAAGCCCTCGGCCGATATGAATTCGCCGGTACAGCCACCTCCGAACTGCACTACAGCATCCTTCAGCGACGCTTTAGTATCGGAGTATATATCTTCGGCCTTCAGTTTGAAGCCCATTTTACGCATATCGTTTATGCGTTCCTTTATAAGACTCGGAAGCCACATGCCCTCATCGGCCGTAGCAGTTGTGAATGCTATGCACGCAAGCGCGCAGAGAAAAAGTTTCTTTACCATAGTAGTCATGCTATTAATGGCACGAAGATAATACTTTTAAACGAGAAAACAACTAAGATGCGGCACAAGAGGGTTGACACTCAGGAGAAGCCGGCACGGAGTTACTGAGGAATTGGAGTTTTCTTTTTGGGCTTTAGGCCATTTCGTTTTTTCTTCACTTAGCAAAATGCAAGTGCAGTGTCTCTAATGCGGCACTGCACTTGCGTAATTGTAAATCGATATTATCGAGTAAAAGTATTATTCTACTTAAGCAAAACCTTTTTGCCGTTAACGATATAAATGCCATTTGTCGGATCCGTTACTTTACGGCCAGACAAATCATAAACATCTTTAACCTTTGAATTTTCACCTTTCACCTCATCTACGACCTCGTCTATGCCAGTGAACTCCATTTCTACGATATTGGTAAATTTTTTCCATCCAACAGCGACCTGATATGCAGCCTTTGTTCCTATGGGTACATAGAGGGTTGCAGAAGCGGTGGGAACGCCACCGAATGTATAGCTATCGGCTGAAGGCGGTGTATCGGCTTTTACATATATCTCTTTAAGCCCGGTACAATCATAGAACGCATTATATCCAATGCTTGTTACGCTTTCTGGAATTGTTATGCTTGTAAGTCCGGTGCATCCAGAGAACGCAGAACCTCCAATGCTTGTGACGCTGTTAGGAATAATCGTGTTTTTACAACCGGCTAAAAGAGTATTTGTCTTTGTCTCTATAATTGCATTACAACCATTACGGCTATCATAAACAATATTACCATTCTCAACAATTACGCTTGTAAGCCCGGAGCAATTAGAGAACACACTTTTTCCAATGCTTGTGACGCTATTGGGGATTGTTACGCTTGTAAGGCCGGAGCAAACTTCGAACGCACCAATTCCAATGCTTGTTACGCTATTGGGGATTGTTATGCTTGTAAGGCCGTAGCAACCACAGAACGCACTAACGCCAATGCTTGTTACGCTATTGCCTATTGTTACACTTGTAAGCCCGGAACAAAAACAGAACGCACGCTCTCCAATACTTGTAACGCTATTAGGGATTGTTACGCTTGTAAGGTCGGTGCAATTACGGAACGCATAACTCTTAATTTTAGTAACCCCATCAGGAATAATTAGGTTGGTTAGCAACTCACCATTTAAATATAGTTTTTTTGCATAATCCAATGGATTAGCATCATAACTACCAAACTCAATATTACACCAAGCTGAAAGGTCGCTGATATGTACGCTTGTAAGGCCGAAGCAACCATAGAACGCACTTTTTCCAATGCTTGTGACGCTATTGGGGATTGTTACACTCGTAAGGCTGGAACAACCTCTGAACGCATTCTCTCCAATGGTTGTTACATTGTAAGTAGTACCATTATAAGTAACCGACGAAGGAATGACCACACTACCGGTATATTCATTTGAATACAGAGTAGAAGATGTACCTTTATAGGTAACCTCAACAGTATTGTTTGTTGCATTAGTTACATTGTAATAAATGCCATCGACCTCAAAGTCGTGAGCATTTGCCACTGTGCTGCACAGCAACAACAAGGTGACCAAGAAATGTTTAAACTTCATAGTTTATATAATTAATTAGTTATCACTCAATAGGAGCAGAAAAGCATAGTGTATAAATACAAGAAAGACGTGAGACTTGTCGCCCTACGTCCACAAAACTGAGGCATCGCCAAACGCCTTAATGAGATGAACAATGAAGAAACAATATTCCCACGCCGTGATATATACGTGGGCAACGCGCAGAACGCACACAACCAGCATATACACAGAATGAGCATTGATTGCTCCAGTCCCTCATTTAAAATTTTGGCGAAATTTCAGTTTTGGACTTAAAACAAAATGCTTTCTTGCGCCGATGGATTTCTCCCATCAACATTGGCAAAAATAGTGCAAACGAGCGAAACTCAAATTAATTTGAACGTTTCACAGCGAGTGCTGCCTATTTTCGCTTTGGCAAATATATACATTTTTTTACAATCAATGCTCAATTGGAATATTATTTCTTCGGAGAAGAATATAAATGTCAAGGGGTTATTTAACTCTCCCGGCTTATAATTAGGTTATAGCATCAAGCACCCAATAATGTTTCAGGAGATTTCTCACTGCTTAGTTTGAATGACAGATAACATTGTCGGTTTTCTATAATCGCAATAAAAACGGAGAACAACAATAATAAAGCGACCCGCCAGCAGTTCTACGGAATGCTGCGGGTTCTGTTTGTTTGGGTTTGAGTTTTTCCAAGCTCTATGAGAATCTTTTTACAGGTCTATTTACAAGCTCGTCCATGATAGACTTGCTGTTTACTCTCCCACGGAGGAAGAAAACTCGTGCAAATGAGAGCAGAGCCAAGTTTACTTGAGCTATGCCGAGTGCAGCCGAGTTTATGTAAACTGCTCCAAACGGTTTACCGCTTGACCTTTTCTTATTCAAAATGAGGTTTGGCTACCTTTGCATCTGACAAAGGAGATAAAGGATTGATGTTAGATGATCGAAAGGGGCCGGATTGTTACTGGCTTATATAACAATAATTCTTAATTATAGCAAATGTCACTAATCTTAAATTTGTGACGCATTTCTGTCATCAATAAGAAACCTACGATATTCTCCAGGTGAATATCCTGTATGTTGTCTTATATACTTTCCAAAGAAAGAACAGTTTGGGAATTTATAATAATCGGCTATTTCCTTTATAGATTTATCAGTGTTTAAGAGTAAGTGTTTGATGTCATTGACAACATATTCATTTATCCAAACAAAAGCAGTTTTACCACTAACTTCCTTACATATCGTTGACAAGTATTTGGGAGTGACATAGAGCTTGTCTGAATACCAAGTCAAGGAACGGGGTTTTATCGTCTGTGAAGTAATCAGTTTCATAAAATTCTTGAACAGGATTTCTTTCCGACTAAATTCTTTTTGAGACGGTTCATCCATATTGATATTCTCCAACAATTCAAGTAGGTAAGTCTTGACAATGGAATAGACAATCTCCTTCTTGTATTTGGATGAAGATGCCCGAAGCTTTTCCTTCAACATCTTCATGCAAAGTTCGAAGATATGCAGGTTTTCATTGTCCACGTGCATGATGGGATAAGCAGATAGCATATTGATTTTGTCCCAAAGCCTGTTTTCCGGGATGAAATCCGTAACAACACGAGGAGACAGACAGAGGATGTCACATTCAAAGTCCGGACTTAACCACGCATTCTTGATATAAGCATTGGGAGGACAAATCAGAATGTCGTTTGGCTTCACTTGATATGGACTGTCATTGATGTCCAATTGCATTCTTCCTTTAAAACATATGCCAATAGTCACCATTGTTGTCTTCAACACATCTTCCTTGAACGGCAACTCCTTGACATCCGAATAGATGATTAGATCGTTGTCTATATAGTTAACATCGACCCATTCGGGTATATGCTCAAAGCCTACTTCGGTAAAATTGGTCTGTTTCATCTGAAGCTCTTTTTGAATTACAACGATGCAAAGGTAGCTATTTTATCACAATTCAAATGGTTGAATATGCTTAGCTTATGTTCTAATAAGCTTCACGAAGAATGATAGATAATTATACAGCCTTAATGGAACACGAACAATCGGAAATCGCTTTCTAATTTTGCACATCCAAAAGCGAATCATATTTTACAGTAAAATAAAAATCGAATGAAAAAAAATGCACTTTTAACATTGATTGCCGTAGCCATGATGCTACTATCAACAGGATGTA
>JAFWXX010000037.1 GCA_017522915.1 Bacteroidaceae bacterium
GAGTGTCTAACTAACAGTCAAACAATCCTCGCACTATTTCCAAAAATCAACCAGGTTTAAGTTGTGAAATTCAACGGTGCCGGTTTCTTTTTTAGAATTACCATTGCTATACGACCGACAAAGGTGATATCCTTAATATCCGTCACCGATAAAGGCTGCGGGTAAGTGAGTGCAATACAAACCCGTTTGTAATTGCACCACGAACGCAAGCAGACTAGACAAAGTTAAATTACAGCAAACAACCGTTCAAACAGAGGATAAGGAGAGGAATTGTTTGAGCGGTGCATATACTTGATGATGTTTTTCGTGAATAGCGAGTTGTCCTCTCCCCGCTGTTTGAACGAAAAGTTGTTTGAGACACCATCTCAATCCACACCTTTTTGCTATTGAGCCCTTTATCCATGTAACCCCAAAACGTTATCGCTTGCATAAAATAAAATTAGGAAACAATTTCATTGTTTCCTAACCTTGGGGTGGTTGATGGGATTCGAACCCACGACATTCAGAACCACAATCTGACGCTCTAACCAGCTGAACTACAACCACCATGTATCTTTGATTTCTCAAAGTGCTGCAAAGGTATAACCTTTTTTCTTACCATGCAAGTTTTATCGGCTCTTTTTTTAAGAGATATCTGTTATGGACTGTTAAATAGCTGCAATTGTGCGCTAATATCCTCTTTTTTCTCTACCTTTATCAAAAATTGAAAGAAATGAAACACGTACAATTATCGATATCCCTTTTTTTGGCAATGTTCCTTCTTATTCCGGCAGAAGCAATCTCGCAAAAGCAGAACAAGAAAGACAAAATCGAGCAGCCCGAATATCCGGGAGGCCTGAGTGCACTTCACAAGTTCATCCAATCCGAAATACGTTATCCCGATGAAGCGAGGCTCAATAACGAAATGGGTGAGGTTCTCGTGGGCTTCACTGTCGGCATTGACGGGCATTTGACAGGTGTGCGTGTACTACGTTCCGTCTCAAAATCACTCAACGAGGAGGCAGTGCGTGTCGTGAGTAAGACCGGTTATTGGTATCCCGGAAAAAAGAACGGAAAGCCGGTGCGTTTCGAAATGTCAATACCCATAAACTTCAAGGTCTTCTTTGAACATGACAAATTCGTGAACGAAGAAGGAGACGGCTCAACGGTAACAGAAGATGTCCTGAAGGAGATTTTCTAACCGACAAGGATATGAAGCTTCATATTTTCAATCCCGAAAACGATCTCGCGCTTGCCGATGGAGGTGCAAACTATAGCCCTCCGCCGGCAGCGTTGCGTATTGCCTACGACCTTGCTTCGTTGCCTCTTTGGTTTGCTGATAGGGATAATGCAGTGTTTTTGCCCGATTCTGTTCATGCAGCTTATTGTGCATCGCATTCTGCAGTTTTCGCACTGGCAACACCGTACAGCGACTCTTTAAAGGAAAATATAACAGCTATATGCCCATGGGGATGGAGTCCTCAGATGAAGCGTCGCCTCAAAGCTATGGGCTTTGCCGACAATCTTCTCCCTGCCGATGAAAAGATAAGCAAGCTTCGTGAGTTGTCAAATCGCAAAACAGCAATTCATCTATTGGAAACTCTTAGGGAACGCGGAACAGACATTCCCGATATACCTCTTTATCTTACATCTCCCGAAGATGTCGCTGCCTTTGTCAGTAGCATGCCACGCAGTGTGGTCAAGGCTCCCTGGTCGGGTAGCGGAAAGGGCATTATGTGGGGCTTGGGCCATGTGGAAGTCCCTTTAGAGAATTTCTACAAAGGCATTATAAAGCGTCAGGGCGGGGTTGTGTGCGAGCGTTATTTGGATTCGATACAGGAGTTTGCCATGGAGTTCCTCGCATCTGACGAAGGGGGCTCCTTTGCCGGATATTCTCTTTTTGAGTCGGAAAAAGGAGGCTATTCGGGAAACCTGCTTGCACCTGATGCCCGATTGGAGCAAACCCTCTCACAGCATATTCCTCTTGAAACCATAAGGAATCTCCGTGAGACTCTTCTTGACGTGCTATCCTCCTTGCTGAGCGGCTCAGGATACAACGGCTATCTTGGCGTAGATATGATGATATATCGTGATGCAGTTGGGAAAGTACGCCTTAATCCTTGCATGGAGATTAACCTGCGCATGAATATGGGTGTGGCTGCACGTTTGATATACGACCGCCATGTCCTCCCTGGCAAACGCGGACATTTCTCTGTGAAGTTCCACAAGAAGCCGGGTGATGCGTTAAATGAACATCTACATAATACAGCCGAATATCCGGCCGTGTTCGATAGCGGCCGCATTTCGAGCGGTTATCTGCCTCTTTCTCCTGTCGGCCCGGAGAGCAGATACATGGCATATATTGTTGTTGATGAATGAGAATGCTTGTTAATATAGCATATATTCTTCTGCCGGCAGATATGCATTGTCATAAATATTCATTATCTTCGCGTAAACGACAAAAACGGATTACTCTATATGAACACAATTATCAGGGAACGAGTGGAAAGAATGCGTGCATATATGCGTGCAAACGGTTTCAATGCTTTTGTAGTTGTCAGCAGCGACCCGCATAGCAGCGAGTATGTTGCCGACTGCTGGAAATCACGTGAGTGGATATCGGGCTTCGACGGTTCTGCAGGAACAGCAGTAATTACTCTTGACAACGCACTCCTATGGACCGATTCGCGATACTGGCTGGCAGCCGAAAAGGCTCTTGAGGGCACCGGGTACCAGTTGATGAAAGATGGGGACGGCGTGACACCCTCTATTGTGGAGTGGCTATGTGCAAACCTTAATGCAGGCGATGTGGTTGCTGTTGACGGAACAGTATGCTCTGTAGTTGAAACCAATGCCTGGCGAGGCCCGTTTTCTGTAAAAGGTATAAAGCTTGAATTTGCGAAAGACCCGTTCGACGAGCTTTGGACCGGACGTCCGTCGCTTCCTCTTGGTGAAGTGCAGATTATGCCGGAGGAGATTGCCGGTGAGTCGGCAAGGAACAAGTTGGCCCGTTTGCGTGCGGCTCTTGAGGCAGAAGAGGTTGAAGGAATGCTTGTGACCATGCTCGACGAAGTAGCATGGCTCACAAATCTGCGCGGTTGTGATGTAGAGTACAATCCGGTTGCAGTTTCGTACATGATTGTAACTCTCGACAAGGCAGTCCTGTATATCGATGAGAGAAAACTGACAGAAGACGTGCTCAAATATTTGGCAGCTCAAGGTATATCGGTTGCCGGTTATGGCGATGTGTGGCAAGCTCTTAAAGAGTATGACAAGGCTACGATTCTCATGCAGCCATCAAAATGCAATGTTGCAGCAGCGATGGCAGTTCCTGCAGAAAGGGCTGTCTTCCGCAACGATTCTCCTGTTGCGAAGATGAAAGCCGTCAAGAACGCTGTGGAGATTGAAGGCTTCAGACGTTCCATGCTCAGCGAGGGTGTGGCAATGGTAAAATTGCTCAAATGGCTTAAGCCCGCTGTTGAGCAAGGAGGCATAACTGAAATAGACGTAGATAACAAGCTTACTGCACTGCGCTCGGCTGACAACTCGTTCAAAGGGCTTAGTTTCGCTACAATAGCAGCCTATGGCCCTAATGCAGCAATTGTGCATTATGAGCCGACACCGGCCGAACATTCAGTGCTCGAACCTAAAGGTTTCCTGTTGCTCGACTGCGGAGGACAATACCTGTGCGGAACAACAGATGTTACCCGAACCATTGCATTGGGCGAGCTTACAGATGAAGAGAAGGCCGATTATACAAGAGTGCTCCGAGGACATATATCACTTGCAATGGCAAAGTTCCCCAAAGGAACTTGTGGCACTCAGCTCGATGTCCTTGCGCGTCAATGGCTATGGCAGTCGGGCGAGAATTATCTGCATGGTACAGGGCATGGAGTAGGGCACTTCCTCAATGTTCATGAGGGGCCTCACCAGATACGCATGAACAATATGCCTGCACATTTGTTGCCGGGCATGACAGTCACTAACGAGCCGGGCCTGTACAAGGCCGGCCGTCATGGCATCCGCATAGAGAATACAATGCTTGTAAATGAGTTCTGCGAAACGGAATTCGGCTCTTTCTATGGCCTTGAACCGCTTACCCTATGCCCGATAGATACAACACCCGTCGTTCCTGAATTGCTCGGTGACGAGGCGCGTTGCTATCTCAACCGTTATCACGCCATGGTATTCGAGATGCTTTCTCCGTATCTTGCCGGTGATGAACTTGAGTTCCTGAAAGATGCATGCAAGGCTATTTGAGAAACTTGTATAATTATGAACAGGATTTTTCTTTTCGCACTGCTGTCGCTGCTTGTCTCTTGCGTTACGCAAGAGAAGGTTCAGCATGCTACGCTCATAGCGCATGCCGGCGGTGCGGTAGGAGACTCCTTATATACAAACTCCCGTGAGTCTCTCGACTCGGCATTGGCAAAAGGTTACAAGTATATTGAACTGGACCTGCAGTTCACAAGCGACAGCGTGCTTGTAGCAGCCCATTCATGGGAGGAGTTCAACAAATGGACCGGTTTCCCTCAAGACAGTTGCAATGCACCCCGGCTCGACGATTTCAAGAAACGTCTAATTCATGGCCGATACACCCCCTTGACTGCTGCAGAGATAAACAGTTTCTTTACGCAGCACGACTCTTTGTTTCTTGTAACCGACAAGGTGTCCGACCCAGCGGTGCTTGCCGAATATTTCCCTGAACTGAAGGAACGTATGGTTGTAGAGGCTTTCTGTTACGACCATTACACAAAGTTGCGCCGCGAGGGCTATCATCTGGTTCTCTATTCATGCATGGCAACAGACCTCGGCAGTGCACTCGTCAAGAATCTTCTTTTCGACAAGCTGTTCAAAGGCGAGCGTATCGAGTGGGTTGCTTTGCATACAAGCGGTCTTGATTATGGAATGTTCAGGTTTCTTAATAGAGTAAGGCGTTTCAATCTGGCACTTTTTACTGTCGATAGCCTTGATGAGATAGATGAGAAGTTCCGCAAAAGGGCCAGGCTCATATACACGAATAAACTTTTGCCTGCAAGCAATTGATGTTGCAAAGTCAGTAGCTGTAGAATTGTTCAACTGCTCCTGTGAATCTCTTTATCGGAGCCTCGCGAAGCGATGAGGGGCTGAATAGGGTTGAATAAAGGTTTATTCCTCGCTTTCGGGGGTATGCAGTATGAGCGTGGTTGCTCCAAGAGTAATTATGGCCCCGTCCTCGATGAGCAGCCTTTCCCTGTTGCCCAGTATCCGGTTCATCACGAATGTACCTGTTACGCTCTGGTTGTCGCGTATGGTATATGTCAGTTCGCCATTGTAACCGCGTTTCACGTTTATTATGCAGTGACGGCGGTCCATGCTGGGGTCGCTTGTCTCAATAGGGTGGGAGATTACCGTTCCTTTGTTGTATCGGCCGAACATGTTGTCGCCTTCGGAAAGAGGAATTACCTGCTTGTAGCAGAATGTGTTCTCAATTACAACGATATGCCCGAAATCTTCGGTCTGTATATCCTCGTCATTCTCTCCAATGCGTATCGTAAAGCTTTTGCGGCAATGTTCGCATTCGAATACAAGCGACTGACCCTCTTTGTAAGAGGATGCGTCAAAGTCTATGGCATGGTCGCATTTGGGGCAGATAATCTTGCTCATTGATATTGTCAGCGTTTTAGAACCCACGCATCGGGGAATGTCTTCTTTATTCGTGCAAGAGCAATGTTGGCATCCTTTTCGTTGCTGAAGCTCTCTACTGCAATACGGAATCTGCGGTCACCCTCGACTACGCTGTATTCAGTATCCATCTTGTGTGACAGTTCCTTGATTGCACGCTGCGCACCCTTGGCACTCGGCATGCTTCCTACTATAATGTGGAATGTTGCACATTCTTCTGCCCTTACGGATTCGGCTTCATTGATTGGAGCTGCATCGGCAGGCTCTGCTGCTGATACCTCTTCTTCTGCAGCAACCGGTTTCGCTGTTTCAGCAGAAACAACCTCCTCTGCGGTTATGATTTTTTCTGTAGCCGTGTCTGCTACAGGCGCAATCTCACAACTGCTCTCCTTTGTAAATGTCAATGGCGCTTCAACCATAAAGGAAGAGGGCCCCTTGCTCTTTGGCGCAATGCCTGTAAACGAAGCCTGCATTCCTGGGTCGTATGCACTGTCGCTCACCGGTGTCACAAAGAAGAATGCCAGAATTATAGCAGCAGCTGCTGCGACATATCTGCCGAAGTCGTGTCTCTTTATAACAATATCCTTCTTTTCGCATTGGCTGAGCAATGGCATCACAAGAGGCTCGAAACCGAAGTTCTTTGGGTCGTCGATGCCGTCGTTTCCCGGCTCAAAGGCTATTTCGCCGTTTATGTTCATGGAAAAAGTGCCGAGCTCTCCAAAACGGAATGTTCCTTTTCGGGAAAGAGAATGGCGCAGTCTTGCAATATCCTTTTCAAGGAGATTGCAGGCATCTTCATACGACAGGGTAGTGTCATTGAGATATTCCGACAGAAGAAGCGCATCGTCAACGGTAACCTGCGGGTTGAATCCCAAAGTGCGGTGCGGAGGCATGAAAATCTGCTCCTCTGCGTTGTACGAAGCCGGTACATCATGAGCAAGAAATGCTCCCATGCCTGGCATTATCACGCAGTTATGACGTGCGACTAATCGGGTTATGTTGCTAATCAATTTTTCCACGAAGCAAATTTAATAAAAAAATGGATGTTCAGCTAGCTTTCTTCTCAAAAAAACATCTGTCAGGAACAAATATATTCTCAGTTTGCTGCAATACCTCTGTTTATGTTTATATTTGCATATTGTATGTGTAATTTTAGTAAAAATGAAAAAACGGTTTATATTTTTTATAATACTATTCTTTGTAGGCGTTTCACCAATAGCAGTAATGGGTTCTGTTTCAGGAATAGGGTTATATGTGACCGATGAGCAGGAACTTATTGAAGAAGGCAACAGAATTCTTGAGGAGATTAAGGAACTGGAGTGTCGTGTTGCCGAGTCGGAAACTGCTGAGGAGATAAAAGAGATAAAGGAGAGAATGGAGCGTTTGCTGAAGAGCACATACAAGAAATACGAAAAGGACATAGCACGCATTGTTGAAAAAGGCAAGAACGGTTGCGAGGAACTGAAGCAACTGTTCAACGATATTGAAAAGGCAATACGCTCATTTGCAAAGACAGTAAAAGACAAACTTGTTTCACTCTCCTTGTCATAACATCTATTCTAAATAGTCATGCTATTTCGTAAGAAAGTAAAGAATAGTTTGGAGATAAAAATCAGCCGCAGAGTCCGAGGCTCTGCGGCTGATTTTATATAATTATACAGGTTAGCCGGAGTACTATCCTTACTATAACATCTTTCTCTTTTTAGTTGTCAAAAGTGAAACTATTGTTAAAATGCAGCCCTTTCTGTTAAATAGACCGAAAAAACGGCTTGAAATTCTCTTGTGTTCTGTTTGATTCAATATATTTGTTGCAGAAAACATATATGGCAGTTTCTCTTTATAGGGGAAATAACTGTTAATTTTTGTTCTATAATTAACAAAAATCGGTTAGGATTATGAAAGTGGTATTCAGAACAATTGCTATAGGCTTTGCAACAATAGCCTTTGGCGTTACAGTTGCTGCTGCAACTGCTTATTTCATTACAAACAATAAGGCTGTTTCAAATGAACAGGAGAGCGGTAAAGTAGAGAATTCGTTTATTACAAAAGCTGCATACAGCGATGCGTCCTTCAAGCATGTTGACCTTACTGATGCAGCTGAAAAGTCGGTTCATGCTGTTGTCCATATAAAATCAACGCAAAACAGCAAGACCCGCACGATACGCCGTGCGCCGGATATCTATGATTTCTTTTTTGGTGACGGCACCGGCAGGGAGCAGACAATCAGAACGCAGCCACGTGTCGGTTTCGGCTCCGGCGTCATCCTTTCGAAAGACGGTTATATCGTTACCAACAACCACGTTATTGCCGATGCGGATGAGATAACAGTTACGTTGAACGACAACCGCACCTTGCAGGCGCGCTTTATCGGTGCTGACGAGAAGACCGATCTGGCTCTCATAAAGATAGAGAGCGAGAGCGACCTTGATTTTCTTCCTGTAGGCGACAGTGACGCTCTCAAGGTCGGCGAATGGGTTCTGGCGGTAGGCAATCCTTTTAATCTCACATCCACGGTAACTGCCGGAATTGTAAGTGCAAAAGCGCGTTCGTTGGGAGTATATAACGGTGGCATAGAGTCGTTCATCCAGACCGATGCGGCAATTAACCAGGGCAACAGCGGCGGTGCTCTTGTAAATGCAAAAGGAGAACTGGTAGGTATAAATGCCGTGCTCTCTTCTCCTACAGGCTCTTATGCCGGATATGGATTTGCAATTCCTGTGTCAATTATGACAAAAGTCGTTTCCGACCTCAAGGAGTTCGGTACTGTGCAGCGTGCGGTACTTGGCATTATGGGCGGTACTGTGACATCGGAACTCAATGAGGAAAAAGAGTTGGGAACCGTTGATGGAGTCTATGTCAGCGAAGTGCTGGCAGACGGTGCCGCGGCTGCAGCAGGCATTCAATCGGGTGATGTAATTATCGGGCTCGACGGAAAGAGTGTGAAGAATATGGCGCAGATGCAGGAGATGCTTGTTACTCATCTTCCGGGCGACAAGGTTACAGTAAAGCTGCTCCGTGACAGAAAAGAAAAAGAGATTGTGGTTGAACTTAAGAATGTCCAGGGCAATACCGGCGTCGTGAAGAATGTTGACCTTGATCTTCTTGGTGCAGAATTCAAGGAGATTGGCGACAAGGAGAAGAAGAACTACAACATAGCCTACGGACTCAAAATAATCTCTGTTTCCAAAGGATTGTTCAAGGATGCCGGCATAGGTGAGGGCGTGATAATACTGAAGGTCAACGGCACACCAATGAAAAGCATTGACGACCTGCAGAAGTGTGTGAAGCAGGCTAATGCGTCAAGTGAGCAGGTTCTGTTCATGACCTGCATTACGCCATCGGGGCGCAAGGCGTATTATTCTGTAGGCCTCTCGCAGGAATAGTGTTTCAAGAAACCTTTAGCCTCGCTGCATTTGTCTCTTGCATTGACATGTGCAGCGAGGCTTTGTTTTTGCATAACGCTCTTTCTGCTCATTTTCCATGAGGATTGGAGAGCTGAATCTCACTGAATATATAAATATTAAAATATTTTAATAAATTATGCAGAAGTTGGGCGGAAAATACTACTTTTGTAAATTGTTAATTTTAGGGTGATATTGGAATATGCATTTCCGGAATTAAAAGTGAAATTTGCATTGTCGAAAGCAATAAACAATAAACATATATGGAAAATAAGATTCAGGAATTGACCGAGAAGCTCTATGCCGAGGGTGTAGAGAAAGGACAGGCAGAAGCAGAGCGCATTGTCGAAGAGGCTAAGGCCAAGGCGGCCGATGTAATAAAGAAGGCCCAGGCCGAAGCGGAGGCTATTGTGGCTGCTGCAAAGAAGGCTGCAGGCGAACTTGACGCTAATACACGTTCTGAAATCAAGCTTTACGGAGCGCAGGCTGTAGGTGCATTGAAGTCTGAGGCCGCGACAATAGTTACAGACACTATTGTGAAGGCTGCTGTCAAGGATGCTCTCGCCGGTGACACCATGAAGGCTCTTCTTGTGAAGATAGCTGAACGCTGGAGCGCAGATGAACCTGTTGTGATTTCGGCTCAGGAGGCAGATGAACTCAAGGCCTATTTTGCGAAGAACGCAAAGTCGCTTCTTGACAAAGGCGTGGAAATCAAGCAGGTGAACGGTATCAGGACATCGTTCTCAATTGCTCCGGCCGACGGTTCATACAAAGTTAATTTCGGTGAGGGTGAATTTGAAGCTTATTTCAAGGCTTTCCTGCGTCCTCAGATGGTAGAACTCCTATTTTCTTAATCGATGAGCAGCTATTATTGCCAAATTGCAGGATTGCCCGAAGTCGCGTTCGACGGAAGCAAGCTGCAGTTCTCGGTACAGCAGTTCAAGGATGAGATATATCCTTCCTTGTCTCCTGCCGATGCCCGTTGCATCGATCTCTTCTTTCTGGCCCGTGACAATGCCAATATTCTGGAGCTGTTGCGCAAGGGCGAGAATGCAAGGATTGTGCAGTGCGGTTGCTATACAGCAGAGGAGCTGCAGGAAATGATTTCGTCGGCAAAAGAGGGCGACAAGCCTTTGGAAGGTGTTCCGCAATATCTGCACCGCTTCCTCGTGAGCTATTTCGAGAAAGAGGGGCAGAGCAGAATCCTTTGGGATGATGTTCTGAGTGCAGGCTATTACGAGTATGCTTCCCGTTGCCCGAATGCATTTATTGCCGGCTGGTTCGCTTTCAACCGTAATGTAAACAATATTCTCGTCGCAATGGCTGCAAGGAAATACAAGATGAGTGTTGCGGATGCTGTTGTCGGCGACGATGAGATTGCCGAGGCCTTGCGCACATCGGCAGCCCGTGACTTCGGCCTTTCCGACAGCGTAGAGTATCTCGAAGAGTTGCAACGCATAAATGAAAGCAGCAAGCTGCTTGAGCGTGAACGCCAGCTTGACGATATGCGTTGGAAGTGGCTTGAAGAAAATTCAGTGTTCAACTATTTTACAATCGAGAGACTTTTTGTCTTTGTCCAGAAGATAAGTATCGTTGAGCGTTGGGCGGCATTGGATGCCGAGACAGGCATGCAACGCTACACCAGCATGGTGAATGAGCTGAAAGGTTCGGCGCAGATTTCAAAATCAGAGAAGAAATAATAATAAAGATATAGATATGGCGACAAAAGGAAAAGTAACCGGTGTCATAGCAAACATGGTGCTGTTGGCTGTCGATGGTCCTGTGGCACAGAATGAGATTTGCTTCATCAATACCGGCGGCGACCGCTTGATGGCCGAGGTCATCAAGATTAACGGTGCCAAAGTTTATGTTCAGGTTTTTGAGAGCACACGCCGTCTGAGAATTGGTGAAGAGGCCGAGTTTACCGGCCACATGCTTGAGGTCTCTCTTGCACCCGGCATGTTGTCCAAGAACTACGACGGCTTGCAGAACGACCTTGACAAGATGGAGGGCGTGTTCTTGAAGCGCGGTGACTACACAAACCCTCTTGATGAGGAGAAGATATGGCACTTCGAGCCGCTTGTAAAGGCTGGTGACACAGTCGTTGCAGCCGGGTGGATAGGAAGTGTAGAGGAGAATCATCAGCCGCTCAAGATAATGGCTCCTTTCGGAATTGATGGCGAGTGGACTGTAAAGTCAATCGCTGCGGCAGGTGAGTACAGGATAACCGACACCATTGCTGTCATTGCGAATGCCGAAGGCGAGGAGAAGAAACTCAATATGATACAGAAGTGGCCTGTACGTGTCTCCATGACCGACTACAAGGAAAAGCCGCGTCCGTTCAAGCTTCTTGAGACAGGTGTGCGTACAATAGACACCATGAACCCGATTGTTGAGGGCGGTACGGGCTTTATCCCCGGTCCGTTCGGAACAGGAAAGACAGTGCTCCAGCATGCAATCTCTAAGCAGGCCGAAGCGGATATTGTAATCATAGCGGCATGTGGCGAGCGTGCAAATGAGGTAGTGGAAATCTTTACCGAATTCCCTGAGCTCGTTGACCCGCACACGGGACGCAAGCTCATGGAGCGTACAATCATTATTGCCAACACATCCAACATGCCGGTTGCAGCACGTGAAGCATCGGTATATACAGCGATGACAATAGCCGAGTACTATCGTGCAATGGGATTGAGAGTGCTGCTGATGGCCGACTCCACATCACGTTGGGCACAGGCTTTGCGTGAGATGTCGAACCGTATGGAGGAACTTCCCGGCCCCGATGCTTTCCCGATGGATATCTCGTCTATCATTGCCAACTTCTATAGCCGTGCAGGATATGTATATCTCAACAACGGAGAAGCCGGCTCAATCACATTCATCGGTACAGTGTCACCGGCCGGCGGTAACCTCAAGGAGCCTGTAACCGAGAATACAAAGAAAGTTGCGCGTTGCTTCTACGCTCTTGAGCAGGACCGTGCCGACAAGAAACGCTATCCTGCTGTCAACCCCATTGATTCCTATTCAAAATATATAGAATATCCCGAATTC
Organism: Bacteroidaceae bacterium; assembly: GCA_017522915.1. Taxonomy (GTDB): domain Bacteria; phylum Bacteroidota; class Bacteroidia; order Bacteroidales; family Bacteroidaceae; genus HGM04593. Next base: position 12,093 of record JAFWXX010000037.1, read on the forward strand.
GACAAGTATATCACAAGTCTTATCGGTGAAGGCTGGATAGAGATGGTGAATGAGGCCAAGACAAGGCTTCTTCGTGGCAAGGAGATTGCCGAGCAGATAAACATCCTCGGTGACGACGGTGTGCCGGTTGAGTATCACGTTACATTCTGGAAATCGGAGCTCATCGACTTCGTTGTCCTGCAGCAGGATGCATTCGACGAAATTGATGCCGTGACTCCTCTTGAACGCCAGCAGGACATTCTCAGGATGATTACCGACATCTGCCGTTCGGAATACAAGTTCGAGGAGTTCGAAGAGGTCTCAAGCTTCTTCAAGAAGGTTATCAACATCTGCAAGCAGATGAACTATTCTGAGTACAAGAGCGATGCCTACAGCTCATACTACGCCGAGCTGCTTGCCTTGCTCGAAACAAAGCAGGTCGTTAACGAATAACATCTATAATTATGGCTACAGAAGCATTTCAGAAAATATATACAAAGATAAACTCTATTACCAAGGCTACATGTTCGCTCAAAGCGACAGGAGTGGGCTATGACGAGCTTGCCACAGTAAACGGCAAGCTTGCTCAGGTGGTGAAAATCATGGGCGACGAGGTTACTCTACAGGTGTTTGAGGGTACCGGCGGTATTCCAACCGATGCCGAGGTCGTTTTCATGGGAAAGGCTCCGTCGCTTAAGGTTAGCGACCAGCTTGCAGGACGTTTCTTCAATGCATACGGTGACCCAATCGACGGCGGTCCGGCCGTTGAGGGTGTTGAGGTTGAGATTGGCGGTCCTTCGGTTAATCCGGTACGCCGCAAACAGCCGTCGGAGCTTATTGCAACAGGTATTGCAGGTATCGACCTCAACAATACTCTTGTGACGGGACAGAAGATTCCGTTCTTTGCCGACCCAGACCAGCCATACAACCAGGTTATGGCAAACGTGGCGATGCGTGCCGAGACCGACAAGATTATTCTTGGAGGTATGGGTATGACAAACGACGACTACCTCTACTTCAAGCACCTTTTCTCCAATGCCGGTGCTCTTGACCGAATCATTTCGTTCATGAACACTACAGAGGACCCGGCCGTTGAACGTCTGCTTATTCCTGATATGGCACTGACCGCTGCCGAGTATTTTGCCGTTGAGAAGAACGAGAAGGTGCTGGTGCTGCTTACAGACATGACAATGTATGCCGATGCGCTTTCAATCGTATCGAACCGTATGGACCAGATTCCATCCAAGGACTCTATGCCGGGTTCACTCTATTCCGACCTTGCGAAGATTTACGAAAAGGCGGTGCAGTTCCCTACGGGCGGTTCAATAACCATCATTGCGGTTACAACGCTTTCGGGCGGTGACATCACCCATGCGGTTCCCGATAATACGGGTTATATAACCGAGGGACAGCTCTTCTTGCGTCGTGACAGCGATATAGGCAAGGTTATTGTCGATCCGTTCCGTTCACTTTCACGTCTGAAGCAGCTCGTTGCCGGAAAGAAGACACGTAAGGACCATCCTCAGGTCATGAATGCGGCAGTTCGTCTATATGCCGATGCTGCAAATGCAAAGACAAAGCTGGAGAACGGTTTCGACCTCACCGATTACGACAGGCGTACGCTTGCGTTTGCAAAGGAGTATTCCGACCAGCTGCTTGCTATCGACGTGAACCTCAATACAGAGGAGATGCTCGATGTGACATGGGAGCTTTTCAAGAAGCACTTCAAGCCAGAGGAGGTGAACATCCGCAAAGAGTTCATAGAGAAGTATTGGTTGGGACAAAATGGTGAAAAAGCATAATGATTGCATTTCAATATAACAAGACATCGCTTCAGCATCTCGAAAAACAGCTCAAGATGCGTGTGCGTACTCTTCCTATCATCAAGAGCAAGGAGAGCGCGTTGCGCATGGAGGTGAAAAGGTGCAAGGAGGAGATGGAAAAACATGACGAGGCATATGCGGCACAGCTCGAAACGTACCGCACCCTCTTTGCTCTTTGGAATGAGTTCGACCCGGAACTGGTAAAGACCGGTGAACTCATCATCGAGGACAAGAAGGTTGCGGGAGTGCTTGTTCCTGAGCTGAAGAACGCAAGCTTTATTGTTGCTCCGTTCAGTCTTTTCAACTCCCCCAAGTGGTTCGCTGACGGAATCGAGCTGCTGAAGGAGATGGCAATGACGGATATACGCCGTGAGTTGCTTAACCGCAAACTATGGCTGCTGGAGAATGCACGCAAGAAGACCACTCAGAAGGTGAATCTTTTTGAAAAGGTGCAGATTCCCGGCTATCAGGATGCTATACGTAAGATAAAACGTTTCATGGAAGACGAGGAGAATCTCTCGAAGTCATCGCAGAAGATTCTTAAGTCTTTGCTTGAGCAGAGAGAGGAGGTGACGGCATGATTGCAAAGATGAACAGACTTATGCTGCTTGTATATCATAAGGAATATACAGCATTCCTGCAACGTCTCCGTGATATTGGAGTGGTTCATGTTGTGGAACGCGGCAACGGTGTTGTCGGCGACCCGGAGATTGAACGTCAGCTTGCGCTTGCCAACCGTTATACCCGTGCCATAAAGCGTCTGGAACAGGCCGGAGCCGAAGGGTATAAACCGGCCGGCGATATATCGGCAGTGGCAGAACTGCTTGAGCGTTTTGATTCGCTTGTTGCAGCTCTTGAACAGGAAAAGAACCTTCTTCAGACAATAGAAAAGGATATAGCGGCAATGGAGCCATGGGGCGATTTCGATTTCTCTGCGATAGAGAAGCTCGAAAAGGCCGGCTATGCCATCAACTTCTTCGTTACAGCTGCAAGGAACTTCAACAAGGAGTGGGAGCAGGACTACAATGCTATTACGGTTGCCGAAAATCAGTCACGCCTTTACTTTGTAACCGTTACGCCGGCCGGAACCAGGTTCGAGATAGACGCTGAGACAGCAAAGCTGCCCGATGCCTCATCGTCGGCACTTGTTGCCGAGAAGGAACGTGTCGGTTTGCGCATAGAGGAACTTGCCAACGGATTGAAGGATATGGCGGCAAACAGCGTGAACACACTGCGCCAGGCTCATGAGGCGTTGATGCATGAGGTTGAGTTCTCGAAGGTTGCTCTTGGAGGCGAAAAGGTTTCGGGAGACAAGCTGATAATGCTCGAAGGCTGGGTTCCCGAAGAGAATACCGAAGAGCTAAAGGCAATGCTTGACTCTACAGGCGCATTCTATGAACTCAGGGCAGCACGTCGCGGAGATGACGCTCCGGTCAAGCTGAAGAACAATGCGTTCACTCGCATGTATGAGGTTCTGACCAAGATGTACGGAATGCCTGGCGGAACAGATTTTGACCCGACACCGATTGTGGCTCCGTTCTTCTCATTGTTCTTTGCATTCTGTATGGGCGATGCCGGATACGGCCTTGTACTCATACTGCTCGGTTTCTTCCTCAAGAAGAAGATGAAGAGCGAATTCGCCGGCATGATGAACCTGGTTATTACCTTAGGTATATTCACAACATTCCTTGGAGCACTGTTCGGTACATTCTTTGGCATAAGCCTGATTGATTCCGATATTCCTCAGTCGCTAAAACGGTATATAGTTGCCGGCGACGTAGAACTGTTCGGTTCGACATACAATGTCCAGATGCTGATTGCGCTGGCGATAGGTATTGTGCATATATCCATAGCGATGACGGTGAAGGCTATAAACAGTACAGTCTTCTTCGGCATCAAGGAGTCGCTCAGTGCATGGGGCTGGTGGCTTGTTGTTGTCGGTGGAGCTGTAATAGGTACGTTGTCGTTCATGAGTATAATACCGGCCGAAGCTTCCAAATTAGCATTCATTGTTGTAGGCTCTATTGGAGCCTTGGGTATATACATACTCAACAACTTCCGCCGCAATGTGCTTATGAACATCGGAGCCGGGCTTTGGGATACATACAATATGGCTTCGGGCCTGTTGGGAGATATACTCTCATATATCCGTCTCTTCGCTCTCGGCCTTGCCGGAGGAATGTTGGGACAGACCTTCAACAGCCTTGCCCTTATGGTTGTTGAAGGGCAGGAGGGCTTCGGTGCTGTGCTCGGCTGGATAGGATTCGGCCTGATAATAGTCTTCGGACACGCGCTGAACATTGCGATGTCGTGCCTAAGTGCTTTTGTGCATCCTCTCCGTCTTACTTTCGTTGAGTATTTCAAGAATGCCGGTTACGAGGGCAAGGGTACAGAATACAAACCATTCAAGAACAAATAAAATTATAAATATTAAAACTTAAAGACTATGAACGAATTATTAGGTTATTTGGGTATGGGTCTCATGTTGGGACTTGCCGGTATTGGCAGCTGCTATGGTACAACAATTGCAGGTAATGCAGCTGAAGGTGCATTGAAGAAGGACTCTTCAAAGTCGTCGGCATACATGATTCTCTGTGCACTTCCTGCCACACAGGGACTATATGGATTCTTGGCATTCCTGCTTAACTTCTCAAAGGCTGCCGAGAACGGTCTGCTATGGTTCGGTGTTGGTATCGGTGTGGGTATTGTATGTCTTTTCTCTGCTATCCGACAGGGCCAGGTCTGTGCAAACGGTATCGTTGGCGTATCTCAGGGACACGATGTTCAGACAAATACAATGATTTATGCGGCTTTCCCTGAATTCTATGCAATTCTTGCGCTTGTTGCAACATTCCTTGTGTAATATAAACAGAATCATGTTTTATCAGAAAAGAGCTCGCTTCATGCGAGCTCTTTTCTGATATATAAGAGTAGAGCGTTTTCCGGAGAATGCCAATGATGAAAAGTGAATCTTCAGCAGCTCTGCTGCACCGAAGAGTGGAATGGGGTCAAGACTCTTTTCCTCCCGATTCATTGTACATATATCATCTGAAATTTTACTGTTCCAAAATAATTTATTAATTTTGCACACGAATAGAGAGAGGGGATTTTCCCTTCTCCCTATTGTGTTATATAATATAGCTGTCCAAGAGTGAGCAGCATGTTTTGAATTGTAATACAGAATGAAAAAGAACGTATCGCTCCCGGAATATCTTTTTGAAATCAGCTGGGAGGTTTGTAATAAGGTCGGAGGTATTTATACCGTTGTGTCAACAAAAGCACGCACACTCTCGTTGGTCGAGGGCTTGAATGCAATATACATCGGACCCGACTTGTGGAAGGAGAAAGAGAATCCGCTATTTACCGAGGACAAGCGTCTATGGAACGGCTGGCGCAAGAGTGCTTGTAATGAAAAGCTTTCTGTACGTTGCGGCTATTGGGAAATACCCGGCCGTCCTAAAGTCATATTGGTCGATTATTCTGGCTACATGGCCGACAAGGATGCCATATATGCCCGGTTGTGGGATAACTTCGGCGTTGACTCGCTTCATGGCTACGGCGATTATGACGATTCCATGATTTTCGGCTATGCCGTAGGTAAGGTTATAGAGAGTTTCTATAATTCAGTAATCAAGAAGGGTGGCAAAGTTGTTGTCCAGGCTCATGAGTGGCAGAGCGGAAATGCAGCTCTCTATGTAAAGAAGCACTTGCCTGCAGTGGGTACGATATTCACCACACATGCAACCAGTACAGGACGCTCAATAGCATCTAACGGCAAGCCTCTCTACGACTATTTCGAAGGATACAATGGCGACCAGATGGCAGCAGAACTCAATGTCGCTTCAAAACAGTCGGTAGAAAAGACTACAGCACTGAATGTCGATTGCTTCACGACCGTAAGCGAGATTACAGCACGCGAATGCAAGCAGCTCATAGGCCGTGAGTGCGATGTCATTCTTGAAAATGGCTTTGAGAAGGATTTTGTGCCTGTAGGCAAGGAGTTCGCAGCAAAGAGAAAGATTGCACGCGATGCACGTTTGCGTGTTGCACGTGCATTGACCGGTGATACAATATCGGACGATGCTATAATAATAGGTACAGGCGGTCGCATGGAGATGCGTAACAAGGGTATAGACATCTTCCTCGAATCTATGGCAAGACTAAATGCCTGTGAGGATATGAATCGTGATGTCGTAGCGTTTGTTGATGTACCTGCATGGTCTGGTGATGCGCGTGCCGACCTCCTGGAACGTCTCGCATCGGAGGAGAATTCATGGAATACGCCTTTGGCCGACCCATATCTCACACACAATCTCAACAATTTCAATGAGGATGCCATTGCATGCACAATACGTAATATCGGTCTTGGCAACTACGACGGCAAGAACCGTGTAAAGGTTATTTATGTTCCTTGCTACCTCAAAGGCAATGACGGTGTGTTCGATATGGAGTACTACGATGTGCTTATCGGCAATGACCTGAATATCTATCCTTCGTACTATGAGCCGTGGGGCTATACTCCGCTTGAGAGTGCAGCATTCCATATTCCGACAATCACAACCGCCCTCGCCGGTTTCGGTCTTTGGGTCAATTCGGTGCTCGGACGCGAAGGCAAGCTTGCCGATGGAGTAGAGGTGGTAAGCCGCAGTGACAGCAACTATTTCGCTGCAGTCGAGGTTATTACAAAAACTATTTGTATCTTTGCAAAACTTTCTGAGAAAGAGGTTTCCGAGTGCAGGAAAAATGCTGCAAAACTCGCAGACAAGGCACTATGGAAACACTTTATCAAGAACTATTATAAAGCTTATGCAACAGCACTTGACGCTGCTGAAAAGAGAATTTGAAAATATTCATTTAATTAAAATAATATGATTGCAATTAGTAACACAAACCAACCAAGTTGGAAAACTGTTAATGTTAAATCTTACATTCCTGAGTCTTTGAAGCCACTTGAGGAATTGTCACGCAACCTTTGGTGGGTATGGAATGAGGAGGCTAAGGAACTCTTCTCTATGCTCGACAGCGACCTGTACAAGGCATGTGCAGGAAACCCTGTACTTCTCCTTGAGAAGCTGGGTGTTGAGAAACTCGATGAGCTCTCTAAGGACAAGGCAGTCCTTGACAAACTTTCAAACGTTTATGACAACTTCCGTAGATATATGGACGTTAAGCCTAACGCAGAGCGTCCTTCAGTTGCATACTTCTGTATGGAGTATGGTTTGACAAGCGTACTGAAGATTTATTCAGGTGGTCTCGGTATTCTTGCCGGTGACTATTTGAAGGAGGCTTCCGACTCTAATGTCGATATGTGTGCAGTAGGTTTCCTTTACCGTTACGGTTACTTCACACAGTCACTTTCAATGGACGGTTCGCAGATTGCCAACTATGAGGCGCAGAACTTCAACCAGCTTCCTATCGAGCGCGTTTACGAGGCCGATGGCGTAACTCCGCTGGTTATCCATGTTCCTTACATCGACTATTATGTACATGCAAATGTATGGAAGGTGAATGTAGGCCGCATCGCTCTCTATCTTCTCGATACAGACTTCGATATGAACAGCGAGTTCGACAAGCCTATCACACACAAGCTCTATGGCGGCGACTGGGAAAACCGTCTGAAGCAGGAGATTCTGCTCGGTATCGGCGGTATGATTGCTTTGGAGAAGATGGGTATCAAGAAGGATATCTACCACTGCAACGAGGGTCACGCAGCACTCTGCAACCTCTATCGTCTTACACAGTACATCAAGACCGGCTACACATACGAAGAAGCTCTTGAGATTGTGCGTTCAAGCAGCCTTTACACTGTTCACACTCCTGTTCCTGCAGGTCACGACTACTTCGACGAGGCTCTCTTCGGCAAGTACATGAGAGGCTATGCAAGCCAGCTCAACATAACATGGGACGACCTCATGAACCTCGGACGTATCAATGCCGGCGACAAGAACGAGCGTTTCTGCATGTCAACATTCGCTTGCAACACTTGCCAGGAAATCAACGGTGTGAGCCGTCTCCACGGTAAGGTTTCAAAGTCAATGTTCGCTGGTATCTGGAAGGGTTACTATCCAGAGGAGAACCATGTTGGTTATGTAACCAACGGTGTTCACTATCCTACATGGGTAGCTCCTGAGTGGGACGACCTCTACAGAAAGAACTTCGATCCAAGCTTCATCAACGACCAGTCAAACGAGGATATCTGGCATGCAATTGACAAGATTTCGAACGAGACTATCTGGAACACCCGTGTTGCTCGCAAGAAGATGCTTATCAACTACATCAAGAAGGCGTTCAGCGAGGATTGGTTAAAGAACCAGGGTGACCCTATGCGTATAGTTGATGTTGTGAAGAAGATTAACCCCGATGCACTTGTTATCGGTTTCGCACGTCGTTTCGCAACATACAAGCGTGCTCACCTTCTCTTCACAGACCTTGACCGTCTTGCCAAGTTGCTCAACAATCCTGAGCGTCCTATCCAGTTCCTTTTTGCAGGTAAGGCTCACCCGCATGACGGCGCAGGCCAGGGCTTGATAAAGAAGATTATCGAGGTATCTCGCCGTCCTGAGTTCGTAGGCAAGATCATCTTCCTTGAGAACTACGACATGGACCTTGCAAAGCTGCTCGTTTCTGGTGTTGATATCTGGATGAACACACCTACACGTCCTCTTGAGGCTTCAGGTACATCAGGTGAGAAGGCTCTTATGAACGGTGTCCTCAACTTCTCAGTCCTCGACGGTTGGTGGTGCGAGGGTTACAAGCCAGGTGCAGGTTGGGCTCTTAAAGAGGAGCGTACATACCAGAACCAGGAGTTCCAGGATCAGCTCGATGCTGCTACAATCTATACTCTTCTTGAGAACGAGATTCTGCCAATGTACTACAACCGTAACGGCAAGGCTTACTCAGACGAGTGGGTTCAGTGCATCAAGCGTTCTATCGCAGAGATTGCTCCTCACTTCACAATGAAGCGTCAGCTCGACGACTACTACAGCAAGTTCTACTGCAAGCAGGCACAGCGTTATCACCACCTTATAGCTAATGAATCAAAGGTTGTTCGTGAGCTTGCAAAGTGGAAAGAAGAGGTTGCTGCAAAGTGGAATGCAGTAGAGGTTCTTTCTGTTGAAGGCGATTCAGACTTCTTGAACGGTGCAATGTCTGCTGCCGACAAGTACAACGTAACTGTAAAGATTGACGAGAAGGGTCTTGACAATGCTGTTGCTATCGAACTTGTTGTTATTACTCCTGATTCTAAGGGCAACGACCGTGTGTTCATGACATATCCTCTTGAGGTAGTTAAGCGCGAGGGCAATGTATTCACATTCGGTGCAGAGATTGCTCCTACAAATGCAGGAGAATTCAAGATTGCATTCCGTATGTATCCTAACCACGAGGAACTTCCTCATCGTATGGACTTCGCGTACGTTAAGTGGTTCGCTTGATAATAGCATAAACGTATAACTCGATAACTCCGTGCAACTTTTTGGTTGCACGGAGTTATTTTTTGTATTCAACTCACAAGGGTATGTGCCGATTTCACCCCAAATGCCGGTTTTTAGCCAAGAACTGCACAATCCTTTCCCTCATTTTCTTCCGGCAAACTGCATGAGGCTAATTTTGTACAAGAAACGGATGCCGGAATAACTTCCTCCTCCAAAGAGGAACACATCTTACATTATCCAGATTCTATTGCATGTTAACACAATCTATAATATATTTGTCATAATGAACAATAATGAGAAAATCTACATAAAGGAGGAAGAACGCCTGAATGTCATTTCGCATGCATTGGGTATAGCTGGTGGAATAGCTATCGGTGTACTTTTTCTGTATGAAACAATTACAAGAGGAGGTGATGCAATAGCTGTAATGAGTGTTGCTCTATACGTCTTCGGAATGCTCAGCTCTTATATATTTTCAACAAGCTATCATGCATGCAAGCAGGGTAGCGGTTTGAAGAGAAATCTTCGCAAGCTTGATCACTGCGCAATATATTGGCATATTGCCGGCAGCTATTCACCATTGACACTTATTGCCATGCGCGATGTGGGTAACTGGGGGTGGGGCATATTCTTCTTCTGTTGGATATGTGCAGCTGTCGGCACGTCACTTAGCCTTTACTCATTAAAGAAACACAATATTTTTGAGACAGTATGTTTCGTGCTTATGGGACTGACCATAGTCGTAGCAATGAAGCAGTTCTATGAGTCGGTGCCTTTGTCTGTTTTTCTTTGGGTCGTCGGTGAAGGTGTGGCATATATTACCGGTGCTGTTTTCTACAGTTTGCACAAGGTAAAATATGTTCATGCGATATTCCATGTTTTTGTCCTTATAGGTTCTGCATGCCACATGATTGCAGTGTGGAAAGTGCTGACGACTTTTCTTTAAAATTTCAAAACTTCCTTAATCCAAAATAAGGGTCTGAGATTCCGAGATTCCGATACTTTTATCAAGAAGATTGAAAATATGCGATTCTCAGGCCATTATTTTCTATCATTTTCGCAGTGTGGAGTATCTGCAGGGCGTTTTCTAGCACAGATTATTTGTATGGAAAATCTTTTGCTCTGCTATCTTGTGTCCATTTAATTGTTTTTTTGGCAATAAAAGGGTAAATTCGCATTGAATAATATCCAACAGGAAAGTTACTAATATGATAAGGCAATATAGTGACTATTCACTACTGAAACATAATACATTCGGCATTGAGGCTGCTGCAAAAAACTTTGTCGAGTTCTCTGCCGAAGAAGAGCTTGCAGCTTTTCTTCGAAAAGGATTTTCCGGCCCTTCGCTTGTTATCGGTGGCGGAAGCAATCTGTTATTTGTAAATAATTTTGAAGGCACAATCTTCCATTCTTGCATAAAGAGCATGGAGGTTGTTTCAAATGAAAGCAACGATATTCTATTGCGTGTAGGCAGCGGAACGAACTGGGATGAACTTGTTGCATATACAGTTGCTCAAGGCTGGTATGGATTGGAAAATCTGTCTGCTATCCCTGGTGAGGTCGGCGCGAGTGCAGTACAGAATGTCGGTGCTTACGGTGTAGAAGCCGGTGAACTTATCGAAAGGGTAGAAGCACTCTCTATTGAAAGTGCAGAGAAACGTATCTTCTCACAACTTGATTGCCGTTTTGCTTATCGTTACAGCATATTCAAAGCCGAAGAAAAAGGAAAGAATATAATAACTCATGTTACTTACCGGCTGAAAAAATCGGCTCCATTCAAATTGTCATACGGAAATCTCAACGAAAAGGTAAATGAACTGGGCGGGGCAACTCTTGCCAATGTCCGTAAGGCTGTCTGTGAAATCAGAAATGCCAAGTTGCCTCTTCCGTCTGAGATTGGAAGTGCCGGCAGTTTCTTTATGAATCCCGTTGTAGAGCAAGAAACAGCTAAAGAGCTTCTGGCTACCTATCCTACTATGCCGCAGTATGCCCTTACTTGTGGAAATGTAAAACTTTCTGCCGGTTGGCTTGTTGAACAATGCGGCTGGAAAGAGACACCTCACAAACATGTGGGAGTATATAAGAACCAGGCTCTTGTGGTTGTAAACCGCGGTGGAGCAACAGGCAAAGAAGTTCTTGAATTTGCCGATGCAGTCGTACATTCCGTGAAAGAAAAATTCGGTGTAGAGTTGGTTATGGAAGTCAATGTAATAAGGTAAGCAATGAGAATCACTTTTTTAGGAACAGGAACTTCAACCGGAGTACCCGAAATAGGGTGCAAGTGCGAGGTATGTACATCGTCCGACCCTCGTGATTCACGTCTCCGCACATCGGCTCTTGTAGAGGATGGAGATACGACCCTGCTTATAGACTGCGGCCCCGATTTCAGAGTGCAGATGCTTCGTGCCGATGTAAAGAAAATTGATGCCCTTCTAATGACCCACAAGCACTACGACCATCTTGTGGGAATAGATGATTTGCGCCCATACACACGTGATAAGGAACTGCCGATATATGCCGACAGGGAGACAGAAATGCAGATACGTTCTTTCTTTCCATATTGTTTCGGAAGAGTGAAGTATCCCGGTGTTGCAAATATAAGGATATGCCCGGTTGACTACAAGTCATCATTCCGGATAAACGAAACAGAGATAACTCCATTGCGGGTATTTCATGGCATGTTCCCAATTACTGCATACCGTTTGGGCAATTTGGCGTATATAACAGACATGAGCTATATTGAGCCCGGTGAACTTGAAAAACTTAAAGGAGTTGAAGTGCTTGTAATAAATGCACTCCGTTTCTCCAAGCCACATAAAACCCACCAGACGGTTTTGGAAGCTCTGCCTATAATTGATTACATTAAGCCAAAAGCAGCTTACATTACACACATGATGCATCATATCGGTCTGCATGCAAAGATAGAGAAATGCTTGCCGTCAAATGTGCATCTGGCATACGATGGACTTGTTGTGGAAGTGTGACTTTTTATCTCTTATGTAAAATAAATTTATCACAATGCAACAACGAAGAATAGAACTGCTTGCCCCTGCAAAGAATCTTGAAACAGGCATAGCAGCCATAAACCATGGTGCTGATGCTGTATATATCGGAGCTGTACAGTTCGGTGCCCGGCAGGCTGCCGGCAACAGCATCGGTGACATCTCGGCTCTTGTCGATTACGCACACATATTCGGAGTAAAGGTATATGTAACTCTCAATACCATCATAAAGGATGATGAGATTGCCGAAGCAGAACAGCTTATTGCAGAACTATACCGGATTGGCGTCGATGCGCTTATAGTGCAGGATATGGGCATTTCGAAGATGAACATTCCTCCTATACCTTTGCATGCCAGCACGCAGATGGATAACCGAACAGTGGAGAAAGCGGTTTTTCTTTCGCAGATAGGTTTTCCGCGTATAGTGCTTGCGAGGGAACTGTCATTGAAAGAGATTTCTGCAATACACAGAGCTGTTCCGGAGACTGAACTGGAAGTATTTGTTCATGGTGCATTGTGCGTAAGTTACAGCGGGCAGTGCTATGCTTCAGAACATTGTTTTGGGCGTAGTGCCAACAGAGGTGCATGTGCGCAGTTCTGCCGCCTTGCATTCGACTTGATTGATTCCGAAGGAACTCTCATCACGCGAGGAAAGCACCTCCTCTCATTAAAAGATATGAATCGCAGCAATCATATCGAAGATATGCTCGATGCAGGTGTTGCATCTTTCAAGATTGAGGGCCGTTTGAAGGATATTTCCTATGTTAAGAACATAACAGCATATTACCGTAAGAAGATAGATGAAGTGCTTGCACGCCGAAAGGAGTTCGTGCGCGCATCGTTCGGAACTGTTTCACCGCAGTTTACGCCTGCACCAGAAAAGAGCTTCAGCCGTGGCTTTACCGACTACATGCTCTATGGCAGCAAGGAGGGTATGGTCTCATTCGATACGCCAAAATCAAAAGGCGAATATATCGGGCGTGTGAAGTTCGTTTCACGCAACTTCTTTACAGTAAGCGGAGGTGAATTAAACAACGGCGACGGTGCCTGCTTTGTAGCTTCCAACGGCAAGCTATGCGGCTTCCACATAAACAGGGTAGAGGGCAACAGGGTTTTTCCGCAGAACATGCCGCAGATAGAGAGCGGAGATGAGCTATACAGGAACTACGACTGTTCTTTTGAGAGAGAACTTGCGCGCAACGATGTTCCCAGACGGTTGTCTATAAATCTTCTTTTTACAGATACTGCCGACGGCTTCTCTCTTGCTGCAACTGCTGAAAATGGTGTACAGTGCAAAAAAGAGATAGTGTTCGATAAAGACAAAGCTCGCTCACCGCAACGCGACAATATAGTCTCACAATTAAAGAAGTGGGGAAACACACCTTTTGAAGTAAAGAGTATTGATGTTGTTCTCGATGAAGAGTGGTTCGTTCCGTCATCTTTGCTTTCCGACATGCGCCGTAGCTTGTGTGACTTGCTTTTAGAGAAGACAAGGCTCTCGACGGAGCGTGCCGATATGCGCCTGAAAGAGAATTCTGTCCCTTATATTTCCGCATCGCTCGATTACCGCGGGAACGTATCGAACCGCTTGGCCAAAGAGTTCTACAGAGAACATGGTGTCACCGATATTGCACCGGCATTTGAACTTGAACCGGTGCGCGGTGCAACGGTAATGTTCTGCAAGCATTGCATAAAATACAGCATGGGATGGTGTACAAAGAACGGCGAAAAGCATCAGTATAAAGAGCCGTTCTACATCGTATCGGGTGACGGAAAACGTTTTCGCCTCTCGTTCGACTGCAAGGAGTGCCTGATGAAGGTTATTGCAGAGGAAGAATAAAAAAGCAAAAGCCATGCCTTAGGGGAACAGCATGGCTTTTTGGTCCGAGTAAACGCCTTTACCCGTTCGGGCACCGACTTTCACAAGCAGGTACTACCGGAAAAATCTATTACTATGAAAAACACATTAGTATAACAGAGGCGCAACTGATGTTGTTCCCGCATCTTTGTTAATATATGTTATTTTCCACAGATTTTTCTGTAGTCGCAATACTCGCATGTCCTTTCATTCTTGGCAGGAGTGAACGGCTTGCTTGCATCGAATATCTCCTGCAATACTTCAGTCAGTTTCTGCATATATTCTTCCTTAATATCCGTTATGTCGGTTACCGGATTCTTGAGCACATCTACTATAAAGCTTTCACGCAAGCTGTTCTCCGGGTCATGTATATACAGCAGTGACGGAGCAATCTTCCTTGCACACTCCTTCCGCACCTTTTCAATCCATTCAAAGTCTCCGTCCCCTATGCATTTATTGCCTTTAAGCAGTTCGTCAAGCATAATAGAGTAGAGGAATGCCTGAAGGCGATACCCTGCCGATGAAGTCTCATGTGCAAAGATATTGTCGAGCGACGTCTTGCTCTCGCGGCTGCTGCGTCCGGTCTTGTAATCGACAATATTTATTATATCCCCCTTTATATCGACCCTGTCTATTGTACCGCCGAGTACAACGGTTATTTTCCTGTCGCCGGCATCTATGGTGAATGGCATGTTTATCTTTCTCTCTCCGCCGATATAAAGGAATGGAGCATACTGCATGTCTATCTTTACCAATCTGAGAAGGAAATGGTGCAATACACCTCGGTTTATATACTGTTCTCCGTTATATTCCGGCTTGTTATTGTTGAAGAACTCTTCGGAAAAAGCCTTGTCTATGAACCTGTACAACAAAGCTTCATTCTTTGCATAATAACCAAGTGCATCTTTAGTTATCATGCCATTGGCTTTTGATGAGAGCTCTTTATACAAATCATCGGCAGCCGCATGAAAAATATTTCCGAAATCGCTGTTCTCGACTTCCTCGCTCACCTCGTCGCTCTTCCTTATCCCAAGCACATATTTGTAGAAGAAACTGAGCCCGCATCTTATGTAGCAGTTTATTGCCGAAGGGCTTATCTCTCTTGTCTTCTCATCGGAACCGATTGCATATTTCCTGATAAGGCTCTCGATAGTTTCGTTGCTCTTCTTGATTTCGCTGTTCTCTATACAATCGTTGCCTTGCCGGGAACTCAATGCAAGGTGCCTTATGTCGTAGAGATTGCTGCCCAACAACTGCAGTATGTAGCGCGAACACTCACCGCGCGACTTGCCTTCGGGTGCGCTGTTATATACAAGAGTGATATTCTCGGCGCGTTGCAGGAGACGGTAGAAGTAGTATGCATATATCGAGTCGCGATGCTCGCTCAACGTGAGGCCGAATGCACGGCGCAAGTTGTAAGGTATATATGAATTCTCCCCGCTGTTCTTAGGCAAGTTGCCCTCGTTTACGCCTAAAAGTATAATATTCTTGAAATCGAGGTTTCTGGTTTCAAGAAGTCCCATTATCTGCAAGCCCACAACCGGTTCTCCATGGAAAGGAAGGCTCTGGAACGAAAGCATTCTCACGAAGAGACGGCCCAGTGTCTGCTGCTTCATTACAAGCTCTCCGCTCTCAACAAGCTTGACTATGCGCTGCGCCTGAGTGTATGCCTTGTATATCGCTTCGCAGAAGAGCTTTTCGTACAGTTCCATTTCCTCTCTGTTCTCTGCTGAATAGCTGTTCGCGATTCTCTTTATGACTGCAGAGATATTTTCGAACCATTCGCGGTTATCTGCAATGCGCCTGAACAGCATGCCGAGAAACTCACTTTTGGAAAGTTCTTCAATGGTCGGAAAGAACCTCTTCTCGCTAAGCAGTTGCTCTCTTATATCAACGCTCTCGCCTTCGGTGCAACGCACAACGTACGGGTGGTTCAACAATTCCGATGTAGCCGATAGGGTATAGGTTCCATGCTTTTCGCTCCAGCCACGCGAATGGAGATCGGCTATCAGCTTGACAAGCGTGAATATAGGTGTGTGTGAAATAGGGAATCCCATTGTTACATTCATGCTCTCAAGCTCTTTGCCGTTCGCATGCGACGGTATTGTATGAAGTACCGGTTCGAGCATTGTCTCATCGCAAAGCACCACAGCCGTCTCTATCTCGTTGGATGTAAGGTTCTCGTCAAGCCATTTCGACAGGTAACGCGCTTCTATGCTCTCGCTGCTTGTCTCTATTACAGTAACCGATTTTTCTGCTGACAAATTATTAAAGCACGATGCATCAATCGAATTCGGGAAACGCTCAAGATTCTTGCGCATGAAGTGTCCTGCTTCATGGTGCAGATTGCCTGTATAGTGCTTGTCATAATCCCAGTAGAAGAGAGCCTTTCCCTTGCGGTCTATAATATCGAAAAGTTTAGTTTCGACATCGTTCAAGGCATTGAATCCGACAAACACATACTTCTCGTGAGGAAGCTGTATGCTGTCGCTGTTTTCAATGACATCACGATATAGCATGCCCTCGTATGCAAGATTCTCTTTTCTCAGCGATTCCCTGAATTTCGTATATATTGTGTAAAGCCTCTCCCAAATGCCAAGAAAATTCTTCTTTATCTCGCTCTCTTTCTCCTGGTTGAAATTATTGAAGAACTGTGCAATCGAGGCAACCTGTTCCTTTGTGAGTGTCTCCTTTGCTATGCCCAGCTCGCGCAGCTCCTTGATATTGGAAAAGAGCTGCTTTGCATCGGCAAGGTGCTTGTCAACATCATCGAAGTCGCGTAGCAGCATCTCGCCCCAATAGTAAAAGCTGTCGAGAGTCTCAATGCTCTTTTCGTACTCTTCTACGCTCTCATCTGCCCGTCTTGGGCGCACATACTCCTTGTACAGTTTGCTGACAAGAAGTATCTGGTCACCTATGGCAAGGCTGCTGTTCTGCTGGAAGAGTTCTCCTATTGTCATGTACCGGGGGCTCCACATTGCTTTGCCTTTGTTGCATTCGAGCAGGTATTCGCTGAAGAACAGGCTTGCACGCTTGTTCGGGAATACAACAGCAATATCTTCAAGGTGCCCGTTGAACCTCTCATATATGTCATTCGCTACAACTCTTAGAAACGGTGTCATCTCAAACCTCCTTTATACAGTTCTTATATACATACCATAAATAACCCTTCACCTCGGTATAACCTATACTCCTGAGCAATTCCATATACTCTCTTACCTGTGAAACGTAGCTATCGCTCTCACGTCCGAACTTGTAATCGACAACTACAGCCTTGTTCCCCTTTATCATTACCCTGTCGGGGCGACGGCTCTTTTTCTCTTTGTCTCCGAGTATGGTACATTCGTTATAAAGCTTATAGCTGCCGTTGAACCAATCGGCGACATCGGGTTTTGAAACAGCCCTCTCTACAAGCCCTTTTATCCTGTTGTATTTTTCCTCTGTCGGAATCAGTCCTTCAATCGTCAAGCGGTTAAGTGTGGCGGTTATATCTTTCTCGCTCTCTATTCCCGACATCACAAGGTGCATGAGCTTTCCTTCCTCTATGTAATCGTACTGTTTCTGTTCCTCTTCTCCCTCGGCCAAGAAACGTTCAAGCTCATTCGACTGCCGGAACGTTATCTTGCTTTCGTAGAAAGTGAATGGCTGTTTTACAATATCCGGTTCTGTCTCAAAAGGATTGTCACTCTTTTCCATAGATACTGCTGCTTCTTTTTTGCTTGCAACAATCTCTCCGTAAGTGAACAGGCCTTTCTCTTCATCAAAACTTGAGCCGTCGAGGTGTGTCATGTTTTTCAATAGGGTATTCATCATCTTCGAGACATTCTCTCCACGGCCGCCTGTGCCGTCAGTGAATATGAAGAGATTGCTTTTGGCCCTTGTCGTAGCGACATAGAGTATGTTCAGGTTATCTACAACCTGGTACATATACTCATCGTGATACTCCTTCTTGAATATGCTCTTTGTCATCTCCTGCCTGCAACCGATAGGCAATAGGCTCAATGTATTGAACGGTTCTGCATTGGGCGCACACCATAGGAGAGTGCGGCTGTCACCTGTGAGAGTCCAGTCGCACATCGGTATTATGACAGTGTGGAATTCCAACCCTTTTGATTTGTGGATTGTCATAATTCGTATGCTGTCGATGCTTTCAGCCGGAATGCTGTTGTCATGTATTGTATCATCCCATGCCTTGAGAAACTTATGTATATCGGCACTCCTGCTGTTTATGTATTGCGCTGCATGGTCAAGGAAGGCATAGACGTACGCCTCCTCATCCTTTGCATTTGTTATGTCGAGCATTGCAAGTATCTGTTCAATGAGCTCGTACAAAGGGAGTTCCTTCATGCGTTCAAGCGACTCCTGGAACTCATCGGGAAGCAGAGATGACACTCTTTTCCTTCCAATTTCGTTGCTGAAATCGAAATCACGTTTCTTAATTACCTTCTCATATAGCCTTACCATATTGGCAATGTTGACCATGTCGTCAGGTTCGGCTATATACTTTAGCGATGCTATCACCAACTGCACTGTAAGGGAAGAAGAGAGCTTGTATGCCTCGTCCGAGACAATCTTCAGATTAGGAAACTCCTTGTTGAATGCCTCTACAACCTTCTGCATTTTGTTCTTCTTCGTGCGCATCAGTATGGCAATATCCCTTGGGGCGACATTCTCCTCTTCAAGCAGGCGGTGCAGTGTTGTCATAAGCTGGGCAATAGCGCAGTCGGTGAAGTTCCCGACTTCTTCGTTCTTTGGAATAACACGAACCTCGGCATATCCCATTACCGGTTTTTCAGGCTTTCCGGGCTTCGGTTGAGGGAATGCCTGCTCAACATCCTCATATGCCTGCTCTATTTCCGCAAAACTCTGCGCGTCTATATGGTCGCCAGTGCTGCTCCTTATCGTATCTATCGCTGCACGGTAAAGAGCATTGTTGAAACTTATAATCCTGCGGTCGCTTCGGTAATTCGTCGATTTATAGACCTTGCCGCCGACTTTAACATCCTGCGATGCTATGGTTATCTGGTCGTCACGGAAATGGGTGTCGATTCGGTTCATTATATTCCAGTCGCTGTTTCTCCAACGATAAATGGACTGCTTTACATCCCCGACGATAAGATTGAAGTTTCCGCGTGCAAGAATCTCTTCCAGCAGTACATGAAAACATGACCACTGGAGTTTCGATGTATCCTGGAACTCATCTATGAATATATGGTCTATTTCAGAACCTATCTTCTCGAATATGAATGTTGTGTTCTTGTCTATCATAGAGCTGAGCAGGTGCGTCGTTTCGGCAAGCAGGAAACGGTTTTCGCGGCTGTTCTCCTCCTTTAGCGTATCGGCAATGTTGTTGAGCATGCCCAACTGATGATAGTGTTCCAACGAGAGTTCGCAGTTAAGGAAATCGACATACAGTGGAGCAGCCTCTCTTATCAGTTCTGCGATTTCATTCACAGCACCGCATCTCTTGGAAATCTTTTCCGGTGTATCTGCAAGCGCAATCCTTGAAGCAGTCCACTCTGGCACATTGCCGTTACGCATCTTCTCGAAAACGCCCCAAATGCCTTTCTGCTTATAAATGAAGTCATCGGCGGTATAGCCGTCAGCAAGATGAAAGAATCTTTCACCTATGCTTTTCGCCTTCTCTATCAGACCTCTCTTCCTGGCAGTAATCCCGTTGTAGAACCGCGTCAGCCGCTCTCCGTTCTCCTCCTTCATCTGCCTGCGCAGTTCATCGCCACGTTGCTGGTACTCCTCCTTAAGAATGTTCTCGGCAAACTTCTTGATATCGTTTCCTACTCTCCATGGCTCTCCGTTGCTTAACCTGTCTTCGATATAACGGACTACTTGAGCAATGTTCAATGTGTCCGGTTCAAGGTTCTTTATATAAGTATCGACAGCATTGCTCAGCAGTTCCTTGCTGTCGAGTGTGATTTCCATGTCACCATTGAGGTCAAGCTCCTTCGCAAGGCTTCGGAGTACTGTCTGAAAGAAAGCATCAATGGTCTGTATCCTGAAGTGTCCGTAATCGTGCAGCAACAGGTCAAGTGCCTTTTGAGCATTGGTCACGATTCTCTCTTCGCTCATTCCGGGCAACTGTTCCTTTATTTTTTCGAAATAATCCTTCGCGCTATCCGACCTGTTGGCTACGCCGTACAGCTTGCTTAGTATGCGTTCCTTCATTTCGCCAGTAGCCTTGTTTGTAAAGGTTACAGCAAGGATATTGCGGTAGGAGTAGGGGTTCTCTACTACCAGCTTTATATATTCAAGGGCAAGGGTGAATGTCTTTCCCGAACCGGCCGATGCCCTATATATCTTCAGTGTCCTTTCCATTCAATCAGTGTTTCGTATTTCATTGCAGCAACAGGTAGCTAATATACAAAATAGTGCCCACAATACAAAAGGAATAAAAGTTCTTGTTTATTCCCAAATGACTTTTTCTGTAACAAGAAGGGCTTTTTTAGCGGCAAAGATTCTCCTTGAATGGTATTTTTGAAGTACCTTTGCACGCGAGTCCCAAAAGGACATGTAACATGTATAAACAATAATCGAATGTAGAGATGTCAAAGTATTTGGTTGAAGACACACGCAAGGTTACTACGCACCGTTTTATTGAAATGAAGCGCAAAGGTGAGAAGATTGCAATGCTCACCGCATATGATTATACAACAGCATCAATCCTTGACGAGTCTGGCATCGACGGTCTGTTGGTAGGTGATTCCGCATCCAACGTCATGGCCGGTAATGTCACGACTTTGCCAATCACTCTCGACCAGATGATATACCATGCGAAGAGCGTGGTACGTGGAGTCAAGCGTGCACTTGTTGTCGTCGATATGCCGTTCGGTACATATCAGGTCAATGCCGACGAGGCTGTAAAGAATGCGATACGAATAATGAAGGAGACACATGCCGATGCATTGAAGCTTGAGGGCGGCGAGGAGATTCTTCCCTCTGTACGCAAGATTCTCGATGCCGGAATACCCATCATGGGACATCTGGGCCTTACACCGCAGAGCATAAACAAATTCGGTACCTACGCAGTGCGTGCAAAGGAAGAGGCAGAGGCAAACAAACTTATAAACGATGCAAAGCTGCTCGAAGAAGCCGGATGCTTTGCGCTTGTGCTTGAGAAGATTCCCGCAACTCTTGCAGAGCGTGTAGCAAAGGAGATATCAATACCTGTAATAGGCATTGGTGCAGGTGTCAATGTCGATGGACAGATACTTGTATATGCCGATATGCTTGGCATGACAGCCGATTTTACTCCGCGTTTCCTGCGCCGATATGCCGACCTGCACAATGTTATAACAGATGCCGTAGGCAGTTATGTGGGTGATGTCAAGAGTTGTGATTTTCCTAACGAAAAAGAGCAATATTGATTTTTTTATAAAGATAAACAATAGAGCGTTCCTTGAATCAGGAACGCTCTATTTCTGTATTGTCAATGAGAGTAATAGACATCATTGGCTGCATTCATGATATCTTCGATATTTTCTGGAGACTGCCGGTCATTCTTTATTTCCATAATTATATCATAAAGGCAGTTGTTCTCTCTGTCGATATTCTCCTCCGGTATGTTGCCTGCAATTCTTGAAAACTCATCGGCATCAAACAGACTGTTATATACTACAAGCATGTAAAGACCGAAAACATTATCAATGTTCCCGTTTATTGCACTTCTGATATATTCAGTCATTCTGTTCTGCACATTAAAGCCCGACAAACAGTGCTCTTCCATGTTGCATCCGAAAGGCCGGCTATCGCATTTTATTCTATATCTTATCGAGTCAAGTTCTTCGGTATAATGTTTTATGGAATCCGTTGCCGAACTGTAAAGGTCGTTCAAAGGCGTACCGCCTATCCGGCATCCTTCCTTGCCTATATTGGCGCTTATATTTCCTTTCTCAAGGAAGAAAAGGGTATAGCGCAGTTCTCCCTCCTCTTTGTGGCCTATGTAGAATATCCTGCCTTTTTCGGTTTTTCCTTCGAAACGGAAACGGTGATTCCTGACAACAGCTCTATCCGTTATTGTAAGATGTTTGCCATCAACAGAGTAGGCGAGAGTGACCGTATCGCCTTCGTTGGCACTTTCGGCATATCCGTCTATCTCGAATTTGTCGCTGTTGTTGCATGCCAGGAGTATTGTTGAAACAAAGGCTAAGGTCAGGAATCTTCTCATGTGACAATTTTAATTATATATGTCAAAAAATAAAAACAAACGAGCGGAAACATCAAGTTTGCTTGGATATTTTTACAGCAAGTGCAGTCTGTTTTCGGGGTTTACTTCAAAGATAAAAAAACATATTACCAAACACAACGGTTCAGTAATATGTTTTATAAAAATTCAACCAATGCTTGTTTTTAGCAGATGTACTGCTTGCTGATAGACTGGTTATTGAGGACGCACTTGATAGCCTCGGCAAAACCGGGAGCTACTGAGAGCTGTTTTACCTTTGGACATCCGCGGTCGTATGGGATGCTGTTTGTGAATACGATTTCAGTCATGGAAGACTCACGAACTCTTTCCGAAGCATTGCCCGACATGATGCAGTGTGATGCAATCGCACGTACCGATTTAGCTCCGTTCTGCATCATAAGGTCTGCAGCCTTTGAGATTGTACCTGCAGTATCTACGATATCGTCAACAAGAATCACGTTCTTGTCCTTTACATCACCGATTATCTGCATTGTATCTACGACATTGGCCTTTGCGCGTGTCTTGTGGCAGAGCACAAGCGGAACACCGAGGCACTTTGAGTATGCACTTGCACGCTTTGAACCGCCCACATCCGGTGTTGCTATTACAAGATTATCGAGCTTCAAGGAATTGATGTACGGAATGAACACCATTGACGCGTAGAGGTGGTCAACCGGAATGTCAAAGAATCCCTGAATCTGGTCGGCGTGAAGGTCCATTGTGATGATACGGCTTACACCGGCAACGCTCAAGAGGTCTGCAACAAGCTTTGCTCCGATAGAAACACGTGGCTTGTCCTTGCGGTCCTGACGTGCCCAACCGAAATAAGGCATAACTGCTACAATGCTATTTGCTGATGCGCGCTTTGCCGCGTCAACCATAAGAAGAAGCTCCATCAGGTTGTCTGAGTTAGGGAATGTTGACTGCACAAGGAATACATTCTTTCCACGAATAGACTCTTCGTATGAAACGGCAAACTCACCGTCGGCGAAGTGTGTAGTATTCATCTGGCCGAGTTCGCAACCCAACTCTTTGCAAATCTCTTCGGCAAGGTAACGTGACTTTGTACCCGCAAATACCATGTAAGGTGTATTGTTCATAATACCTGGATTAATTTAGTTTGTTATTTAGTTTTATTCTTGTTCGTGTCATAGCCTGTCAACGGCCTTCTTTATTCTTTTGAAACGGTCAATGAGGTCTGTATAATCAGTCGAACGGCAGGAGTCGAAATTTTCCCATATAAGGGCATCCAGTATCACGCCGCCGAAACCGTAGCTCGTAAGTATTTTGAGGTTCGCTTCGTCAATATCGCCGAATGCCCATGTGTTCTTGTTTATGACCTTCTTGCCAATCTCATTCAGCTCTTCGCTCTGATAGAATGTACGTCCGAGCGGACCGAAACATACAATATCGTATGTCTTGCGCAGTTCCCTCAATCCCTGAAGATTCTTTGCATATCCTACAACCTTTCCCTTCTCATTGCCCATAGGCAGCACAGCATCGTTGGTGAAGAGATAGCCGGCAAGCTTGTATTCCTGCATGTGACGGCTATTGCATGAAAATATTCTCTTGTGATATTTCTTTGGAATAAGATTCAACAGCCTCTCTACAAATTGCGGATGCGGATACTCTTTATGCAAAAAAAGATAATCCAGCCCCTCATCGAAAAGACGGGTTATAATCTTGTCCTCCTCGACGAAAAAAGTCGGCAGTGTCGCTATAGCAAGTTTCATTTCTATGCAGTTATGGCTTAGAATGGTTTACGTCT
Source organism: Bacteroidaceae bacterium (assembly GCA_017522915.1). GTDB lineage: Bacteria > Bacteroidota > Bacteroidia > Bacteroidales > Bacteroidaceae > HGM04593. The sequence continues at coordinate 36,156 of JAFWXX010000037.1, forward strand.
GCAAAATTAATAAATTTTATATTAACGGCATCGAATTATCCATATAATTATTCGGCAAGTTGATACTAATCCATTAACCTTGTATCTGTCACTATTACAAATGTAGGATAAAAAAAACATATATGCCACAATTTGAATTAAATAAAGAACAAAAAGAGGATTTTTCCCGTTTACAGAGTACTGTTTAACGGATTAACGATGTGAGTTATGGCAAGAGAAAGTGTATTGATATTGAAGCAGAGAATAGACATCCCGGAGCTGCTTTCGCAACTCAATGCTGCACTTAGCGAAGAATGGCTGGCATTCTATCAGTATTGGATAGGAGCGCAGATTGTGGAAGGCGCGATGCGTTCCGATGTACAGCGCGAGTTCGAAGAACATGCAATGGAAGAGTTCGCCCATGCAAAACTCCTTTCGGACAGGATTATACAACTCGAAGGAGTCCCAGTTCTCGACCCGTCACAATGGGCCGTACTCGCACGGTGCAAGTATCAGGTTCCATTGAACTGTGATGTAGTGAATCTGCTCAAGCAGAACATTTCAGGCGAAAGGTGTGCCATTATAAGATATGAGGAGATTGCGACAATGACAAACAATCTTGACTATACCACCTGCGATATTGCAAAGCGTATTATGGCCGATGAAGAGAGACACGAGCAGGATTTGCAGGAGTGCCTGCGTGATGTGGAGTGGATTGTTCACGAAATGGAGAAATGCGAATAAGCAGACTGGCCATTTGCGTTATAATACAATGAGGTGTATTCAATCAATAGTCAGAGCGGTCTTTTGGGACCGCTCTAACTATTATTCTTCGTCAAGATAACGTTTTGTTATCCCGCCATACTCCTCGATGCGGCGGTCTCGAAGGAACGGCCACCATTGGCGCACCGTTTCGCTGCGCTTTATGCTCACCTCAACGACTTCGCATTGCTCCTGCTCACCGAAGTGTGAGATGAACTCACCCTGAGGACCGGCTACAAAGCTATGTCCCCAGAACTGTATTCCGTTTGTCATTCCCGAAGGGTCGGGCTCATGTCCGCAACGGTTTACGGCAATTACAGGTATCCCATTCGCTACGGCATGTCCTCGCTGTACTGTCTGCCATGCTCCCAACTGACGTTCCTTCTCTTCTTTAGTATCGGTACTTTCCCAGCCTATTGCAGTTGGGTAGATAAGCAAATCCGCTCCGCGGAGTGCCATAAGACGTGCTCCTTCGGGGTACCACTGGTCCCAGCAGACCTGCACGCCCAAAGTGCCTACAGAAGTCTTTATAGGACGGAACCCGATGTCGCCCGGTGTGAAGTAGAATTTCTCGTAGTATGCAGGGTCATCTGGTATATGCATTTTGCGGTACTTGCCGGCAATGCTTCCGTCGCTGTCAAATACAACGGCTGTGTTGTGATAAAGCCCCTTGGCGCGGGCTTCGAAAAGCGATGTCACCAACACAATCCTGCATTCTGCTGCAATCTTTCCGTAGAAATCCGTTGAGGGACCCGGTATCGGCTCCGCGTATGAGAAATTCTCGGTCGATTCCACCTGGCAAAAGTAAAGTGAATTGTGCAACTCCTGCAATATTACAAGTTCTGCACCTTCAGAAGCGACTTCGCGGATGCATGCCGCAAGCTTCTTCTTGTTGCTTTCTACATCGGGGCCGATGCTTTGCTGTATGATTCCTATCTTTATCGTTTCCATATCAGGGATATTTCAATATTTTCTACTGTCGGGATACTGCATGGTCACGCAATGCAGCGAACCGTGTTGCTTAATCAGTGCCCGGCAGTCAATGCCAACAATCTCCAGAGAGGGGAAAGCCTCTTTCAGGACCTCTGCTGCCTTCGCATCATTTTCGGGCTGCGCGTATGTAGGGTAGAGCACTGCACCGTTTATGACCAGAAAGTTTGCGTATGTAGCCGGCAAACGCTCGCCCTCCTCATCATGGATTGGTGACGGAGACGGCAATGCAAGCATGCGGTATGGTTTCCCTTCGGCTGTACGCAGCTCCGATATCTGCCTTTCCATTTCAGCTAGGTCGTCGTGTTGTGCATCATTCTTGTCGGTACACTGCATATACACTATCGTGTCGTTAGGAGCCAGACGTGCTATCGTATCTACATGTCCGTCAGTATCATCACCTATGAGATTTCCGTAATCGAGCCATAGTACACGGTCGGCATGCAGCATACGCTTCAGGCACTTTTCAATGTCGTCGCGCTCCATAGGCTGGTTGCGGTGAGGTGCCAAAAGGCATTGGCTTGTAGTGAGTATAGTGCCTTTGCCGTCACTCTCGATTGAACCGCCTTCGAGCACAAGGCTTGTGCAGTCTTCATACTCTCCCTTTACAATGCCGGCATCGTATAGCTTGCCGTTGATTGCATTGTCGAGCGAAGCCTCGAACTTCCTTCCCCATCCGTTGAAACAGAAATCGACGTAATGGGGAACGTTGTCTCCAAGCAATGTTATGAAAGCATGGTCTCTTGCCCAGGTATCATTTGTCTCGCACTGGAAAAGAGTTATGTTCTGCATTCTTGCACCGGCCTCTTCGAGCTGTTTGCCGACAGCATCGGTGTCGGGCGCAACGACAAGCACTCTTTCGCGCTTGCTTATGGCTTTTGCTATCTCAAGGAAACAGGCTTCAACTTCTTCAAGCATATAGTTCCAGTCTGTTCCCTCATGCGGCCATGTAAGCTGCACCATTTGCTGTCTGTGCCATTCGGCAGGGAGAAACAGTTGTCGTTTTTGCTGTTCCATTATTGAGCAGGAGTCTTGCGTTTACGGTCGAAGAAGGGGTTCTTTGAGCTTGCGCTTACAGGAATGCCTATTATGTAGTTGCATCCGGGCATCCAGCCTAGCTTGAGGGCTGCATAACCTGCCGAGTACATTACGCGCGTGTCGAGACGGAGGTCGGCAGCAGTTGCTACAGCAGAACCTACAGCAATGCCTACATCAATAGTGTTCATTGCACACGGCACACCGGCAGGGCGTTCGCCGCATGTAGGGTAACCGCAATATCCGCAGTTCAGGCACATTGCCTCTTCACGGGATGCAATGAGCACTACGGCATCAGCTTCAAGGAGGTTGCCGGCATCACGCATAAGGCCACCGCGGCCCAGATTCTCTCCAATCTGATGCAATGCGTTGCTAAGTGCCACGATGTCATCATCGGTTATCATCATCACCTCTATTATATCTACGCCCTTAGCTTTGGGTGCCGTTCTGGCTGCAGTCATCATCTGCTTTGCACACTCTATTACATGCTCGTGGCGCATGTCTCTTTCGTTCAAAACCATAATTGTGTATATTTTAAGTCTGTTTCAATATCTTTTTGCGAAGATAATGATATTTTTATAACGGAGCGCAGTCGAGTCTCATTTTATTCAGTTCTTTTTGCTTATTTATAATCTTGCCTGTAATATAAATTGAAATATTTTAACATTGCTGAATATAAAATATCCTTATTTAAATCTGTTTTTTTGTAGTTTTATATAAATTTGCACGTCAAATATGTCAACCGATACAACAAATAAATCGACAAAAAGACAAAACCTTTAATTATAAACATCATGAAAAGATTCTTTCTTTCGATAGCGGCAGCATTCGTTGCCATTATCGCATTCGCACAGACACCCCTGCCTCTCGACCAGAACGTGAGAGTAGGCAAGCTGGAGAACGGACTGACCTATTACATCCGTCACAACGACAAGCCTGCACAGCGTGCAGAGTTCTATCTTGCGACAAATGTAGGTGCATATCAGGAAGAGGACGACCAGGACGGTCTTGCACACTTCCTTGAGCACATGTGTTTCAACGGTACAAAGAACTTCCCCGACAAGAAGCTTCTTGAATACCTTCAGAGCATTGGCGCAGAGTTCGGACGCAATATCAACGCTTCTACAGGCTTTGAGCAGACACAGTATATGCTGAACAATATTCCTATTGTACGTGAAGGCATCATCGACTCCTGCCTGCTTGTACTGCACGACTATTCACACTACGTGACATGCGACCCGAAGGAGATTGATGCCGAGCGCGGTGTCATTCTTGAGGAACGCCGTTCACGCCGCGATGCGAACTGGAGACTCTTCGAGCGTGCACTGCCTTTCTACTTCGGCGACACCAAGATGGCACGCCGTACACTTATAGGAGGCGAGGAGCAGCTTAGGACCTTCAAGCCCGAAAGCCTTGTCAACTTCTACCGCAAATGGTATAACCCCGACATGCAGGCAGTTGTCGTTGTAGGCGACTTTGACGTTGACATGATGGAGCAGAAAATAAAGAGTACATTCGGTTCTATCCCCGCACCGGCTGAGCCAACAGTGAAGCCTGTAATCCCGGTTCCCGACAACAAAGAACCTATTGTGGCAGTCTTGACGGACCCGGAGGCAACATCCTCTTCTATCGAGATGCTATGGAAAGGACAGGCAATGCCAAAGGAAATGGCATGTACCGATGCTGCATACGCATTGGACATCATGAAGGCTGTAATAAGCATCGTATTCAACGAGCGTATGGAAGCTATCACCGCTTCGGCCGATGCCCCTTTCATGAACGGTTCTTTGGGTATCGGGGCTCTTTGTGAAGGCACAGATGCCGTGCAGTCATCTGTATCATTCAAGGACGGAGAGAGCAAAAAGGCTCTTAAGGCTTTCTATACCGAGGTTGAGCGCATCAAGCGATACGGAATAACCGTTAGCGAGTTCGAGCGTGCAAAACTGGAGCTTATAAGCCGTGCCGAAAAGGCAGTGGAAGCAGCTTCAAGCCGCAAGAATGCCGAATTCATTTGGCCCATACTTGCGAATTTCTTCAAGAACAAGTATCTGTTGGACCCGTCAATGAACCTGCAGCTTACACAGGCCATTTGCGGCAGCTTGCCGGCTGCTGCATTCCAGCAGATTCTCTCTCAGGCTATAACAGACGAGAACCTTATTGTAATATATAATGCTCCGGAGCGCGAAGGTCTTGCGCATCCTTCAGAGAGCGAGCTGATTGCCATAATCAACGAGATGAAGGCTTCTGAGATTTCCGCACCGGTAGAGGAGGGCGCAAACGAGCCTCTTCTTGATGCAGCGGCAATAAAGGGCGGCAAGGTTACTGCTGAGCAGGACGGAGCATATGGCTCAAAGATATGGACTCTTGACAATGGAGTCAAGGTCGTTTACTTGCCAACGACACACAAGAACGATGAGGTACGCATCAAGCTTGTAATGAAGGGCGGACGTTCTCTCATCGAGACATCAGAACTCCCATCATTCGACGATAACATCTGGATGCTTTATCTGCAGAACCGCGGAATTTCAAAGTTCAACGGCGTGCAGCTGAAGAAGATGCTTACAGGAAAGAACGTAAGCTGCAACGTATCGATAGAGGGTACACGCCATGGTGTTGCTGCAGTTACAACTCCAAAGGACATTGAGACAGCAATGCAGCTCCTCTATTTGAACATCGTTGACCCGCGTTATGACAACGATGAATATCAGGTGGGCATCAGCCAGTTGAAGGCATTGTTGCCGAACCTTGAGAAGCAGCCTCAGTTCAAGCTTCAGGAATTTGCCTCAAAGGTTCTTTACGGAAACAACGAACGTCGTCAGGCAATCAGCAGTGCAATAGTAGAGAAAGCAAATATCGCAGATGTGGAGAATGTAGGCAAGAGACTCTTCTCAAATGTAGCAGGTGCCGTTGTATATGTAGTAGGCAACGTGAATGCCGAGACACTTAAGCCTCTCGTAGAGAAATATGTTGCATCTCTTCCTGCAAACGGCAACGCTGCGTCAGTTATCGACCGCAACGAGAATATTGTAAAAGGCGAGAATATCAAGGAACTGGCTGTTGCTATGGAGACTCCTAAGACAACAGTAATCCAGGTATATTCAGCCGACATGCCTTACAGCATAGAGAACGAAGTTCTGCTCAATGCAGCAAAGCTCTATCTTGATATGGTTTATGTAGAGACTCTCCGCGAGAGCGAAGGCGGCACATACGGAGCAAGCGTTGGTTCAATGAGCATTCGCGAGCCAAAGGAGACAATTCTCATGCAGGTTGCATTCGAGACCAATCCCGAAAGTGCCGAGAAGCTTTCAAAGCTGGCTGTTGAAGGCATGCAGAAGCTGCTTGCAGAGGGTGTCCCGGCCGAGAAGCTCGACATGATAATAAAGAATATCAAGAAGAACATTCCTCAGTCAAGAATAAGCAATGCCTACTGGCTCAACAACCTTCAGAAGAACATTGAGTACGGAGAGATGTACGACGAGGCTTACGAGAAAGCTGCCGACTCCATAACATCTGATGCTATCGTGGCAACACTCAAGAAGCTCGTTGACCAGAAGAACTTCATACAACTGATGATGGTTCCCGAAAAGTAATAATAATATGTCGTAATTCTTACTGACTGCTTTATTACGATAAAAGTGAATGACTGTGAAATAAATTAACAGTCATTCATTTTTTTTATATAAAAATCACCTTAATTTTACGGAAAACATCATTATAAATCATATTAAATTCGAGTTAACATGAAAAAGTTCTATTCGTTTCTTGTTGCAGTTTCTTGTGTTGCAATAAGTTTATTTGTCGCTTGCTCAAGTGACGATGAAGGTGGTTCCGGTAATCCTCCTGCTGATTACGACAACCAACCTACCGTAATCAGCGGCCAGATTAAAGTTGACGAATCTTCAATAGATTATGAAGGATGCAAAGTGACAACTGTTACCGACGAAGCCGATGTCGTTAATGGTCGTTTTGAGGTTGAAAGCTATAATAACGATAAAGCCAAGACCTTTATGCTTTGTAACGGTGATGAAGTATATATGATGAACCGCTCAGTTGTTGCTAAAGACGGAAACATTGAACTGAATGCGGAGTCAACAACAATTGCATTCATTACATTGCATCCTGCACTTGCTCCAGTCAGTGGCAATGATGATTATAATACCTTAGTACAGACCATCAAGAATTGCAGTAGCTATCAGGTTGTATATGAAGAAATAGAGAAAGCTATTAAAGAGAAAAAGAATATATATGATACAAGCAACGAGCCATTGATGTTAGCTTATAGCAATCTGATGGAAGAACTGTTTAGCGATACTCCAGAATTGGATGATGAAGATTTTGACGATTCACTGGAGGATATCATAGACGGGTCTGATGATGAGACAAGAGCTGTATATGAAAACTCTAAGGTATATCCCTTGTATGCCGATATAGATCGTAATGTTCTTACTCTCAAAACAGTCGGGCTTGTTCCCAGCTATTATGGAACTATAACAAGAGGCGATGGACACGTTGAGAACATTTCTGTTGAATCTAGAGATGATTACGGAGTCCTTGACTTGATAAAAAAGGAAAATCGCACCAATTATGGTCCAGCGTTCAAATACACTTTCAGTATTAACGGTGATTATAACTTTTTCCTCTCAAGAACAAATATGGCAGCCCAAGCCGATTTCTATCTGAAAATTGTAAACAACATATTGGCTGCTTTAGGTCTTGAACTGGAAAACGATGTTGCTCAAGAAATATCCAGCATGGTTGTACAGGAACTTGTTGAGCTTGGAGCTGGAATTGATGCAGAACTGAGTACTTTTGAGCCAATGGCGTGGGTCGAGATTGCTTTCAAGGCTGTTGTGGAGAAAGTAAAAAATGGATCGTTCTTTGGCAAAAACGTATCTGAAAAAATTTCTAATTTTGCCGGGAGGCTGCTCAAGGGCATGGATTATTATGGAAAGATCAAGGGAAGTGCCAATGCAGCTATGAGACTCACATATATGTTGACTTCTCCTAAAGAGATTTCGTTCTGCCTATGCTCTTATGAAAAGGAAGTGTCAACATGTACTACAGCAGACCTCAAGATAATAGACGGTAACGATCAGACTGGATATTCAGAGCAGAAACTGTTGTTGCCGTTGAAAGTACAGGTACTCACTTATGGCGATGACGGCAACGGAGTATCTCCGACATCTTATCATAGAGTTAAGTTTGAGGTGGTTTCTGGTGACGGAAAACTAGATGATGAATATGTATCTGCCGACCATAATGGATTAGCTTCCACATATTGGACACTTGGAAAGAGTGGAGAGCAGAAGGTTAAAGCTACAGTAGTTGATATAATTACCGACAAAGAGATTTCAGAGCCTGTTTATTTTGACGCAACTTTCGATTCTGCGGACATCACAATAAGACTTGATTGGAACAAACATAGCGGAAATACCGATATCGACTTGCATGTGGTTGACCCATACGGAGAAAGGATTGCATTCTATCACATGCGATCTGCATCAGGCGGTTATCTTGACAGGGATGATGTAGTAGGTCCTGGTCCGGAACACATACGTTGGAGCAATGCACCTGCAGGCACATACAAGATTTATGTGCACTATTATCCTAATGGAGCTGAAGACCGCTCTGTGACAAGCTACAAGGTCTCTGTTACAGCAAATGGTACAAAATATCGTCCAGTTACAGGCTCAATTGCATACGATCAGATGGTGTCTGTCGGCCAGTTTACTATCGGCACTTCAGAGACAAGGTCTATCAATATTGTTCCAGACAATGATCCTGACCTAATCGATACTTCATTGTTGCCAGCAAAAAAATAGTATTGATTTGAAGTATCGACAACTTGTATATAGAATAATGTACCGGAATATTACTCCGGATTTCAATACATGAATAGAAATCGGCTGAATTTAAAAGTTCAGCCGATTTTTGTATTTTAGCATTGTAGTTTTTAATGGCACTCTGCGTCTAATTGATAAATTGCATCTTTATATGGATAATCTTGAACTTGAGTTCGAACAGGTTGTAAAGAGACATAAAAGCACGATATATACTGTGTGCTATATGTTCTCAAATGATGCCGTTGAGGTTGCCGACCTGTTTCAGGACGTACTGATAAACATGTGGAACGGTTTTGCGAAATTCCGTGGCGACAGCGATATAAAGACATGGATATGGCGCGTAAGCCTGAACACATGCATTACGGCAGAGCGCAAGAAGAGAAAGCATGTACAGGCCGAACCGCTCTCTATGGAAATCAATCTGTTTGAGGACAGCGACGACGATACAAGACAGATACGGATTCTCAGGGAAAGGATAAACCGGTTGGGTTATTTCGACAGAGCAATAGTGCTGTTGTGGCTCGAAAACATGAGCTACGAAGAGATTGGAGATATTGTAGGCGTGAGCGCAAAGAACATATCGGTGCGTCTTGTGAGGATACGCGAGAAACTAAGAAAGATGTCTAACGAATAAACATGTTTGTCATGGAGAACAGAATGGTACTGGATGAACTGGATGATATGAAAGCCAAGATGGCTTTGTTGAAGGAGAAACTTGACAAGCAGAAGATTGTCAATGAAACGCATCTGCGCAATGCCATTAAAGGAAACATAAGCAAGCTTAACAGGAATGCTGTACGCAAGATGCTTCTTAGCGGTATTGCCGCTGTATATTGTACATATATCAACAGCATATATGGCTTTTCGCTATATTTTACGGCATTTACCGTAGTAATGCTCCTTTTCTGCACAATTGCAACCTACATGTATCACAAGGCCCTGATGCGGAACAGAAACCTTAGCCTCGACCTGATGAAAGAGACATTCGACCTGTTGAAGCTGAAAAGAAGATACAAAAGTTGGGTGTGGATTGCAGTTCCGCTCGTCATTGTGTGGGTTTCGCTTTTTGCATACGAGGCTCTATTCCTCATTCCCGACAAGGCTATGTACATGAGTTTCATATCGGGCATACTTGCAGGAACTGTGATAGGAGGAGTAATAGGTACAAGAATCCACATGAAGACACTGCGCCGGATAGAAACTCTTTTAGAGCAGATAGAAGAACTTAAGAACGGCATGTAAGATGCAAGGCGACTGCTCCAAAAGAGACGGTAACGTATCAAATGTATGCAGAATCTCTCTAATCGTGTGCTTTTTTGTAGAATTTGTCCTTTTTTTATAACTTTGGTGCAGATTCTGCAATGAACAATGAAAGCATTAGACTATAGAACACATATACTTCTTGCCCTTGTTGCTGTTCTGCTCTCTTCTTGCAGCAGCTTTGTGGCAATAGAGAGGAGCCATCATGCAAGTTCCGATTCAGCATTTATGCATTATTTGAGAAGCGAGAATATTCCTGTAACAAGCAATAACGATGTCGAGATTCTTAACGGAGCACATGCAAAGTTTGCCAGTATGCTCGACGATATCAGCAAGGCGAAGCATCACGTTCACCTGGAATATTTCAACTTCCGCAACGACTCGATAAACGAGGTCGTTATCTCCCTGCTTGAGAAAAAGGCTAAAGAGGGGGTAGAGGTACGCGCCATGTTCGATGCGTTCGGCAACATGTCCAACGACCGCCCGTTGAAGAAAGAGCATCTTGAAGCAATACGTGCAAAGGGCATTGAGATTGTAAAATTCGACCCTATAACATTTCCATGGGTTAACCATACCACATCGCGCGACCATAGGAAGATTGTTGTCATAGACGGCAAGGTGGGGTATATCGGCGGTATAAATGTAGCCGATTATTATCTTAGAGGCCTTGAAGGAATCGGGGAGTGGCGCGACATGCATTCAAGGGTAGAGGGAGAAGCTGTCAATGAACTTCAGAAGATATTCCTTGACATGTGGCACAAGGAGACCGGAGAGACAATTGTCGGCAAGGAATATTACCCCGAACACAACAGAACAGAAGGCTGTGAGGTCGCAATTGTTGACCGTTGGCCGGGCAGATTGCCTAAGCAGTTGAGACGCGCCTATGCAAATGCCATAAACTCCGCAAAGGACAGCATTGTCCTTATCAATCCCTATTTCATGCCTACTCCTATTATAAGCAAGGCTATAAAGAAGGCCTTGAAGGATGGAGTCAAGGTGTCTATTGTGCTTTCGGAAAAAGGCGACATACCGATGGTTCCGGGTGTTGCTCTCCGTGCAGGGTACAGGCTTATGAAAAAGGGAGCGGACATCCACATGTTTACAGGAGGCTTCAACCACTCAAAAGTAATGTGCATCGACGGCAAGTACTGCACAATCGGTTCAACCAACCTTAACAGCCGCAGCTTGAGGTACGATTACGAGGCAAATATATTCGTATTCGGGGAAGAGGAAACAGAAGAGCTGAACAGATATATCGAACTGGATAAAAAAGAGAGCTATTTGCTTACCGAGGAAAAATACAAGTCTCTCTCCTGGTGGAAAAGATTCTGCAACTGGGCAGCATCCCTTTTGACTCCTATACTTTAATAGATATCATATAGGTTCTGTAGAAATTTACTGTGGTTAATATTGTACATGTACGATTATTTCCTAACCGAAATATCATATTCCAAAGTTCGTTTTACCCTTAATCAGTTATCTTTTATTCTTTTTGTTGTCGCTCTATCATGTCCTTTGTCGCGCAAAGGACCAAACGCCCGGCACAGGGCAAAATCAGTCGTAACGTCCTTTTGCTCGCGAGTCGCAAGCGACATCCCTCGGTTGGCCGTTACTTGCCATTCAATGCTAATCGTTGTAATTCATGCGCTCCGGAACTTGTGCGGTTCAGCGTTATAGTAAAAAGATAACGCTGCCGCACTGCAGGCATCTCCTCGCTTGTTCATGAATTCCAACGGCATTGAATTGTGATTTAGACAGTGCCGGTTTTCTTTTTTAGAATTACCATTGCTATACGACCGTCAAAGGTAATTTCCTTAATATCCGTCACCGATAAAATTACAGCAAACAACCGTTCAAACATCGGATAAGGAGAGGAATTGTTTGAGCGGTGCATATACGTGATAATGTTTTTCGTGAATAGCGAGTTGTCCTCTCCCCGCTGTTTGAACGAAAAGTTGTTTGAGACAAACAACAGCCGGGTGCCGAAGAATGTTGCCTGCAACTTGTGAGCAGAAGGCTGTTGTGACTAATTTTTACGCGTGACGGGCGTTTTTTGATTACTTTTTCACGAGAGAAAAAGTAATGATAGCAAGTTCTTCGTTCAGTAACAAATTACAGTTTAAGGTTGAGAACTGCATAAGAATATAATGACGAGCGATAGCGAGATTTGAAAACCTTTAGTTTTGCTTTGTAGTTTTTCTCATCCCCAACTTTTGAATGTGAGCCGATATCATGGCTACTGAGCCATCAAAATACAAAGAAAGTGCCGGAAAATTCCGGCACTTTCTTTGTATTGAATTGAATCTTTTTTCAATTACTTAAGAGCGAAGATCTCCTCCTCACCTGCAACGCAAGTAAAGATCTTGTCCTCACGAAGCAACCAACCCAAACCGAGGTAAAGTTCCTTCTCTTTCAGTTTTGCCTTAGTCTTGATCTCCTTAAGAGTAAGACCCTCTGTCTCGTTCAAAGCAGTCCAGATACGGCCTGCAAATGCACCAGCATTCTCAATCATAATTTCTTAATATTTTAATTCAACATTAATATAGCCATTCTCTCTCAAAAAACATGTTGTCACATAAAGCATTAGCTTAAAAAACAAACGCTTTTGGCACCCTGTTTCCGATTTCGGGTGCAAAAGTACAACAAATTTTTAATATAGCAAATAAAAAGTGGGTGATTTTCAATATATTTACCGATATCTTTGCCTGTTTTTACAAAAATCGGCCCAATACGTACAATAAGCGGGCCGGGAGATTGTTCTCGGCCCGCTTATTGTAAAAAGAAACAGTTCAACAGTTCTTCTGCAGGTATTCAACCCATATCCGTGCAGCTTCTTCCACCATTTTCACGCATGGGCGTTTCTTGTAGTATTCCGCAGTACGTGCTTCGGGTGTCGTTGGAGTAGGTGCCGCTTTCGACAGCCCTAACAGCTCGGCACATACAATCGAGCCGTTACGCTTACGGAACTCTTCTGCAAGCTCCTGTACCACCTTGTAGTTGGCCTCCTTGCCCTCACGGTCCTTGCCATCTGTGCAACCGGTCTCAAGCCCTGCCAGCATAAAGAGCCCGCATGCCGCACCGCAAGTCTGGCGCATACGTCCTATACCGCCGCCGAACGATGCCGACATCTTGAGTGCCTGCTCGTGTGTAAATCCGTACATGTCGGCAAATGCCGCCACTACAGATTGGCTGCAATTGTATCCCTCCTTGAAGAGCGATACAGCTTTTTCTATTCTCTCTTCCATATTCATAATTATATAAGTCCACGTGCACGGAGGAGTGCATCCGGGTTCGGGTCTGCACCTCTGAACTCACGATACTCGCGCATCGGGTCCTTGCTTCCGCCCATCTCCACAAGCTTCTTGAATGCAGCTGCAGTTGCAGGGTCGAACACGCCTTTTTCCAGGAACAGCTCAAACGCATCGCAGTCGAGTACCTCGGCCCATAGATAAGCATAATATCCCACTGCATATCCTCCACCGAACACATGCGCGAAGTTCGTGCTGCGGTAGCGGTACTCAATCTCGTTTATGAAACCGAGCTCCTTGCGCAGAACTTTCTCATATTCGTTGCAGTCGAAATTGCTGTAATCCTCAATAAGGTGCATCTTCATGTCGAGCAAAGCTGCAGCCACAAGCTCTGTTGTCTCAAAGCCGAGGTTGAAATGCGCGCTCTTCTGCATCTTTGCTATAAGAGAATCGGGTATAGCTTCACCTGTCTTATAGTGCTTTGCGTATGTAGGCAGCACCTCAGGGTGAATAGACCACTTTTCATTTACCTGAGAGAACAGCTCTACAAAATCGTGCTTCACGTTTGTACCGCTCACGCTTGGATAATGTGTCTGCGTGAGCATTCCGTGCAGCGCGTGTCCGAACTCATGGAACAGAGTGCGTGTCTCGTCGATATTCAGGAGAGCCGGAACATCTCCTTGTGGAGTAGTGAAGTTGCACACGTTGACAACCATTGGACGGATATTCTCGCCGCAGATATTCCTTTGGTTCACGAAGTTTGTCATCCATGCACCCTGACGCTTTGTGTCGCGCGGGAAGAAATCGGTATAGAAGATACTCAGGTGATTTCCCTCGCTGTCAAGCACCTCGTATGTGCTTACCTCCGGATGATATACAGGTATATCCGTACGCTTTACGAACTTCACACCGTAGAGCTTTGTCGCACAGTCGAACGCTCCCTGTAGAACATTCTCCAGCTTGAAGTACGGAGTGATTGTCTCGTCGTTGAGAGCATATTTCTCCTTGCGCAGCTTCTCGGTATAGTAGAACCAGTCCCAGCCCTCAATCTTTATTCCGGCACCCTCGCGGTCGGCAATCTTCTGCAATTCGGCCTTCTCTTCGGCAGCGCGTTTTACAGCAGGCTCCCAAATCTTGTTCAGCAGGTCAAGTGCAGCCTCAGGTGTCTTGGCCATCTTTTCGTCGAGCACGAAGTGTGCAAAGCTCTCGAAGCCAAGCAGCTTTGCCTTCTGCTGGCGAAGCTGAAGAATCTCCTTTATTATGGCCTTGTTGTCGTTCTCGTTATTGTTGTCGCCACGGCCATAGTATGCCTTGTAAACCTTCTCGCGCAGAGCACGGTTGTCGGCATACTGCAGGAACGGTATGCAGCTGGGCTTGTCAAGCGTGAAGACCCAGCTCTTGCCGTCCTCGCTTGCAGCGGCATCAATCACGCTCTGCGGCAAGCCTGCAAGGTCGGCCTTGTCGGTTATTTCGAGCTTGAATGCCTTGTTGTCGGCAAGAAGGTTTGTACTGAACTTGATCTGTGCAAGACCAATCCTGGTGTCGATGTCAAGCAGCTTCGCCTTGTCCTCGGCATTCAGCAACGCACCGCCACGAACAAAACCCTGGTAATAGTTTTCAAGAACAATGCTCTGCTCCTCGTTAAGGCCCAAGCTCTCTTTTGCATCGTATATCGAACGAATACGGTTGAAAAGAGTATCGTTCATGAATATGTAACCGCTCAGTTCGGTCATCTTAGGAACAACATACTCTTCAATCTCCGTCATTTGCGGAGTATTCTCGCTCTCATTGAGGTTGAAGAATATCGCACCCACCTTGTCAAGCGTTCTTCCGCTCATTTCAAGCGCATCGATAGTGTTGGCGTATGTCGGAGCATCGCTGTTTTCGATGATAGCCTTTATGTCGGCACGCTTCTCCTCAAACCCGCGGTCGAACGCCTCCTTGTAATCCTCAATCTTGAACTTGTCGAACTCAGGAGCCCCGAACGGAGCATTGCTCTCCTTGAGAATGCTGTTGCTCTCCTCTTTCTTCTGCGATGTACATGCAAACTGTGTCAGCATAACAGATAATGTGATAAATGAATAAAAAATCTTCCTCATAATATAATGTAGTTATTGTTGTGTCGTAATAATGTCGTCGGAAACTTCATGTTCCTGTGGACAATAATTTGTGAAGATACAAAAAACGTGTGAAAAACACCCGATTCCCGGATATTTTTCACACGTTTTTCCTTAATTATATATCACTCCCGGTATTCGAGGATGTCACCCGGTTGGCAATCGAGAGCCTTGCACAAGGCATCAAGAGTGCTGAATCGTACGGCCTTAGCCTTTCCAGTCTTTAGAATGGAAAGATTGGCTTGTGTTATTCCCACCTTTTCGGCAAGCTCGCCCTGAGTCATCTTGCGTTTTGCAAGCATGACGTCAACATTTACTACAATAGACATAATCTGTTATAATTAATAAGCCGTTTGAAATTCTAAATTGTCAGTGTGTTTTCTTCGCTCACCTTCACGGCAATCTTGTAAATCGATGCAAACACCAAAAGCAACATTGCATATATCAATGTATCGGTGCTGATGACAAGACTCGCCCTCCCTTCTGTTTCGGGTATTAAAAATGTGTCGAAGTTTGCATGACAGAAGTTGCCTATAAGATAACAAACGGCAATAGTGTACATTATGCCGATATTCGCACGCGGAAAAAGAACACCGCTCTTTACAGCCTTGTACTGCTTGACCAGAAAAACCACAATCAATGCATAGAACGCATTCATGAAGAGCAACCTTCCTATGAAGATAGTTATCTGCATAGGGTAGAGATCTTCGTGCCATATTATGCAACCTTCACCGCTTTCGGTACATACAAAATAACTTTGGCAAATTGTCCAAACTATATTTGCTGCACACAATAACGACGCGAACAATGTCATTCCCAATAACCCTTTGTAACTTTTTGTTTTCATAATTCCTGAGTCTTTAATTTCATTTTATTATTTTTGTCTTAGCCGGCAATGCAAATGTAATACTGTTTTATCGAAAAACAATAAATAAACAAAGAAAAACAATAAAATTAATATTGTTTAACGATAAAGCAAGTTAACACATTCAAATCGCTTCGTTTGTTAGCTAACAGAATATAATATATTGTTAGACACAATTAGAATACTGCTATGGATAAAAGATATTTTGCATTTATAAGTTACAAAAGAGAAGACCTCAAAGATGCTGAATGGTTACGCAAGAAGCTAAGTCACTATCATTTCCCTACAAAACTCAGAAAGAAAAATGAAGAACTGCCGAAATCTATACGCCCTGTATTCCGCGATTCGCTTGAACTTGCAGGAGGCTTTCTTGCCAAAGAGATTGAAACGGCTTTGAGTGAATCAAAGTATCTTATCGTTATATGTTCTCCTCGCTCTGCAAAATCACCATGGGTAAATAAAGAAGTGCAGTATTTCATTGATAACGGGCGCGAAGAGTATATCATTCCATTTGTTGTAGAAGGTGAACCCTTTTCCGAAAACTTGGAAAAAGAGTGCTTTCCGCCAGCATTGAAATCACTGCAAGGTGAAAAAGAAATTCTTGCTATTAACATTAACGAACTTGGCAAGAATGCTGCTGCTATTAAAGTCGTGGCTAGAATGTTCAGTTTGAGATTCGACACCTTATGGCAAGGATACAATCGTGAACAGAAACGAAAACGTTGGGTCTGGGCTATCCTCCTTTCTTTTTTAGTCATGCTTTCGATATTTGTTAGTGGATGGTTTTATAAAGCAAACAAAGAATTAATTGAAAGGCAAGACAAACTGCTTGTCACTCAATCGAGATATCTATCCAGTGAAGCAGAAAAGGAATACGAAAAAGGCAACATTACAAAAGCTTTGCGAATAGCACTATATGCTCTGCCTAAGAACCTTGACAACCCCGACAGACCGTATGTTCCAGAGGCAGAATCAAAATTAAGAGAATGCGATTATCCGCAAAAAGACGACACATACAGCAGAAGCATACTCAAGCATGGCAGCAGTGTCCGTTCTGCCGTCTTTAGCCCCGACGGGAAATATATTGTTACAGCATCAGATGACAACACCGCCCGCGTGTGGGATGCGGCAACAGGCAAGCCGGCAACAGAACCGTTGAAACACAATTCTACTGTCTATTCCGCCGTCTTCAGCTCCGACGGGAAATATATCGTTACATCATCCAGGGACAGCACCGCCCGTGTGTGGGATGCTGCAACAGGCAAGCAGGTGACAGAACCGTTGAAGCATGATGAGTATGTCAGTTCCGCCGTCTTCAGCCCCGACGGGAAATATATAGTTACAGCATCTTTGGACAACACCGCCCGCGTATGGGATGCAGCAACAGGCAAGCCGCTGACAGAACCGTTGAAGCACGATAACTATGTCAATTCAGCAGTCTTCAGCCCCGACGGGAAATATATAGTTACAGCATCTTTGGACAAGACCGCCCGCGTGTGGGATGCTATAACCGGCAAGCTGCTAACAGAGCCGTTGAAGCATAACTGGTATGTCAATTCTGCCGTCTTCAGCCCCGACGGGAAATATATCGTTACAGCATCTTGGGACAACACCGCACGCGTATGGGATGCGGCTACAGGCAAGCCGGTAACAGAACCGTTGAAGCATGATAACTATGTCAA
>JAFWXX010000038.1 GCA_017522915.1 Bacteroidaceae bacterium
ACAAACCTGTTCAATATCCACATTCCTGCCAAGACGCACATAGAAATACATCCTGAAGTCCGACGAGCCTTGAGCATAAAGCATTGTATTCATTTTGGCCTTGTTTGCTCCCACAAAGTTTATGTGAGGTATTACACCGATAATCTCTTCACCGTCCCATTTGTCACCAACGCCAAGCCCCGTTGCCTGTGATGTATAATCGGTTATCAGGTATCCGGGAGTGCCCTTAACAAAACCATGTCCCATTATTACCGGAATACCGAATACCTCCGGAGCATTATGCCGCACATAATGTATCTGCATTTTTACAGTAACACCATCTATCAGTCTCGAATTATAGTCACCAGAACCGAAAAGTCCCCAATTCGTTGATGTCACAGCCTCTATATCAGGATTTTCAGCAAGTTTCTCAAGGAATAGTTCATGCTTAGGTGCAATATCCATCGATTTTATCATAAGCATATTCTCTCTATCCATACCTACATCGTAACGTACCATATAACTGTATTGCAAGGAGAATACAAGTGCAAGAACCATAAGTACCATAGAGACCGTAAACTGCAATGCCACAAGCCCTGAACGCATAGCACGTCCGGCCTTTGAGTGTGCAAATCCTTTTCTGACAGCAAGTGAGGCATTGAAACCTGTAATGTAGAATGCAGGGTAGAGAGCAGCTGCTACAGCCATCAATACGGCAACAGCACACACAAGCACTACGCTTTCCGTATTGTCACCCATTGCCAAAGGAAAGTTGACATACTCGTTTATACCGGCACCCTGTACGGCATATATAATGTAAAAGGCAATGACAAGAGCAATAAGCACCAGCCCTACGGCCTCAAATACAAAGTTCCATCGCAGAGTATTGCTGCTTGCACCGAAAACTTTGCATATATTCACCGTACGCATACGCACCGGTACAAGAGCCATAAAGAAATTCACGAAATTTATGAAAGCCACAATTACAATCACCAGAGCAATGGCAAGCTGCGTAATAGTTGTGCCGATAGAACCATTTGAGTAATTTTCAAACTGCGTATTGAAATAGAACTCATCCATAGGTACAAGCTTTATTTCCATTCTGCAAAGTTTCTCTTTCTCTTCCTTACTGATTTTGGCTCCTGTTGCAGCAATATACTGCTCATACATATCTTCGTTGAATTCATAGTACTTCTTTTGCCACAAGGCAATATATTCATCAGTGCCGGCCCCTTCCCGGAACTTCACGAAAACCGAATAGTTCCAGTTGTTGTTCAGCATACCGTCTTTCCTGTTGTCGTTGCGGAATATGTGTCTCCCGCCAAGAATAGTATTCTCGTCAAAATCCTTGAATATTGCAACAACCGTGAGCGGTGTGCCCGGTGCAAGCTCCCCCTCTTCGAGCTTGATGACATCTCCAACGGTTATGCCCATTGTCTCAGCCATGCTCTCCGACACCACTGCTGCATTCATCTGCCTGAAGTCATCGGCGTTTCCTGCAACAATGTCGAACGAGAATACATCAAGCAGTGTGCTGTTGCATTTGGTGACACCGCATTTGAACTTCTCATAACCATTCCCGTTGCCATTTATCCACACATGGGTAGGGCTCTCATACCACGCCATTGAGGCAATGCTCTCAACAACAGGCAAAGCCTCTGCGGTTTCGTATGAAACAGGATTGGGAGCATTCTCATTATAGCGGCCCAGCATCTCGCTATAAGGCGATATCATATACACCCGCTCATTATCCTTAATGGAACCGTTGTAGGTAAAAGCACTATAGACCTGTGCCATAATAATGTAGAAGGCAGCAAAGGCCAGTGCCAACCCTGCAATGTTCAACAGCGAAGCAATCTTGTAACGCTTCAATGTCGTAATAAAATTCTTGAATGCTATTTTCATAATCAATTGTTCTTTTTTATTGTATCGGCAGGGTTTTCCGTTGCAGCTTTCCACGAGCGGAGGGTTACGAGGCTGACGGTTACAGCCAAGACCACGACCAACGCCACGACATAGATCCACCAAAGCGATGTAATGCGGTTGGCGAACTGCTCCAACCAGCGTGAGGTAAAGTAGCACGCAACTGGTGCAGCCACCACGAAACAGCCGAGGACAATCCACACATAGCGCAGGTTGAGCATCTGAATCATCTGTGCGGTTGTTGCACCATACACCTTGCGAACAGCAATCTCCGAGCGGCGGTGCTGCGTCTCGAACATCACGATACCGAATACTCCCATCAGTGCGATAACGATTGCCAAAACTGCAAACATACCTATCAAGACCATATCCTTTTTGGTCTGCTTATAGAGGCTCTCGACCCACTCCTCCAAGAAATAGAGTTCGGGTTCTTCGGACGCCGGCGACAGTTCCTTAGTGAGTTTATTCACATAGTCGGCAAAGGCCTCAACATCGGCACCCGCACGCAAACGGATATAGTAGTGGCTCATCGTAGAGTTTGAAGTAACATAGAATGCGTGATACTCATCGTTTTGACTGAGCGAGGTTAGGCGCACATCTTTAATCACACCCACATAGGTTAGGAAATCCTCCTTTTGGCCGATAGGAATACCAAGATCGCGGTGCATACGCTGCATCATCACAATCTCATTGCGCTCGCACGAAGATTCGGTGAACCCCTCGCCCTCGACAACCTCAAAGCCAAAGAAGTCGAGGAAATTCCAACGCACAGGATTGGCACGCACCACATACTCCTGACCCTCGTACTCGCGACCCCATCGCTGATTACAATACATAAGGTTTACGGCGGAGGTTGTTACATCTTCGGCATCGGGGTGCTGGCTCAAACGCTCCACTACGGTCTCGTAGCGCTTTCTTAAGTCCCACGAAGCAAAGGTTACTACATTCTCACGGTCAAAGCCCAAGTCGTAGTTAATCATATAGCGGTACTGCAAGAAGAATACGGCAGTTACAATGATAAGAATCATTGCTACAGTAAACTGTGCACCCACCATCACAGAGCGCAGTCTGCGACCCGTTGCCGACTGTGCAAAGCCACTTTTAACACCTAACGATGCATTGAAACGAGTGATGTAGAATGCGGGATACAATGCCGCCACAACTGCCAACAACGCCATCAGCACAACCACCATAATAAATACTGGGATGTTATCCTTCAAGGCGAGCGAGCAGATTGAATAGTTGGTGATGTAACTATCCTGAATAACAATCATCAGGCAGAGCGTCAAGCCCATTGCGAGCAACACCAAGCCGATAGTCTCAAAGAGGAAGTTCCAACGCAAACTCCACAGACTTGCACCAAACACTTTGCAGATATTCACCGAACGTATACGAATGGGAACAAGCGCAAAGAAGAAGTTGATAAAATTAATAAAGGCAATCAACACTATGACAAAGGCAATGCTGCCGAGGATAATCGCTGTTGAGACAGTTCCTGTTCGGAAGTTATTATTCTGGGTAAAATTACCTCCATAATACATGTCGTCAACAGCCACTAAACGGGTATTGAGCACCTGAGCGCCGCTATCCAACTCCTCCTGAGCCATCTCCTTATCTTCGGGGTTGTCAGTCATCGCAATCCACTCTTGCACCATACCGAGGAACCACTCTGCATAACGATTCTTGAAGATTTCGATGTAGGTATCGAGGTCAGCACCCTCACGCAGACGCACAAAATTTGCGTAGTTCCAATTGTTATTATCCGAGGTGCGTACGCCCTCGTCGTTTTGCATAATCTTCCAATCCTTAAACATCGTATTATCAGGCATATCCTCGTAGATAGCCACAATGGTTTGCTGATGTATAGGTTTGCCATCATCAAAATATTTTCCGCCCTCAAAGTAAATCACATCACCCGCACCTACGCCCAACTTTTCAGCCTCCGAGCGAGCCATAATAACCGTGTTCGGGTTCTTTAACTGCGAGAAGTCGCCCGCCAGGCACTCAAAGCCGAAGAATGTGGGAATGTTCGCCGTACCCTGATAGACATAATCATTGAATGGGTCAAAGGTGTATTCGTTGCGCTTGACCCATATTCGGTTGATACTTGGGTAGGGCGCAATCGAAGCAACCTCCTCCGCATCGGGGAACTGCTCAGCAGCCTCGTAGGCTAACGCGCCAGGAGAGTTGGTGCTCCACTCCAATTTACCATCACCACCGCCACCAAAGTCGGGCGAGACTATATAAGTGCGATCAGAGTCTTTGAGTGTACGGTTGTAAGTTACCGTAAACCACACCTGCGACATTATTATATAGAAAGCCACAAATGCCAGCGCAAGACCCGCAATATTCAACACTGAAGCTATCTTATAACGCTTCAATGTTGTAATAAAATTCTTAAATGCGATTTTCATAATCAATTGTTCTTTTTTATCATCTCCACAGGGTTCTCGTTTGCAGCATGCCACGACAGCGACAACTGCACTGCATACACAAAAGCAATTACCGCCAGTGCACCGACAATATAAATCCATAGAGGCACACTGCAGCGCATCTGCGCAAGTGTCGAAAGCCACTCGCCATTCAACCACACGGCAACCAGAACACCGCATAGTGTAGCCGGCAACACTATTCTCAAGAGCCTTGTTCCCAGAATCACAAGAACCTCGGCCGTCGATGCACCGCTCACTTTGCGCACTGCAATCTCTTTGCGGCGACGTGCCATCTCACCTTGCAGATAACCGCACAAACCGATGAAAGCTATCAGCAGAACGACAGAGGCAACAACAACCATTCCGTCACGCATGCGCTTGACATGAGCGAATGCAATATCAATCCAGTCGCTGTAAGGTATAATCTTATACTTGTAGTAGCCATCGTACACCGATGCTATGGCTTCGTCAAGAGCCTTCACATTCTCATCGTCAATCTCCTTCATCAGAATATTGTAAAGCACCACCACTCTGTATTCCGGAGCCAGATCGCTAAGGTAAGGTACTGTATGCAGTACAATAGGCTCTGCCACACCGGTGCTCATCATACGGTAGTCGGCAATGACACCCACAATCTCAAATGGCACCATAGAACTGTCATATATGATTTTACCTATGGGAGAGTCACTCCACCCGCGCATCTCGACATATTTCTCGTTTACTATAACCTTATCGGCAGCATCGTCCGGCAAGAAGTTCCGTCCCTGCACAATACTCATCTGCATCGACGGTATATAGTTCTCGTCAACAATATCCCAACGGCAAGAGAAGAGCAAGTTTCCTCCTTCATCGACACATGGCATTCCCGAATAGCCCGACAGAGGTGACGAAGACGACATTCCGGCATTCTCGACAAAAGGCAAGCTACGCAGTTTGTCGGCAACCACTCCGGCATCCTTAATCTCGGTCGATAGCTCAAGAGCCATCAGCCTGTCGAACTTATAGCCGTAATCGCTATTCATAATATAAGAGACCTGTCTGTTGCTAACGAGAAGGAAAATGACAACCGCTACAGCCATTGTCACTTGCAGGAAGAGAAGTGACTTCTTCCACCATACCCTGTTGTCTCCGCCACGGCGGAAAGCATAGTCTATGCTTACAGCCGAGAATATTGCAGACGGAGCAATTCCGGCCACAGCGAAAGCTGCCACACATACAGCCATAGGAATCCATATACGCTCCGGTGCAAACAAATCACTTACCCGATAGCCGAACAGGTCGTATATTTGGCCGTGCATGCTTGTTATTATAACAACAGCAATAAACAGAGAAGCAAGCAGAATCAGCAACGTCTCGGACAGCAACATGCCGAATATTGTTGAACGTGAAGCACCGTTACACTTCATGGTTGCAATAGTACGGCTGCGCTCGGCGAGCGAAGATATTGTCAGCAGCACATAATTGAGACAGGCTACGATGAGAGCGGCCAAAGCTATAGCCGAATATATCATCTGCATCTGCCTTACATCATTAGCGACAAATATTGTAGAAGCAAACGGAACAAAATGAAATGTCATCTGCCACTCCTTGCAATGCTCTTCAATGCCGTGCTTCCTTATAAACTCAGGCATTGCAGCCTCTACTTCTGCAATATCTGCACCCTCGCATAGTTTTATAAACGTCGTATAGCTATCCTGACCGGTCCAAATCTCATCATCACTGTCATAGGGCAAATGCTCAAGAATATCAAAATCACCTATAGACTGGTTCACCGGCGGTGTTTCAAAGACACCGGCAACAACCAAGGCTCCTAATTTCTTGCCCAGCGGCTCCTCATCACCGAAATGCTTTTTGGCAAGACGCTCCGAAATCATCACTTCGTTTCCGGCAGCACCTTCGGCACTTAGTATCCTGTGAGGATCGCCGCTGATAACCCCGAAGTCAAGGACATCGAAAAGAGTGCTATTTGTCAACAATGCCTTGGCTGTCATAACATTCTCCGTATCGCCATAAAGCTTTTCTACACCAATGAAATGTACAGCAGACTCGACCTGGGGTATATCAGTGACAATATTAGGAGCAAACGGCTTTACCAGCTTCTCAGACATTCCGAACTGAGGAGATTTCACCCATACCTGATAGACCCTCTCCTTGTTGGGGAAGAAGTTATTGAACGAGAGATTAAGTCCCACGTACGAGAACACGAGAAGCGCGACTGCAACACCCAATGACAAGGAAAGAACCCTTGCCAAAGAATTGCCGCGTCTCTTCAACAAGTAGCGGAATGAATAATTGAATATTTGCATAAGAAGCTGTTTAAATTTCAGTTCAATTGTTTAAGACGTCTCGCATACACTCGGCATATTTTGTCCCGACGGAGCACTAATACTTTCATCTTTGCTCTTTTATCTTTGCTCTTTGTTCTGCAGGAACAAGCGTAACGCACTATTTGCCCGATAACCGTAAAATCATTGTAGCGAGGCAAAGACAAGGCTTGCGAAGTTACGAGGAGCACAGTTTACTAAATTGTAAATGAGCACCGCAGGAACAAGCGTAACGCAGTATTTGCCCGATACAATGGTTTTATTACAATTTGTTCGCCACATCCGTAACTACCTGACCATCGAACAGACATATGGTACGCGACGCATACTGCGCATCGTGTTGGGAGTGGGTAACCATGATAATGGTAGTGCCTTCACGGTTTAGTTCCTGAAGAAGAAGCATAACTTCCTGTCCGTTCTTTGAATCGAGGTTACCGGTCGGCTCATCGGCAAGCACAAGCTTGGGATTGGATATTACGGCACGCGCAATTGCCACACGCTGCTGCTGACCGCCGGATAGCTGTTGCGGAAAGTGACCGGCACGGTGGGAGATGTTCATGCGCTCAAGAATCTCGTTGACACGTTTCTTGCGCTCAGAAGCCTTCACACCCATATATACAAGCGGAAGCTCGACATTCTCGAATACAGTCATTTCATCAATAAGATTGAACGACTGGAACACAAAGCCTAAATTGCCTTTACGGAACTGGGTACGCTCTCTTTCACGCAAGTTGCCTACCTCTTTGTCAAGAAGGGTATATTTTCCGCCTGTCGGGTTATCAAGCAGACCCAGGATGTTGAGAAGCGTTGACTTTCCGCAACCTGAGGGGCCCATAACAGCAACGAACTCACCCTCTTTCACTTCAAAAGAAACACCGTTAAGAGCAATTGTCTCAATCTCTTCTGTAAAGAAACTCTTCTTTAAATTTTCTACTTTAAGCATAATCGTATTTTTTAGTTATTAATATTAATTGTCTATTATCTTTTAATCTTACATTTTACACAATATGAATATATGCAGTCCGTCCAAAGGCAAGAATATCTTTATTATACCTACCTCGAAATAGCATCGACGGGATTCTCTTCCGCAGCACTCCACGAGCGTAGCGAAACGGTAACAATGGTAATTACAAGGATAACTCCTACCGCTAGGACATACACCCACCAAGACATTGACGTGCGATAGACATACTGCTGCATCCAACTATTGATGATGTAGTAGCTCACAGGTATTGCCACAGCCGAACAGAGAACCACAATGTATAGGTATTTAAGGTTGAAGAACGCAAGTATCTCACCTACTGATGCCCCATGAACTCGACGTATGCCTATCTCGCGGCGGCGATACTGTGTTTCGAACAGTACAAGACCGAACACTCCAATAATTGAAATAATAATCGACAGGAACGAGAAGAGTGTGACAAGGGTCGAGAGTTTATCTTCTTTCTGATAGATAAATTCAATCTCATCATCAAAGAATCTTACATTGATATTCTCCGGCACAACATCGGGAGCAAAATCAACAATCGTTTGGTGTATGTACTCTCTTGCTTTCGTAATATCGGCACCCGCAACTGTACGTATATAAGCCCTACGAGGCAAGTCCCAGCCATATTGGCCAAAGACAACAAAGACATACGGTTTTATGGCGTTTTGGGCCGATTGGAAATCAAAATCCTCGCAAATGCCGACTACTTGTGTTTGCATGTTGCTGATATGACCTTGTATTTTACTCTCAGAAGAAATATTCATCTCTTTAGCAGCCTTCTCGTTGAATATCAATGCACCGGTCACCACCTCATTATCGGAGAGTATAAAGTCACGGCCTTCGACAATGTCAATCCCCATTACCTGCAAGAAGTTCCACGATACCGGATACACTCTGAAGGTGACGTGTTGCCCATCTTCGGTCTTACGTGACCACTGTCTATCACCACCAGAAATGAACTCTCCCTGTCCCCAAGCAACATCTATAATTTGAGGATTCTGTTTGAGTTTATCCTCCAAGGCATTGCGTTTAGTATAGTCCATTGTAATACCATCCTCTTTTGTCCAGCCATAAGTTGCATCGTATGGTATTTCTACGGTCAAAATGTTTTCTTTGTCGAAGCCCATATCCCTTGTGAGCATATATTGATGCTGACGATAGATAAAGAGCGAGCAGATAATCAATGTAATGGAAATGAAATATTGCACACCTACAAGTGCATATCGCAAGATACGTCCGTACTTTGATGCAGAGAAGTCACCTTTGATAACAAATGCAGGCGAGAATCCGGTAATATACCACGCGGGATATAGTGACACTAATACACCAAAAAGAATCAGGCCCAGAACGATAGCACCAGCCAAAGACCAATTCTCATTGATTGCAACTGAAGTCGAGATATACTCTTTAAGCGGTGTATCGGCAAAGATCACCACAATAACTGCTGCACCAAAAAGTGATACAAGAATCAGCCCCATTGTCTCAAAAAGAAAATTAAGACGTAGTTTTGCTGTTGGCGCACCGAAAACCTTATAATTATTGACAGCACGGATTCTGCTCGGAATCAAAGCAAAGAAGAAGTTTATAAAGTTGATAAACGAAATAACCAGAATCAATACGGCAATTGCAATGAGTGTATATGTTGTCGTACGACTGCCTGATATTCCAATATTATGAGTATCCTCTGCAAAGAAAAGTTCATTGATAGGCATTAGGCGCGGTTTGATACGCGAAATCTGAACCTCAGTTTCCTGTTCATCCAGTCCTCTCTTTTGACAATCATCAATAACGTACTGATACATTTTCGCCTCGGCCTCCTCGCGCGAAGCACCTTCTCCCAGCAGTACATAGTACGGAGTACCCCAATTACCCTCTTCTTCGGGTTTTGCTTTTGCCATATAGCAAAAACCATCAGACATGGCAATTGTAGATGGGCGTGGAAAGTCTTTGTAGATACCTACAACTGTAAATAGCAGTTCACTGTCGGCATTCCGGCCATAATGCAACTTGTCTCCCACTGAGATATTACATCCATTGGCAACACTCTCTGTAATGATAATGTCATATTCGGTATGGAATGACGAAGCACCGCCTGCAATAAACTCAAAAGGGAAAACCTCCAGCACCTCTGGTTCTGCCGCTCCGAATTTAATGACAAAATTCTCAATAGAACCATTACGTTTGACAGATACATCTCCAGAGTAGTACATTGCATTCTGTAACTCGTAAATTGAACCACCTGCCTCAATCTCAGGACAAACGGAACACATTTCATCCGGTATCTGACGGTTCCAGCTGAAATCCCAACTGCCGTCACCAATCCAAGACGGATGCTCCAAACGATATATACGCTCCGAGTTCTTGATTACGCGGTTATATGACAGGTCAAACTTCACCTGCACTGCGATAAGATAGACCGCCGCAAAGGCCACCGCCATACCTATTATGTTCAATACAGAAGAGGTAATATACCTTTTCAGTAAAATTATGAAGTTCCTTAGATACATGATTCTATTTTATCATTTGTTTATTGCATCAACCGGATTGTCGTTTGCAGCCTTGTATGAACATGCAGTAACTGTAAGCACCGTTATCAAGGCAACAAGGAAAATTGCAAGCAGATATATCCACAAGGCCATAGGTGCCTGATAGGTAAACTGCTCTGTCCAGTACTTTATTATCACAAACCCCAGCAACACCGCCACTAAAGAACACCCGGCCAGAACCTGAAGATATTTGCTGTTGAACATTGCCAATATGCTGCTTACCGATGCACCATGCACACGGCGTATTCCAATCTCGCGCCGGCGATACTGTGTCTCAAAATGCACAAGGCCAAAGACTCCTATTATAGAAATCAATATCGAAAGGACCGTGAAGAGGATAATAAGTGAAGCCAGTTTGCCCTCTTTTTTGTAATTGCTCTCAAGTTCGGAGTCGAAGAATGAGATATCGTAACTATCGGCCGGCGCATCGGGCTCATACTCTGCAATTGTATTGGCTATGAACTCACGCACAGCAGTGACATCGGCATCCGGTGTTGTGCGCACATACATTTTGTTCATTACACGCCACGGATACTTGCCGAAGATGTAGAATGCGAAAGGCTCAATATTGTACTGCATGGGGCGGAAATTGAAATCCTTGCATATACCTACCACCTCGGTACCAGAACGGTGACCCGCAAAGACATCACCCACCTTCAGGCCAAGCTTGCGTGCAGCGTCCTCGTTGAATATATATGCACCGTTTGCATTGCATTCATCGCTGCTGAGGAAATCGCGCCCGTCAACTATATCAATCCCCATAAACCGCAGGAAATCCCATGAAACAGGATATACCTGGAAGTATATGCTCTGGCCGTTGAAGTCGCGTCCCCATTGCATTCTCGACAAGTTTATGAATGAACCGTCGGCAAAAGTGACATCCTCTATTTGGGGATTCTTCATCAGGCTCCCGGCAAATGCGTCGCGCCTGCCGTAAGACAATCCATTCTCCGGGTCGTACGACTCGAATACCGTTCCGCCAGGCAGATGGTTTACTACAAGAAGATTGTTCTTGTTGAAGCCCATGTCATGTGTGAGCATATAATCGTATTGCCTGTAGATAGAAAGCGAACAGATGACAAGCGTAATCGAGATGATATACTGTACTGCCACAAGTGTGTAGCGCAATCGTCTGCCCGGTGCAGTGGCCTGGAAACCGCCCATTACCATTGCCGGTGAGAAACGGGTAATGTACCACGCAGGGTATATGCTCACGACAATCCCTGTAACAAGAGCGACAACGGAGACAGCAACTGCAACATCTATATTGTCACCAAAGGCCAATGACGTTGATATATGCTCAGTAAGCGATGTCTCCATGAACACGCCTGTAATCACAGCCGCTCCGCAAAGAGCGACAAGCACAAGCCCCATGGTCTCAAAGACGAAGTTCAGGCGCAGAGTGAAAGATGATGCTCCGAATACCTTGCAGGTATTTATGCTCTTTATGCGTACAGGAATAAGTGCAAAGAAGAAGTTTACGAAGTTTATGAGAGCAATGGCCATAATGAGCACAGCAATGGCAAAGAGCGTGTATGTAGTGGCCTTGTTGCCGGTTGCATGTGCAGAACCGCTGACATCTGTTGAAAAATAGAGTTCAGTGAGAGGATTCAGGCGCGGGTTGGCACGTTTGAGAAATTCGGCAATGTCTTCTTCACTTGCATTCAGGGATTGAAGCCATCCTATGAGATTGTTTCTCAGTTTCTCGCATACAGCATCGGGTGATGCCCCATTTCTCAATTTCAGGTAATAAGGGTCGTTCCAGTTGTTAGGATTGTGTTCCTCCTGTGGGGGCATGCCTCCCCAACCGTCACATGCGTCAAGAATGCTGGGCGATGCAGGATCCTTGCATATTGCAATTACCGTTGCGGTATTCTCCTCGCTTGCCTCACGGCCATAACATATTACATCACCTGCCGAAATGTTGAATCTCCTTGCAGCAGACTCCTTCAGCACCAAAGTGGAATGGTCGAGGAAGTTGTCGAGCGAACCCTCGATTATCTCAAGCCCGAAGATATCCAATCCTTCACGTTCAGCCTCACACAAGTCGAAATATAGATACTCTATTCCCTTGTCACTCTTTCTTGAGTAATCGGAATTGATGTTGTAGTGTCCCGTTGGCCATATTGTAGCACTCTTCTCTATTTCAGGCACACCCTTGCAAAGGTCGTCGGGCAACTGACGTGCCCATGTGGTGCTCCAGTACCCCTCTTCGGCCCAGTGGGGATATTCAAGACGGTATATGTTGCCAGCATTGGGGATACCCTTGTTATATGAGAGGTCAAAATTTACCTGAACCATTATAAGATACACCGCTGCAAAAGCCACTGCCATACCGAATATGTTCAGTACAGAAGATATAGTGTACCTTTTAAGCAGTGTTATAAAATTCTTTATATACATAGTTTTATTGTTTTATATGATTGGAGAAGCAGATATTATTATTAAATAATTACAAAACCTTACGTATCTACTGCTGTATTTTCACTTCCCTTCTTTTAGAATAAGCACTTCATTGTCACCGAAATTGTCGTATGACGATGTTATGACCTTTTCGCCTTTTGAGAGACCGTCGAGGACCTCATAGAATCTGGGATTCTGACGCCCGATGCGGATTTCGCGACGATAGGCCTTTCCGCCAGCCTCATCGACAACATATATCCAACGTCCTCCGGTCTTTTGGAAGAACGCACCTCGCGGGATATAAACAGCCTCTACCGGCTGGCCTAACTGAAGGTTCAGGTTATATGTCTGGCCGGTACGGATATTATCGGGCAACTCGCCGTTGAAAGTAAGGTCTATCTTGAACCTTCCTTCACGCACTTCGGGATACACTTTCTTCAGCAGCATGTCATATCCTTTGTCCTGACGCATGAAGGATGCAGTCAGCCCGGTCACAACACGGTCAATGTAATGTTCGTCAACCATTGCGGTCACTTTATATGCCGAAAGGTCGTTTATCTGGCCTATTGCACCTCCCTGGCTCAGAGTCTGCCCTAAAACAACATTGAGCATGCCCACCTCTCCGTCTATCGGAGCCTTGACCCTGAGGTTGCCTACACGTTCACGTATAAGCTGCATGTTCAGCTGCATGGAACGGAGGTTCTCATCGAGCTGAGCCACCTGAACAGTGCGGTAAAGAGAATCCTGCTTCTGACGCTCGCGGACAAGAGAACGTCTGGCAAGAGCCAGTTCATAATCCTCCTTCGACTGCAGATAGGTCTCGCGGGCTACAAGTTCCTCCTTGAAGAGTTCCTTGTTCTGCTCATAGGCACGCATCTTACGGGCAACCTCAAGGTCGAGCTGCAGCATCTCCTGACGCAATGAAAGGCGTTCCTGCTCCATCGATATAAGAGTATTGCGCAGGATATTCTGCTTCTCGGCAAGGTCGGCTTCCGATTGCAGTATCTGCATCGACAGCTGCTTGTTCGTCATCTCAAGAATTACATCACCAGCCTTAACAGCCGTACCCTCCTCGGCTACAATACGCTCCACAACACCACTTTCAAGAGGAGAAAGCTGCATGGTGGTTATAGGCTGCACCGTACCGCTGAGGCTCACGTAATCGTTGAACTCACCCTCTTCGACACTTGACACCATCAGAGTAGCTGTGTTGACACGCAATGTCGAAGCGTTTTCCTTCATAAGAAGCCACAGAACAAGCACTGCCAACAACACTCCAAACAGATAAGGAAGGCTCTTCTTGCTCAATACGGCACGCCAACCGGTTTTCTTTTCCAACTTTATATCCATAGTAATTTATATTTTATTTTTCTGAATGTACAAACGGAACTCCACTATAATAGTCAACCATTCTCTTCTCTATCATATATTGCAGCTTCGACCGCAAGCAATCCGACTTTGCCTGCAACAGGTCTGCAGCAGCCATTTGCAGTTCTATAGCCGTAACAAGCCCCTTTTCAAATTTAGCAGAGATACCGTTATAGGCCAACTGCGATGCCTCGACCTTCTTTACAGACTGGTTATACAGCTTGCCATAACCGTACATCTGCCTGCAGGCCTGGGCCACTTCACTCTCTACAGCATTACGTGTGGCCTCCATCTCAAGCTTGGCATTACGCAAGGCATTGCGAGAAGAGCGTACCGAAGCCTTGCGGCTCAGATTAGAGAATACCGGTATAGACATCGACACACCGATATATTCACCTCTGTTGTTCTTGAATTGTGACGAGAATGAAGGGAATGCCGAACGGTTCTCAAAGTTTGTATAGAAGTTTGTCCCGATACCTGCCGAGAGGCTTATTGTCGGGAACCATACAGACTTAGCCTTCAAATAACGCAAGTTGCACTCCTTTACTGCAAGCTCGGAAGAGACAACCTGCACATTGTTGGCAAGAGCATATTCTACAACATTATCAATCTGAGGGGCTGTTTGCTGCGGAACAATATCATAGTTCTCTACAACCTCAAGAGGCGTGTTCTGCGGATAGTTCATTGTTTCGCGCAACCTTATCGATGCCATAGCCAGATTATTCTGCTGCTCTGTAAGCAGATACTCATAATTAGCCTCCTGCGAAGCAACCTCTGCGACCTCTGCTGCACTCTTCAGACCCAACTCATGCAGTTTCCGTGCCTGGTGCAGTGTCCGGCGCGATGCCGAAAGATGCTCCTCCGATATCTTTACGGCACCTTTGTAATATACTACATCGGTGTATGCCTTCATAACATCCATAGCCACCCTGTCACGCGCAATTTGAAGGTCGCTGTAACCGCGGTCACGTGCAGTCCTTGCCGCACGTATCTCATTTACATAACGCAACCCGGCAAAGATAGGCATTGACGCCGAAAGGCTATATGAGTTGCTGAATGTGGATACGGTAGTATAACTGTTTGTTTCGGGATCGACAGAACGTCCGAAGTTGGTCGTTGCCGATATGCCAGCCGAAACAGACGGGAACAAAGAGGCAACAGACTGCTTATAGTTCATCCTGGCATTGTCAAGAGCGTTCTCCTGCTTTCCTACCGATACAGAGTGTTCTACAGCATAGGCCATACACTCATCCATTGTCATTACCTGTGCCGATGCACCAGTAAACAAGAGAGTGCCGGCAATAATTATCATAAAAAACCTTTTCATACAAAAAACATTTCTACCAGACTACATGCCAAAAGCGTGCCAAAAATTATAAAATTTCAAATATCAACGATTTATCTAAAAACACAGCCTTGAAGAAATGTCTAATAATTTGACACCCGATGTAAAATCATTGGACAACTGGTAAAATTTAAGATAAAAAGCAGCGTCACAAAGGTTTTATTCTGCCGGCTTATGTTTATTGCATCACTTTTGCTATCTTCGCAGATAATTAGGAAAACAATACAACGTGGTACTAAACTATATATGGATTGCATTCTTCCTCATTGCATTTGCAATTGCACTGGGGAAGCTAATATTCGCAGGAGACACAACGGTCTTTCCTGCGATAATGGACTCTACCTTCGCACAGGCAAAGAATGCCTTTGAAATTTCGTTGGGACTGACAGGAGTGCTCTCACTTTGGATGGGAATAATGAAGATTGGCGAGAAAGGCGGCCTTGTGGCTGCGCTTGCAAGAGTGCTGAGCCCGGTATTATGCAGAATCTTCCCCGATGTACCCAAAGGACACCCGGCTATGGGAACAATGTTCATGAACTTCTCGGCCAACATGCTGGGGCTTGACAACGCTGCAACTCCAATGGGACTTAAGGCCATGCAGGAGCTGCAGGAGCTGAACAAGGAGAAGGAGACGGCAAGCAACCCCATGATAATGTTCCTTGTACTCAATACATCGGGGCTTACGCTCATTCCCGTATCGGTACTGCTCTATCGCGCCGAAATGGGAGCTGCCAACCCTACCGACGTGTTCATACCCATACTGCTTGCCACTACAGCAGCAACAATAACAGGACTTATAGCAACAAGCATATACCAGCGCATAAACCTCTTCAACCGTACAATGATGCTTTTCCTATTTGCCATCTGCGCCTTAGTCACAGGAGGTACATGGGGAATGATGCAGCTTTCGCAGGTAGAGATTGAGGTGGTTTCGACATCGCTTGCCAATATAATACTGTTCTCGGTGATAATACTCTTCATCGCAGCCGGCATGCGTGCAAGGATTAATGTATATGAAGCATTCATAGAGGGAGCAAAGGATGGATTCACAACAGCTGTACGCATCATCCCCTACCTTGTTGCCATACTTGTAGCCATTGGGGTGTTCCGCGCATCGGGAGGCATGGACGTGATAATGGACGGTGTGGCATGGTGCGCAAATGCAGCCGGCATAGGTGATGATTTCGTGGGTGCGTTGCCTACTGCCATAATGAAGCCGCTGAGCGGAAGCGGAGCAAGAGGCATGATGATTGATGCTATGAGCACATACGGTGCCGACTCCTTTGCCGGGCGCATGGCATGCCTGTTCCAGGGAGCTACCGACACTACATTCTATATATTGGCGGTATATTTCGGAAGTGTAGGAATACGCAAGACACGCCACGCGGTAACATGCGGGCTGCTTGCCGACCTTGCCGGAATAATTGCAGCCATAGCAATTGCATATATTTTCTTCGGATGATTTTATAACAGATTGTCATATCGACCGACAGGGAGATATCTGAAATATTATTCCGGATTTCTCGTCGATACGTTCTGCCGAATGACAAAAAACACTTTTCTTATGATAAGCTACCAGACCGAGGGTACCAGGATGCCCGCAATAAAAAGACGTGAGACAACAGCATGGATTAAAGCCGTTGCTGCTACATACGGCAAGAAGGTTGGCGACATTGCCTACATATTCTGCAACGACGAAAAGATTCTTGAGGTGAACCGCGAGTACCTACAGCACGACTATTACACCGATATAATAACCTTCGACTACTGCGAGGGCGACACGATAAGCGGTGACCTCTTCATATCATTGGACACTGTACGCAGCAACAGCGAGATGGTAGGTGCCACATACGAGCAGGAGCTGTACCGCGTGATTATCCACGGCATACTGCACCTATGCGGAATAAATGACAAAGGCGAAGGCGAAAGAGAAATAATGGAAGCCGCTGAAAACAAGGCTTTGGCAATGAGAAAATAAAAACAAGCCTTAGAGAACACAGACAGCAATAGTCACGCGAAGCAACGCAGAAGGTGGTGCCGCGTGGGGTGCGAAAAGGCTGTGTTCTCAAAGGCGAAGGAGAGCGCGAAATTATGGAAGATTGTGAGAACAAGGCTCTTGCAATGAGATAATAATTACATAAAGACAATCCTTAGAGAACACAGACAGCAATAGTCACGCGATGCAGCGCAGAATGTGATGCCGTGTGGGGTGCGAAAAGGCTGTGTTCTCAAAGGTGAAGGAGAGCGCGAAATTATGGAAGCTTGCGAGAACAAGGCTTTGGAGGTGAGGAAATAAAAACAAGCCTTAGAGAACACAGACAGCAATAGTCACGCGAAGCAGCGCAGAATGTGATGCCGCGTGGGGTGCGAAAAGGCTGTGTTCTCAAGGGTAAAGGCGAAAGAGAAATCATGGAAGATTGTGAGAACAAAGCTCTTGCAATGAGATACATAAGTGACTAAAAAGCGGATTGCTGTATTATGCAATGTTCCCAAAATCCTCATTTACTTAAATAAACTGCGGCATTCAGGAACTTTGCAAGCCTTGTACTCAACTTTTGTTAACTTCCGGAAATTTACAAACAAAACATTCAGATTTTAAGCCCGTCGAGCATTTCGGCGAAAAGCTTTATACCCTCGCGTATCTCGCTTATCCTTATATATTCGTTTGCTGTGTGCGAGCGTGAGGAGTCGCCGGGGCCCATCTTGAGTGTGGGAATGCTCAGCAACGCCTGATTTGACAGTGTGGGCGAGCCGTATGGCTTGCGGCCAAGCTCCACGGCACGTTTTACAAGAGGGTGTTCGGCAGATATTGACGAAGAGTTCAAACGCGTAGAACGCGCCTTGACTTCGCTGCTCACATGGCTTCCGATTATCTCAAGAAGCTCGCTGTTGGAATAGCACTCGTTGCTGCGTATGTCAACAACATAACTGCAACTGTCGGGGATGACATTATGCTGCTTCCCGGCATTTACCTGGGTAACAGTCATCTTTACATCGCCAAGCAGAGGAGAACTCTCAGGATATTTGTAGTTTCTGAACCAATCGATATCCTCTATAGCCTTGTATATTGCATTTACACCTTCGTTGCGTGCCGCATGGCCTGCTACGCCTTTTGCAGTACAGTCGAGAACCATAAGGCCCTTTTCGGCTATCGCCGGGTGCATTCCTGTCGGCTCGCCTATTATGGCACAGTTTATAGGGGGAAGCAAGGGTATTACGGCCTCGATACCGTTCTTTCCGGAGACTTCCTCCTCGGCCGAAGCAAGGAATATTGTATTATAGCTTTGCGGATTCTGACATATCTGATAGAAGACCTGAAGCATTGTAACCAATGATGCACCGTCGTCATTGCTGCCGAGACCGTATATGATGTCGCCATCGACAATAGGGGTGAATGGATGCTTGCTCCAGCCTGCAACAGGCTTTACAGTGTCGATATGTGCATCGAGCAGCAATGTAGGGCGCGTAGCATCGTACCCCGGCGCAATGCACCATATATTGTTAAGGTGACGGTGCATGTCGAAACGCACCGGTGCACCCCTCTCGATGAAATGCTGCAACTTGTCGGTTGCATCACTCTCCTCACGGCTAATCGACGGGGTACTGACAAGAACCTTCAACAACTCAACAGCTCTGTTTACATTCGACTCGGTTATAATCATACAGAATTTGTCTTCTTTATACTGTCATTAACAACGCAAAGGTACAAAGATAACCAATCAATTGCCAAATCTTCTTTTTAAAAATTGCGAACAAATTGATTTTATAGCCTTTACTGATTATTGTAATTTGTTTATTTTTGAATATCGTTGTATCTTCGCAGAGAATTTAAAACGACACACCACAGATGATAACAGCCGACCAACTGAAAGACATAAAAGAGCGCACGGCTGCGCTCAAGCAGTACCTTGCAATAGATGAGAAGATAATACAGGTTGAGGAGGAGCAGCTCCGTACACAGGCACCCGGCTTCTGGGACAATGCCAAGGAGGCCGAGGCACAGATGAAGAAGGTCAAGGGACTACAGGCATGGATTGACGGTTACAAGGAGGTCAACAACCGTACCGAAGAGACCGAAATGGCCATGGAGCTTTTCCGTGAAGAGATGGTCGATGAACATGAGGTAGATGATGCCTATGCACGCGCTCTGGCAGCAATCGAGGAGCTTGAACTGAAAAACATGCTGCGCGGCGAAGCCGACGAGATGGATTGCGTACTCAAGATAAATTCGGGTGCAGGAGGTACTGAGGCCCAGGATTGGGCAAGCATGCTAATGCGAATGTACATGCGCTGGGCCGAGGCCAACAACTACAAGCTAACCGTTGCCAACCTGCAGGAGGCCGAGGATGCGGGAATAAAGACTGTAACACTTGAAATAAAAGGAGCATACGCATACGGCTATCTCAAGGGCGAGAATGGTGTTCACCGTCTTGTACGCGTGAGCCCTTACAACGCACAGGGCAAGCGCATGACATCGTTCAGTTCGGTGTTCGTGACACCGCTTGTCGATGACAGCATCGAAGTGGTAATTGAGCCTGCACGCATATCATGGGATACATTCCGAAGCGGCGGTGCAGGAGGACAGAACGTGAACAAGGTGGAGTCGGGAGTACGCTTGCGCTATCAGTACAAGGACCCTTACACCGGTGCCGAAGAGGAGATTCTCATCGAGAACACCGAGACACGCGACCAGCCTAAGAACAAGGAGAACGCTATGCGACAGCTTCGTTCCATCCTCTACAACAAGGAGATGCAGCACCGCATGGAGGAGCAGGCTAAGGTTGAGGCAGGAAAGAAGAAAATTGAATGGGGCTCACAGATACGCAGCTACGTATTCGATGACCGTCGCGTAAAGGACCACCGTACGAACTACCAGACATCGGACGTGAACGGTGTTATGGACGGCAAGATAGACGGCTTCATCAAAGCATTCCTGATGGAATTTGCCGAGAGCGGAGAGTAATTTTACAAAAAGACGCATGGCAATCGAGATAGAGAGGAAATTCCTAGTTACCGACGACAGCTACAAGGCGATGGCTTTCCACAGCGACCGCATAGCGCAAGGCTATATATGCCGTCAAGGCGGCAACTCGACAAGAGTGCGGGTACGTGGAGAGAAAGGGTTCCTTACAATAAAAGGGCCGTCGGCAAACGGAGGGGTGAGCCGTTTCGAATGGGAAAAGGAGATTCCTGTAGAAGAGGCTTGGGAGCTGATGAAACTATGCCATAATGCAATCATTGACAAAAGGAGATACCTTGTGAAGTGCGGAGCGCACACATACGAGGTAGATGAGTTCTACGGCGACAATGAGGGGCTTGTAGTTGCCGAAGTGGAACTGCACGACGAGAATGAGGTCTTTGAAAAGCCGCCGTTCATCGGCAAAGAGGTAACAGGAGACGGCAAGTACTACAATTCGAGCCTTACACGTTTCCCGTACAAATGCTGGTAACTTTTGTAATTATAATTACAAAACAACAAATTTACTCAAATATTATATTCTATGAAGACCAATCCGAAATTAAGTTGTTTACTATTTATAACTGCATTATTTAGTGCATGCAGCGGAGACAATTCTTATAAGGAACCAGATAAATGTATCGACGGATACGGAGTGGAACAAGCCTACGACAGATGGATTCCAATAGAAATAGAAGGTAAACAGCTCTTCGCAGACAAAATGCTTACCGATGATAAAGGAGAGCAATTCAAAGGAAGTAGAATGCATTTTAAAAACATTGTCGATTGTTGTATAAATGGATTTTACCGTATCAAGAATGGACATAACTATATTCTTTTTGGGAATACCCTTACCAATGATGGTAAACCTAACGTACTCGGTCCATATTACATGGTAGGAATGTTTTACGAAGATGTAACCCCTGCAGTAAAAGAAGGAGAGGGAATAGGCTATATCGACCGTAATGGAGATGTGGTATTTTGGCTTGATAAAGTATTGGGTAAAAAAGGTAAAATCGCATATAACTTCATGGGGGGGTTAAGCGTGGTTGGTACTCCGGTTACGAATGACGGAATTACTATTTACGGAGCAATAGACACTAAAGGCAATACTATTATTCC
Source organism: Bacteroidaceae bacterium (assembly GCA_017522915.1). GTDB lineage: Bacteria > Bacteroidota > Bacteroidia > Bacteroidales > Bacteroidaceae > HGM04593. The sequence goes on from JAFWXX010000038.1 coordinate 21,388, forward strand.
TTTTGATTATTTTAAACTTGAATATGCCGGAAGTGGATTATGGTATGCTGAAAATTTAACCAAAAACGCTGAAAAGGACTACGATGACTGGGTAGCTGATATCATCGACAGAAACGGTAATGTAATCATTTCTTTCCCTCGAAAAGATTTCTCTAAGGGAACATTTAGGCATGACAATGGAAATCACGGACCTCACCAATTTGCATTCAGTGGTGATTACTCTCTTATGATAAATTATTCCGGAAATAATTGGAAAATTATCGATCGCGAAGGTAATGTTTTGGCAGAAAATATCGACGGAATCAAACCGTCAGGTGAACACTATCACGGCAATTTCATATTCAAAGACAAAAAGAATCATAAATATGGCATCATGGCACCGAATGGAGAAATCAAAATCGAAGCTCAATTTACTAAAATTATATTCTTGAGTGACGAAGTTTTCTGTGCAAGAAAAAATAAAAGATACTATATATATGACTATTCTGGGGAGATAAAATTAGAATATGGCGATTTCGGTTCATCGCGTCCGCTGGCTATAAACAAAAATTATCTTCTAGTCCAAAAAATAAGGGAAATAGAAATTTTTCCTCTTGATGACACCTCAAATAAAGAGATAATAAATGGAGGCGGTATGGTAACTTACTATGACCAACGCCTTATGGACAAGATTTATTCTTCCACTAATGAAATGTGGATGCCATAAATCGACCATTAAAAGATTGGGTTCAGATGCTATACATTGGTAAAGTATTCCACATCCACATAAATATAGTAGAAAAGGAAACGAAAGTTGTTAAGAAGTTTTCCTTCCCTTTCCTATCATGCAAAACTTACGCATCATTAGACACGTAGTAGCTTGTCTTGTTATCAAAGAAGATTATAATCAAATAACAATACAAGCTTTTTTAAATCAGTAATTATATTTTTCATCTTTTACAAACCTGGAATTTTAGCAAATTTATTTAAACTTATTCCGTAATGATTATATTTGCAAAACCGAATAAATGTTGAGTCAACATGATTTAACTGACCTAAAATATCTTTTACTATGAAAAAAATGTTATTTGCATTGGCTGCAATCGGTTCTTTAGTACTTGCAGGATGCTCTGAAAAAAAAGCAGAAGAAGTTGTAGAGTTCGTTGATACAAGCGACCTCAAGATGTATGAGCTCACAGGCAACGTAAAGAGCGTGAAAGCATACACGGTAAAGAGAGGCAACGAGGAACTTATCTACACACTCGCATTTGATGCAAACGGTCTTGCAACCACACACAAGTATGACCTTGACCTTGATATTGACGCAAATGTCAATGTAGAACGTAACGAGAAAGGGGAGATAACAATATACAATGCAGCCCTTCCCGACGCTAAGAAGGCAAAAGTAAATGTAGAATACACATACAACGAAAAAGGACAGGCCGAGAAGATTGTTACAGTACGTGATGGCTGGAACAAGACAACCGAGAAGGTAAAATATGACGAGCAGAACAACAGACTCAAGGCTACAGCCGAGTCATACGAGGATGATATGAGGATTGTGGACGACATCACATACAACTACAAGAGTTACGACGAAAAAGGCAACTGGACCGAGAGAGAGCTTACCATAAGGAACCGCACAATAGACTGGGAAGGTGATGTTCTCCACGAGCAGACAATACGCAAAACAGAGAAGAGAGAAATATTATATTATTGATTCTCTTATCCCAAAAGGCAATGATGGCGACCCAATTTCTTTTGGGTCGCCATATTTTTATTCATTTTAATGTCACTAAATTCTGTAAATATGTTGAATGTTTTTCTATAATGACTATATTTGCAAGCATCAGAACATATCTGAAACAACCTGTTTTTTAACCGTAAATATCTTTATTATGAAAAAGAATCTGTTTTTTGTTTTGATTGCAAGCATCTGCTTCGGCCTTGCAGGCTGTTCCGACAAAAAAGCCGACACAAGCGACCTCAAGATGTATGAGCTCACAGGCAACGTAAAGAGCGTAAAGGTTATGTCTGAGACAAATGGCATTGAAGAGCTCGCATACACACTGGCTTTTGATGAAAAAGGTGTTGCAACGGCACATAGATACGACAAGCTATGGGAGGGTGAACTGAATATAAACGTTGAGCGAAACGAGAAGGGTGAGATGACTTCATACATAGCTATGTATGCCGATGCCGAAATCGCTGAGGTTGATGCAAAATATACATACGACAAAAACGGTTACCTTACAACAATAGAAGCTATGTGGTATGGCGAAAGCAGTTCTACTGAGAAAATCAAGTATGACGAGAAGAACAACAGAAACGAATCGGTCACCGAATACTACGACTATGACATGACTATTGTTGACGAGGTGAAGTATATTTACAACAACTTCGATGAGAAAGGCAACTGGATTGAGAGAGAGGCTGTAAAGCGTAACTATACAAAGGACTACGAAGGCGAAATAATAGACGAAACGACAACAACCTCTAAGGAGAGGAGAGAGATTGTATATTATTGATACTTTGAATGAAGAAACATTGAATGCAGCCTGCAGGCTGCATTCAATGTTTCTTGTAGAGGTTCCATAATAGAGCAGCAGAGAAAACTCCCAAGGCATTGAACAGGAAATCGACGAAATCGCCGCTCCTGTATGTTGTCAGGCAACTTTGGGAAATCTCCATTACCCCGCTGAAAGCTATCGGCAATATAACCGCAAACCAGAATATCCTGTTCCTGTCGGCCTTGTCGTGCGACCTGTAATATTCGAACAGTATCACAGAACAGAACGATGCGTATATAACGAAATGGGCAACCTTGTCGAGCCCCGGAATGCCGGGAGTACTGTCCGAAGGCTTGTACAAAGTAAGGAATATAATGGCTGCAGAAGCCAACAGAGAGAGGGGGTATCTCCTGAATATATAAAGATATTTTTCCATAACGGCTATCTGGTGTTTATTGCAAAAAAGGCTGTACCTCGACGGCAACATGCAGAAATTGCCTCAGAAGTACAGCCGGAAATCAAAGAACAAGTCTAAAGTACCTTGCTATTATTGTAACTATAAAAACTCAATTATGTTTACAGACATTACAACAAATATTACCTTGACAAGATATAACGGTATGCAATTATGCATGAACTATAGGTCATTTATCAGCCGGCACGTACAACAAGGTATCTTGTAACACTCCAGAATTTTGTTGAATCCAAAATCTTTAAGGTAAGCATACCATCACCCCCTTCTACTACCGTATATGAATCTTCCGGATGGGTTGTAAGCACCTTGGCCTTCTTTGTTCCAAGAACAATTTCGTTTATATTTCTTATGTCTATCTGTGTAAAGTAGTCCTTGTTAAAACCGGAGTCTTCCATCACATCACCTTTCTTGAAAAGACCGGTATTTGTAATTATCTTATGTTCTTTAAGTTCTTTCTTGCTACCTATTACATACCATGCTGCATTCAATGTTTTGTCCTGCTCGGCAATTATTTGTTTACTTTCGTTATTCTGTACTGTAAGTTCTTCCTTAATTGCAGTCAATGAAACAACAGCTTCATCAAGTTCTTTTACTTTTATGTTTCTTGCTGCAAGTTCAGCCTGAAGAGCCTTTATCTCTTCTGTCTTTGCAGAGAGTTCGGCAGTAAGGGACTCGACAGCCTTTTTCAGCTGTGATGACCTATAGTTGCTGTTCTTGAGTTTACCCTGCAATTCTTCAATCAATTCCTTATTCTCCTTCATTCTTGACTGGATAAAAGCAAGGTCTGCTTTAACTCTATCTTTTATACTTGCCGGAGCATTCTCAATTGTACCGCTCTTAATCGCAATGCGATTTTCTGCCTCGTTTATCTGACGGAAACCCTCTGAAACATCATTGAAAAGACCCATAAGGTCATCAACCTCCTTACTGGAATTAGCAAGCTCTACATTAAGCGAATCTACCTTCGCCATAAGCTCCTCCTTGCTAGGACCATTACCGCAAGATGCCAGGATTACAAGGCTTAAAATCGTTACAACAAGCACTCTTGCTCCACTTACAAAACTAATCACACAATTCATTCTTTTAACATTCTTTCCCATAACTAAATATCATTTGGATGTATTAATAAATGTTTTTCATCAAGCATCGTATATGCTTCAATTTACTATAAACAAATTACGTGCCAAAAGCGTACAGTTTTATACAAATCACTAATAATCAAGTAGTTGGCATTTGTATAAAATTTTACTGTTGTGGAAAAATGTAGAATTAGGTGTGGAATTGTGTGGAATTTTTCCACACTCGGTTACTTAATGCCAAAAAGCCTTAGTTTATTATATAAAGTTTTGCGGTCTATTCCTAAAAAAGCTGCTGCTTTACTCTTGTTATTACCGGTACGGCTTAGAGCATCAGTTATACGACTCTTTTCATCCTCCCTGTCAAAAAGAGGACGAGAAGTTTCATTCGGTATCACTATGTTAAGGTCTTTTGCCTTTATATAATTATCGTTGGCAAGCAGTGTTGCGCGTTTTATAACATTCTTCAATTGACGTATATTACCTGGCCATGAATATCCCTGCAACAACTCTGTTGCTGAGATATCGAAACCAATAATACTACGGCCCAATTCTCTGTTGGCACAATCTAAAAAGAACTTTGCAAAAGGAACAATATCTTCATAACGTTCCTTAAGTGAAGGCATACGCAAGGTAAACTCATTAATGCGATGATAAAGGTCTTCTCTAAAAAAACCTTTTTCTATTGCTGCTTCCAGATTCTCGTTGGTAGCACACACTATACGCACATCAACTTCTAACTCTTTTGTCGAACCTACCGGACGTACACGACGCTCTTGCAAGGCACGCAACAATTGCACCTGCACTTCATAACTTAAGTTTCCAACCTCATCAAGAAACAACGTTCCACCATCAGCTTCCAAAAAGGCACCGGTCTTGTCCGTTACAGCTCCTGTAAAAGAACCTTTTACATGACCAAAGAATTCCGAAGCTGCAAGCTCTTTGGGAATTGAACCGCAATCAATTGCGATAAAAGGACGGTTGCTGCGCTTACTCAACCTATGTATTCGCCTTGCTATCAACTCTTTTCCTGTTCCGCTTGCACCATTGATAAGCACTGACATCGGGGTTGGAGCAACAAGAGTCACATAGTTATAAAGCTGACGCGCAGCCTCGCTGTTCCCTTCCATAAACTCTGCTGTATCGGATTCAGGAATAGTGTCATTGGTTTTTTGCATGTGGTTCGCCGAAACAGAACTTTTACTCATGGCCTCCTCTATCTTTCTAAGCAGTTCATCGGGATGCACCGGCTTCGATATATAGTCGCTGGCACCACGCTTCATTGCATTTACGGCACTCTGTATATCAGCATAGCTTGTCATTATTATTATCGGAACAGAAACCCTGTTCTTCTCTATCCATTCAAGCAGGTCTGTTCCGTTTCCGTCAGGCAATCGCAAATCAGAGAGTATCAGGTCAATACTTTCGGCCTCAATTGTCTTGCGTGCTCCACAAACATTGCTTACTACAGAAATTTCAAAACCTTTCTTACCCAACCATGTTCTCAATACTGTTGAAAAAGTAAGATCATCTTCAACTATCAATATCTTCTTTGCCATTTATGCTATTTCATTTCTCTTTATACAAGACTGCTGCATCTATTATTTTATCTATTGCTTCAAATATAGCGATTATCTTCTTATCGGCATCAGAGGTATATTCTGTAATATCACGCCGCAATTCAAACCACTCAAGCTCCTCTTTACCGTTTTTTACTCCTACCATTACAAAAATTGGCATAAGCTGGTGTGTTATGGTTGTTACCGCCGCAATATCCTTCTCCTGCATTGCCTTTGCAAGGATTTTTCTCTTTTCTCTTATATCAGCTACAAATGTAGTCATAATATCGTTCACTGCATCCATATCGTTGTCGGCAAATTCTGTAAGTCTGACGAAATCAATATTATCATACTTCAATGCTACGGACAGCACTTGAAACAGTTCTTTTCTTGTAAATGGCTTATGAAGAGATGCCGAAAAACCATACTCCTTTAGCTGTTCATGATTTATATCGCTTCTCGCTGTCATAGCGACAACGGGTATGTTAGAGAAACCCGATTCACGTATTCTACTTATGAGATCTACACCATTTATGGCTGGCATTTGTATATCAGTAAACAGAATATCAAACTTGTTCTGCTTGAGATGCATGAACAATTCGTCGGGATGTGTACAACATGTTGTATTGATGGGAGTGTCGGCAAGCATTGATACTATCATATTAAGCTGAAGAGTATCATCGTCTATCAAAAGAAGTTCTGCACTTGGAATATCTGTATCATCATACAACTTTTCGCTGCTGTTTCCGTTGCAGTTGACAGGGTATTCGAAAGGCAAGGAAACCTTGAATGTGGTACCAAAGCCTATACGGCTTTCTACAGAAATCTCACCGCCCAACAAATCCACAATCCTATTAGTAATGGCAAGACCTAATCCGAATCCCTCCTTTCCCTGCGCACTTGGCAATCTCATAAATTCCCTATATATGAGTTCTTGTTCTTCATCGCTCATTCCGCAGCCTGTATCAGTCACACTGAACTGTAGTGTGGATTCATAAAGCCGTGCTCTAATCTCAACAAAACCTTTAGAGGTGAATTTCAATGCATTACTCAACAGATTCTCTATTATCTGTCGCAACCTTAAGGAATCACCTACAATAAGAGTATCAAGATTATTATCAATTATTCCTGTAAGTGTGAGACCTGCAGAGTCTGCCAAAGGCTTGTTGTTGTCAATGATTGCGCTGAACAATTCTTTTGCATTGAATACAACAAGCTTCAAATCTGCTTTGTCGGAATCTAACCTATGAAAATCCAGAAGTGATGTAACTAACTGCAAAAGATGAGTAGTTGCCTCTTGTATGTTTTTCAAATAGAATTGCTGACGTTCACCGGAGACTATATTTCCGAGCAACTCCAAATAACCAAGAACAGCACCTGCCGGAGCCTTTATATCGTGTGTTATTGTCAGCATTAGTTTCTCCTTAGCCTCAAGCAACTCCTCTGCATGCTGCTTCGCTTTCTCCAACTCATTACGGTAGTGGTTGCTGCGTGTTATATCACGCCATATAAGAAAAAGCAAGAACCCGGCTATAAGCAATGAAACAACTGCTATAACAGAGATTACAGCAGCCGACCATCTGCGAATATGCTCATTTTCATACAATTCTTGTTCTATACGCATGCGGTCTTCTTCCTCTATTGTCTTAAGCAACTGTTGCACTTTGCTGTTCAGCTGAAAGCTAATCATACCCAGCTGCTTCACCTGCAGGTTCAGTTTGCGTAACCTCTCCTTCTGGTTGTCCGAAGCACGCGAGTGCATGTTTCTAAGGATAGAAGCTATTGTATCAGCTACAATATCTGCATCATTGAGTGTATCTGTATAAACTTCATATATAGTATCTCTTACCACAATTGAATCTTTCTTTGAAGGTGAGAACACTTCTCTTATTCTTTTGAAGAAACTCTTCGGTTTGCCCGACACAATTTCCGATTTGGTACGCACAATTACACGCTCACGCGTAAGTTCTGCCTCGGCAAACGAGTCTTGCAGATGCTGTATGGCTTCTATCTCTTTATTAAAATTCCTGTCTGATTCATTATTCCTCAATACACTCAAAAGATTCCGCATATTTCTATCCTTCTGCTCCATGAGCATAACAACCGTATCAAGGCGCAAAAGCTGTATGGGTTGATCTGTTATACAGCGAAGCGAGTCAATATACTCATTTGCAACAGATATCACGTTCCTATAAGTTGGATAACCGGATGTTTCTCCTGCAACAATGGATTGTCCTATTATTTCTGCATTGTTAAGATTATTGATAACTTCGTTTGTAATACGTCGCCTCATTCTCAGCAAGTTATCATTTTCATCACTGCCGGTTATATGACGTACACCACTATATATATACCCCATGGTAACAATCAACAAAACCATGAGTAAAGTGTAACCTATAGCTATTTTGTAACGTATGGACATTCTATACATATATACCGTTCTGCAACAAAGTTATATTAATTTATCTTACTACAGGCGTTATTTCAGCTATTATGGAATCAAGATTAATTAATTTTAATAATAAACTCTATTTAAACAACTTCTGAGAACAATACATACATTTTTTTAAAATACCTTTGTCTATACAATGCTTAGATAAAACTGTATGGAGGATTTTTTCTATTTCAAGAAAGGGCAACGCAGAGGTATATTGCTGTTGATATTCATTATAACAGCCATTATAATTATAAGATGGATGATATAACGGCCTTAAAAATTTGGGATATAATTTAAAATCTTCGCCATAATGCACTATTTTTGCAGATAATGGTCATTTGAACCGATTTGTATTTTACAGCAAGAGAACTATAGATGAACGGAGATTTCAATATACGCGGCAAGAACAGCGACAAGGAGTTCGAGAATGCGTTGCGCCCGCTCTCTTTTCCCGACTTCAACGGACAGGAGAAGATTGTAAGCAACCTCAAAATCTTTGTACAGGCTGCAAAAATGCGTGGCGAGTCACTCGACCACGTTCTGCTCCATGGCCCTCCGGGCTTGGGAAAGACAACACTCAGCAACATTATAGCCAATGAACTTGGAGTAGGGTTCAAGGTTACATCGGGGCCTGTACTCGACAAGCCGGGAGACCTTGCCGGAATACTTACATCGCTCGAACCGAACGATGTGCTTTTCATTGATGAGATACACCGTCTTTCGCCCATTGTAGAGGAGTATCTCTATTCGGCAATGGAGGACTACCGTATAGATATTCTCATTGACAAAGGACCGTCGGCACGCTCGATACAGATAGACTTGAGCCCGTTCACGCTCATAGGTGCTACTACGCGCAGCGGATTGCTCACGGCACCTCTGCGTGCCAGGTTCGGCATAAACATGCACCTTGAGTATTACGACAGCGAGACTCTGGCCGGCATCATAAGCCGTTCGGCAGAGATTCTCAGAGTATCGTACGACAAGGAGGCTACATACGAGATTGCGCGCCGGAGCCGAGGCACGCCACGTATTGCCAATGCGCTGCTTCGCCGTGTACGCGACTTTGCACAGGTGATGGGCGACGGACATATAACAAACTCAATTGCCAAACTGGCTCTCGAAGCATTGAATATTGACAAGTACGGCCTTGACGAGATTGACAACAAGATACTATGCACAATCATAGACAAGTTCAAGGGAGGCCCGGTAGGCATTGGAACAATTGCCACTGCTTTGAGTGAGGACACCGGAACCATTGAAGAGGTTTATGAACCGTACCTTATAAAGGAGGGATTCATAAAGCGCACTCCGCGTGGTCGCGAAGTGACCGACCTTGCATACAAGCATCTGGGACGCAGCCGCTATGCAAACGGCGAACAAGTCACATTGTTCTAACAAACCATTCGGAATACCCACAAGAGTGAAAAGATGAGCAAACTGCAATTTCTAACAAACCATTCGGAATACCCACAAGAGTGAAAAGATGAGCAAACTGCAATCACTTGTAAAGGATACTGTAATATATGGCCTAAGCAGCATAATAGGCCGTTTTCTCAACTATCTGCTTGTTCCGCTATACACAGCCAAGATGAGCGTGGAAAGCGGCAACTACGGTGTTGTGACAAACATGTATGCATGGACAGCCATTCTTCTTGTGTTGCTTACATTCGGCTTTGAAACTACATTCTTCCGCTTCGCAAGCAAGGAGAACAGCGATGTAAGGAGAGTATTCTCGATGTCGATGCAGGTGATTGGCGCATTGTGCGGGGTATTCCTGCTTGCTGTGTTCCTGTTCCTGCCGTCTGTTGCCAATTGCCTCGGTTATGCAGCAACACCTGAATTCATAGGCATGATGGCTGTTGTGGTTGCACTGGATGCCATGCAATCCATTCCGTTCGGGTTGCTGAGATTCCAGAAAAGGCCTATAAAGTTCGCAGCACTTAAACTGCTGTTCATAGGAATGAATATAGCTATGAACATATTTGCTTTTGTGATATTGCCAAAGCTTGCTACTGCATACCCGGAGACATTCAGCCGCTTCTACGACCCTGCAAACCAGGCATTCTATGTATTCTTCATAAACCTGTTATGCACATCGGCCATAACGCTATTCTTCATTCCCGAATTGAAGATGTTCCGTTTTACAGCCGACAAGAGATTGCTAAAAAGCATGCTTGAATACTCCTGGCCGCTTCTCCTGCTGGGAATAGCCGGAATACTGAACCTCCATGCCGACAAGATTATATATACCTGGCTTGTTCCGGGCAAGCAGGGAATGGTTGAACTGAGCATTTACGGTGCTTCAGTTAAAGTGGCTGCAATAATGGCTATGCTCATGCAGGCGTTCCGTTATGCATATGAGCCGTTTGTCTTTGGCAACAGCAAGGAGAAAGACAGCAAGGAGCTGTATGCAAAAGCCATGAAGTATTTTATTATAATAGCAATGATGGCATTCCTTGTTGTAATGTTCTACATGGATATACTCAAGTATATCATAAGCCCGGCATATTGGGAAGGCCTGAATGTCGTTCCGGTAGTAATGGCAGCTGAGATATTCATGGGAATATATTTCAACCTCTCGTTCTGGTACAAGCTGAACGATGAGACTTACTGGGGTGCGATATTCTCTTTTATCGGATGCGCAATACTTTTTGCTGTAAATATAATATTCGTTCCGGTGTATGGGTATATAGCTTGTGCCTGGGCATCGTTTGCAGGTTACTTCACAGCTATGCTGCTATCATATATCATAGGGCAGAAGCGCAACGCTATAAGCTACGACCTTAAAAGCATTCTTGCATACACGGCACTGTTCGCTGTTCTCTACGGCATATCTGTTGCCAACCCTATAGAAAACAGCATTCTAAGAATGGCATGCAATACAGTTCTGCTTATTGTATTCGTCGCATATTTTATAAAGAAAGACCTGCCGTTGAAAAACATTCCGGTAATTGGCAAGTTCTTCAGGATTTAAATGTATAGATGAATTTTTTGAAATAGAAAAGGAATGTACCAATATAAACCTTATAAGCAGTATTGATACATTCTTATTTATCTATTTAATCTAAAAGATTTTATTGATAATCAGATTCTTCAATTTCTTCGTTTTCAGCCTTTTCTTTGTTCTCTTGAAAAAACTCTAATATGTCATCAATGGTAGCTTTAAAAAAGCGGCCAAAATCAGTGGAAATACTAAATGGGGTACTAACAGTGAAACAAACTTGACCTAATACTTTTCCATAAGCCAAATTATAGTCCTTACCACAAGCTGAAAAATCAAAAACATCCCCTTTCTTCCCTTCTTTCAATGCCATTGATAAGTCTGTTAGATTCTTCAACATTTCTTCTTTATTACCAAGGTAAAAAACAATATTTTCTAGATGTTTAGAATTATTGCGCAAGGTTACTGAGTAAACTTCTCCGCTATCCATTGTTGTTTTGTGAAGGACTACTGAACCATTGGTAAAAGACTTTACTTTCTCAATGTTAGCTGCTTTTTTTAGTTGGGCATAGGTATTAATATTCCCAAGGCATAAGACTGCTGTTAATACAGCAAAAAACTTAAACAATTTCATAAGTATATTTTTATATAGATTACTTTAATATTACATAGTTAGCCAATCTTATTCCTTTACTAAGCTCAGTTAGGTAACTAATCTTTATATTGGTTTTTCTATAACTTCTTTTCTTGAATACCCATTATCAAGAATGACATTTGCGTATTTTATACCAAACAAATGAATCATTGTTACTCGGTCTTTAGGTGGAGCATTAAAATACATATCAGAAAGTGTAATAGATAAATCTTTTAATGTCATAATTTGTTATTTTTTTGAAGTAATTGATTTAATTCGTTTATGTCATTAAATTGATAGATTTTCCCTTTTATCTTGATGTAACCTTCTACCGTATCATCATCTATCGGGTCGAACAAGCTTTTGATAGATATACCCAAAGCGACTGCCATTTTCTCAATGGTATCTAACCTTGCGTTGCCATACATTGCTCTCGTTAGACTTGAAGCGTCAATATCCATACGCTTTAAAAGGTCTTTCCTTTGTAGGTGGTGTTGCTTGCAAGAACTTCAAACCATTTTCTGTAATTCGATAGTTGCCACGAGATACAGTTTTAAGCATTCCTATATCTTCTAAACTCCATTTTGCCCAACCTACTATATCTTTTGATTTTAATAATAGTTTCTCTTTGTTAGATAGATTAAAAACCCTTGAAATATATTCTCTGCATTCCTCTGCTGAATGAATTTCTTTATCACTCATATATTGCAAAAGAGGAAACATACACTCTCTAATTTTTGGTATCATAAGCCTACTATATAACAGAATTTATCTTTTAGCATATAAATGATAATCTTTACAAATATATGAAAATCATTTTATTGCAAGGATTTTATCACCCAAAATGTCCACATTGCCGAATTTTACATTTAGCCTTTTGGGGACTCAGCAGTAAAGCAATATGGTTTGCTGTAATTTGACTTTGTCTAGTCTGCTTGCGTTCGTGGTGCAATTACAAACGGGTTTGTATTGCACTCACTTACCCGCAGCCTTTATCGGTGACGGATATTAAGGATATCACCTTTGTAGGTCGTATAGCAATGGTAATTCTAAAAAAGAAACCGGCACCGTTGAATTTCACAACTTAAACCTGGTTGATTTTTGGAAATAGTGCGAGGATTGTTTGACTGTTAGTTAGACACTCTGCAAGGAGTGGCTAACTGAAGGAGTTCCACAGCACCCAAAAATCAAACAGAAAGTTTAAGTGGCAAGACCTCTTTGACTGAAAGATGTCGTTTGCGACTCTTGAATTTTTAAATCGACAATACCGCCAGCAATTAGTCGTGCGTAGCACCGATGAAATTGGGGCTCACCTGCAAACTCTAGGGGGATGAGAAAAACTATAAAGCAAAACTAAGGTTTTCAAATCTCGCTACCGCTCGTCATTATATTCTTATGCAGTTCTCAACCTTAAACTGTAGGTTGTTACCAAACGAAGAACTTGCTATCATTACTTTTTCTCTCGTGAAAAAGTAATCAAAAAACGCCCGTCACGCGTAAAAATTAGTCACAACAGCCTTCTGCTCACAAGTTGCAGGCAACATTCTTCGGCCGGCTGTTGTTTGTCTCAAACAACTTCTCGTTCAAACAGCGGGGAGAGGACAACTCGCTATTCACGAAAAACATAATCACGTATATGCACCGCTCAAACAATTCCTCTCCTTATCCGCTGTTTGAACGGTTGTTTGCTGTAATTTTATCGGTGACGGATATTAAGAGAATTACTTTTGTCGGTCGTATAGCAATGGTAATTCTAAAAAAGAAACCGGCACCGTTGAATTTCACAACTTAAACCTGGTTGATTTTTGGAAATAGTGCGAGGATTGTTTGACTGCTAGTTAGACACTCTGCAAGGAGTGGCTAACTGAAGGAGTTCCACAGCACCCAAAAATCAAACAGAAAGTTTAAGTGGCAAGACCTCTTTGACTGAAAGATGTCGTTTACGACTCTTGAACCAAAAAGAGGTTGACTGAAATTCCCGTGTGCCGGGCGTTTTGGTACTTTTGAGCGACAAAAGTACATGATAGAGCGACAACAA
>JAFWXX010000039.1 GCA_017522915.1 Bacteroidaceae bacterium
CGAAGCTTACTATATGGAACTTCTGCTGGGCGGTGACAGGCATCACCGCAAGGAGCAGAAATGCCGAAAAAAGAAGCAGGATATTGAATTTCATGTTTTTCATAGTATTTCTGAATATATAATACATCGGTTAAAGCAACAGAAACAGAAAAGTAACCCTGCAAATGCTTTTATGTTGCTTGAATCATTGTGCTCAATACGTTCTTTATCCTATTCGGGCTATTGTCTTTATGTTCTTTATCTTCTTGAGGTTCTCGCAGATATTGCTTACATCCTCAACATCGTGTACGTTAATCCAGAATGTGCCTTCGAAGATGCCGTCGTTGCTCTCTATGTTCATCTTCTGGATGTTGGCGTTCAGCTGCTGGTATATTATGGAGGTTATCTCATGCAGGACTCCCATGTCGTCAATGCCTTTTATCATAATGGGAACAACGAAGTAGAGCTGCTTGTGCATCTCCCATTTGGCTGCAAGGATTCTGTCGCCATGACTGCTCTTGATAGTGTCGGCAACAGGGCAATTCCTCTTATGTATGACGATGTGCTTCTCGTCGTCATAATAGCCCAATATGTCATCGCCGGGAATAGGGTGACAGCAGTCTGCGATAATATAGCTGCTCTTCAGGTTCTCGTCAGTCAGGTTTATAGGCTTCTTGCGGTCTATGTTCTCGTGCTGAGTGACACTGTTGCTCTCATCTTTCTTCTTGTCGCGGTTGAAAGAGAAAAGAGACTGGAAACTGAACTTCTTGTTTCCAAGCAAGGCATCCTTGTCGTCATTGCCAAGGACTATAGAGCCTTTTCCTATGGCTAACATCAGTTCCTCACGGTCGTTCAGCTTGTGCAGCTTCCATATCTTTTCTACATTGCCCATGTAGTTGCCGAGCCCTTCCTGTTCCAGGAACTGGGATAGTTTGCTCTCTCCTTCGTTCTGCAACAGACGTTGCTGGCGTCTTAAGGCTGCCTGTATCTTGCTGCGTGCCTTTGCTGTGGTTACGAACGAGAGCCACTTCTCCTCTACACGCGGCGCATTGGAGGTGAGAATCTCTACCTGGTCTCCGCTCTGCAGCTGATGGTTTATAGGAACAAGCTTGTGGTTTACTTTGGCACCTATGCAGTGATTGCCCAGGAATGTGTGTATGCTGTATGCCAAATCCAGTGCCGTGCAGTTCTGCGGCATGGTCTTTATCTCTCCCTTTGGCGTAAAGACAAAAATCTCAGTTGCATAAAGGTTGAGCTTTATTGTGTCAAGAAAATCGAGGGCATTAGGCTGGGGGTCGTCGAGTATCTCCTTGATTGTGTGCAGCCAGTTGTCAAGCTGGTCGTCGTTGCTGCTTTCTCCCAAGCTCTTGTACTTCCAATGGGCTGCAATGCCTCGTTCTGCAACCTCGTTCATCTTCTCGCTTCTTATCTGTACCTCAATCCATTCGCCTCGCTGGCTCATGAATGTTGCATGCAGGGCCTTGTAGCCGTTTGTTCTGGGTTTGTTCACCCAATCGCGCAAACGGTCGGGGTGTGCGTTGTAGAGTTTCGTAAGAGCTATGTATATATTGAAGCACTCGTTGTTTTCGTCTTTTCCCTCGCGCGGCTCGAATATGATTCGTACAGCAAGTATGTCGTATATGTCCTCAAATGCAACATGCTTCTTCTGCATCTTGTTCCAGATGGAGTAGGGCGACTTGACACGTCCTGTTATATGGTATTTGTACCCCATGGAATCGAGCTGCTCACAAATAGGGTGCGTGAACTCCCCGTAAAGGATGTCGCGCTCCTGGCTCGTCTTTTCGATTTTCTTTTCGATGCGTGCATACTCTTCGGGATGTTCATACTTGAAGCTGAGGTTTTCAAGTTCGGTCTTTATGCGGCTTAATCCAAGACGGTAGGCTATGGGGGCATATATATATAATGTCTCGCCTGCAATCTTGTACTGCTTGTTGACCTGCATGAACTCAAGGGTGCGCATGTTGTGCAAGCGGTCGGCAATCTTTATAAGAATGACACGTATGTCCTCGCTCATCGTGAGAAGCAGCTTCTTGAAGTTCTCGGCCTGTGCCGATGCATGTGCACCGAAGACGCCTCCGGCAATCTTCGTAAGTCCGTTTACTATCTCTGCAATCTTCTCTCCGAAGAGGTTTCTTATATCTTCAACGGTGTAGTCCGTGTCTTCCACAACATCGTGCAGCAATGCGGCACATATCGAAGTGGAGCCAAGACCTATTTCCTTGCACACAATGCGTGCGACTTCGAGCGGGTGCATTATGTACGGTTCACCGCTGTGGCGTCTGACACCTTTGTGTGCCTGACGTGCAAAGTTGAATGCTTTGGTTATGAGTTCAACTTTCTTGCGGTGCTGCGATGCCAGATAAATGTCCAGAAGCTCCTGGAATGCTGCATTTATCAAGGCATCTTCCTCTCTTGCCCTTGTCTCTTCGTCGCCGGTCATCATAGTTTACTTGTATATTTTAAGGTATCGTCCAGCTCTGATGTTGGTATTGCGTAGGTTGTTCCACCTCATCAACTGCTTGACAGTCACTCTGTATTTGCGTGCTATAGTACCGAGGCTCTCTCCCGACTTTATCTTATGACGCTTGAGCGAGCCGCGTCCGTCATCGTTGCTCTTGGCCTGCTTGAGCATTTTCTCGATATCGTCCTTGGGGAAGAACTCCTGCTCTCTATGCTTGTATATAGTATCCTCGTTCGCCAGAAACGACGTGATGACATCGTTGGGTAGCCTCAGCACATATTTCTCGTTTCCGCCGGGAATGATGTCCTTTACATATTGCGGATTAAGGGCGCGTATAGCCTCGATATCAGTACCGCATATCTCTTCTATCTGTTTGAAGTGCAGATTTTTGCTGATGTGTATGGTGTCGGTGGCTACCGGAATCTTCGGTTCCATAGGACATATCCCATGCTCCTTATGGTATGTCATTATGTAGTTTGCAGCAATGAATGCCGGCAGGTATCCGCGTGTCTCGTACGGGAGCCAGTCATAAATTTCCCAGAAACTTGTCTTTCCGCCGGAACGTACAATAGCCTTCTTTACATTGCCTGGTCCGCAGTTGTATGCTGCTATGGCAAGCTCCCAGCTGTTGAAGAAATTATACAGGTCACGCAAGTAGTGTGCAGCGGCCTTTGTCGATTTAATAGGGTCGTATCTCTCTTCGATGTAGTTGTTCGATTTCAGTCCATACAGCTTGCCGGTAGGGAAGATGAACTGCCACAAGCCTTTTGCACTTGCCGGAGAGACTGCCGTCGGGTTCAATGCCGATTCAATAATCGGCAAGTATCTCAATTCCTTAGGTATTCCCTGCTTGTCAATTTCTTCTTCTATTATAGGCATGTAGAACTCCGCCATGCCCAACAGGTATGAAACTGTTGTGCGGCTGCGTGTCACGTATCTGTCAATGCAAGCGCGTACCATACTGTTGTACGGCATCCTTATCACGCTCGGCATGCTCTGAAGACGCTCGGCGTATGTCGTGTCGCTGGTCTTGATTTCTCTCCAACCTTCGTTGTTACAGTCAAGTGCATTCAGCAGGTTACGTGCCTGCCATGTGCTGAGAAGGCTGTCGATGTTTGCCGACAATCCCAGAGGCATTTCGAATGACGATTTCCCCTCTCCCATACTCTCTGTATGTTGTACCGGGTCGTCGCTCTTCAGATCCTTGTCGGTTATTCCGCTGTCGTCTGTAAGCCTGTTAATGGTATCATTAGGGAGGGACATGCCATATATGCCGGCAAAGGCCTGCATTGTCATGGCAAATAACATTATGATTGCTGATGTTGTTGTCTTGTGCATGTTCCTTTGTTCTCTTTAGAATGCAATGTTGCAGTTCAGTCCGTAGTATCCTTCCTTGGGCGAGAAATTCCTGTTTTTGCCGTATTCGTTTCCGTAACCGTTCATTATACTTGGCTCAATGGTCATGTTTATATCTTCCGATATGTCGAAACTTGCAAGCTGGGCATCGACGTAGGCGTCTATCACCGAAAGGGCATAGACTGCTATTGTCGCAAAAACGCTCAGGTCGCGCCAACGGCGGTATCTGTCCTTCCTTTTCTTGAATACCTCTTGAACATACTCCTTATTCGCTTCGAAGTCATATCCTGGCCTGAAGAAATCCTTGTAGGAATCGCTGTTAGGGTCGTTGTCCATTATGTCGAGATATGCCTGACGGTAATCCTTGTACATCTGTGAATTCCAGTTATATGCATACAGACATCCCACAAAACCGCCATATACGATTGGCAGTTTCCAATACTTGCGGTTATATATCTGTCCGCCGCCGGGGATTGCTATTGCCAGCCAGAGAGCTTTTGTCGGGTTGGGCTTCCAGAGCTTGATTTTCTTATCTCCCAAAGCCTCATTGCTGCGTTTGAGTGCGGCCCTGCTGCTGTCCGGGTTCAGAACATCAGGCCCGTTCATATTCTTGTACAGGCTGTCGATAGCCAACGAGTCGGGCATGGCTTTGGCCAGCAATGCCGAATCCCTCTTGATTGCAGCATCGCTGTCTTGTGTCTGTGCTGTTGCCATAGTTGCATTCAGCATCATCATTGCGATTATGAAAACCAGTCTGTGTGTCATTCGTTAATGCTTTGCTTTATTGATGGTTAAGCTTGTCGAATATTGCTATTATACGTTCCAGCTCCTTTTCGTTCTTGAACTTTATGCTTATTTTTCCGCTTCCCTTTTCGGAGCATGTCAGCTGTACAGGTGTCTGGAAGAATTGTGTAAGGTGCTTCTTGAGCTGATGATATACGGCATCCTGCTTCTTTACGGCACTCTTGTTCTCCTTTACGGCAGGAGATGCGCCGCCTTCCTTGATGCCCCTTACAATCTCTTCGACTTCGCGTACCGAGTAGCTGTTCTTCTCTATTTCGTGGAAAATGTTTATCTGGTCGGCATGCGAGTCGAGCGAGAGCAGGGCTTTTGCATGTCCCATGTCAATCTTCTTCTCCTTAAGGGCTACCTGTATTGCAGCAGGCAGTTTAAGAAGGCGCAGGAAGTTGGCTATTGTTGCACGTCCTTTGCCGACACGTTTGCTCAGTTGCTCCTGCGAAAGGTTATGCTGCTCGATGAGCTGTTGGTATGCAAGTGCAATTTCCAATGGATTCAGGTCTTCGCGCTGAATGTTCTCCGTGAGTGCCATCTCCATGGTATTCTCGTCGTCGGCTTTGAGAATATATGCAGGGATTGTGCTTTTTCCGGCAAGCTGAGAAGCACGGAAACGTCTCTCGCCTGCGATAATCTGGTATGTGCCGTCATCCATCTTGCGCAGTGTGATAGGCTGTATCACACCAAGTTCCTTTATGGAGTCGGCCAGCTCCTGGAGAGCCTCTTCGTTGAAATCGCGGCGTGGCTGGTTGGGATTGGCGAGAATCTTGTCAATCTCAATTTCTCCTATAGACGATGACCCGGATGTGCGTACAGCATCTGTGGATATGAGAGCATCAAGGCCTCGTCCTAATGTAAATTTCTGTTTTGCCATTATCGGTTGTTTCTGTTTATTATTTCATCGGCAAGAGCCATGTAGTTCTTTGCTCCGGTCGATTCTGCATCGTACATTATTACCGGAATACCCATGCTGGGCGCCTCGCCTAAGCGGATGTTGCGCTGTATCACTGTATTGAACACCAGTTCGCGGAAGTGTTTCTTTACTTCGTTATATACCTGGTTGCTCAGTCTCAAGCGTGAATTGAACATTGTCAGGAGAAAGCCTTCGATGTCCAGAGCCGGATTGAGGTTCGACTTTATTATCTTTATTGTGTTCAACAGCTTGCTTATGCCTTCAAGTGCAAAATATTCGCACTGTACCGGTATTATGACCGAATCGGCCGCTGTCAGCGAGTTTACTGTAATCAGTCCCAATGACGGCGAGCAGTCGATGAGTATATAGTCGTATTTTTCTCTTATAGGAGCCAAAGCCTCACGCATAATCTTCTCTCTGTTCGGCATGTCGAGCATCTCGATTTCTGCTCCCACAAGGTCTATGTGGGAGGGAATGATGTCCAGTCCCTTCACACATGTGTGATGAATGCCCTCTTCCGGTGCCGCTTTGTTTATAAGACACTCATAAATAGAGCAATCTATCTCCCTTATATCAATTCCCAGGCCCGATGAGGCATTTGCCTGAGGGTCGGCATCAATTACAAGCACCTTCTTTTCGAAAGTTGCCAGTGATGCGGCAAGGTTTATAGCAGTGGTTGTCTTGCCGACACCGCCCTTCTGGTTGGCCAAAGCAATTATCTTTCCCATTTTATCAATCTTTTAGCAGTATCCGGCCAAATGGTTCCTGCAAATGGCTAAGATACATATAATTATCGTATTTGCAATATTTTCTTTTGAAGATTGCACTCCGGTTTCCGTACAGGAAATGTGATGCCAATCTATAAATAGATTGCAAAGTTAACAAATTTAGGCTATGTCTCTTAATGAAAAGCTATTTACTTATGAACAATCGGTTAATAAATCATAACAAAGGAGCACCCGATGATTCCTCGGATGCTCCTTCGCTGTATTGATATTTTCTTCTATTCGATTGCAATCTTGTAAGATTCTGCACCATTGCATGTTATCGCTACTGCGATGTACACGCCCTTCTGCAAACCTGCTGCGGAGATACTGTTTCCTTGGGATTTCTTCAGCAATCTTCCGTCGGCCGAATATATCTCTATCGATTGCGTGCCTTCCGGTGCTGCAATGCGTCCGTCCGATATCGTGATTCTTCGGTTCTCTTCTATGCTGCCGATAGAGGTCTCGTCACCTTTTCTCACAATGCTTACTGTATAGCTCTCGCTGCGTGCTATGCTCTTTGCCTCCATGCGGTCTCCTGTCACAACCATGTATTGTGCACCGTTCTTTGCAGCCGACTGGGTCCACATAAGCGACCACTTGTCGCCCATAAGTGTGAGCAGATATGTATTCCAATCGCCGTAGTACTGGTTCGTGCCGAACACGCCGTACTCGTTCAGATATCTTCCGTCGGCATTGCTTGCAATCTTATAGCAGTTCTTGTAGCCGGTGTCAACGGTAATCTTCCACTCCTGGGCGGCAGCAGGTTCTTCAATCTCCTTGAATGTGGGAGTTCCTCCGCTGCCCTTCACGTTGTTGTTGGTCAGGTAACGGTTACCCTCCATTATGTAGTAAACCTCGTCATCGCTTATGATTTTCTCCTTGGGCTCGCCACCTATTGGAACAAGGTCGAAAATATACTTGTCGGGCAGAGCTTCGCTTGAACTGCTCTGCTGCACACGGGTGCCGCTTACTGTCCAGAACTTAGTGCCGGCGCTGCCTCCGTTCTGTATTGCATACTTCCCGTTGGCAAGAAGAGTAATCTCGTATGTGTGCCATACAGCCTCGTACGGGTTGGTCTCGTTGCTTACGGTAAATACACCTTTTTCGTTCAGGTAGCGGCTGTCTTCCACATTTACAATCTTGTAACGGTTGGTGCTTGCATCAAGAGAAATCTTCCACTCCTGACGTTGGGGGCGTATCGTGTCAACTGCACTTTTGAAAATTGGAGCACTGCTTGCCACATTCGGCTGTGTGTTTGTCAAGTATCTTCCATTGTGCATGATGTAGTATGTGCCGTTTTCCAATACCTGTGCCGGGAATATGTCCAGTCTGTAGTCGTAACTCTCCTTGTATGTAGCCACAAGCTCGCCTGCGCACTCCTTGAGGAATGGCTCTACATAAAGCGAGCCTACAGCAGGGGATGCTATTCTCAGAGAGCCGGAAAAGTCGCGTGAACGTATTGCAGCCTGTGCCTCTTCGTACTCCTTGTACTTCAAGTAGTTTTCGATGAACTTTTCGGGATTCTCCTCGGATAGTGCATTGTTCATTTCTACAAGCGCAATACCTCTCAGGCCCATGTGCTTCATGCTCTGTATCCAAGGTTCAATCTCGCTTGTAAGTGCAGCAGCTTCGTCTGTCGTGAGCAGAATCTCTGCCGAACTTGCGAACTTGTTGAACTGCTCTCCTATTGCAGCAAAGGCTGCAGCTCTGTCTTTGGCAATATTGTTGCGGTAAACCTTCTCTGCCTCAACGAATTCAGGCGATTCGTTGGTGCGGCGCAGGCCGTGCACGTTGGGGCCAAGGTCGATGTTGTTCTCGCAGAAGAAACGGAATGCCTCATAGTTTTCAGGCATGATGTACTTCATTGCAGCCTCCCATGATGCATCGGCATTGTATGCCGGCATGTTCCAGGTGTAGTCGCCTATGCTGAACAGCGATACCTTTGAAGCCTCGGCATACTCCATCGGGTTGGCTACAAAGCCCGACATCATATCTGCAATGTCGAGGTCGTTGCCGTAGGTGGGGCCCATGAGCAGGTGGTCTATGCAGTAGTCGCTTACGGGGTAGTTGAGCCATATATATGCCTTGCGCTTTATCTGTCCGTTAATCCACTCCATGTCGCCCTTGTTTATCATATCTACAACGCTGTTTCCTGTCCACATGACGTTGATGTCGCTGTTCATCATTGAACCGAGTGCCGGCAAGTAAACGGCATTGGCCCAGCCGCGGTTGTATTGTGTGGGGCAGATGACAAGAGGATTCACATCGGGGTATGCAGTCTCAAGCTCCTGTGCTATGTAGTTCATCAGCTCAGCCTGTTCGTCACCGTGTGAGCCGTCGTCGTTCCATAGGTCATCCCAGAATACGGCAAAGCTCCTCACACCAAGCTTGCACATTGCCTTTAGCTTGTTTACGATGTTGGTTCTGTCGGTCTCGTTCCATTGGATATCCTCTCCGGGGTGAATGGCCCAGACGAAATCGACCTTGTTGGCTTTTGCCGCATTTACATATTCGGTAATCTGTGCGGCTTGTGCTGCAGGGTATTCTTCGCGCCATTTGCTTTTGTGATAGGCATCGTCCTTCGGCCCGTAGATATATACGTTCATCTTCTGGCGTCCGAACATCTCGAAAAGCCCCATACGGTTCTCCTTGCTGTAGGGATTGCCGTAGTATCCTTCTACAAGCCCGCGTTGCGGAACACTCGGATAGTCGGTTACGGTAACATTCATCACTTCGGGCTGCGATGCAATCTGTATGAAAGTCTGTACGCCGTAGAATGTTCCCGAACCGTCGTTTCCTGCTATTACAACCTTGTTCCCGTTTACTGCAAGGTAGTATCCTTCTGCCTTTTCGGGAATGAGACTTTCGTATCCGGCAACAGCTTCGTCGCCACGTTCGCCGATTATTACCTCCACACCGCCGTTCTCTGTGCTGAAATTCTTCTTGAACAGGCTTACGGCATCGGTATCGGCAGTTTCGCTTCCGGTGAGTGTGTATGACGCATTGTTGTTGAATGCCGTCTCATTGCCCCATGCGATAGTTTGTGGCTTGGGGTAAATGTCAATGCTTTGTGAGTGAACGGATATTGCAGACAGAACTAATGCTGCTGCAACTGACATGCTTTTTACAAAACCCATTTTGCTTAAATTGATTGTGATTCATAAATATTCTGTAAAGATATGTTATTTGGCCGAATATTCCAATTTTTAGTATTTTTGCTTATAGTGGAGCTGCATTCAAATTATTTTCACTCGTTTGCACAAACTTTCGCCCGTTTATTTGTACCTTCGCACTTGTGAAAAATGAGTTTGCTATGAATGAAAGACCGCTTATCCTGGTTTCCAACGACGACGGGTACCAGGCTAAAGGAATAAATTGTCTCGTCGGTGTGTTGCGTGAGTTCGGTGATGTTGTAGTGGTTGCCCCTCATACGGGACGTTCGGGCAAAGGATGCTCCATAACCAGCGAAGTACCCATAAAGGTGACTGAGATATCGTCGGAACCGGGCCTGAAGGTCTATTCGTGCACCGGTACACCGTGCGACTGCGTTAAGGTGGCTTGCCATGCCTTTGTTCCGCGAAGGCCCGACCTGATAGTGGGCGGAATAAACCATGGCGACAACTCTGCAGTCAATGCGCACTATTCGGGAACCATGGGAGTTGTGCTCGAAGGCTGCATGAAAGGGATTCCTTCTGTTGCTTTCTCGCTCTGTTCGCATGACCCTGATGCCGATTTCACTCCAACATACGATGTCATACGCCGTGTCGTCTCTGTAGTTCTTGAACGCGGCTTGCCGGCCGGCAGCTGTCTTAATGTGAATTTTCCTGACACTCCAAAGTATGCCGGGGTGAAGATTTGCCGTCAGGCGATAGGCAGTTGGGTGAATGAATGGGAGGCGCACAACCATCCGCGAGGAGGCGAGTGGTGGTGGCTTACAGGCGAGTTCGTTGCAGAAGAGAATGATGCCAGTGCAGATAGAGTCGCACTCGATAACAACTATGTTGCCATAACTCCAACGAGAATCGACTTTACCGATTACACTCTTCTCGAAGAGATGAAGAACTGGGGGCTATAATTCCCGGTATTGTCCGGAATCCTTACAAACTGTAAATAAATGCATCATGAAATACTATCTCATTGTCGGTGAGGCTTCGGGCGACCTTCATGCCTCAAACCTCATGAAATCGCTCAAGGCTGTTGACAGCGAAGCGCAGTTCCGTTTTTTTGGCGGTGACCTCATGTCCGCTGTCGGAGGAGAGAGAGTAAAGCATTTCCGCGATACGGCTTTCATGGGTTTTGTTCCTGTGGTCATGAACCTCAGGACAATCCTTTCCAATATGAAGCAGTGCAAGAAGGATATTGTATCGTGGAATCCCGATGCTCTTATTCTTGTTGATTATCCCGGTTTCAATCTCTCAATAGCCAAGTATATCCATAAGAATACGGATATTCCTGTCTATTACTATATCTCACCCAAGATATGGGCATGGAAAGAGCACCGTATCAAGAATATCAAGCGTGATGTTGACGAACTCTTCTCCATATTGCCTTTCGAGATAGATTTCTTTGAGAAGAAGCATGGCTACAGCATAAATTATGTAGGAAATCCCTGTGTAGATGCCATAGACTCATTTGTCCGCAACAATGCAATGCCTCGCGAGGAGTTCCTGAAAGCCAACAATATTCCCGACAAGCCTATAGTCGCGCTTCTCGCAGGCAGCCGCAAGCAGGAGATTGAACTCAATTTGCCTCTTATGCTGGAGGCAATGAAGGATTTTCCTGAATACCAGCCGGTGATTGCAGGTGCCCCGGCTATCGACAAGGAGTTCTACACTCCATATTTGAAAGATGGGGCATGCATCGTTTTCGGGCAGACATACAACATTCTTTATAATTCCCATGCGGCACTTGTGACATCGGGTACAGCAACGCTTGAAACAGCACTCTTCCGTGTGCCTCAGGTTGTCTGCTATGCAACTCCGATGCCAAGGTTCTATTCTTTCCTCAAGAAACATTTCCTTAAGGTGAAATATATATCCCTGGTGAACCTCATAGCCGACAGGGAGGTCGTGCGCGAACTGGTGTCAGTAGATATGACCTTGCATAACGTGAAGGAGGAATTGGGAAAGATTCTTCCGGCCGGCGGTAAAGAAAGAGCGGCTATGCTTTGTGAGTATAGCCGCATGATAGATATTCTTGGAGCTCCGGGCGCGTCGGAACGCGCCGCGGAGAAGATGTACTGTCTGTTAAAGAATTCCGATAAAGATTAAATAAACGATTACGCAAGGCACTGCAAGCAGCGTGCTGTCGAATCTGTCGAGGAATCCTCCATGTCCGGGGAGCATGCTTCCCGAATCCTTGAGCTGCATCTCACGCTTGATGCACGACTCTACAAGGTCGCCCAGCGTTCCTGCTGCAACCGTTACAGCTGCCATGCCGATCCACTCCCATGCGTTCATTTCAGGGAAGAACAGCGACATTATATACCCGGCTGCTATTGCAACAACCGCGCCTCCGGCAAAGCCTTCCCATGTCTTTTTGGGAGATATCCTCTCGAACATCTTGTGGCGGCCTATTGTGCATCCCACGCAGAACGCGCCGGTGTCGTTGCACCAGATGAATATGAAGATAGAAAGCGGAAGTACAAAACTGTATGTCTCGCCATACTCTGCACAACCGGTTGAAAGCAGGTTCAACAGAGCGAACGGCAACGCTGCATATATCTGGCTTAATGTGAAATAAGCAAAGTTGTCAAGCGGCTTGCCCTCCTTGTTGAAGAGCTGGCGTATGAATGCGTAGGCCACTATCGCCATGTATGGAGCAAATAGCGGCAACGGATTGGCATAGTTCATGTGGAGCGACAGGAATGATGCGATGAACAGATAGCATCCTCCGAGTACTGCGAGCCATTTGCTGAATGTAGTACCCTTGTAGTTCTCGACAATAGTGCAGAACTCATTGACGGTAAGCAATGTTATCACGGTGAAAAGGGCTCCGAAGGAGGCCTGGCCGTAAACTATTGAACCTACCAGGGCTGCTACAAAAAGCGCGCCGGTTACAGTTCTGATGATAAACTTTTTCATATTATAGGTTTTTCCGGTTATACGTTTTCTTCATTGCTATTGTTCCCGCTCTCATCTCCTGCATTTTCAGAAACCTCAGTTTCGGGCCGGGTACTGTCTGCAAAGATCTCTTCGCTACGCGATGTCCAGGGGCGTTTGCCGAATATCTTCTCCACATCCTCTGCGAAGATGACTTCACGCTCAAGAAGTATCTTTGCAAGTTCGGCATGTCCCTCCTTATGCTCGTTGAGTATGACTTTAGCACGCTCGTACTGTCCGTTTATCATCTTGTGAACTTCGGAGTCGATAAGCTCGGCGGTCTTTTCGCTGTAAGGGCGGTTGAACGAGTATTCGTTGTTGTTGTAGTAGCATAGGTTCGACAGCTTGTCGCTCATGCCTGCATAGGCAATCATGCCGTAGGCCTGTTTCGTAACACGCTCAAGGTCGTTCATTGCTCCGGTAGATATGTGTCCGATGAAAGTCTCCTCGGCAGCACGCCCTCCCAATGTTGCACACATCTCGTCAAGCATCTGCTCCTTGGTTGTTATCTGCCTCTCTTCGGGCATGTACCATGCAGCTCCCAAAGCACGGCCGCGCGGAACGATTGTTACCTTTATAAGCGGGTTGGCATGCTCCAGGAACCATGATATGGTCGCATGTCCGGCCTCATGTATTGCAATGGCCTCCTTCTCTTTCTGGGTCATTACCTTAGTCTTCTTCTCCAAACCTCCTATAATGCGGTCTATAGCATCAAGGAAGTCCTGCTTGTCAACAGCCTTCTTCTTATTGCGTGCAGCGATAAGGGCTGCCTCGTTGCAGACATTGGCTATATCGGCTCCGGAGAATCCCGGTGTCTGTCTTGCAAGTGTGTCCACATCTACCGACGGGTCTAGCTTTAGCGGGCGAAGGTGTACTCCGAATACATCCTTGCGTTCGTTAAGGTCGGGAAGGTCAACATGTATCTGCCTGTCGAAACGTCCGGCACGCAGCAGGGCCTTGTCGAGTATGTCGGCACGGTTTGTCGCTGCAATGACTATGATGCCGCTGTTTGTGCCGAAGCCGTCCATTTCCGTAAGCAGCTGGTTCAGGGTGTTCTCGCGCTCGTCGTTGCCGCCCATCGACGGGTTCTTTCCTCTGGCACGGCCAACAGCGTCAATCTCGTCGATGAATATGATGCATGGAGCTTTCTCCTTTGCCTGACGGAATAGGTCACGCACGCGCGACGCACCTACGCCTACGAACATCTCCACAAAGTCGGAGCCCGACATTGAGAAGAACGGCACGTTCGCCTCTCCTGCAACAGCCTTTGCCAGAAGTGTCTTTCCTGTTCCCGGAGGGCCTACCAGCAATGCGCCTTTAGGAATCTTTCCTCCGAGCTCGGTATATCTTTGCGGGCTTTTTAGGAAATCGACAATTTCCTGTACCTCCTGTTTTGCACCTTCTTGCCCTGCCACGTCCTTGAACGTTATGGACGGAGTGCTGTTCTTGTCGAACAGTTTGGCTTGCGACTTGCCTACGTTGAATACTCCGCCTTGGCCTCCGGCTCCGCCGCTCATACGTCTCATGATGAACATCCACACTCCTACAAGGACTATAATCGGCAATATGTTCCAGAATATGCCTGTCATGTAGTCGGGCCTTTTTTCATAACGCAACTTTCCGTTGAAGTTGCCGTTGCCTTTCTGCTCGAATATGAACTTCTCGAAGTTGTCTCTTGAACCGATGTTCGAAAAGACCATGTATCGCTGTGCCCCCTCAACAGGGTTCTTGAATACGTTCTTCGCAGAGTCGTTGTAGAGGAAGGCCTCTATTTCGTCGTTGTCGAAGACTGTTATCTCTTCGATGTATCCTTTTGAGATATATTCGGTAAGTTCAGTATATTCCTTCTCTACTACAGCATTCTTTGTGTTCTCTCCAAAGAAAAAGAACAGCAGCAGTATTCCTCCTACTGCCAGGTAGAACCAGGTGAAGTTGAATTTAGGTTTTCTTATATTTGTTGCCATGTTGCGTTATAAGGTTGTTAGTCAAGGTCGGGCACGACTGTCAGTTTAGCATCGGCCCAAAGGTGTTCGATGTCGTAGAACTTGCGTACATCGGGCAGGAATACATGTACAAGTATGTCGCCGTAGTCCATAGCAACCCACTGTGCGTTTCGCAAGCCATCGATAGCGTATGGTTTCTTGCCGCACTTCTCTCTGACCATGTCGGCGATAGAGTCCGTTATCGCACCTACCTGTGCAGGAGAGTTGCCCTGGCATATAACAAAATAGTCGCAGATGCTGTTTCCCAATTCCAGCATATCTACTACGACAATCTCTTTACCTTTCTTTTCCTGTACTCCTTCAATTATCTGTTCTATAACCTCTTTTGCCGTAACTTGTCTTTTCTGCATATTTGTTCTGTTTATCGTTCTTGTCTGTCATGTTGCAAAAAGTGTGCCTTTATGGATTATTGCTGAAGAAACATGACAGTTCATGACAAAATGTCCTTTCTGTTTTACAACTGCGAAGATACCTCATATTTTGCCGAAATTAAAATAAATAGGGGCTGTTTTTGCAGCCCTTATCATGTAATTGAAACTTTTTTTCGATTTTTTAAGCAAAAAAATGCCCGAAACATTTTTTTTATGGAAAAAAGTTGTACCTTTGCATCGCATTTAGGCATTGGGCTATGGTGTAATGGTAACACTACAGATTCTGGTCCTGTCATTCAAGGTTCGAGTCCTTGTAGCCCAACAAAGAGGTTCCGTTAACGGAACCTCTTCTTTTTTTGCTGCTGACATTATAAAAGTTCCAGGGCTGTACGCGTGCAGCCCTGGAACTTTTATAATGCCGGTATCTATATGTTTATTTCAAAAGACTCTCCTTGATGATCTTCTCAAGCCCTTCCTTTGTCATCATGCCGACCTCGGTCTTAGGATCGCCTTGCATAGGAATGAAGAGCAATGTTGGAATAGCACTTATCTTGAATGCCTCTGCAATAGCCTTGTTGTCGTCAATGTTTACTTTATATACATAGAGCTTGCCGTCGTACTCCTTGGCAATCTCTTCCAGTGTAGGAGCAATCATCTTGCAGGGACCGCACCAATCGGCATAGAAATCAACGATTGCCGGCTTGTCGCCGAGATATTTCCATTCAGTCTGGTTGAAGTCTGCAACCTTTTTGACAAACTCGTCTGTATCAATCTTTATGCATCCGGTCTTAGCCTCGTGGCTATGTCCTTCGCATCCCTCGTGGTTTCCGCTGCATCCTTCGTGGTTGCCTTCGCATCCTTCATGGTTGCCGCTGCATCCCTCGTGGTTGCCTTCGCATCCTTCGTGGTTTCCGCTGCATCCCTCATGTTGCTCGGTGCATTCGCCGTTTTGGCTGTTGCAACTCTCTTGTTTGGCTTTGTTGCCACCGCATGACAGCATTAAAGCTGCACATAGAACGGTAAATAGAATCTTTTTCATATTCATAGGTTTTATTAAGTTGTCTGTATGTCTCTTGCAAATATATGCTTTTTCGCAATACCGCAAATATCTTTCCTTTAAAATTAAGATAAAATAAGCAGTAGTGCGTGTTTAGTTAAAAAAGATTGCTTTATGATTGTTGCCTTATTGCAATGCACTGTACATCTCCACACGTTCTGTTCAATGGCACTTTTCTCCGATTTATGCTTTTTTAAGGAACAATACTTCTTTTTTCTGCATTTATTATCTACTTTTACTTAGGAGAGCATCTTGCAGTAATTTAAACGATTTTTTCTAAGGATGTTTAAACCGTTCCAAAGACAATGTTTAACTTATAAACTATACATCTATGATTATCGGTGTTCCAAAAGAGATTAAGAACAATGAGAACCGTGTCGGAATGACACCCTCAGGCGTTCAGGAGATGGCCAGACGTGGTCACGTTGTATATGTGCAGGCCTCTGCAGGTGTAAACAGCGGATTCAGCGACGAAGCATATACTGCAGCAGGAGCAAAGATTCTTCCCTCGATAGAAGAGGTCTATGCCAAGGCCGATATGATTGTGAAGGTAAAGGAACCTATAGAGCGTGAGTACAGCCTTGTCCGTAAGGGCCAGCTTGTATTTACCTATTTCCATTTTGCATCGAGCGAGCCGCTTACAAAAGCGATGATAGCGAGCGGGGCTGTCTGCTGTGCCTATGAGACAGTGGAGCGCAAGGACCGTTCATTGCCGCTGCTTGTCCCGATGTCCGAAGTCGCCGGCCGGATGGCAACGCAAGAGGGGTGTTACTTTCTTGAGCGTCCGCGCGGAGGCAAGGGCAAGCTTATGGGTGGCGTGCCGGGCGTAAAGCCGGCAAAGGTCTTTGTTATAGGAGGCGGAGTAGTGGGAACTGCTGCAGCGCGTACAGCAGCCGGTATGGGTGCCGACGTGACAATATGCGATGTCTCATTGCCTCGCCTTGCCTATCTTGCCGATGTGATGCCTCGGAATGTGAAGACGCTCATGTCATCGGAGTACAACATACGAGAAGAACTCAAGAGTGCCGACCTTGTAGTGGGCTCGGTGCTCATTCCCGGTGCCAAGGCACCTAAGCTTGTCACGCGCGAGATGCTTGCGCTGATGGAACCGGGCAGCGTGCTTGTAGATGTCGCTATCGATCAGGGAGGCTGTTTTGAGACCTCACATCCTACAACGCACGAATCCCCTGTCTATTATGTCGATGACATTCTTCATTACTGCGTTGCAAATATTCCAGGAGCCGTGCCATATACATCGACGCTGGCACTTACCAATGCAACATTGCCGTATGCACTGCAGCTTGCCAGCAAAGGGTGGCGCAAGGCCTGTGCCGATAACGAGGAGCTCCGCAAGGGCTTGAATGTAGTAGAAGGCAAAGTGGTATATAAAGAGGTTGCCGAGGCATGGGGGCTGCCATTTGAGGAACTGGAGCTATAATGTTGCTGCAAAAATAAACGATAATATAGATGTAGAACCAAAGCTGTCTGTCATCTCGAACCTTGTGTGAGAGATCTCGTTATTTGATGTTTTAGGTCGGCAGCTATATTATTGCCAAAATATAAATACTAACCAATAATATTCTTTACTATGGAACTGCCTTTTGCTGAATCTTGGAAAATCAAGATGGTTGAACCAATCCGTAAAAGTACCCGTGAAGAGAGGGAACGCTGGATGAAGGAGGCCGATTACAATCTGTTCCAACTTAAATCGGAACAGGTATATATCGATTGTCTTACCGATTCCGGTACAGGTGCTATGAGCGACCGCCAGTGGGCCGCTATGATGATGGGCGACGAGAGTTATGCCGGCTCCTCTTCTTTCTTCCAGCTGAAAGAGACCATTGAACGTCTCACAGGCTTTGCCTATGTTATCCCAACCCATCAGGGACGTGCTGCCGAGAATGTACTCTTCAGTCATCTTGTGTGTGCCGGTGCTGTCGTTCCCGGAAACTCACACTTCGACACAACTAAAGGACACATCGAAAGCCGCAAGGCTGTTGCGTTGGACTGCACTATCGATGAGGCTAAAAATACCCAGCTCGAAATACCTTTCAAGGGCAATGTCGATGCCAAGAAACTGGAAACTGCTCTGCAACAGCATGGCGACAAGATTCCTTTCATCATCGTTACAATTACAAATAACACGGCAGGCGGACAGCCTGTGTCAATGCAGAATTTGCGCGAGGTGCGTGCTCTGGCCGACAAATATGGCAAGCGTGTAATTTATGATTCTGCAAGGTTTGTCGAGAATGCCTATTTCATAAAGACACGTGAAGAGGGGTATGCCGGCAAGAGTATCAAGGAGATTGTCAGAGAGATGTTTTCTCTTGCCGACGGCATGACAATGTCTTCGAAGAAAGACGGTCTTGTGAACATGGGCGGTTTCATAGCTACACGTCACGAGGATTGGTACGAAGGAGCCAAGAAGTTCTGTATTCCTTTTGAGGGATACCTCACCTATGGTGGCATGAACGGTCGCGATATGGCGGCACTGGCTGTAGGCCTTGAAGAGAATACGGAATTCGATAATATCGAGACACGTATCCGTCAGGTGCAGTATCTGGCAGCCCGTTTGGATGAGTTCGGCATTCCTTATCAGCGTCCGGTAGGCGGCCACGCGCTCTTTATTGATGCCGACCGTGTACTCTCGCATGTGCCTAAGGAGGAGTTCCCAGCGCAGACATTGGCTATAGAGCTTTATCTCGAAGCCGGTATTCGCGGCTGCGAAATAGGCTATATCCTCGCCGACCGCGACCCTGTCACTCGCGAGAACCGCTTCGGTGGTCTCGACTTGCTGCGCCTCTGCATCGCGCGCCGTGTATATACCAATAACCATATGGATGTTATAGCTGTTGCACTGAAAAATGTGTACGACCGCCGCGACAGTATCAGACATGGAGTCAAGATTGTCTGGGAGACTGAGCTTATGCGCCACTTCACAGTGAAGCTTGCACGTGTCGAGGAGTAAGCCGCTTGTAAATGCAGTCTGCTAAAAATAACTTAGGATAACTATAAGCTACAATCTATTGGATAGTGCGTAGTTATCTTAAGTTGTTTTTAATATGGTTTAACTATTGGGGGGTAAATCCTATGGATTTATTATATTTGCGCTATGATTAAGTATAAATCCATAAACAACAATGGCATGAAATAAGTGCATAATTGCATGAATCTAATACTAAATAGCATTTATAGATCTCTAAAATGCTGTTCTTGCAATATGTGCAACGGCCGAGGAAATTGAGAAGATATTGGTTGAGAGATTGGGTAACTGAATATAGCAATGAAAAACAACGAGATGACGGCTTCCTGTATAAGAAAAACCTTTTTGGAAATTTAAACAGCTTCTTGTGGTGTCTGTACAACAAACTTCCTTACCAGATGTTTGTATTTCAGTATTTCATTGTAAAAGACTATAATTATGAATTGTAAAAGAGTATAATTATGAAGATATCAGAGATTAAAGGGAGAGAAATATTGGATTCGCGTGGAAACCCCACAGTAGAGGCTGAAGTTGTACTGGAAAATGGTGTGATGGGGCGTGCTTCTGTTCCATCGGGAGCATCTACCGGTGAAAATGAGGCACTGGAGTTGCGTGATGAAGATGAACATCGCTATAATGGCAAGGGGGTATCAAAGGCTGTGACAAATATCAACGAACGCATAGCACCGGCATTGCGCGGATGCAGTGTGTATGACCAACGAGGATTGGACTGCATGATGCTTGAACTTGATGGTACATCCACAAAATGCAATCTTGGTGCCAATGCCATATTGGGCGTGTCACTGGCTATTGCAAAAGCAGCAGCCAAGGCATGCGGCATGCCCTTATATCGTTATATTGGCGGTGTCAATGCGCACGTGTTGCCTATTCCAATGATGAACCTGCTTAATGGAGGACGTCATTCCGATGCTCCTATTGCATTTCAAGAGTTTATGATACGCCCAATAGGTGCGGGTTGCATACGTCAAGCCGTGCAGATGGGTGCCGAGGTCTTCGGTGCATTAAAGAGTGTGCTTAAGAAAAGAGGGTATAGCACCGGTGTAGGCGATGAGGGCGGTTTTGCTCCGGCACTCAATGACACGGAAGAGGCACTGGATATATTGGTTCAAGCGATTAAGACAGCCGGTTATACTCCCGGAACTGACATTACATTAGCTCTTGATTGTGCTGCATCCGAATACCATCGTGACGGAGTGTATGACTATACGCTTTTTGAAGGTCCAAAAGGGAAAAAGCTTACATCCCGCGAGCAGGTCGATTATCTTGAACGTCTCATCGAAAGATATCCGATTGACTCAATAGAAGACGGCATGGGCGAGAATGACTGGGAGGGATGGGCTATGCTCACCGAGTGCATCGGCAACCGTTGCCAGCTTGTGGGTGACGACCTTTTTGTAACCAATGTCAAATACCTTGGCAAAGGTATTGAACTGAATTGCGCTAATAGCGTGCTGGTAAAGGTTAACCAGATAGGAACACTTACCGAAACTCTCGATACTATCGAAATGGCACGTCGTAATGGCTATACAACCATAATCAGCCACCGTTCCGGTGAAACAGAAGATACAACAATTGCTGATATTGCCGTGGCTTTAAATGCCGGACAGATAAAGACCGGTTCAATGAGCCGCAGCGACCGCACTGCCAAGTATAATCAATTGATACGCATTGAAGAGGAGTTACGAGGCGCGGCACGCTATGGGGTGTCGTAGTTGAACAGAAGTTTAACAGATACAAAATAAGCAAGCAAAACATCAAGAAGACACGACTGATTATAACGCTAATTATTGCATTTGCCGCCGTATGCGGTTTTGCACAGGAGAATTCTTCTGCAGTACGCTTCGAACGCAGAGATTCAATCCTTGAAACATTGGACCTTGACAAAAGAGTATTTTCAATAGCAGGCAATATGTATTTTCCACCTGCCGAATTCTATTGGAACGATACTTTGTATTACATGGACAGGTCACCGCTTGCTTATATAAACGAGAAAGAGTTTTTGGGTATATATGACCTCACCGGCCGCAGGATTGATGAGATAACCGTTCCCGGTATCTACATTGTCGACGGCAAGAAAGTTCTTTTCAAGTAACAAAAGGTATTCAACTCCTATATCAGTAGCCAATAAGTGACATGAATCCCGAAATTTTCGGGATTCATGTCACTTATTGGCTACCGTCGTTAATTGTAAGTCATAAATCCACTAAATTTTCAAAACATTTAAAATTAATATTTGCCCCTTCGAATGTACCGAGCGTGAGCGGGTCATAGCTCAACTGACCTTTCAATACAATAGTCTCATCTCCTCTCTTAATAGTGTATTTGGTCTTGGGGTTATGGAGCGGTGACTTGTAATTGTTAATTCTTATTCCTTTTGTTATGGTATTAGGATTGCATATCATAGTTTCATCACTCCAGATGTTAACATCATAAGAAGTGTTTAATTTGCCATTGCTATATCGCGGCCATGTTATGATGTATGGAATTTCTGAGCACCGTATTTTGGGGTCGAATTCAAGGTAACTGCCGGCGCTCATGGTAATTTTGAAACTTTTGTTTCCGTTAACTTTCGTGATTATGTCACCCTTTCTCAGTCCAAGACGGTCGGCATTGCTGCCCGGAACCACCTCCGATGCAACGATTGCGGAATTTTCGTCATATGGTTTAAATATAGCTCCGCACATTGCAAAGGAATAGCGGCACAGAGTCTGCGGCTGGGTAAACGGAAATGTGTTGTTTCTGGCAACCTGCATATAAATGTCAACAATCTGCGACTCTCTGTTCGTGATGTTCTGCGAGTACTTTATTTGCCATAGAATAGGGGCGGTCTTTTGGCCGGGGGCATTCAGCTTCTTTGCATCGAGAACCGTAATCTCAAGATTGATATTGGAGTTCGTTGTTGTTTGGGTGTAGCCTTCGGTACGCTTTTCCCGGTTACGTTGTTTTATTACATAGGAGGTGGAGCGTGTGATGTAGTTGTAGACAGGCTGTACGAAACTGCCTTCGTTGACTACTTGTGTGGTTGGCGGGACATAAGTGCTCGAAATGGACTCTTCGGCCGACCTTGCAAGACATACTATAAGGTCGGGGTTCTCCTCATCCCGCTGATAACGTGAAAATAGCCCCGATTTGCAGAATGTCTCAAGAATCTTCTTGTCTACCAGCGGGTCGTCCCCTGTTACCATAATGTCGTATGTATAATAGTTCTGGAAATCCACTTCGCTGTCGCAGAAAATACGTATTGCATCTTGAAATTCCTTGTTGTTTATTTTTGTGCGATGTGAAATGTTTGACAATGTACGGATTATTTTTAGGTCACCATAGCCGTTCAGGTTGTTCTTTTGCCTGATTTTTATTTTATAAACCCAGTCTCCCTTGTCGTATTTGCGCACAACATCCAGTTCCAGTTCTTCTGATTGAGCGCACAGTTCCTTGAATGCATCGTGTCCCATTCCCATGACATCGGTTCCGTTTACGGCTACAATTACGTCCATCAACCCCAATCTCGGACCGTCGGGCTCGTTTAGGTTATCGTAGAAGTAGCCATTGAACAGGTCGGTTACGATTGGTAATCCGTTATAGAATTTTGACGAGTATTGTACCTCGAACGGGAGTACATATTCGGCTCTTGCCACATTTGAAAGTACAATAACCATAAGGAGTGTACAAATGAGTCTTTTCATATCATACGTGTTTTATATAATGTCTCCTACTCACTTTACGGCTTTTCGGTTACTCCGTAGTACCTTGATGTTCCGGGGTTGTACGCACAAAAAACGCGGTACTTT
This sequence comes from Bacteroidaceae bacterium, assembly GCA_017522915.1. GTDB lineage: Bacteria > Bacteroidota > Bacteroidia > Bacteroidales > Bacteroidaceae > HGM04593. The sequence continues at coordinate 22,617 of JAFWXX010000039.1, forward strand.
CAGTGTATCCGCATTTCGAGGTGTTTGGCGTAACCTACCGACAGAATAACCGAAAGCCCGCGCTAATATGCACGAGCATTCCTGCAGTATTCTTGTCGGTATTCATTAGTCGCCAAACTCTCGAAATGACAGAATAAAGCTAAAACGCTTTTTTATATGTCTGTTTTGTGCGTATTGATTATACGCGATGTTTCATAGGCATTGGTTTTAATGTTTTCACAATGGAGTATATTGATTCTGTCTGTTTACATCCGCTGTTATTCGCGTATGGTGTATTGTATTTAGTCGTTGTTCATCTCCTTTATATCGACTTCGCTCTCCTTTGATTCGCCCAGCAGGTGCTTGCTGAAGAAGTCGGCCATCTTCCAGAAGAAATATTCGTCTTTAGTTTCAAAGCCGTGTCTGTCACCGGGGAGTATGAGCATCTCGAAACGTTTGTTTGCACGTATCAGCGCATCGACGACGCGTGTGGTGTTTGCCGGGTGAACATTGTTGTCCATATCACCGGTAACGAGCAATAGATGCCCTTTCAGGCGGCTTGCAAGTTCTTGATTAGTGCTTATATTGTATGAAAATGTGGTGTCACGCTCGACAATGCCCTCTTTGTTTGTCTTCTCCTTTATGTTCTCCTTTATGCCGTGGTGCTTCTCGCTCCACCAGTTGTTGTAGATGCGGTTGTCGTGGTTACCTGCACATGATACTGCCGCCTTGAAGAAATCGTTGTAGGTGAGTATGGCTGCTGTTGACATGAATCCTCCGCCGGAGTGCCCGTGTATGCCAACATTGTTGCCGTCGATGAAACTGTGGCGTGCGATGAGCTGCTGTGCGGCAACCTTCTTGTCGGCAAGGCCATAGTCGCGCAAATTGCCGTAACCGAAGTTATGGTACCACTTAGAACGGTTGGGGTGTCCGCCGCGGTTGCCTATTGTGATTACTACGAATCCCATCTGGGCAAGGCGATCAATACGGTTCATGCCGCTCGACCAGCTCTCGTTGACGGCTTCGGTCTGCGGGCCCGGATACACATACTCTATAAGAGGATAACACTTTGTGGAGTCGAAGTCGAAAGGCTTGTACATCACTCCATAAAGGTCGGTAATGCCGTCGGCTGCCTTTACCTTGAAACGCTCAGGATATTTGTATCCTGCTGCGAACAGCTGTGACAGGTCGGCCTTTCCGAGCTCAACACTCTTCTTGCCCTGTTTGCTGTAAACATAGTTCACCGGTGCTGTGTCAACGCGTGATGCTGTGACAACGAATGCCTCGCCGTTATCGGCAACCGAATAGTTGCTGATGTTCATGTCGGTATCGTCTATCTGCTTGAGGCCGCTGCCGTCGAAGTTTATGCAGAACAGGTGCATGTAGTAGGGGTTCTCCTCCTTGTTGTATCCGCATGCGGTGAAGTATATCTTCTTCTCTTTTTCGTTAACGGCAACGATGCTTTCTACATGGTAGGCTCCGTCAGTGATTGCATTCACCAGTGTTCCGTCGGCATTGTACAGGTAGAGCATTGCCCAGCCGGTACGTTCCGACCACTGTATGAACTGCTTGCCACCATTAATAAGACGTATCTGCTTGCTCTCGATGCTTGTGTTCATCTCCTCGCGTAGAATAGTCTTTGCGGTATCGCAGTCGAGCGATACGTAGCATACTTCAATCTTCTTCATATCGCGGCTTATGCGCTCGAAGTAGAAGCCGTTGTTGTCGCCCAGCCAGATGCTCTTGCGCGGGTTGTCGTAGCGTGTGGCGTGTGTTCCGGGTTTGCTGAACAGCCCTAAACGCTGCTGCTTGAACTGTGACACGTCAATCATGCGGCTTGTCTTCTTTTCGAAGTCGAAGAGCTCCATTGTTGTCACCGGAGTCTCCTCGCCCGGCATCTGATAGTAATATGTTTCCAGCTTTGGGCGCGGATTGCTCAGTGAGTTTATCACCCACATTTTCGATAATATCGAGTCGGCACGGTGTGTCATTACAAAGTGGCGTGAGTCGGGGCTCCATAATGCATATACACGGAAACGCTTTGTGCTGTCGGGCTTCTCGTCCAGCGAGTGGCGCGCGTAGCATCGGTTGGGGGTGCCCCCAAAAGTGAGCTGATGTTCTACGATTGTGCTGTCCTTGTCCCATATACGCAGCTTGTCAAGGTCCTCCATTGACATGTACCATAGGTTGTAGTTCTTCTCGTATATAGCGAACTTGCCATCGGGGGAAACATTCGCCCAGCTGGGGTAGTTGGGGTAGAGGTCGTCAATTTCGTCCTTTGTGCGCTCAAGAAGGTCTCCTGTCTTTATGTCATACTCGAAATAGAACGTCTTGTTCATCTTCTTTCCCTTGTTCTCCTTTATCTTTGTGCTGTCGTTGCGCTCATGACGAGGAAGCTCTTTGGGAACCTCCTTCTTCGAAGCGACATCGAAACGCACATAGCGGCCTTCGCGTATTGTGCGGTTGATGTTTATCGGCGCATGCTGTGCATCGTACGGGTCACCGGTGCGCAGAGTAATCTCCTTTGCCATTCGGTCCATGTCCCATAGTTCGCGTTTTGTGCCTTTAACAGCATCAACAATGTAGTACTTTGTACCTTCGGTATCTTTCCATGAATAGATGAACTGCTTTCCGTCGGCAAACCATACAGGCTGCACCCTTGTCTGCTTCACCATTCTTGAAATCTTGTTCGGCGAGAACCTCTCGGCAAGCGCGTAGTTAGGCTTTACCATGTTCCCGTTCTGTGCGTTGCCATTTGCTGCTGCAAACAGCAAAGGCAGAGCCAAAAGCAATAGTAGTCTTCTCATTATTTATAGTGTCTTGTTCCGGTTCCTGTATCCCAAAGGCTTATTCCTTTTTCTTTGTAATGTGCAATGTGTCGAGTATCTTCCTGAAGCCTCTCCGCTTGCTGATATCGATTTTTGCTATTCCGCCTGTCGATGTCTCCTTGTACAGGCTCGGCAAGTCGTGACCGGTCTCTTTCATTACCTCAATTATACGGTCGTAGTCTATCTTGTGCTTTCCGTCGGAGAGTGCCGAATATGTGCATGCGTCGAGAGCGCGTGATGCGGCAATGGCATTGCGCTCTATGCAAGGCACCTGCACAAGGCCGCATAGCGGGTCGCAAGTGAGTCCCAAATGATGCTCAAGTCCCATTTCGGCAGCATATTCAATCTGGTTAATTGTCCCTCCAAAGAGCTGGCATGCCGCAGCCGCGGCCATTGCGCATGCTACGCCAATCTCGCCCTGGCAGCCTACATCGGCACCCGAAATCGATGCATGTTCCTTGGCTACGTTTCCGAACAGTCCTGCTGTTGCAAGTGCGCGCAGGATGCGTGTGTCGGAGCAGTTGTGAGAGGTATGCAGGTGATACAGCACTGCCGGCAATACGCCGCTTGAACCACATGTGGGCGCGGTGACAATGGTGCTGCCGCTAGCGTTCTCTTCCGATGTGGCAAGCGCGTAGGCATATACCTTTGCCTTGCTGCTGACAGCCGCGCTGTACGACAGCGACTTGTTGAGGTAGGTATTGGCCTTTCGCTGCAGTCCCAATCCTCCCGGCAATACTCCTTCGTTTTCAAGTCCACGCCTGATAGTGCTTTTCATCGTCTCCCAAACCTCAGAGAGAAAATCCCAAATGTCGGGGCCCTCGTATTTCTCTACGTACTCCCAAAAGCTGCATCCGGTCTCGTCGCACCAGTCCATGACTTCATGTATGGTCGTCAGCGGGTATATGTCCTCCTCGTTCTTCGTAGTTCCTTCGTTGGCAAGCTCACCGCCTCCGATGCTGTATATGGTCCACTCCTCTATTGTCTTGCCGTCCTTTATGCCTTCGAACTTCATGCCGTTGGGGTGGAAAGTCAGGAATGTGTCGGGCTTCCATACAAGTTCTGTCTTGGCGATAGGCTCAAGAACCGACAATATTGCCTTGTCTGTCATGTGCCCCTCACCTGTTGCTGCAAGGCTGCCGTAAAGTGTTACGCGGTATGAATCGGCATTAGGACATCGCTCTGCAAAGATATTTGCCGCACGGTTCGGGCCCATTGTGTGGCTGCTCGACGGACCAAGACCGATTCTGAAGAGTGAACGTAGTGATTTCATTTGTTTATGGTTCTTTTTATTTTCCGGTTAGGGAACCGGCAGGGTGTTCTGTTCTCTGTCTGTTCCAGATGCGAAAATAATGCTTAAAAGTGAATTTGTCTAATCTTTGCCACGGTTTATTTGCCAATAAATTATATGCTTTTAAGTTTTTTAAGAGTCACTCTCTGTGGTGTTTCTTGAATAACGGTTCCAGCAAGTCCGGTATGTCAAATTTGTGAACCTTGATTCTTTCAAGACGTGATTTCCCCTCTTTTGTCAGTGACAAGTATATTTTACGCTTATCCTGTTTGCCTAATTGGCGTTCAACAAGTCGTTCTCTTTCTAATGCTCCAATCACTTTTGAGGTATGCGATGGCAGCATGCCTGTTCTGTTGGCAATGTCTGATGCAGTCACATGCTCATTGCCTAAGGCACATAGTATCATGGCTTCGTTTAAAGTGACTCCATGTGTATCTATCAATTCTTTCTCAAGGCATGAGAGAGCTGCAAACAGCTCCCTCATGACGCATATGCATGTTATATTTTCCATCATGTATTACTTATATGAATAAATTGACATTGGCTTGTTCGGCTCTATCCATGTATGTGGCAACACCGCCAACTACTACATTGTCGAGCAGTTCATCACGATCTATTCCCATGACATCCATTGACATCTGGCAGGCAATGAATTCTACCCCGTTTTCAATAGCTTGCACTCTAAGTTCCTCTAATGAAGCAGCATTTTTCTTTCTCATCAGGTAACGCATTATTTTAGCGCCAAAACCCATCATGCTCATCTTGGAAAGAGACAGCTTTGTTGAGTCGGAGGGAAGTGCCCAGCCGAACATTTTGCCAAAAACGTCTTTTTTTACTTTGGGCTTTTTAGCCTTTTTTATAGCATTCAGCCCCCAGAAGGTAAAGAAAATGGATACTTTCTTGCCTGTGGCTGCGGCTCCGTTTGCAAGTACAAAGGTTGCTATGGCTTTGTCAAGGTCGTCGCTGAACAGGATGAGTGTCTTGCCTTTCTCTTCCTTGTTGACATTGTCTGTTTCTCTCGCTTCGGTATTGGATTTCTCTATTACAACATGGTGTATGCCATTTTCGGAATGCTTGTCGATAAAAATGTTGCCGGTTGTGTGACACCATGCTTCCGCATCCCTTGGAAAACCGCTATCGGTTGCACTGATTTCAATACGCTCTCCAGATTTAATGGTTTCAATAGTTTTTTTCAACTTAAGGATGGGGCCGGGGCATTGGATTCCGCAAGCATCGACTTTTATTGTTGTGGCCTGGCATGAATGGGGTGCCTGATTCTCTCCGGCTTTATTGTTGTCCGGTGTTGTAGCAGGGAGCAGTTGCATTGTTGACGTGTCGTAAGTTTTTAGTCCACCGATAAGATTGCGTACATCCCTATAGCCATTGCCTTTTAGAATGTTTGAAGCCAAGTAGCCTCTTAAGCCTACACTGCAGAACAGATATACCGGACGTTCCATAGGCAGCTCTTTCATGCGTTCACGCAGTTCTTCCAGAGGTATATTGATTGCTCCGGGAATAGTTCCCAATTCAAATTCTTCCCTTGTGCGTACATCAACCAATGTGATGCGTGAGATGTCGGTTTCGGATAGTTCTCTCCAGTAGAGCGGTGTCATCTTGCCGCTCAGTATGTTGCCGGCAATATATCCGGTAATTGCAACGGGGTCTTTTGCCGAGGAGTAAGGAGGAGCGTAGGCTTGCTCCAATAAAGTCAGTTCCTCTGTTGTGCCCCCTTTCTTTATGAACAGAGCATATTGGTCGATTCGCTTGTCCACTCCGTCATATCCGACAATCTGCGCTCCATATAAACGTCCATCGGTAGGAGAAAATGTTATTTTTATGCTCATTGGCAGTGCTCCGGGGTAATAGCTTGCATGCGAGCTTGCGTGTGTAGTGGCTGATAGGTACGGAATTCCCATCTGTTTGAGCCTTTTGCCGGGCAGACCGGTGCTCGCTACTGTAATGTCAAAGACTTTGGCTATAGATGTTCCTATAGAGCCTTCGTAGCTCAAGACATTGCCAAACACCATATTGTCGGCTGCAATACGTGCTTGGCGGTTCGCCGGACCGGCAAGAAAGTTTAACCATGGTTTTCCTGTGGTTGGATGAGGATATTCAATAGCATCACCGACTGCATAAATGTTTTCGTCAGACGTCTGCATGTGTTTGTTGACATATATTCCTTGCATCTCTCCTAATCTAAGTCCTGCTTTTCGGGCAAGTGTAGTTTCGGCTTTTACTCCGATTGAAAGCAGGACCAGGTCTGATTCTAATTTTATGCCTGATTTAAGATGCACTGTCACTTTTCCTCTATTATCGGTGAATGACTCTACTGTTTGCCCTAAGAATAACTGTATGCCTTTTTCCTGCAGTTGCTTGTGGACAAGTGATGCCATGGAGAAATCGATAGGACTCATTACTTGGTTCCCCATTTCTACAATGCTGACCCGAATCCCTCTATGATGCAGATTCTCTGCCATTTCCAGACCGATGAATCCGCCGCCCACTATCACTGCATTCTTTACTTCTTTTTGTTGCATGAAGCTTTTGATCCTGTCTGTATCGGTCACGTTCCGCAGAGTGAATATTCCTTCGCTGTCTATTCCTGGTAAAGGGGGACGTACAGGAGAAGCTCCCGGTGAAAGCAAAAGCTTGTCGTAGCTTTCAGTGTATTCGCGTCCGTCCGAAGTGCGGATATGTACTTGCTTTTCTATGGTGTCAATGCCAATGACTTCGCTATTTACACGCACATCAATGTTGAACCGCTTGCCGAAACTCTCAGGGGTTTGTACGAAAAGGCGTTCGCGTTCTTCAATTACGCCTCCGAGATAATAAGGTAAACCGCAATTGGCGTAAGAAATGTGTTCTCCTTTCTCAAAAAGGATGATTTCTGCCTGTTCTGTGTTGCGGCGAATTCGCGCTGCGGCTGTTGCACCGCCTGCAACACCGCCAATAATGATGAATTTGGAGTTTGTCTTTGTTTTCATTTCTGATGTTTTTTCTAAGCTGTTTAAGTAATATTTTATGTAGTTCGTCGTTTCGTGGCAGTTTAAATTGCTTCCGGAAAGATGTATATATTAGGCTGAAAGTTACAGCCGTCTTTAGGCTCTTTCCCCTTGTATCTCTTTGAGATTTGTTCAGTCTTTATATTCAATCGTGCAGTCCTGGTATTATAAATGCAGTAAGATAAAACTCAAAATCGGTTCGAACTGATTTCCGGGACCTCCATTGCTTGTTTGTGCACTGCAAATATTGTGAAAGTTTTTTGTATTATAAAATTTCCAATGGAAAATATTTCCTGTGTTAACTTTTTTTTATAATTGAGATTCCTGAACCGTTTGACTTTTAATTGCCTTAATATGCCATTTATTAATAATACCCTGCTTATGAACTTGCTTATGAACTTGCTTATGAACTGGTCAGTTACAACCGGTATTTTCTGTTGTAATCGCAGAAAAAACAAACTGTATGCAATTTGTGAAAAAAAGTTTCTGTTAACATAAATTATGTAGATGTAATAATATAGTGTTAAAACCGCAAGTTATTTTTGTATAAAACTAAGAAAAACTTAATTAATCAATGATTATTAATCTGAAAAAAGTCCTTACGGCTATTCTTGTAGCCGGTTCTTTGCATGGAGTGGCTTTTTCTCAAGCCATATTGCCTGCCGACACAATGACAACATTTGTCAAACAACAAAAATACGATCCTTATTTTCAGGAGCCCCTGCCTTTAAGTGCTCCTGTATGGATGCAAAGAATTGCAGAAAACCCGTCAGGTGTCAATTTTTACGAGATGCAAGAGCTTTTCAACGAGTGGAAGGCGAGTGACGTAAATGTCCGTGTAAAGACTGTTGACCATAAGCCGGCATACAATTTCTATCGCCGTTGGATGGCGGCATACCGTGATTTTGTTGCCGGGGACGGCTCAATTGAACTGCCGGATATTAACGGATATGCAGCAAAGGTCGATGCAATGAACAGGCGTGCCGCATCGGTCAATGCTTCAAGGGCTGCCGGCGAAAGACCTGTTTGGCGCAATATCGGGCCGAACCGCACCTACGAGCATAAGAACGGCGAGGTAAAACGCAAGGACTCTCAGGTATGCGTCTATCGCATAGCAGTGAGTCTGAGCGACAGTGCTACGCTGTATTGTGGTACTGAGGCCGGTGTGGTTTTCAAGACTGCCAATCATGGCATGACTTGGCAACCCTGCGCTCCGCAACATTACTTCGGTGGTCCGATATACAGCATTGCCATTGACCCGGTTGACAAGAATATTGTTTATGTGGGCGGTGGTCCATGGCTTTGGAAGAGTGTTGATGGAGGTGATACATGGGTACGTTGTGGCGGCATAACAAGTCGAGTGAATTCCATACGCATAAATCCTGAAAACAGACTGATTATCACGGCTTCGGCAGGAAGCAAGCATGAAGACAGGTCGGGAAGCGGTTTTTATATTTCCGAGGATGGAGGCGAGAATTTTGTGTGTACAATGAGCGGAATATGTTTTGACCATGAGCTTCAACCTGGTAACTCTAAACGAATCTATCTTGTTCGACGCGAGACAGTAGGCGTATGGGCCGGAATATATGTGTCGGAAGATGGTGGCTACAGCTGGCAGCAAAAGGAGTTGCCGGTGTCGATGATGATATGCGGCCGTTTGGCGGTGAGTCAGGCTGCCGGTGGTGAGAATTATTTATATGCACTTGTTACTTGTGATTCGTGGGGATACGATTCCGGTCCTCAAGGCGGCAAGGGGGAACCGTTCATATTGCTGTCGAAAGATGCCGGCGAGAGTTGGGAAGACAAGACCGTGAACAAGGGCAGTTGGCATTGGAGCAATACATTTTCTCCGATTATGGACGAAACCGGTGGTCAAGGCTATTTCGATATGATGATAGGTGCGTCGGCAACAAATCCTGCACATGTGCTTTTCGGTCTCACTTCTCTATACCGCTCTACCGAAGAAGGTACATGCAACTACCGCGACCATGGTATAGGAGGTTATCAGCGCAGTGATTGGATGCATTGTGATATACAGGATATTGCAATACACCCGTGCGGCGATACTTGGATTTGCAATGATGGAGGTATAAAGTATTCACGCGACTTCTTCGAGACTAAAGGCGAGGATCGCTATGATGGTATTTATGCTTCTGATTATCAAGGATTGGGCGTAGGATGGAATGAGGATGTCATGGCAGCCGGCCGGTGGCACAATGGTGATGTTGTCCATGCATCTACTTATGGTGAAGGAAATTCGTTGCATGTCGGCGGTGTGGAAATTGCAACCGGTTATGTAATGAAGAGTAATCCCTGGAAAGTATATTTTACCGATGCCTCTACACGTATAATGCCCCGTGAAATGGATGGAACTGTCGGTGAGGATTACCGTACCTGGTTCAGTGAAAAAAAACCTTATGAGGCTTTGCGTATTAATGGCGAGATAGCAACAGATCCGCGTTATGCACTGAAGGTTTTTCTTCAGGATATGACCAATCCGCAAGAGGGATATATATCATACGATGAAGGTGCATCGTTCCAAAAAACGTTCGACAGTGAAGGTGAGGACTTTTACAGTTATGAGTTTGCGCGCACAGACCCTGATCGTGTATATATATCGGGAACATGGAATGTTTGGCGATCTGATGATGGCGGACTGACATTCAGCGAGTGTGGCTCCCGTCCATTTCCTGATCTTGATGGAAATATGCATTTTACACGTGTTGTGGTCGATCCTAATGATGAGGATCATCTGCTTGTCATCTGCAACGATCTTCGTGGAATGGTGGCAGAGAGCTTTGATGGCGGAAAGAACTGGTCACGTTATGATTTGGCGAATATCTCCGGGATACGCGTGCATCAAATAATACTTGTTGGTGATGAGTTTGATAGCTGTTATATAACAAGCTATGATGGTGCAAATGTTTATTTCCGTGATAATACCATGAATGAATTCATTGACTATTCAACCGGTCTTAATCCCGGTGCCCGAATTTCAAAGGTTGTGCCTTTCTACAAGAATGGAGTTTTGCGTATGGCTACAGATCAGGGGCTCTGGGAGGCACCGCTGTATCATCAGGATTTTGTTGCAGTGGCACAGCCTATGGCTTTAAATCTTGGCAGTGGGGATTTAACGCTCAGCCCATACAAAGAGGTCCAGTTCGACAGCTATAGCATTGTACGTCAGGATGAGAAAACCAGGTGGCAATGGAGCTTCTCTCCGCAGCCGGAGTATGTGAGTGACGCTTCGGCGCGTAATCCGCGTGTCGTATTCGGGAATCCAGGCAGCTACGATGTTACTCTCACCGTGACTACTCCGGCTGGAACATCATCGCGCACAATCAAGGATATGATTACAATCGAAGGCTCTACAGGCATCGATGAGGCCAGGATTGGCGAGGTAGGTGTCAGGAAGGCTCTCCTTGAACGAGGCGAGAATATTTCCCTTGTTACTACCGGCCTTGATTCCGAGGCTGTATTCACAGTGCATGGAATGAGAGGACAGTTATTGCTAACGAAGGTAATCGATGCTGCGGACAACAGTGTTGAGGTCGATTTGGGCAGCATGCCGTCGGGTGTATATATATATTCCATAAATTGTTCATCACAGAAATACTTCGGTCAATTCATAATCAAATAAACAACTATGAAATTCAAGGAAATAATAATTTCATCACTTTTAATCATTACGTTTGCAGTCATGCAGGCGAGTGCCTTAGAGAAGAGTGATTCGCTTTTCACTCCATATAAGTTGAACTATCTTCCAGCCGGCTCTCCTCCCTGGATGGCGCAGCTGGCCAATCCTCATGGGCTCGACTATAAGGCTATGACTGATAGTTTTGAGGTCTATCTAAAGGAGACACCGGGAGCACGTTACAAGTCGCGTGATACAAAACAGGTAGTAAACCACTTTCGTCGTTTTCAGAAGGCGTATCTTCCTTTTGTACAGTCCGACGGCATCATAAGGCTCCCTTCTGCATCGCTTTATCATAATGACGTGAAGAAGGCCGCAACCGAAGTACGGATGGCGCGTGCGAAGCGTGCGCGTGCAGCTGCAACCGGAGCAAGTGAACAACGGGAATGGAAAGTGATATCTCCGATAGTGACATACGACTATCAGCATAAGAAAATGTCTCCGGCACAGTCGAACATACAGCGTTTCAAGGCTTCTCGTTCGAACCCGGATATACTATATTGCGGTTCGGAGACAGGTCTTGTCTTTCGTACTGATGACAAGGGCGAGACATGGACTCCGTGCAACGATGGCGAATGGATGGCCGGTGAAATAACGACGGTCGATGTAAGTTCATATAATCCCGACCGCGTGCTCGTAGGCGCAGGCGGAGTTTTCTGGATAAGTAGCGACGGCGGAAAGAACTGGGATGACATAACACCAGAAAGGGCGACCTATGCCCGTACGAACTCTGCGCTGTTTCATCCGCAGGACGACAATATAATCCTTGCCGGTGACCGTGCCCAACTATGGCGTTCTGCCGACGGCGGTGCATCGTGGCAGCGGATGCTCGCAGGAATGGTGTTCGATATAAAGTTCTCTGTTCAGAACCCGGATGTCTGCTATGTGGCAATAGAACAGGACTATACAGTAAAACTCTATAAGAGTGCCGACGGCGGTGCATCGTGGAATTTGCTCGAACTTGACGGACAGCCACTTATAAGCGCACGCATAGGTCTCAGCGAAGCTCCATCCGGTGCTGATTATGTGTATCTGTGGGCATGTCGCAGAAATCATCTTTCTCAACCGGGCCCCCTATATTTTAGTGGCCCGCCTTTGCTATACAAAAGTACCGATGGGGGTGCATCATTTATTGTAATCGATCCGGTTGAGCAGATGGAAACAGTTGACAAGAATGGCGGTCAGGGCTATTACGACCTGGTATGTACGGCATCTGCGACCGATCCCGAACTGTTGCTTGTAGGAATCATTCAGCTGTACCGCTCAAGCGACGGCGGAAAAACATTGGAGAATGTGGGCGGTTATTACGGCCGTTTCGACCTTCATTGCGATATGCAGTGCGTGCAGACAAACGGTGTTGGCGATACCTGGCTTTCAACCGATGGCGGCATGATATACAGCAACGACTTCTTCCTTGCCGATGCCCAACCCAAGCTGCATGGCCTGTATGCTTCTGAGATGTGGGGATTTGACCAGGGCTGGAACGAGGATGTGATGGTGGGCGGCCGTAACCACAACGGAAATATGTCTCAGCTCGACCGTTACAACGGAGTCACTCTCTCTATGCGCGGTTCGGAGCGTCCTACAGGATATGTGTTCCTCTCCAACCCGCGCAAGGTGGCATTCAGCGATTCGGAGAATGTTGTCATGCCCGATGACTGGCGCGATGAATTCGTGCCGTTCCTCGACTATTGGACTTACCCTAAGGAGTCCTCGCAACATGGTATGGGACTGGAGTTTGACCCTCGTTATGCACAATGTTTCTATATTGTGCGTGGAACATATGATGAAGAATATAGAACATTGTGGCGTACCCGCGATGATGGCGCGTCATTTTCGTCGGTTTATACGTTCGATTATCCAATAACAGCTTTTGCTCTTTCACGTGCTAATCCCGACAAAATTGTGGTGATGACATGGGGTACCCTTTATTTCAGTACTGATGCAGGCGAGACATTCACAATGATTTCGCTTCCCGAAGAAATGAAGCAGAGTGTGAATTACAAGCTTGCGTTGAGTCCTGTAGATGAGAACGAAATATGGGTGAGTGATAGTAATCCAGGCGGACTATGGCGTACAACGGACAATGGCGCTACATGGGAGAAACTTGACAATGGGCTCGCTTTCCCTAATTGGGAAGGCAATGTTGAGGCGCATAGCATCGGCCGTTTCTTTCTTACAGGCAATGAGAAGAATGCTGCTTATGCAATTGCATATACAATGGGTTACCTCAATGAGAGTTACACGACTCCACGAGGACGAGTGCTTTATCGTGATGACACGACCAATGGATGGATGCCGTTCAGTGAAGGGCTTCCTAAGGTGGTGAACCTTAATCGCATGCTTCCTTTCTATAAGGAGGGTGTCATACGTCTTGCAACTAATAATGGAATATGGGAACGCGAGCTTGTCGATAAGGTGTTCAAGCCGGTTGCTCAGCCAATAATTCTCAATGCCGGTTCCTGTGACAACACACTGCCGGACTATCCACGTACCATACAGCTCGACAGCTATAGTATTGTAAATCATAACGGAGCTGAATGGAAATGGGAAATAACGCCTTCTCCGTTGTCGATATCGGCCGATAATGTACGTAATCCGGTGATAACGATAGAGTCCGATCAGACATACGACATTTCGTTGACGGTAACAACACCAGGTGGAACCGATACAAGAAAAATCAAGGGCATGATAAAGGGAAGCAAGCCGGTGCCGGATACCGAAACCGGTATCGGCAACAGCCCGGTTCTTGGCAAGGAACTGCTTCTGCCAAACGGCAATGTTGCGAAGGCCGGAGAGAACTTTGTCTTCGAGGCGCGCGAACTTGCTGGGAGTGTCACTCTTGTTGTCTATGATTCAAGCGGAGCAGTCATGTTCAGATCATCTGCAGGTGAACGCATATCAGTACCTACAAACGGTTTTCCGGCAGGAGTTTATTTCTATATGGGAACGGATGAGGGAGGTTACTGCAAAGCCGGCAAGCTCCTTGTCAAATGACAACCGTTTGAGGTGTTACTATGAAACAGATGCTTTTCTCTTTTTTTCTTTCGCTTATGCCGTTGGCGTTACAGGCGCAGGACAGCCTTTCGGTACATCTGGGCGAGATTGTGGTCTCTTCGAGCCGGTGGTGTCAGGAGCGCGAGTCGCAGCCTGTAAAAATATCACGCATTTCCTTCGAAGAAGCCAATGCGTATAATCCTCAGACCGCAGCCGACCTGTTGGGGCTGACAGGAGAGGTATTCATCCAGAAGAGCCAGTATGGCGGAGGCAGCCCTATGATACGTGGCTTTGCAACCAACAGACTGCTTTACAGTATTGACGGGGTGCGTATGAACAGTGCCATTTTCCGTTCCGGCAATATACAGAATGTGATTTCGCTCGATCCTTTTGCCATTGAAAGCAGCGAAGTGCTTTTCGGGCCCGGTGCGGTGAGTTACGGAAGCGATGCTATTGGCGGTGCAATGGTCTTCAGAACTCTCGCTCCACTGCTCGCAAAAGGGAAAAGCCCTGTCGCATACGGCTCGGCTACAATGCGTACGGCAACAGCTTCGAATGAACTGACAGCGCATCTGCATGCCGGGATAGGGTGGAGGCGTTGGGCTCTCCTCACCAGCTTCACGGCATCTTCGTTCGACGACATGGAACAGGGCAGGCATGGCCCCGAAAAGTATGTGATGCCCTACATTGTTGTACCTGGTTACAACAAGGACGGTGTGTTTGACGAGGTTGTAGTGAACAACGACAAACGCAAGCAGGCTCCAAGCGGATATTCGCAAATAAACTTCATGCAGAAGGTGCGCTATGTCCCTTCTGTCAACTGGAACCTTGAATATGCGTTCCATTATAGCCGCACTTCGGACTATGCCCGTTACGACCGTCATCAGCGCATGCGTGATGGCAAGCCGCGTTATGCCGAATGGGATTACGGCCCGCAGAAATGGATGATGAACCATCTTATGGCAGAGCATGCCGGCGACAATTTTCTTTACGACTCCCTGCGTGTGAATGTAGCCCTGCAACGTTTTGAGGAGAGCCGTATCAGCCGTTCTTTGGGCAAGGCCGGCCGCGAGATACAGAGCGAGAAGGTCGATGCCTGGAGCGTGAATACCGATTTTCTTAAGAAAGTGTCAAAGGATATCGTTATCTCCTATGGAGCCGAGTATGTGCAGAACAATGTGCGTTCGGCAGGTGTATGTACAGATGTCGTTACAGGCGAGAACTCTCCCATGGCAGCACGTTACCCCAAGGCTGAATGGTACAGTGCCGGAATATACGCGCAAGGCGAATGGCATGTCACCCGCAGGCTTAATCTTGCTGCCGGGTTGCGTTACAACCATTACCGCATCGACAACGACTTCACGAAAGCCGGGTATGAGATTCCTTTTGAACCTAAGCAGAGTGCCGATGCCGGAAGCGTCAGCGGAAACATCGGAGTCAACTGGCGGCCTTCATACGGCTGGCTGTTCCGCTTGAACTATGCACGTGGCTTCCGAGCTCCTAACGTCGATGACATGGGCAAACTGTTCGACAGTGTCGATGGCTGCGTTACAGTGCCTAACCCGTCACTGAAACCGGAATATGCCGACAATGTCGAAATTGGCATTGCAAAGCGTTTCGGCAATAAGTTTGAAGCAAGTTTGACAGCCTATTATACCCGTCTCGACAATGCCATTGTTCGCCGTGATTTCACCTTCAACGGCAGTGCTGTTATGATATATCAAGGCAATGAATGCCTTGTGCAGGCATTGCAGAATGCGGCTGTTGCAAGAGTATGGGGCGTGCAGGGGACACTGGATGCCAAGTTCGCAAAGCACTTCTATGCTATGGCGCGTGTCAGCTGGCAGCGTGGCCGCGAAGAGCTCGACAACGGAGAGATATCGCCCTCTCGTCATGCTGCGCCACTCTTCGGAAAAGTTACGTTCGGGTTCGATAACGGCCGATTCTGTGCGGAAGCGTTCACTCAGTTTCAAGCGGAGTGCAGTGCCGAGGATATGCCCGAAGAGGAAAAGGAAAAAACCGAATTCTACGCCCTTGATGCTGCAGGGAATGTATATTCTCCGGCATGGGTAACATTTAACTTGCGCGCATCGTACAAACTTACAAAAGGTCTTTCTCTCAATGCAACCTTTGAGAATATCACCGACCGCCGCTACCGCCCCTACAGCTGCGGCATAAGTGCCCCCGGCAGGAACGTTACGATAAGTGTGACATATACTCTTTGATCCGGATTCGTAATTCCTCGCACCGTAGCGCGAGGAATTTTTATATATAACAGCTCTTGAATGTACTGCGCCTTTGTACTTATATCTATTTTGACTATATTAGCACCATGCAAAAAAAGATACTGGTAACAGGAGCAAGCGGCTTTGTGGGGAGCCGTTTTGTCGAGAGGTGGAGATATGATTTCTCTCTGCTCATGCCGTCGCATGCCGAACTTGACATAACCGATGAGGCTTCGGTGGATAGCTATTTGCTGCATAACACTCCCGATGTTGTGCTGCATCTTGCTGCATTGTCCAATACATGGTACTGCGAACAGCACCCCGAAGAGAGCTATAAGGTAAATGTCGAGGGGACTTGCAATCTTGCACGGGCTGCGATGCTTCATGGTGCAAAGTTCGTTTTCTTTTCAAGCGACCAGATATATAACGGGAACCTGGAGTGTGGCCCACTAAGTGAGGATGTGCCCGTAATGCCCGAAAATGTATATGGCAAGCATAAGCTCGAAGCAGAGCGAAGGGCTATGGAACTTAACCCCGCTACTGTGGCCCTGCGTGCAACGTGGATGTACGATAAACCGCGTGAAGGTATGCCGTTGCACAATAACTTTGTGCAGCTTATTGCAGCTTCGGTAAATGAGCGTCGTCCCATCATGTTCCCGGTGCGCGAATATCGCGGCATAACATGGGTGAAAGAAGCTGTGGAGTTCTTGCCGGCAGCGTTCGGGTTGCCGGGCGGTGTGTACAACTATGGTGCTGGGAATTCGATGAATACGTATGAGACTGCATGCTGTTATTGCGAGATGCTTGCCGGTTTGCAGTCGGGAGCCCTCTTGCAACCCGACTATGAACGCTATCCCGGCCACGAACGCAACCTTTCGATGTCAACCGACAAGATTTTCCGCGCTTCGGGCGGTACTGTATTTTTCAGCACTACTATGGACGGATTGAGGCTATTTCATTCAATGCTGTAGCCTACCAGAACTTATTGTATTTCTCGCTGTATTCGAACCCGGCCTGCATAAGCTTCTCTTCAAGTTCCTTGCGGTTGATGTCAAGGTCTGAGCATAGTTCGTCGAGCGACCGGTAACGGTCGCGCAGGTACATGTTTACGGTGCTGAACAGCATCATGGGATCATTTGGCAGTTCCATAAAAGATTTCTTTCGGCGAAGATAACGAAATTTTGGCTCGGAATCAATCCTTCTTTTCTATCGGTATTGTTTTTTGAAATAAAAACAGCCCCTAAACTTAAAATAAGGACTTGTCGCCCAGCATAAAGGAAAGAGTCACGGCAACGGAACTATTGGTTATAATCGTAAAACTCATTAACATATCTCCATGATAATACGAACTCCTCAGTCATATCACGGATAATATAAAACTTGCGTTTTTTTACTACATGGAACTTTGCATCATTGCGGGCACGTTTTATTAAATTCTTTTCACTGCAGAAATATGAACCTTTTTCATCGTCGCTTGCCATAAGCAAGGAAATCTTGTAAACAAGTTTCTCGTCTTTCCAGAAATGTATGCTTTCTTCATCATATTTTCTAAGGTCCACCTCTTTAAGCCAATAACAACTTTTTATGTAATTATAAGCATCTATGTTTTTATCGGACAAGTAGTAATCAACATAAACCATTGTATCCCACTCGACAGGCACAACCTCGGCAAAGTCAACGACGCAGTTCGTGGTGTCCTTGCCGGCACTTTTCCAATTCTCCCAATGGATTCCCATCATGCGGTCCAGCGTCTCCTTTTCACTCTCGAACAGACGGTTGCATCCGCATAACAGCATCATCGATGCAAAAACAAAAACCAATCCTTTTTTCATTATCTTCCGTTATTGTCTAAACCTATAAATTTATTATACATGGCATTGTAAACATCATCAGATATTCTCCTCTTTACAACATGCCACATACCATCGTTGCCTTTCTCGTAAGTGAAAAGCCCGTTTTGCCAAAACTCTCTTAAGGCAATCAAGGCTATTCCCTTTCTGTCAAGACGTTTGTTGTTTGTTCCAATCCTTCTCCCTATCTCGTTGTTCAACAAGTCTGTAACCATATCGGCGTCAGCTTCATTGGCAAAAGACCTTCTGTCGATATTGGTATATGGCCTTGTTTCATGCGACATTGCAGCGTCGTATGCCACTTGAGGATTGTACTGCGATGCAAGCACTGCCTGCCATATCGTATGTCTCATGGCATTTCCAGATTGACTAATATACGATATATTTTTGTAATTTTTACTTGCGTTTCTAAAATATTCATCAACTTCTCCTGCAAATCTGTTCGAAACGCTCGAAAGATTGTTGCTGTCGTTTATTCTCGGCCCAATATCAATTGCAGCAGCCATGTGTACAGGGCTCTTGAATGGGAATGCCAACTCTCTCAGTATCTTATAGTCCATGAGTTTTTCATATGCTTTGGCAAAAGGCGAGGTCAAGGAGTTCCTATTCCCTTTTTCTTCTCCTGCTGAACTTTCTGCCACGGATTTGTGCTTTCGGAGTTTAGCTTGCTTGTTGCCTTTGCAAGTTCACTGCGTTCCTTCTTCTCGTTCATGTGGCTTGTCTCCAAACCGGTGATGCTGTCCGGCTGTATTCCTGCTTTGTGAAAATCACAAACGGAGCGACAAGTGCATTGTCGCTCCGTTTGAATTAATATACAGTTCTGTTACTTTACTTCCTCGAACTCAGCATCCTGAACGTCGCTGTTGTCCTGCTGGCTGCTCTGCTGCTGGTTGCCTGCATCGTACTGCTGGCCGCCCTGTGCGCCCTGTGCGCCGCTCTGTGCATACATCTCTGCACTTGCTGCCTGCCATGCGCTGTTCAGTTCTGCTGTTGCAGCGTCTATAGCAGCAATGTCCTGTGCCTTGTGTGCCTCTTCGAGCTTCTGTACTGCAGCTTCAATAGGAGCCTTCTTGGCGGCAGGAATCTTGTCGCCGAGCTCACTCAGCTGGTTCTTGGTCTGGAATACCATTGAATCGGCCTGGTTGAGCTTGTCAATCTTCTCACGCTCTTTCTTGTCTGCATCGGCATTAGCCTCAGCCTCAGCCTTCATGCGTTCTATCTCGTCCTTGCTCAGACCCGAAGATGCCTCGATGCGGATTGCCTGCTCCTTGCCGGTAGCCTTGTCCTTTGCCGATACCTTAAGGATACCGTTGGCGTCGATGTCGAATGTAACCTCAATCTGAGGAACACCGCGGCGTGCCGGAGCAATGCCTGTAAGGTTGAACTGGCCGATAGACTTGTTCTGGTTAGCCATAGGACGCTCGCCCTGAAGAACGTGGATTGTTACCTCGGTCTGGTTGTCGGCTGCAGTAGAGAATGTCTCGCTCTTCTTGCATGGGATTGTGGTGTTGGCGTCGATGAGCTTTGTCATTACACCGCCCAATGTCTCGATACCCATTGAAAGCGGAGTAACGTCGAGAAGCACAATGTCGCCTACGCCGCCCTCTTTATTGAGGATAGCACCCTGGATTGCAGCACCTACTGCTACTACCTCGTCCGGGTTAACGCCCTTTGAAGGTGCCTTGCCGAAGAATTCCTCTACAATCTGCTGTACGGCCGGGATACGTGTAGAACCTCCTACAAGGATAACCTCGTCGATGTCAGCATTGTTGAGTCCTGCATCGCTCATAGCCTTCTTGCATGGCTCAAGACAAGCCTGTATGAGGTTGTGTGCCAATGACTCGAATTTAGCGCGTGTCAAAGTCTTTACAAGGTGCTTTGGCATGCCGTTTACGGCTGTGATATAAGGGAGGTTGATCTCGGTAGATGTTGTCGATGACAATTCAATCTTCGCCTTCTCGGCTGCCTCCTTGAGACGCTGGAGAGCCATCGGGTCAGCCTTCAGGTCTGCACCCTCTTCTGCCTTGAACTCATTTGCAAGCCAGTCTATGATTACCTGGTCGAAGTCGTCGCCGCCGAGGTGTGTGTCACCGTTGGTAGAGAGAACCTCGAACACGCCGCCTCCGAACTCAAGAATAGATATATCGAATGTACCGCCACCGAGGTCGAATACAGCAATCTTCATATCCTTGTTTGCCTTGTCAACACCGTATGCAAGTGCGGCTGCTGTAGGCTCGTTTACTATACGCTTTACCTCAAGGCCTGCAATCTGTCCGGCCTCCTTTGTTGCCTGACGCTGTGAGTCGCTGAAGTATGCAGGAACTGTGATGACAGCCTCTGTAACCTCTTGTCCGAGGAAATCCTCTGCAGTTTTCTTCATCTTCTGAAGAATCATAGCCGAAATCTCCTGCGGAGTATATTTGCGGCCGTCGATGTCAACGCGTGGCATGTTGTTCTCCTCAACTACTTTGTAAGGTACGCGTGAAATCTCCTTGCTTACCTGCGCCCAATTCTCACCCATGAAACGCTTGATAGAGAAAATAGTGCGCTGAGGGTTGGTGACAGCCTGACGCTTCGCAGGGTCGCCTACCTTGCGCTCACCGTTGCCGTCGAATGCAACGATTGAAGGGGTAGTGCGCTTGCCCTCGCTGTTGGTGATAACTACGGGCTCGTTGCCCTCAAAAACCGCTACGCATGAGTTGGTTGTACCCAAGTCAATTCCAATAATCTTTCCCATAATTCTATTGTTTTTTTTTATTTGTTATTGTTCAAAAATCAGGTCGGGGCGTCTGTCGCCTCCGTAAGATATAGAACAAAGTGCGTGCCAAAGGGTTTTTCTATTGCTTAACTTTGTCATGCTTTGCCTCTATGTCCTGTTTTTACAATTTTTGTGCGACAAAATGGCAGACAAAATGTCATGTTTATGTTTCGGCTATTCCGGAATCGTCAGTCTGTACGTTTTTTCATCTTTTATTAAGGGTGTGATTCGTTGCATTTTCCCTTTTTTTATACTACTTTTGTGAAATGTACATTGGGGTAAACCGGAGAGTCGGAAAAGAAGACGCGGTTCTGCGGTGTGCAAGCAATTTTGAACAATAGAATTAAGATATTTATCAACTTTTAATCGTTCAGTAAAATGGGAAAAGTTCTGATTATAGGAGCCGGAGGCGTGGCTACAGTTGCGGCACATAAGGTGTGCCAGAATACGGATGTGTTCACCGAAATAATGATTGCCAGTCGTACAAAAAAGAAGTGCGATGCTTTGGCTGGCGTACTCAACAAGAAGTACGGAACAAACGTGCAGACAGCACAGGTGGATGCGGACAGTGTGGAACAGCTTGTGGAACTGCTTGGCTCATACAAACCCGATATCGTGATGAATCTGGCCTTGCCTTATCAGGACCTCACAATTATGGAGGCTTGTCTGCAGACCGGTTGCAACTATCTGGATACCGCCAACTATGAACCCAAAGATGAGGCTCATTTCGAGTACAGTTGGCAGTGGGCATATCGCGAACGCTTTGAGAAAGCTGGGCTTTGCGCCATTCTAGGTTGTGGATTCGACCCGGGCGTTACCAGTGTGTTTACCGCTTATGCTGCAAAGCACTATTTCGACGAGATTCACTACCTTGATATCGTTGACTGCAACGCAGGTAACCACCACAAGGCATTCGCTACCAACTTCAATCCCGAAATCAATATCCGTGAAATCACTCAGAAGGGACTTTACTATGAGAACGGAAAGTATATTGAGACCGAGCCCATGGAGATTCATCAGCCAATCACATATCCCAACGTCGGTCCACGCGAAAGCTATCTTTTGCATCATGAGGAGATTGAAAGCCTTGTAATCAACTTCCCGACCATAAAGCGTGCCCGTTTCTGGATGACCTTCGGCCAGCAGTATCTGACCTATCTGGATGTGATTCAGAATATAGGTATGAGCCGTATTGATGAGGTGGAGTACAAGGCACCCAAGGCCGACGGTACTGGTGAAGAGGTGGTAAAGATTGTTCCTTTGCAGTTCCTTAAGGCTGTGCTTCCCAACCCACAGGATTTGGGCGAGAATTACGAGGGTGAGACATCAATCGGCTGCCGCATCCGTGGTATCAAGGATGGCCAGGAGCATACATACTACGTTTACAATAACTGCAGCCATCAGGAGGCATACAAGGAGACCGGCATGCAGGGCGTGAGCTACACAACTGGTGTTCCTGCAATGATTGGTGCAATGATGTTCCTGAAGGGTATTTGGAGCAAGTCAGGTGTGTGGAACGTAGAGCAGTTCGATCCGGACCCATTCATGGAACAGCTGAACAAGCAGGGTCTTCCCTGGCATGAGGAGTTTGATAAGGATTTGGAACTTTAATCCTTGTGCCAACTTAGTTATCTTAGTAATTTTAGTTACCATAGTAATCCTGGAAATTAAATGGCAAAGAAAGAAGAATTGGAAAATATCGCAGGCGGTGAGAAGCTGCGCGCTCTGCAGGCTGCGATGGACAAGATAGAGAAGAACTTCGGAAAAGGTTCTATAATGAAGCTCGGCGATGACAGCTTTGAGGATGTCGATGTCATCCCTACCGGCTCGGTAGGCTTGAACGCTGCGCTTGGAGTAGGCGGTTATCCGCGTGGCCGTATAATCGAAATCTACGGTCCTGAGTCATCGGGTAAGACAACATTGGCGATACATGCCATTGCCGAGGCGCAGAAGATGGGCGGCATAGCTGCCATAATCGATGCCGAGCATGCATTCGACCGCTTCTACGCGCAGAAGTTGGGTGTTGATATCGACAATCTGCTCATTTCGCAGCCCGACTGCGGTGAACAGGCTCTTGAGATAGCCGAGCAGCTCATTCGTTCATCGGCTATCGACATAATAGTGATAGACTCCGTTGCAGCGTTGACACCGAAGGCTGAAATCGAAGGTGAGATGGGCGACAACAAAGTCGGCCTTCAGGCACGTCTTATGTCTCAGGCATTGCGCAAGCTCACTTCGGCTATAAGCAAGACAAAGACTACATGTATCTTCATCAACCAGTTGCGTGAAAAGATTGGCATCATGTTCGGTAACCCGGAGACGACAACAGGCGGCAATGCGTTGAAGTTCTACTCTTCGGTACGTCTGGATATCCGTCGTGTGAGCCAGCTGAAGGACGGTGAAGAGGCTGTCGGCAACCAGGTGCGTGTGAAGGTGGTGAAGAACAAGGTCGCTCCTCCATTCCGCAAGGCCGAATTCGATATCATGTTCGGTGAAGGCATTTCGCGTACAGGAGAGATTGTCGATCTTGGCGTCCAGTACGGCATAATAAAGAAGAGCGGTTCGTTCTTCAGCTATAACGAGACAAAGCTCGCCCAGGGCCGTGACCGTACAAAGGCTCTTATTGCCGATAATCCCGAACTTGCCGACGAACTGGCACAGAAGATAGCGGAGGCTATGAAAGGCAATGTAGAAGAAAATTTATAAGACTAAGAATTGATAATTTAAATAATACTATGAAGAAATCCATTTTGTTTGCTGCGCTGGCATTTATGGGCCTTGGCGCGTTTGCTCAGGAGAACAAGGATACTGTTCCTGAGTTTACAGTAGTGAAGGAGAATCCTATCACAAGTATAAAGAACCAGAACCAGGCAGGTACATGCTGGTGCTACTCTTCGCTTGCTTTCATCGAGTCGGAGCTGCTCCGCATGGGCAAGGGCGAGTACGACTTCTCTGAGATGTTTATCGTTCACAACACCTATCTCGACCGTGCCGACAAGGCTGTCCGCACTCACGGCGATATCTCTTTCTCACAGGGAGGTTCTTTCTACGATGTAATCTATGGTATGGAGACATTCGGTCTTGTTCCTGAGGCAGAGATGCGTCCCGGTGTAATGTACGGCAAGGAATTGAGCGTCCATAATGAGCTTTCTGCAGTCAGCGACGCTGTCGTTGCTGCTATTGCAAAAGGCAAGCACCGCTCTCTCCAGGTGAGCCCCGACGGCCAGCCATTGTGGAAGAAGGCGATAACAGCCGTTCACGACATCTATCTTGGCGAGCGTCCTGAGAAGTTTACATACGACGGCAAGGAATATACTCCAAAGTCTTTCTATGAGTCATTGGGCCTTAAGGCTGAGGATTATATCTCTTTGACATCTTATACACACCATCCTTTCTACAAGCCTTTCGTTCTTGAGATTCAGGATAACTGGCGTTGGGCGCAGTCATACAACCTTCCTATCGATGAGTTCATGCAGGTGTTCGACAATGCTATCATGGAGGGCTATACAATTGCGTGGGGCAGCGACGTGAGCGAGGCAGGTTTCGGCCGTGACGGCAAGGCTGTTATGCCGGATGACGCAAAGAAAGCCGACCTCGAAGGCTCTGACATGGCGAAGTGGCTCAAGCTGAGCGAGGAGGAGAAGAAGAATACTCCGAAGCCGTCAACAGAGAAGTGGTGTACTCAGGAGGAGCGTCAGATTGCATACGACAACTGGCAGACAACCGACGACCACGGCATGCAGATCTACGGTATTGCAAAGGACAAGGATGGCGTAGAGTACTACATGGTGAAGAATTCATGGGGTGAGGCCGGTGATTACAAAGGTATTTGGTATGCGTCAAAGGCCTTTGCACGTTACAAGACAATGAATATCGTTGTCCACAAGGACGCTCTTCCCAAGGATATTCGCAAGAAACTTGGTATCAAGTAATAGGCATGTAAAGAATAAAAAAGCATACTTCGGTGTGCTTTTTTTATTGCTATAAGATAGCGGTGTCTTTGGTTTTATGCAGAAAATGTTTTTGCGTTGGCAGTGCCAATGGAACAGCATTGTCTGTAATCCCGTTAAAGTTTTAGCTTCTATATCGGTGTGCTCGTTAATCTCTATTTGGTTATCCCCGGCTTTTGTGGGCAGTAAACATGCTTCGTCGGAAACAAAAAATATTATTTTTCTTAAAAAAATCATTGTGGCGTTCCTATATCTAATCTCTTTTTGTATCTTTACAAATTGAAGAGATTTTGATAAATTACCCTTAGTAGGTACATTTTGTGTGGCTGCAGGTGCGTAGAGTTGAAAAGTGTGTGTTGCTGTCTCCTGCCCTATGTTCTCTTCGTTGCAGCCGGTGAGCTTCCTTCCATGTGAGGCAGTGCGGTATCCGGCTTTTGGCAAGCTGAATAAAAAAATACATATAATGGGTCAGAAATGGAAATATCTACCTCCTACAGAAGAGCAGGCAGCTGTGGCTAAGACCCTATCGGCAGAGTTGGACATGAGTCCTGTACTTTGCAGCCTGCTGGTGAAGAGAGGTATAACTTCTGTTGCAGAAGCGAGGAGTTTCTTCCGCCCCAAACTGAGCCATCTCCATAATCCTTTCCTTATGAAGGATATGGATATTGCCGTTAAAAGGCTCAACAAGGCTCTTGGCAAGAAAGAGCGCATACTTGTTTACGGCGACTACGATGTTGACGGCACAACAGCCGTTGCGTTGGTGTATAAGTTTCTGCAACAGTTTTCGTCGAATATAGATTACTATATTCCCGACAGGAACGAAGATGGTTACGGCATCTCTAAAAGAGGTGTCGATTATGCGTACTCTACAGGCGTAAAGCTTGTCATAGTACTCGATTGCGGCATTAAGGCTATCGAGGAGATTGCTTATGCCAAGTCTCTGGGAATCGATTTCATCGTGTGCGACCACCATGTGCCCGATGACGAGTTGCCGTGTGCCGTGGCGATACTCAATCCTAAACGCCACGACTCAACCTATCCCTATCCGCATCTGTCGGGGTGCGGTGTCGGCTTCAAGTTCATGCAGGCCTTTGCTATGGACAATGCAATGCCGGCCGAACAGCTTTATCCGCTGCTCGACCTTGTTGCCGTGAGCATAGCTTCGGACCTTGTTCCCATTATGGGAGAGAACAGAATAATGGCCTATCATGGCATAAAGCAGATAAACCATAGTCCAAGTACAGGCTTGAAGGCTATTATCGATGTATGTGGTCTTTCGGAAAAAGAGGTCGGCATAAACGATATCATTTTCAAGATAGGTCCGCGAATAAATGCATCGGGCCGTGTCATGCAGGGAAAGGTTGCTGTTGATCTTCTCATTGAGAACGACCTCGCTGCAGCCAAGAATATCAGCATGCAGATAAACGAAATGAACGAGACCCGCAAGGAACTCGACAAGAGCATGACCGAGGAGGCCAACAGCATTGTGGAGGGGCTTGAAAGCTTTGATGAGCAGCGTGCCATTGTCATCTTCAACCCCGACTGGCACCGTGGCGTAATAGGTATCGTTGCTTCACGTCTCACCGAAGTGTATCACCGTCCGGCTGTCGTAATAACATGTACGGGTGACATTGCAACGGGTTCGGCGCGTTCTGTAACCGGCTTCGATGTCTATAAGGCAATGGAGAGTTGCCGCGATCTGCTCGATAACTTCGGCGGCCACACCTATGCTGCCGGCTTTTCTCTCAAGGTTGAGAATGTAGCGGCCTTTGCCGAGCGTTTCGAGGGTTTTGTTGCCGACAATATATTGCCTGAACAGACAGCACCTGTAATCGACATAGATGCCGAAATAGACTTTCATCAGATAAGCCGCAAGTTCTTCAACGACCTGAAGAAATTCGCGCCTCATGGTCCCGATAACCCCAAGCCGGTGTTCTGCACATATAATGTGTGCGACTATGGTGCAAGCAAGGTTGTCGGCCGCCGTCAGGAACATATAAAGCTGGAACTTATCGACTACAAGTCCAATACGATACTCAATGGCATAGCTTTCGGGCAGAGCCGTCAGGCAAAGTACATAAAGTCGAAGCAGTCGTTCGATATCTGCTATACGCTCGAAGACAATGCCTACAAGCATGGTGAGGTGCAGCTTCAGATAGAGAGCATCCATACAAAGGTTAGCCGGTAGCATGCATGACATACAGGAGAATTCTTAAGGAATACTGGGGGTTCAACGATTTTCGCGGAATACAGCGTGAAATAATCGAGAGCATAGGCAGTGGCCGCGATACCCTCGGTCTCATGCCTACAGGCGGAGGAAAAAGCATAGCCTTTCAGGTTCCGGCACTCGCCGGCGAAGGGCTATGCATTGTTGTTACTCCTCTCATAGCTCTTATGAAGGATCAGGTCGCCAACTTGCGTTCACGTGGAATAAAGGCCACTGCAATATATTCCGGCATGCGTACAAGCGATGTAGTCACTGCGCTTGAGAACTGCATTTTCGGAGATTACAAATTCCTGTATATCTCTCCCGAACGCATATCATCGGAACTCTTCGTCAAGAAGATACAGCGTGTAAAGGTACAACTCATAACTGTTGACGAGGCGCATTGTATATCTCAATGGGGGCACGATTTCCGCCCTGCATACAGACAGATATGCGAACTTCGAAGGATGTTTCCATCCGCACCGGTGCTTGCCCTGACTGCAACTGCTACGCCCGAAGTGGTGAAGGATATACAGCAGCAGCTCAACTTCCGCGAAGAGAATTGCTACAGCATGAGTTTCGAGCGCAAGAATCTTGTATATGTGGTGCGCCGTACCGAGAACAAGGCCAAAGAACTTCTGCATATTCTTTCACGCATAGAAGGCTCTGCAATAATATATACGCTTAACCGCAAGAAGACAAAGGAGGTGTGCGACTTTCTCCTTGCCAATGGAGTTACGGCCGAGTACTATCATGCAGGTCTCTCTCCTGAAAGCAAGGACGCGAAGGAACATGCATGGAAGAGCGGTACAGCCCGAGTAATGGTATCGACCAATGCCTTCGGGATGGGCATAGACAAGCCCGATGTGCGTCTTGTCGTGCATGTCGATTTGCCAAGTTCTGTAGAGTCGTACTTCCAGGAGGCGGGCCGTGCAGGACGTGACGGCGAGAAGGCCTATGCAGTCGTGCTGTACAGCAATGGTGACAGCAGGGTTGTGACACGCCGTCTCTCGGACAACTATCCGCCTCAGGATTTCATACGCGAGGTTTATGACGAGGTGTGCTACTACTACAGCATGGCTTTGGGCGACGGAATGGATTGTACTTTCGAGTTTTCGTTGGGCGATTTCTGCAAGAAATATCATCGTCCTACACTGCAGACCGACAGTGCGCTGCGGATACTTACACGTATGGGCTACATCGAGTATGTCGAGGAAATGGAATATGCATCGCGCTTGCGCTTCATTGTTGATAAGGATGCTTTGTTCCGCTTCCGCGGTTTGCCTAAGGAGTACGAACTGCTCATTAATGCAATACTGCGCAACTATAGCGGTCTGTTCACCGACCCGGCATTCATCGACGAGAGATATCTTTCACGCGTTACCTCGCTTTCGCGTCATCGCATGTACGAGATTCTGGTTTCGCTTGCGAGCAAAGGACTTGTAATGTATGCGCCCTCGAAGAAATGCCCTATAATAACATTTACCAGGCACCGTGTCTTAGGGAGTGAACTCCGCTTTTCGCGTGAGGTGTATGACGAGCGCAAGGCTGTCTTTGCCGACAGACTTAACTCCATACTCAGCTATGCGACACGTGAGGACAAATGCCGCAGCCGTCTTCTGCTCGAATATTTCGGTGAGAAGAAGAGCTCTGAATGCGGTAACTGCGATGTCTGTGTCGCGAGCCGTGCCGGAGGCAAGAAAGCTCCTGTGTCAGCTCCTGCGGAATGGTTGCTCGATTATCTCTCCGACAGGAAGCTGCACTCGCTTGACGAACTTGATGCAATGGGGCTTTCGCGCAAGGCTATGACAGAACTGCTGCGCACAATGTGTGACGAAGAGAAAATAGAGATAGTTGACGGAAAAATAAGAATAAGATAATATTGCTATGATAACATTCCTTTTGTGCCTTGCGGCACTTGTGGCTGCCTATTTCACCTACGGCAGATACCTTGAGAGAATATGTGCCATCGATGCCTCTAATCCCGTTCCGTCTGAAAGCATGTACGACGGTGTCGATTACATTCCTATGCCGCGGTGGAGAACCTTTATGATACAACTGCTCAACATTGCCGGACTCGGCCCTATTTTCGGAGCCTTGCTCGGTGCGGCATACGGTCCGGTCGCTTTCCTATGGATAACTCTGGGAGGTATATTCATGGGTGCTATGCACGATTTTGTTGCAGGCGTAATATCGTTGAAAAGCAACGGAAGAAGTCTCCCCGAAATAATAGGCGAGTACCTGGGAAACGGAACGAGAATGTTCATGAGGGTCTTCTCGGTATTGCTAATGGTGCTTGTCGGTGCTGTGTTCATGTCGCAGCCTGCAGAGCTTATAGCATCAAATGTCGCATTGCCGCAGCTGGAGAGTATTGCATTCGGCAGTTCCACATGGGAACTTATAGTTGTTCTTGCTGTAATACTTCTATATTACATACTGGCAACACTCCTGCCTATTGACAAGATAATAGGCCGTTTCTATCCACTTTTCGGCATTGCGTTGCTGGTAATGGCATTCAGCATTCTCTTTGTACTTCTCTTCAATAGCGACACATATGTAATACCGGAACTGACAAGCCTGGAGAACTGCATAAGCGACCCTCAAAAATTCCCGATAGTGCCGATGCTGTTCACGACAATTGCATGCGGCGCAATTTCGGGCTTCCATGCAACGCAATCGCCTATGATGGCGCGTTGCATGACTTCGGAGACCCAGTCACGAAGCGTCTTCTACGGTGCAATGATTGCCGAAAGCATCATCGCACTTATATGGGCTGCCATAGGCATGGCCTTCTGGGGCGGTGCCGACGGGCTTAATACAGCCATTGCCGAATACGGCGGCAGTGCTGCA
Source organism: Bacteroidaceae bacterium (assembly GCA_017522915.1). Taxonomy (GTDB): domain Bacteria; phylum Bacteroidota; class Bacteroidia; order Bacteroidales; family Bacteroidaceae; genus HGM04593. The sequence continues at coordinate 52,247 of JAFWXX010000039.1, forward strand.
AGAATGGTGAATGTAATTACCGAAACCACATTGGGCAAGGGAGTGGCTGCCTGTGTGCTGCTCGGTGTCGTAGGATGTGCCATAACTTCGGGCGATACCGCATTCCGTTGCGCAAGGCTCATCGTTGCCGATATGTTCGGTATCGGTCAGAAGAGTTTTGCCAAGAGGGTAGGTGTCTCCTTGCCTCTCTTCGCAGGTGCGCTGTTCATTATATTCGGGTTACCTTTCCAGACAATCTGGAGCTACTTCGCATGGTGCAACCAGACATTGGCTGTCATTACATTGTGGTGCATAACGGTATATCTGTTCCGCAAAAGGAAACCGGTTGCGATAGGCATGCTGCCGGCTCTTGTAATGACTTACGTCTGCTCGTCATATATCTTCATCTCTCCTATGATGTGCGGAATGGAGAACCGTATGTTGGCATATATCCTCGGCGGAGTGCTCACGCTGGCCATTGCCGGTGCTGTACATATCAAGGCGAGGAAATGACAAGTATGAATGTTATGAATAACCGCTCCCCAGAATTGGAGAACGGTTATCTTATTGATTTGCCGACATTGCTGTCGTTTATAATCTCGATACTTATTGCAACACTCTGCTTCAGGAGAAGATTTTCCTGTTCTCCGGGCACTCCTTTCCTCTGGTGAAGTCTGGTATTTCAACCGGGACACCACCGCTGCGTGCCGAAATGTCAGTGAGCTCTACAAGACAACTCCATAATGCAGCGTCATATACATTCATGTCAAGCGGCAACCCGTTCCGCAAGCAGTATATAAGACGGCAATCCATGGCATAGTCTATCCAGCGGCGTCCGCATAGTTCCTCACCACGTTGTCTGTACATTGAAACAAAGGGGTGACGGTACTGTTCCAACAGTCCGGCGCACTCATCGCCCATCAAGGCATTGTCGCTGTCTGGGGCAAAGGCAAAAGACGGTACAGGATATTTCTGCGCAAAACCCTCCGTTCCGCTTACAAGGAATGCACGGCTGTAGGGACGTGGCAATGTCATGCAGTGCTGTACGAGAATGGTATGCCCCTTTTCGGTAGTTATTATTGAGCTGTTCATCGTTCCGCTCAGGCTCTCAGCATCGGCACCTGCTATACGTTTGGACGATACCGAGACAATGCTCTTCATTCTGTCGCCACGGTGAATGTTCATGGCAAGCGCAATGGGGCCGAGTCCATGAGTGGGGTAGGGGTTGCCGTTATGGTTGTTCATGAATTCCACTTGCCAATTGCTCCATTTGCGTCCGCCGTCATCATTTGTTGAAATGCGTTCTCGCAAGTCGTGCAGGTATGAGCCCTCTGCATGGATAATCTCTCCGAGCATGCCGTGCTGTGCCATGTTTAGGACGCATAGCTCGAACTCGTCGTAGCAGCAGTTCTCAAGCATTATGCAGTGACGTTGTGTCTCTTCGGCAGTGTCAACAAGCCTCCAGCAATCGGTGACGGTAGTTGCTGCCGGTACCTCTGTTGCTGCATGCTTGCCTTGCTGCATTGCATATACTGCGATGTCGGCGTGGCTCGCCCAGTCTGTGCATATATATACCAGATCAACATCGGGTTGCCGGCATAATTGCTTCCATCCCTCAATACCGCAATAGCTTGCAGGAATCTTTCCGCCTTCTTCGGCAATAATTCCCTTTGCATCATCGATATTCTCTTCTACCAGGTCGCATAGGGCTGTTATGCAGCATCCTTCGATGTGCATCATGCGGTGTACGGCACGTTTTGCACGCACGCCCAGGCCGACAAAACCTATACGTACACATTCAATCGGTTCGCACTGCAGCTGCAGTACGCTCTTGTTGTCTTCTATGTTGCCGTTCTTGACCATTCTGTAATCTTTGATTACAAAATAACAAAAAATGTATCTCCTGTCAAAGCTTTTAATGTGAATTAACGCAAAGTATAAGATGAAAGAGCAAAGATGAAAGAGCAAAGATGGAAGAGGAAAGATGAAAGTGGAAAGATGAAAGAGCAAAGATGAAAGAGCAAAGATGAAAGTGGAAAGATGAAAGAGCAAAGATGAAAGTTATAGGCTTCGACAACACTGGGTTTTGTCAAAGATGCTTAGGAACTTAAGGACTCTGCAGATTGCCAAATCTGCAAGGTGATTTCTACAGTCTCTTCAGAATCTCTTTCGCCTCTTCGTTCCCTGCAGCTGCAGCTTCGCGGTAGAGGTCCTTTGCCAGGCTCTTGTCACGTCCTACGCCTTTGCCCTCATAATAGTAGTCGGCCATGCGCTTTGTTCCGTTGTGGTTGCCAAGTGCGGATAGCTCTTTTGCGTAAGAATATGCTTCCTTGTAGTTTCCGGCTTTCTCCTCGTGTCCGAAC
>JAFWXX010000040.1 GCA_017522915.1 Bacteroidaceae bacterium
AATTTATGCAAGGAACAACGAGCATTTGCTAGCATTGATTCAAACACAGCTAAAACCTCTCGGATTATCTCAGTCAAAAATTATAATTTCATTTAAGGTTGTGTATAATAAACAACTGACAATACTTCCGAAATAAGAAGAGCTAAAATATTTTATTGCTGTCCGGTAAAACTCAAAATAGCACAAAACCTTAGTCCGAACTCCTTTATAATTAAGGATTCGGACTTATCCCTATCCATAATCTCACGGTAGTGCTTGTTGATGCTCACACGCATATTGTCAAGCATACGGTTGGCTTCGATAGCGGCTGCACTACGTCCGGTGGTACGACCACTTTTCGTATCCCAAACCTTCGGGTCAATAGTAATCTTGCAACTGAACTGCGTTTGCGTTCCGTCCACTGTGATTCTACCCATTACGGGTACTGTTCCGTCTTTTTTTACTGCCTGTCTTTTCAGGTAGAAGGTGGTTGAAAATGTACTCTTCATAACTGCTACTTTTTTTTAGGTTCAAAAATACTTTCAGTAGAGTTATGAGCCGTTACGCAAAATATGTCGGAACATCGCAGAAAAAACGGTAACAGAGGAATTTCAACCGTAACCCGTCATTTTTTTCAGGAATAATTATCAAAAATATCTGTAATGCAATCGTTTACATCGCTAAACTTCTGTATTTTCCCATCCATTTCATATGGTAACGGATAGGTTACTCAGCTTTGGAATAACTTGGCATTACGTTGGTTTTTGCTGGCACTCCTCCAAAAATCAGAATTTCACAAAACCCCTGTCTGCCAATTATTTTGCCCCAAATTTCTCAATTCAACGAATTATATGTAACTTTGCATCTATAATTAAGCGTTCTTTTCAATAATGCAGAATAAAACAGATAAGGGAACTTCGCTCGTTTCTAAATCGTTACCTGTCGTAAATTCTAATTCTGTAAATCGCTCGTTCTCAGCGTGAAAGAAGAAATGCTATGACTCGTGCAATGGAATGAAATATCCTTTGAAATACCGCACTCTTTTATCATCTTTTTCAACGGTTTACAGATGTTCCAATAGTTGAGATTTGGGAACACCAATTTGTCCTCTTGAAACCTCTCGTAACGCTTGATTATCTGTAATGGAATATCCAATAGCTTCACTTGGAAATTGACCTTTGTTTTGTGTCGCTTGGATAGAATCCATTTCTCTCCGTTAATCTCTACAATATCATCTGTGCTCAGTTCCTTAATATCCACGAATGACAAGGCAGTGAAGCTTGCGAACACGAACAAGTCTCGGATATAAGCCAACTTCTTATCCGCAAATTCGTGTGTCATTACAGCCTTGATTTCATCTTCGGTCAAGTATTGACGCTCCTTGATATTTTGATTTACCCGATACTGAGCAAACGGATTTCTTGGTGTCAGTCCATTGTAATGAGCCTTTGACACGATTGTTTTCAGCCACATACAATGCGACCATACGCTGCCATTATGTAGTCCTGCATCGGTAGAGAGATAGATTTCATACTCCTTTATAAAATCGGGAGTAAGTTCAAGCATAGAAATATCACTACGCTTGTAGCATTTCTTGATAAATGCAGCCAAATGGTTTCGTGACCTTACACGCACCTTGTAGGAACTTGCTGCACGGTCTATGCCGATACGCTTCTTGAAACTTTCGTTGTCTTTATCAAATGCACCGAGCAGTGTTTCGTACTCCGTTCCGATACCTTGATAGGCATTGCGTACCATTTCGGCTGTTACAACTGCTTCTCTATCCGAGATGCGCTGATAATGCTTGATGATTTGAGCCTTGATGTTATCCAAAGCCAAATTGATGTCCCGTGCCTCCTTGCTCTTGCCTTTTGCCCGATTACCTTTGGCATCCCACATTGTTTTTGCAATAGTCAGTTTGCAACTGAATTGTGCCACCGAACCATTGATTGTAACTCGTCCCATTATTGGAACAATACCGTTTTTCTCCTTGCTTCCGTTCACGTAGAACAGCACCTTAAATGTACTTCGCATAATCCAATTATTTTTGGTTACAAAATTAGTTATCAGCGAGTTGTACATTGTTATGCAGAATATGGCAGAGAGTAGAAATAGACTCCAACGACCTATAAAATCACCTCGTTATTGGGTAATGATTTGAAAACCGTCCGTCCTCATTACCTTTCATTTCCTTGCACTTTTGCTTCGGAGAGGCTTTCATCAAAAGTCTTCATAAGTCATTGAACACCAGTGCCACCATCATTATTTCCCCTCATTCGTTAGATTTTTCCAGAGATAGTATCTATTTTCATGTTGCATATCGATTAGGAAAGGTCGGTTATCCAATATTAGGACAACCGACTTTCCCTTATGCTGTCTGTACCTGCTTCGCTTGCCACGCCTGATGAGCATTAATTACATCCTGACGCTCCTTTTCGAGTAGGGCTTCGGTTTCGGGTGTGTAGCCGAGGAACTCGATGCATCCGCCATTGTAGCCTGTGAGCTTGCAGCGGATACCGGCTTTCTCCAACTTATCCATTCGTTTCTGGGCGGTCTTGGCACTTGAATAGGATAATGGCCAGAAGTATTTGTCGCCACTATGTCCGTAGGAGTCTTCTCCGAGTACCATCTTGCCTTGCAGTCGCTGGCTGTTGTGGAAACTGAAATAGGCACCTCCTAATGCCTGGCGTATTGCCTTGTGTGCAGCACCTTCGGGGTGCTTGAACACATCGGGTTTCTTGCCCTTGCAATCCAATTTCGGCAGTTCTATCTTGTATGGCTTCTTGTAGGTGCCGACTCCTAATGTAAGATAGAAGTTAGTGCAGAAGTAGTCGGTCATCGGATCGCTGTCATCGAAGTTATAAGACATCACAAAGTCGCAGACATTCTTCATCACCTCTTTGGTTCTATCGGTGAGCGTTTGGTCTCCATCAATGTTATAATGATTCACATCGTGGTGGAACACAACGCCTTTATCCTTCTTGAATGCCTCGAAATCTGCTTTAACAAGGTAGATATGTATAGAGTTATAGTGG
>JAFWXX010000004.1 GCA_017522915.1 Bacteroidaceae bacterium
ATCTCAAAAACATTGCAAAAAAAGAGATCTCTCACATACGTTGCCTTTGGCCCCTTTGGGCGGCGAACTCCGTTTCGAGATGACAAACACTATACAAACACACCAATTTATAGCGAAAATTTTATATCGAACTCAGGTTAACTAAGTTTATGTCGTCATTGTCGAACTTTCACTTTAAACATAACATTTCCGCCTCTGTGTTCACGAACACAGAGGCGGAAATTCTATATGCCTTAAACGGCTTTTTCTTAGATTTCGGCGATTACCTCAACCTCTACAAGTACATTCTTCGGCAGGGTCTTTACTGCAACGCATGAGCGTGCAGGCTTGCTTGTGAAGTACTCGGCATATACTGCGTTGAATGCAGCAAAGTCGCCCATGTCGCTGAGGAAGCATGTTGTCTTTACCACCTTGTCGAATGATGTGCCGGCCTCGGCGAGAACGGCTGCAAGGTTCTTCATTACCTGTGTCGCCTGGTCGGTGATGCCCTCGGCCTCTACATTGCCTGTAGCTGGGTTGATGGGTATCTGGCCCGATGTGAACAACATGTTACCGCAGATGATGGCCTGTGAGTATGGGCCGATTGCCTCAGGGGCGTTGCTTGTATAAACTTTCTTAAGCATAGTACTTATTTGTATTATTGGTTAAACTGTTTCTCTCTGTCTCTTAATCCCAGATAGTGAAGCCGGCATCCTTGATGGCTTGCTTTATCTGTTCTACATGTTCGAAGTTGCGTGTCTCAAGGCTGATGCGTATGAAGCAGCCTGTGATGGCAAGGTTGGCGTTGCTGCGTTCGTGGTGCACGCCAATGACGTTTCCGCCCAAATCGGCAATGATGCTTGATATCTGCACCAGCTGGCCCGGTTTGTCGAGAAGCTCTACCTTGAGGAGTGCTGTACGGCCCGAAGTCATGAGACCGCGCTTAACGACACGGTCGAGGATGTTTACATCGATGTTGCCGCCTGATACCACGCATATTACTTTCTTGCCTTCGATGGGCACCTTGTCGAACATGGCTGCTGCAACGGCTACCGCTCCTGCACCCTCGGTGATGAGCTTCTGCTTTTCGAGAAGGGTGAGGATTGCCGATGATACCTCGTCGTCGGTGACGGTTACTATCTTATCGACATACTTGCTGCAGATATCGAATGTGTTTTCGCCCGGCTGCTTGACTGCGATTCCGTCGGCAATGGTGGATACAGAGTCGAGACGCTCGATATGCTTGTTGTCAACGGAGTTCTTCATGCTTGGTGCGCCTGCTGCCTGAACACCATATACCTTTATGTTTGGATTCAGTGACTTTATGGCAAATGCAACACCCGAAATAAGGCCGCCGCCGCCGATTGGAACGATGACTGCATCGACATCCTTCATCTGGTCGATGAGCTCAAGGCCTATGGTGCCCTGTCCTGCTATAACGTCCTCGTCGTCGAACGGGTGGATGAAGGTGTAGCCCTTCTCGTCGCGCAGCTCAATGGCGCGCTTGTAGGCATCGTCATATACTCCTGGTACAAGGCATACGTCGGCTCCGTAGCCCTTTGTCGCTTCAATCTTTGAGATTGGAGCACCGTCGGGGAGGCAGATGAGTGACTTGATTCCGTTCTTTGTCGCTGCCAATGCTACGCCCTGGGCGTGGTTGCCGGCAGAGCATGCGATAACGCCTTTGGATTTCTCTTCTTCCGACAGCTGGGAAATCTTGTAGTACGAACCGCGTACCTTGAACGAGCCTGTCAGCTGTAGGTTCTCCGGCTTCAGGAATATCGTTGCCTTCTTGTTTACATTGGGTGCCGGAACGAGCTCTGTGCGTCGAATGACATCCTTCAGCACGAATGCTGCATGATAGATTTTGTCGAGTGTAAGCATAATGTTTTATGGTTATAAGCTGTATTGTTCTTTAATAATGTATGTTTCTTGTACAAACAGGCTGTTCTGTCGCTTGCTTCATGCAAAAATACAACAATTTCGGTTATAACTATGAAACTGATAGAATTTTATTTTGGAAAGCAATTATGTGTGGTGCAAAACTGTTTCGCAATACTAAAATAAATGCAGCCAGGTGAAAACCTGGCTGCATTTATGTAGTTGCTAAACAATTACTTCTTCTTTCCGTTGTATTCGTCAGAAACTGTCAATTTTGCACGTCCCTTTGCGCGACGAGCTGCCAATACGCGGCGGCCATTCTTTGTAGCCATTCTCTCACGGAAACCGTGCTTGTTCTTTCTCTTTCTGTTAGAGGGTTGGAATGTTCTTTTCATCGTCTTATATTTTTATATGTTTTAGTCAAAAAGTACTTTGCGCTATTCAGCGTGCAAAATTACTTCTTTTTTTTAGAATGGCAAAGATTTTATGAGGTAATTTCGCCTATAAACAAAAAAGAAAGCAACTCGTTGCTTTCTTTTTTGTGATTCCGAAGCGATTCGAACGCTTGACCCACGCCTTAGAAGGGCGTTGCTCTATCCAGCTGAGCTACGGAACCGACCTTTGTTGTAAAAGGTTTCCCGTTTACGGGTGCAAAGATAGTGCGTTTCTTTGGTAGTGCCAAAGATTTTTCTCTTTTTTTGTATGCGCATATGCGCACAGCTCCTTAAATTAATGTATTGCAGCTGTCAGCTTTTCGAGTGCCGGCACAACAATCTCTCCACGGTGCAGTTCCAGATAGCCTTTTTCCTGAAGCGCATTTAGGGCTTTCGATATGTTCAGGCGTGTCTCGCAAAGTATGGTGGCGAGGCGTTCCATCTTGATTGTTATGCGCTTGATGCCTCGTGGGGTCTCACAGCGTAAGGCAATGAAGTGCGCAATGCGGCCTTCAATGCTTGTCGGGGTGCACTCCCATATGTCCTGGCTCACTTTCTGCGCCTTGCGGCTTATAAGGTTCAGGAAGTTGATGTTGAAGATGTTGTTCTTGGTGAAATCGCTGAACAGATAATGCTTTTCGATGAAAAGGATGGTGCTGTCGCCATGCGCCTTGTAATCGCGCTTGTAGCTTGTGTTGTAGCCGAACATGGAGTAGGGCTCAATGGCAAAAGGTGCTTCAAGCTCTTCGGTAATGCTGTATGTGCCGTCCGGGGCAGTGCGTGTGCAGCTTGCCTTGCCTCTGGTGAGTATGGCGAAATGGTCGCATTTGTCACCGTTCTTGAAAATAATATTACCGTCGCAATACTTCTTGAATTCGAAAGTTATCTTGTCGAGTATTGCTGTAATGTCGTTTCGGCTCATGCCTTGGAAGTAGGGCAGGAGTAAAAGATTTTCGTACATATATATGACCTTTTTATTCTATAACTGCCAACTGTATAAAAAAGTATTTTGCAGAGTGCTGTTTTTGCAAAATTTAACTTAAAGGCGATGTTCCTGTCAGTGGCGCATAGCTGCAGTTGCGTGTATAGTGCCAAGGTCCGTGAGGTCTTTAATTCCGTTAAATTATGGTTCTTTTGTCTATTATTATATAAAATATTGTCTCATTTGAAAAATATTCTATAAATTAGCGACGTACTATGTATAAACAACTGTTTTTTATATCCGAATAGGTAATAACCTATAAAACTTATAATATGAAAAAGAGACATTTACTATCTTTCGCCATTGCTCTGTTTGCAACAGGTGCTATGGCTCAGAGTGTGCCTACACACGACAAGTATGTCGATGATGGCAGGCCTACAAACATTGTCGATGCGCTCAAGAACTGGGAGCCGGGCAAGCCTTGGAACGGCAATGCGGCTTATGTCGATGAGAACTTCTGGATTTCGCGTGTCCCGTTGAAGAACCGTTTCCGTCCGGGAGACCAGGCGAACGACAAGCTCGACGACAGCAACAACAAGAATTTCTGCTGGATGGCTCCTACCGGTGAAATGACAAAGAAGTGGGGTGCTCTGCCGCGTTACAATTTCGACGGTGACAACTTCAATATGTGGCAGTATCTTGATATCCACTCGAACTGGACAAACGGTTTCTGGCGTGTTCCCGGTGCCTTCAACGATGTCGCGCACAAGAATGGCGTAAAAACCGGCTGTACCTACTTCATCGACTGGGGTATGAGTGTGAATAATATGGAGGAGCCGGGAAAAACCCTTTATGATCTTGCAGCTACTGGCAGCAACTCGTATGGTGACAAGTACAAGTATTCACGAAAGCTTATCCAGTTCCTCAAGTATTACGGTATTGATGGCATCTGCTTCAATCCGGAGGGCTATTGGGGCTATCAGGTGTATAACCGCTTTATCCCTTTCTTGGCTGAGTGTCACAGGATAGCAAAAGAGCTGAACTGGCCTTTCCATGTAGATTGGTATGCGTTCGTAACTGATACCGGCGGCTTGAGCGATAATGGCTGTAAACTGAACTCTAATAACGATTCATGGTTTCATCATAATAGTACCAACCAGCCTGTTACGGATGTTTATTTCCTGAACTATAACTGGAGCGAAGCCGGATTGGCTGAGAGTGCTGCAACAGCAGAGAGTTATGGCCGTTCTACATTCGATGTCTATGCCGGTTTTGATATGCAGGGACGTGGCTATGGCAAGTATGGCAATGCCGGTTGGTCGGCATTGATGCGTCAGCCTGTCAGTGTTGTCGTCTGGGGTGCGCACGACCGCAATGCGCTCTATATCTCTTCTACCGAGGGCGGTCAGAGCGACTATGCCGTGCAGAACGAGTATCAGAAGAAGCAGGAGATGCTCTTCTCCGGCGGTAACCGCAATGTCCTGAACATGCCTGGGTTGACCGATGCCAATGTGACATCTTCATATAGCGATCTCAAGGATTGGCACGGTTATGCAACTGCTGTGATTGAACGCTCTACACTTGACGAGCTTCCTTTCGTTACACGCTTCAACTTGGGTAACGGCCGTTTCTTCAACAAAGAGGGTGTTACTACATGGAATCACAAGTGGTACAACTACGGTATGCAGGATTTGTTGCCGACATGGCGCTGGTGGATAGACAACGGCGACGGCAAGAGTGTTCCTGCCGATGCTGTCGGTATAGACTTTACATACGACGATGCATGGTTTGCCGGTTCGTGTCTTAAGCTGCATGGTGCTACAAACCGTTCCGATATCCGTCTTTTTGCAACTAAGTGGAATGTAGCTTCTGCTGATGACGAGTTCCGCCTTGTGTTCAAGCCCAAGGCTGCTACTTCTAACCTTGAACTTATGGTTGCAAAGGAGAATGGCGAGAATAGTTTCGCTTACATTCCCGTTGCTGGTGAAATAAAGGCAGGTGAGTGGAATGAGGTTGTGATAAAGGCTTCTGAGGCCGGCTTGAAGGCCGGTGATGTAATAGGCTGTATAGGTCTTTCTGTAAAGAATACTACAGCTGCTTACGAGGTGCTTTTGGGTGAGTTCGCTTTTGTTCCTGCAGACTTTAATGAGCAGCCTCTGGTTCCGACAATCACTCACGCTGAGGTTATGAAGCGTTTCTATAACCGTGCCGATATAAAGGTTGTATTCAACATGCCTACACCGGCTACACGTCCGGCAGAGTATGACGGCTGTCCTGTATATAATGAGGAGGTCGGTGCATGGTACTACGAGATTTATGTAAAGCAGGGCGAGGTTGAGACTCTTCTCACAACAACTACATCTTGGGCTGCATACGTAGTGGATGCTACTCTCATTCCAAAGGTGGACAAGCTGCAGATTGGTGTGCGCGCAGTAGGCAAGGACGGCCGTGCAATGAGCAATATCGTTTGGAGCAATGAGATAGAGGAGCCTCTTACAATGATAGAGACTCTTACCGTTGACAAGGATATCATCAAACCGAACGAGGAGTTTACTATCGGTTTCGAGGACCCGAACCATGCTGTTGCAGACATCAAGATATACAATGCTTTGACAAATGAGCTTGTTGCAAGTGCAAGCGGTGTCCTTACAATGACAACATCTCTTCCCGAAATAGGCAGCTACGATGTTGAGGTTACTACAGCCGGCAAGACATTGATGAACCGCTCGCTTGTTCTTGTGACTCCTGAAGAGACAGGCCGTCTGCCACAAATTAACAGCATATCATCCGATGTAACCGAGGTGACAAGCGGAGACAATGAGGTTAACTTCACTGCAGATATTGCAACCGGTACCGAATACAACGGTGCTCCTTGTACTGTTTCCCAGTCTCTTTACATGAGCGAGCCATATCAGTTTACAGTTGATGCTGCTATCATGAGCGAATACACGAATACGTCATTCGCACTCTGGTTCAAGGTCGAGAAGTTCGAGCACGCATCTTTGGGTACACTGCTTATGACAAAGGTGAACCGCAATCATGCTGCATCTACCGGTTCATGGACCGACAATGTCTGGGGTGAGATGTGGACTGCTATCCGTCCCGAAGGCTATGCTGCAAAGAATAACATCGGACGTAACAATGCCGACAACGAGTTGTCCCTGTGTACCGATGCTCCGGCGGCAGGTACACCGAACTACGAGCATAACAATGATGTAGATATCCTTTCCGAAGGCTATAGCCTTATGCCAGGTGTATGGTACCACGTATGTGCGGTTAAGTCGGGCAAGGCATTGAAACTTTACCTTAATGGCAAGGAAATTGCAAGCGGAACTTCACGCGGTAGAGGACCTTATAACTGGAATGGTGCCAAGTTCTATGTGGGTGGTTCAATGACAAACCTTGCAAGCTTGACAGGTTGGGTCGATGAGGTGCAGATATGGAGCAAGGCTCTTAGCGAGGCCGAGGTCAAGGAGGCGATGAAGGGCTATAAGACAGCTCCTGCAAACCTTGAAGGTTACTTTACATTCGAGAGTACAAAGACCGACAGCGAGGGCTATATCTACTTCCCGAACACCGGTAGAAATGCATCGGCTGTACCCGGCGGCTACATGACAACAGGTAAGGAAGAGAACGGCAGGACTACTGACTACAAACAGAATCAGTTGACAACAACCCTCGGCGTTCCAATGCTCACCGGCAGCTTCCCGATTAACTATGAGTCTTCCAAGTGGATGATTGAGGGTGCACGTCTGAACGCTTCTACGGCTACTACTGCTAATGCTACATACAACAGCGGTGACGGCAAGTTCCCTATTACTCTTGTCGCTACAAACTCATGGGGCTCTGCAACAAAGACCATAACCGACTATATTGTTGTGACATCTATCGATGATGTTGCAGGCGATGCCGGTTACATGGTTTATCCGAAGCCTTTCGAGGGAACAGCGAATGTGCTGTTTGCCGAGGACGGTCTCTTCGAGGTTGCCGTGTTCTCTACAGACGGCAAGCTTGTTGCAAATGAGGCATACGAGGTTCGTGCAGGCGAACTCCGCGAGCTCTCTATCGCAACAATGAATCCTGGCATATATGTCGTTACTATCCTTAAGGAGGGCAAGACAATACGCTCGTTCAAGATAAGGAAGTGATGTCTCTCTTTTAATAAATGTGCAGCCGGGGTCTTTGACTCCGGCTGCTGTTTTGTGCGGGTTAATAAAAATTAATCCTCTTGTCTTGTTATTGCGGTTTAGTTGCATTAATTTCGCAATCAGAAGCAGTTTGGCTTCTTGTATCGTAATGCAGGAACGTAAGGAGAAATATGATATTCTTTCGGTCGTGGGTCCGACGGCTTGCGGAAAGACATCGCTGGCGGTAGATTTGGCTTTGGCTATCGAGGGTGCTGAAATTATCAGTGCCGACAGCCGCCAGGTATATCGAGGAATGGATATAGGCACCGGTAAGGATATTGAGGAATATACCCGTTGCGGAGTCACTGTGCCGTCGCACCTTATAGATATTGTGGATGCGGGGGAAAAATACAATCTGTTCGAGTTTCAGCGTGATTTTCTTGACGCTTACGACAGCATAAGACAGCGTGGCGGCTTTCCTGTCATGTGCGGGGGCAGCGGCATGTATGCCGAATCGGTGCTGAAAGGCTACCGTCTGTTGCCTGTACCGGAGAATCCTGCTTTGCGCGAGCAGCTGGAAGAGAAGAGTCTTGAGGAACTCACGGCAATGCTTGCGCAGTACAAGGAACTGCATAACAATACCGATACCGACAGCAAGAAGCGTGCAATACGTGCAATAGAAATCGAAGAGTATTATCTTAATTGTCCGGTTGAAGAGCGGGAATTTCCTAAGCTGAATTCATTGACTATAGGTGTCTCTGTCGATAGGGATGTGCGCAGGGCAAGAATAAGTGCCCGGTTGCACGAGAGGTTGCAGAACGGAATGATTGAGGAGGTCAAAGGACTGCTCGATAGCGGTATTGCTCCTGACGACCTTATATATTATGGCCTTGAATATAAATACTTGACATTGTATCTGGTCGGGGCGATGGGGTATGACGAAATGGTACATGGACTTGAAATTGCCATACATCAGTTTGCCAAACGGCAGATGACCTGGTTTCGGGGTATGGAGAAAAGAGGAATTGAAATCAAGTGGGTCGATGCGTCGCTGCCGAGGGATGAACAGGTGGGTATAATAAAAGATATGTTGTATGATTGATTTGTATAACATGAACCGGCGGAGATGGGGCGTGATATATTGCCCTAAGTTAGGTTCCTTGCGCCCGATGAAAAGGTGGAGGGAAATCCGCGAATATATGACTGCGAAGGGTGTCGAGTTCGACATCATACAGTCCGAAAACAATGAATCGGTAGAGCGTCAGGCACGAATGCTTGCCGATAACGGATATGGCACGATTGTGCTCATCGGCGGTGACGGAGCGTTGCAGGATGCCCTTAACGGAATAATGTCGTCGCCCAACAGAAATACCGTATCGCTGGGTATAATACCTAACGGCATTGCCAATGACTTTGCGCGATATTGGGGGCTTACGGCCGGTGACTACAAGGCTGCGGTTGACTGTATTATGGCACATAGAGTACGCAAGGTGGATGTGGGCTGCTGTACCTACAATACAGATGATGGCGAACAGAAACGCTATTTTATCAATGTGCTTAACATCGGCTTGTCGGCCCATATAGTGGAACTGGCGAACAAGAAAAGCACGATGTTTGCAAAGGCTGTATATAGAGTGCGTGCACTCATATATCTGCTGTTCAAGCGTCAGAACTTCCACATGAGACTTAGACTGAACAGCCAGGTGGTTGACAAGAAGTTCATGATGCTGTGCGTGGGCAATTCGCTTGGCTACGGCATGACACCGAGTGCTGTGCCGTACAACGGGTGGCTCGATGTGTCGGCCATAAGAATGTCGCCGTTCTTCGGTATAATCGAGGGCTTGCTAATGGTTGCAAAACGCAAGATTCTGAACTTCAAGCTTGTGGAGCCATTTCGTACTACGGAAATGGTTATAGAGAGCATAGGTGGTGCGCCTGTAGGTATCGACGGCCGTCCTTTCTATCCTTCATTCCCTATGACGGTTACGGTTGAGCCCGAAATTGTTAACCTTATAATTCCTACGAAAATAAATAATAAGAAGATATGACTATAAGAGAATTGACATCGGGAGATAATTTCTTCCTTCTTGCCGGCCCTTGCGTAATAGAGGGTGAGGATATGGCAATGAGAATTGCAGAGCGCATAGTGGCTATGACATCCGAAAGGAATATTCCGTATGTTTTCAAAGGTTCGTACCGCAAAGCAAACCGTTCGCGTCTCGATTCTTTCACCGGTATAGGTGACGAGAATGCTTTGAGAGTGCTTCGCAGGGTGCGTGACTCGTTCAATATTCCTGTAGTTACAGATATCCATTCGGCCGAAGAGGCTGAAATGGCTGCTGAATATGTCGATATCCTGCAAATCCCGGCATTCCTTTGCCGGCAGACCGATTTGCTTGTCGCTGCGGCAAAGACCGGACGCATCGTCAATATCAAGAAAGGCCAGTTCCTGTCACCTGAGGCTATGAAGTTTGCAGCCGAGAAGGTGGTGTCGGAGGGCGGTGCCGGAAATGTTATGCTCACCGAGCGCGGCACTACATTCGGATATCAGGACCTCGTCGTCGATTTCCGCGGTATCCCACAGATGAAGAGCTTCGGTTATCCTGTCGTTATGGATATCACGCACTCGTTGCAGCAGCCCAACCAGGTTGCCGGCGTTACCGGAGGCATGCCTCAGATGATTGAGACCATAGCTAAAGCTGCTGTTGCGGTTGGTGTCGATGGCCTCTTCATAGAAACTCATGAGAATCCGGCAGTAGCAAAGAGTGACGGTGCGAATATGCTGCGTCTTGACTTGCTTGAAGGGTTGCTTGACAGGCTGCTTAGGGTAAGGGCTGCCGTACGTTGATGCCTGCGCATGCTTTGCGCTAAATGAGCCCTGTTGATTGCTGATGATGCTGTTGTGTAGAATATCCTATGCCGTTAGAGTGCTTCTTGGGTGGCTTGTGCTTCCCTTGTCTGCGCTTTTGTTGCCGGCATCGGCTTTTGCCGAGCCGGTTAATGGCGTTGGGGATAACGATACGATTGCATTGCCGGTAATGCAACGCCTGTATGACGGCATTGAGAGCGGGATGTACAGCGTGGAGTCGCTTGATGCCGACCTCTATGTAAAAGAACGTGTCTATTCGGAGCGCAAGAACCTGCTGTTGAACATTATACCGGATATGACCCGGTTCGACCGCAATGAGAACTGTTATCTTGCGGAACTTTTTTATAAGGTACATTATATACATAATTCGTTGCCCGATATAAACCGCGTTGCTGTGCTTTCTACGTTCAGGCATGCCAGCGGAGAGATGGACCTTGTCCAGTCGTTCATGGTTCCCGACGTCTATAGCCGTTATCTTTTCAAGGCCGAGCATCTGTCGCCTCTCTATGAATCAAACAGCAAGTATTATACATTCGAGACCGATACGGCCTATGCTCCTCCAGGCTATACGAAGATAAACATTAAGGCGAAATACAGGAATGTGCAGCTTTTGACAGAGTGCTGGATTGTCATTGACGACAGGGATGGCATGCCTATAACATTGTATGGCAAGGGGTGGAACGAACAGTGCGGTTTCGAGATTGAGTGTCACATGGGAAACGAGGGGCTTGAACGTGCGCTTGTAAAGACAATAGACCTTTCCGTCGATTACAGGTTTGCATTCAACAGGCTTAGAATAACTGCCGAAGCGGAATTCGATTATACAAGGATACAGCCGTTTGGGAACAGGAGAGAACTTGAGCGCAAACTCAATATCACTCCCGACAGGAGCGGTGTTGCCGATTCGTTACAGAATGACTGGCTCTCCTATGCATCATTGCATCGCAAGTCGCAGCTGTCGCAGGAAGATTCCTTGTTCTATTGCAAGAAAGGTGTCTTCCCGGATGAAAATGCAGAAATGGTGCCGGTTAGTGCGAGTGATGATGAATCACGCGACAGTAGTCTAAAGAATTTCTTGTGGCAGGTCGGCGACGGTGCCATAAGCAACCATAGGCTCTCGTGGGGCAGCAGCGATTTGCGTATTTATCCTCTGATAAGGCCATCGCACCTATCATATAATTCAAGCCGTGGAGTCACATACAAGTTTTCGATGAACTTCAGGACACGTTTCTCCGATAGATGTCTGCTGAATATAAGACCGGTGCTTGGATATAGTTTCAAGCTTAAGGAGTGCTATTGGAGCATACGGGGTGCCCTGGACTTCATGCCCATGAAACGCGGTTCGTTCAGTTTCGACATAGGACGAGGGTGCAGCGTATATAATAATCTCATGCTGGATATGATAAACGCTGTTTCGGCAGATTCGTTGAATATAAAAGAGTGGCCTTCGTTGCGTTACCGCGATTTTCATGTGAAATCGAACTTCAATATAGAAATAGCCAATGGACTGGAACTGCAGGCCGGTATGAACTTCTATCTGCGTACAATGAAGAAACGGTTGGATGAAATGGAGATAGGTGGTGTACCGTATAAAAAGGAGTATAAGCAGGTTGCACCTCATTTGCGCCTGACATGGCATCCGGGAATGTATTACTATATAAGCGAGGGAAAGAAGTTCAATCTCGGTTCGTACAAGCCTCGTTTCTCGCTCGATGTAGAGCAGGGAATAAAAGGCTTTTTAGGCTCTGTGGGCGAATACACACGTGCGGAGCTTGACATGCAGTACAAGCGTAGGGTGTCGCCGGGCGGTTCGCTCTATGTGCGTATGAGTGCCGGCGGTTATTTCCATACCGATGACATTTATTTTGTAAACTATACATTCCTGAAGGATAACCAGCTGCCGATTGATGACGACGAGACATTTGCCGGCGAGTTTCATCTGCTCGACGGGGCATGGTACAATTCGGCAAACAAGTATGCACGTCTCAACCTCAGTTATGAATCGCCGTTCCTTCTAATGCAGAAGCTCATTCCTTCGGCATGGTTCATAAAAAACGAGAGCCTTCATGCCGGAGTTCTCTTCATTTCTCATTTGACGCCTTATTCAGAACTCGGCTACAGCGTTGATACTCCGTATATAAATGTGGGATTTTTTGCCGGTTTTGAAAAGGCTTCATTCCATAAAATAGGCGTCGAAGTGTCGTTTTCGCTCTTCCGTGACTGACAGTTTTAGTGTTTTTTAGCTTTTTTTTAAAAAATGGTTCGCCTTGCTTGTTATTGTATATTATAATTATTACATTTGAAGGTGTGATAAAAATATAGTTTAATATATAATTTGTACGAGATGAGTTATTTGCGATTCGAAAAAACGCTGATGACGAACTTGGAAGAGTCGTTACAAAAGGAAATTCTGAGAACTAACCGTTCGGGTGCCTACCATTGTTCGACAATCGTAGATTGCAATACCCGCAAGTATCATGGCTTGCTGGTTGTTCCCATTCCTGAACTTGATGACGAGAATCATGTATTGTTGTCATCACTCGACGAGACTGTTGTGTTGCATGGTGCGGAGTTCAACTTGGGCTTGCACAAGTACAATGCCGATAACTTCAGCCCGCGTGGTAACAAGTACATTCGTGAGTTTGCCTGGGAGCGTGTGCCGACCACAATCTATAATGTGGGCGGCGTGTGGCTTAAGAAAGAGAAGGCTTTTGTGCATCATGAGAACAGAATCCTTATCCGTTACACTCTGCTTAAAGCCAATACTTCAGTGTCTTTGCGTTTGCGTCCGTTCTGCGCTTTCCGCAGCGTGCGCGAATATACGCATGAAAACAACATTGCTGACCGCAGCTACAAGGAGGTTGAGAACGGTATAAGCATGCGTATGTATGCCGATTATCCCGACCTGTACATGCAGCTCAACAAGAAGAACGAGTTCGTCTATAAGCCCGACTGGTATCGCGGCATAGAGTACGTGAAGGAGCTTGAGCGCGGTTACGACTTCAATGAAGACCTTTATGTACCCGGTTACTTTGAGGTGAAGATGAAGGCTGGTGAGAGCATTGTCTTCTCAGGCGGTGTTTCTCCGATGACAAGCCGCACCATGAAGGCTGCTTTCGAGCACGAAGAGGAAATCCGTTTCCTCCGCGACGACTTCATGAACTGCATGAAGTGTGCCGGAAACCAGTTCTTCAATGTTCAGGGCCAGCATACATATATACTTGCCGGCTACCCTTGGTTCAAGTGCCGTGCACGCGACCTCTTCGTCTCGTTGCCGGGTCTTACTCTGTCGCAGGGAAATGTCGAGGAGTATGAGCGCGTGATGAAGACAGCACGTATTGCCATCGAGGATTTCATCAACGGCAGGCAGAGTGAATGCAAGATATACGAAATGGAACATCCCGACGTACTCCTGTGGGCTGTATGGGCTCTTCAGCAGTATGCCAATGAATGCGGTATCGAGGCTTGCCGTGACAAGTACGGCGACCTGCTCATGAAAATATATGACTTCGTGCGCAACAACCATCACAGCAATCTGCGTGTGACACAGAACGGCTTGCTCGCAACAAACGGACGCGACAAGGCTGTAACATGGATGAACTCTACAGCCAATGGCCGTCCCGTAGTTCCGCGTACAGGATATGTTGTTGAGATAAATGCCTTGTGGTTCAACGCCCTCAAGTTCTTCGAGGAGATGGCTGTTCTGACAAACAACCATGATATACAGGCTTCGCTGGTACGTCTCATTGCACTTGCCGGCAAGGCTTTCACTGAGGTGTTCCTCAATGAACATGGCTATCTCTACGACTATGTGGATGGTGACTACGTAGATTGGAGCGTACGTCCTAACATGATATTCGCAGTGGCACTCGACCATTCTCCGCTCGATTCAAAGCAGAGAAAGAAGGTGCTTGATATTGTGACACGTGAACTGTTGACACCGCGCGGATTGCGTTCTTTGTCCCCAAAGAGCGTTGGCTACAACCCGAATTATGTTGGTCCGCAGATACAGCGTGACTATGCATACCACCAGGGTACTGCATGGCCATGGCTTGGCGGTTTCTATTATGAGGCTTACCTCAAGATATACAAGTTGAGCGGTGTATCTTTCGTTCAGCGTCAAATGATTGGATATGAGGATGAGATCGTGCAGCACTGTATCGGTTCTATTCCGGAGGTGTTCGACGGCAACCCGCCTTTCAAGGGTCGTGGTGCGGTAGCGTTTGCTATGAACGTGGCGGCTATCCTCAGAACCAGCCAGATACTAAAACAGTACGAATCTAAAATGGAGGGATAATAGATATGAAAGTATTAATGTTCGGTTGGGAGTTCCCCCCTCATATTTCGGGCGGACTCGGTACTGCAAGTTACGGACTTACCAAAGGTTTCGTTCAGCAGGGCGACGTAGAGATCAAGTTCTGTATCCCCAAACCATACGGCGATGAGGACAACAGTTTCCTTAGGATTGTTGCGATGAACTCTGTGCCTATCGTATGGAAGGATGTCAACCACGACTATGTGAACTCGCGTATAGGAAAGGTTATGACACCTGAGGAGTACTACCGTTACAGGGAACATATCTACAGCGATTTCAGCTACATGCATACCAATGACCTGGGTTGTATGGAATTCGCAGGCGGATACCCCGACAATCTCCACGATGAGATAAACAACTATTCGATTATTGCCGGAGTGGTGGCGCGTACCGAAGAGTTCGATATCATTCACTCTCACGACTGGCTCACATATCCTGCCGGCATTCATGCGAAGCAGGTTTCGGGCAAGAAACTCGTGATTCACGTGCATGCTACCGATTTCGACCGTAGCCGCGGTAATGTGAATCCTACTGTCTATGCAATTGAAAAGAACGGTATGGACAATGCCGACCACATCTTCTGTGTGAGCGAGTTGACACGCCAGACCGTTATACATAAGTATCATCAGAACCCCGAAAAGGTTTCAACGCTGCATAATGCGGTTACTCCTCTTTCGCAGGAGATTCTTGATATCGTTCCGCAGAAGATACCTGGAGAGAAGGTTGTTACTTTCCTCGGACGTATCACCATGCAGAAGGGTCCGGAATACTTTGTCGAGGCTGCTGCGCAGGTACTCAAGAAGACACGCAACATACGTTTCTGTATGGCCGGAAGCGGCGATATGATGAACGATATGATACGTCTCGTGGCTCAGCGCGGAATCTCAGACCGTTTCCACTTCCCAGGCTTCATGCGCGGGCGTCAGGTTTATGAGTGCCTGAAGGCCAGCGATGTTTATATCATGCCTTCGGTAAGTGAACCTTTCGGTATTTCACCGCTTGAGGCAATGCAGTGCGACGTGCCTTCTATCATATCCAAACAGTCGGGCTGTGCCGAGATTCTCGACAAGTGTATCAAGACCGACTATTGGGATATCAATGCAATGGCCGACGCTATCTATTCTATCTGTAATAATGAATCTCTCTACGAGTACCTCAAGGTTGAGGGCCGCAAGGAGGTTGACAGCATTACATGGGAGGATGTGGCACTGAGACTGCGTAAAATGTATGAGAAAGTATTGGGTTGGTAATAATTAAAAAAGACTAATAATATGAAAACAATTTGTTTCTATTTTGAGTTGCATCAGATCAGACAGTTGAAACGCTACCGTTTCTTCGACATAGGCAGTGACCACTACTACTATGATGACTATGCAAACGAAAGCATGACAATAGAACTTGCAGAGAAATCGTATGTACCTGCATTGCAGGCTCTGCTTGAGATGATACGTGAGAGCAACGGTGCATTCAAGGTGGCTCTTTCTGTTTCGGGTACAGGACTTGAGATGCTTGAGCTCTATGCTCCTCAGGTTATCGAGCTGCTCCATGAGATTAACAGGACCGGCTGTTGCGAATTCCTTTGCGAGCCTTACTCACACGGCCTTTCATCTTTGGCATCGAAAGAGGTGTTCAAGGAGGAGGTTATGCGCCAGAACCGCAAGATAAAGGAACTCTTCGGCAAGAAGCCGAAGGTGTTGCGTAACTCTGGTCTCATCTACTCGGACGAGATTGGCGAAATGGCTTCACAGATGGGTTTCAAGGGTATGTTGTCAGAGGGTGCAAAGCACATCCTGGCATGGAAGAGCCCTCACTTCGTTTACAACTGCGCTCTTGCGTCAAACCTGAAGTTGTTGCTCCGCGACTACAAGCTTTCTGACGATATCTCATTGCGTTTCTCTAACCCTGAGTGGAGCGAGTATCCTCTCTTTGCCGAGACATATATCGACTGGATTGTACAGTTCCCCGAAGAGGAGCAGGTTATCAATATCTTCATGAACCTGTCGGCTATCGGTATGGCACAGCCGTTGGATTCACATATCCTCGACTTCATGAAGGCTCTTCCGGCATGTGCCGCTGCTAAGGGCATTACATTCTCTACTCCTTCTGAAATTATCGACAGCCACAAGTCTGTCGGTCCGCTTGAGGTTCCATACCCGCTTTCATGGATGGACGAGGAGCGCGATGCCAGCTCATGGTTGGGCAATACTCTGCAGCGTGAGGCGTTCGACAAGCTTTACAGCGTAGCTGAGCGTATAATGCTTACCGATGACAAGAAACTGAAGCAGGATTTCGACTACCTCCAGGCTGCCGAGAACCTACGTTTCATGACAACAAAGCAGAACGGTATCATTACAGAGCGTTGCATATATGAGTCTCCGTACGATGCTTTCACTAACTATATGAATATCCTCGGTGACTTCCTTGCACGTGTACGCGCGCAGTATCCCGATATGGATAACGAGGAGCTTGGTGCATTGCAGCAGATGATAGACAACCAGGAGGTTGAAATCATTCAGCTGGAGGCTGAGGTTGAACAGTTGAAGACAAAGCTTGCAGCCAAGACCAAGAAGGCTGCCAAGAAGGAGGAAGCGGCTGCAGAACCTGTAGCAGAGGAGAAACCAAAGAAGAAATGCGGACGCAAGCCAAAGGCTGAAAAGTAAGCAAATCTTTATCATAAGCATTATAGCCACAACCGCATGCGGTTGTGGCTATAATTATATATGTTATGAATCCTGTAAATGCGTATTGCTGTAAATGAATCGGCGCAACCCAAACGGGTTGCGCCGATTCATTTATATTTATATGATTGTCAATCGTTGAATTTGCTTGTTACAATCTCTATCGGTATGTTGTATGCATCGCCGCCACGGAGCCTTATGCTGCTCAAACGGATGTCGTGGATTATCTTCAGCACATTGCCGTATGTGTCCGATGTAGTTGTTACGGGCACAAGTACAACCTTGTTCCAGTCGGGGTTCTTGGCTTCCCAATCGCTGTCACCTGCAATTCCTTCGGTATATTCCTTGTAAAGGACCTTGAGTATCTCCGATATGTTGCTGAATGTGTATTTGTTCTCGGCCAATCCGGCAAGATAGGATGTCTTGTTATCTGCAAGGTCGCTTTTGATGAAGAACTTGTGCATGTTGCCTTTTCTCACCA
This sequence comes from Bacteroidaceae bacterium, assembly GCA_017522915.1. Classification (GTDB taxonomy): domain Bacteria; phylum Bacteroidota; class Bacteroidia; order Bacteroidales; family Bacteroidaceae; genus HGM04593. Next base: position 17,687 of record JAFWXX010000004.1, read on the forward strand.
TGAGAAGGGTGGTGTGAGGAGTTCCGGTGCCGTCATTATATTTCTCGAATGCAATCTTTACCGAGTTGAGGCTGTCGCAGTTCTCTACTATGTCGATGACAGGTAATGTTACCTCGGTGAATAGTCCGGCTGGTGTCTTTATGTATGTGTGGTTCTTCTCCTCGGCAAGCTTCTCTATGTTGCTGTTTGTAAACTTGTTCACTTGCATTACCTCCTTGCCTGAATAGAATGGGGCAGACAGAGGCTGTATTGAATCGAGCTGGCCTGAACTGCTCTTTATGTAACGTGCAAAGCCTATGTCGAGTCTTGAACGATATATCTTTACAAGTGTACCGTCGCCCTGTGTGCACTTGACATATACGCCCTTGAAGATGTTCTTTATGAACTCCTCGGTGTTGGAGAAGTACTTGTTGCCCACTCTGTTTCCCTCGCTGTCGGTTTCGTAGAACTTCTCTATGAACATGTTTCCGATGCTGTTGGGGAGGGTTATGTCAATGCGCCTTGTGTATTCACCGTTTATGATACTGTCGGGCTGTGTGTAGTCGATGACATTGAATGTCTTGCTAGCCAGCGGCTTCTCTCCGTTGTTGTAGAACTCCTCCGGAGTGAAGTTCGTATAGTAGGGCGTGCCCTCTTCCAGAACCTTGTCCAGTGGGTAAACCTCGCAATGCATGGCATTGAGAGAGTCGCCATAATACTTGTCGATGTAGAGTCGGAGAATGGTGTATGTGGCACTGTCGCCTATTACTCCTTCGGAAGGGAACTCAAAGCCTTCGGTACATCCGAACTGTGTTATAAAGTTTGAACTGAAGGATGTATTGTCTTTCTCGTCGGTGTATTTGCCAAGATATACATCACTGGTGTTGGCAAGAATGGAGTCGTTTGCCATTATTGTAGCCGACTTTGCATAGAAGGTGTCGGTTCTTGCTGTAACCATGTCATGGTCGGGTACAATGCTGCTGCCGAGGGTGCCGGTTGTGTCATCGCATTGTGTCAGGGCGAAAATGGCTGTTATGGCCAAAATCAAATAGGAGAATCTCTTCATAAATTCTGAATTTCAACTGTTATTTGCAACTTCTTGCAGGTTGCTGTACAAAGCTATTTGAATTATGCAAAGGATTACTTCTCAAGTAGGCTGTTATAGAAATCGTAGCATGCATCAGATGTGTTCCCGGCACTCTGCTTAGGAAGTATCGCTTTCCCAAGAGACTCGGCATACTCAATGAATTCGGCCGGAACGTTGTCCCCGTTTACTATGATTCCGTCGCAGTTCCTTATGGCAAGCTTCATGAGCTCATTGTATGTCACAGGTGTTCCAAGCTCCGAAATAGCTTCCTCTGTCATCTCCTTGCATATAAGCTTTGTCTTGAATGCATCGTCCAACGCTCCCTCAAAGTTGTCGTCGTAGAGCGAGATGACAATCTTCGAATCGCGGAATGACGGTTCATCCTTGTACGCGCTCTTGATATACAATGGAACCAAAGCCGACATCCAGCCGTTGCAGTGAATTATCTCAGGGCACCAGCGTTGCTTCTTGACAGCTTCGATTACTCCGAGGTTGAAGAATATTGCGCGCTCATCGTTGTCGCTGTACTCAACACCGTTCTCGTCCTTTGTCATCAGGCGGTTATGGAAGTAATCATCGTTTTCGATGAAATAGACCTGCATTCTTACTGACTGCAACGACGCTACCTTTATTATCAAAGGATGGTCGGTGTCGTCGATTATAAGGTTCATTCCCGAAAGGCGTATGACCTCATGCAAGTTGTTACGGCGTGTGTTGATAGTTCCCCAGAGCGGTGTGAAGGTTCTTATTTCCTTTACTTTGTCCTGAATGGCCTGTGGCAAGTTGTGGCTTGCTGTCGCAATCTGGGATTCTGGTACGAATGGTGTAATTTCCTGAGTAATAAATAAAATCTTTTCTGCTTTCATCTCTTCTAAAAACACGAATGTAGTCCGTGCCTCGCAAAATTACAAAAAAAAAGCCAACCGGGCAAATCGATGGCCTATTTTAAGGGTTTTTATAACAAAAGGTTGCGCGTTTGCAGTTGTTAACTTACAGAATGCTCTTTCGTGTGCAGTGCTGCAGGGATTGTAAAATTATATCTATTCACTCCCGTTGCAAAATAAATCCAGTTATTTTTTCTTTTTATGGACAAATGTTTGTTACTTTGCACCTCGAAAATGCAGGGATGTGTCGTGCGCTCTGTTTCTTACGCGCTCTTTGCACTCCCTTAGGATGACATTTTAAGACAGAAATCAAGTTAGTGAGATGAAGGTTGTAAGTACTGTCAAGGAACTTAAGGCGTTGCTTGATTCATACAGGAGTGAGGGAAAGAGCATTGCTCTTGTACCGACAATGGGGGCTTTGCATGCAGGTCATGCATCTTTGGTGGAACGTGCTGTAAGGGAAAACGACGTGGCTGTGGTGAGCATTTTTGTGAATCCGACCCAATTCAACGATAAGAATGACCTCAAGAACTATCCTCGTACGCTTGAGGCCGATTGCGCGCTTCTTGAAAGAGTAGGGGCTTCTATTGCGTTTGCACCTTCTGTAGAGGAGATGTATCCAAGCGAAGATACGCGGCAGTTCTCTTTTGAACCGCTCGATACTGTTATGGAAGGAGCATGCCGTCCCGGTCATTTCAACGGTGTAGCGCAGATTGTTAGCAAGCTGTTCTATGCAGTAGAACCCGATGTGGCATATTTCGGAGAGAAGGATTTTCAGCAACTTGCAATAATACGTGAGATGGTGCGTCAGCTTGCCCTCCCTGTAGAGATAGCCGGTTGCCCGATTGTGCGCGAGAAAGACGGGCTCGCCATGAGCAGCCGCAATACGCTTCTCTCGGCCGAGGAGCGTGAACGGGCTCTTGCGATATCACGCACCCTTTTCAGCAGTCTCGACTATGCAAAAGAACATTCCCTTGCCGAAACAAAGGCTTTTGTGGAGGAGTGTATCGACAATACAGCCGGTCTCGACCTGGAGTATTTCCAGATTGTCGATGGCAATTCATTGCAGGAGATAAAGGAGTGGGGCGACAGCAGCTATGTTGTGGGGTGCATTGCTCTCTTCTGCGGAAAGATACGTCTGATTGATAACATTAAATATAAGGAGGATTGACAATGTTGTTGCAAATGCTCAAATCGAAGATTCATTGTGCTACGGTTACAGAGGCTAACCTTCATTATATGGGCAGCATAACGATTGATGAGGCTCTTATGGAGGCTGCCGGTATGCTCGAAGGCGAACAGGTGCATGTTGTGAACAACAGCAACGGTGAACGTATTGTCACATATATAATAAAGGGGGAGCGCGGTTCGGGTGTCATCTGCCTCAACGGTGCGGCGGCTCATAAGTTCCAGCCGGGCGATGTGGCTATAATAATGGCCTATGCGTCCATGACTCCGGAGGAGGCCGCGGTCTTCAAACCGAAAGTTATTATACCGGACAGGCACAATCGGATATGACAGATAAAAAAATCAGGAGACTTCAAACGGTCTCCTGATTTTTTTATCTGTCATATTATTATTCCAGTACTACCAGTGCTGCACCGTCGGCAACAGTGTCGCCTTTGGCTACCTGTATTGCAACAACCTTGCCGTCACGGTCGGCATTGATGTTGTTCTCCATTTTCATGGCTTCGAGCACAACAACTGTATCGCCTTTCTTTACTGTATCGCCTACCTTTACCTTTACGTCGATTATTACGCCGGGCAATGGAGTCTTTATGGCATTGCCGCTTACAGGAGCTGCCGCTGGTGTCGCTGCAGGAGCTGCTGTCGCAACAGGCTTTGCAGTGACAGGCTGTACCTTTACTACAGGCTTCTCTTCAACCGGCTTTTCCCATTCTACGGTATATTCGGTTCCGTTTACAGTAACCTTTGCAGTAGTGTCGTTCACCTCGTTTACAGCAACCTCGTACTTGTTGCCGTCTATTGTATATTTGTACTCTTTCATGGTTGTCTTATTTGTTAAGGTTGTTCCAATGTCTGTTCACGTATGTTATAGTAAGCACGCCGCTTTCGTTGTCGTGTACGTTGTCGCCCATGTATGCTGCCAATGCCATTGATATGGCAGCAACTGTAGCACCGTCAATTTTCTTGTTATCTTCCATAATGCATCTTTTAGAGTGGAATATTACCATGTTTCTTTCTCGGCAGCTCCTGACGCTTGCTTTCAAGCTGTGCAAGAGCACGGATAATGCGGAATCTTGTGTTGCGCGGCTCTATCACATCGTCGATGTAGCCATATTTTGCAGCCTGGTACGGGTTTGCAAAGAGACGGTTGTACTCAGCCTCTTTCTCGGCGATGAATGCCTTCGGGTCCTCGGCCTCCTTTGCCTCCTTTGCATAAAGCACTTCGGCTGCTCCGGCTGCACCCATAACGGCAATCTCTGCGCTAGGCCAAGCGTAGTTGAGGTCGGCACGCAACTGCTTGCAGGCCATAACGATGTGTGAACCGCCGTATGACTTGCGCAGGGTCACTGTTACCTTTGGTACTGTAGCCTCGCCGAATGCATATAGAAGCTTTGCGCCGTGAAGTATGACTGCATTGTACTCCTGTGCTGTTCCCGGCAAGAATCCCGGAACATCCACAAGTGTCACAAGCGGAATGTTGAAAGCGTCGCAGAACCTTACGAAACGTGCGCCCTTGCGTGAAGAGTTGCAATCGAGCACACCTGCATACTTGCATGGCTGGTTGGCTACAATGCCTACCGATTTGCCGTTCATTCTTGCGAAGCCGACAATTATGTTCTGTGCATAGTCGCGGTGCACCTCCAGGAACTCGCCGTTATCTACAACTTCGGCAATGACACGGTACATGTCGTATGCCTGGTTCGGGTTATCGGGAATTATGGTGTTGAGAATGTCGCTTGTGCGGTTGATAGGGTCGTTGCACGGAACATCGGGAACGCTCTCCATGTTGTTCTGGGGAATGTAGCTCATGAGTTTGCGTATCAGTGCAAGGCCCTCCTCTTCGGTCTGCGCTGTAAAGTGTGTGACACCCGACTTGCTTGCATGAACGCTTGCACCTCCCAACTCCTCCTGTGTGACAACTTCGCCCAGTACGGTCTTTACAACCTTAGGACCGGTGAGGAACATGTATGCTGTGCCTTCCATCATTATGGTGAAGTCGGTGAGTGCCGGTGAATATACAGCACCGCCGGCGCATGGGCCGAAGATGCCCGAAATCTGCGGAACTACGCCCGATGCCATGATGTTGCGCTGGAATATCTCTGCATATCCGGCAAGGGCATTGATTCCTTCCTGGATACGTGCACCGCCGCTGTCGTTGATTCCGATTACCGGTGCGCCAACCTTCATTGCCATGTCCATGACCTTGCATATCTTCTGCGCCATGGTCTCGCTCAACGAACCTCCTGTTACAGTGAAGTCCTGTGCGAACACATAGACTAAGCGTCCTTCGATTGTTCCGCAGCCTACAACAACGCCGTCTCCCAGGAACTGTTTCTTCTCCTGCCCAAAGTTGGTGCATCTGTGTGTAACGAACATGTCCATCTCTTCGAAACTGCCTTTGTCGAGCAGCATGTCTATGCGTTCGCGTGCAGTGTACTTGCCGCGTTCGTGCTGTTTCTCGATGGCTTTTTCTCCGCCGCCCAAGCGTGCCTTTGCACGAAGGGCAACCAGCTCTTTGATTTTTTCAAATTGCTTGCTCATAATATCTGTTTTATGTTGTCTCCTGAATTACTCCTCGCAAAGCTCTGTAAGCACGCCCTTTGTTGCTTTTGGGTGAAGGAATGCAATCTTCAATCCTTCGGCACCGGCACGCGGGGCCTTGTCTATCGTGCGTATTTCCTTCTCTTCGCACTCGGCAAGTGCATTGGCTACTCCGTCTTCGACCTTGTATGCGATGTGATGTATTCCCTCGCCACGGTTCTCGATGAACTTTGCTATTGTGCTGTCGGGCGATGTGGCTTCAAGAAGCTCGATTTTTGTCTCTCCTACCTTCAGGAATGCTGTGCGCACCTTCTGGTCCTCTACGGTCTCTATGTTATAGCATTCGAAGCCCAATACCTGTTCATAGTACGGCAATGACTCTTCGATGCTCTTTACTGCTATGCCAAGATGCTCAATCTTTGAAATTTTCATGTTTCCAACGATTTAATACAAATTTATAAATAAAAACCTTTAGGTTTACATTATATTTTCGCGCGTTAGCGCAATGATAGTGCCAACGAGCAAGATATGAAACTTGTTTCAATATTTTGCAGCGAGTGCAGCCTATTTTCGCGTTTTAGTGCAATGATAGTGCCAACGAGCAAGATATGAAACTTGTTTCAATATTTTGCAGCGAGTGCAGCCTATTTTCGCGCTCTAGCGCAAAGATAGCCAAATAAACCGATTTGCCTTGTTTTTTGCCTTTTTTTTTGACCCTTTCCATAACTCTTTAAGTACGGTGCTTTACTGGCGTTTATTCAAAGTGATTTTGTGTGCCGTTGATTTATAAATTTTGTTCATTTTGTTCAAGATGTTGTGTATTTGTGAAACAAACTCATCTCCGAATGCTGTAATGTTGCATCTTTTTAGTATCTTCGCGCTATAAAACAACAGACATCAAGTCTGTACTAAAACAACATCTTATGAAAAAGACATTAGTAGATCTTTTTGAAGAATCAGTAAAGTTGTATCCGAACAACACATTCCTTCTTGAGAAAACCGACAAGAAAGAGGGTTTCAAGCCTACAACTTATACTCAAGTCAAAGATTTGGTTTATCGTCTCGGTGCCGGCTATCAGGCTCTCGGTATAAAGAAAGGCGACAATATGGCTCTTCTCAGCGAGGGCTGCAACATGTGGGTCATAGGTGAGTTGGCTATGTTCTATGCAGGTGCAGTGAACGTTCCTCTTTCAATAAAGCTCGAAGAGAGCAACGACCTTCTGTTCCGTCTTGTGCATGGCGATGTAAAGTATATTCTTGTATCGAACTATCAGCTGAGAAAGATTCGCGCAATCAAGGACAAGCTCACCGAAGTGAAGAGGGTTATTGTCTTCGGCAATGCAGGAGAGCTTCAGGAGGGTGAGATACATATTGATGAGGTGTTCAAGATGGGTGACGAATTCCTGGCGTCACACTCTATGGAAGAGTTCCTTGCTGTGGGTCAATCGCTCGTGAACGACGATATAGCGACAATTACATATACCAGCGGTACTACAGCCGACCCTAAGGGTGTTGTGCTGACTCATCGTAACTATACAGCGAATGTGGAGCAGGCTCTGACGCTTGTGCATATCGACGAGACATGGCGTACACTTATAATTCTTCCGCTTGATCACTGTTTCGCTCATGTTGTCGGTTTCTATATAATGATGTCTAAGGGCGCAACCGCAGCAACAGTACAAGTGGGCCGTACAGGTCTTGAGACTCTGAAGAATATTCCGCTCAACATAAAGGAGGTACGTCCTCACTTCATTCTCTCTGTGCCTTCTTTGGCAAAGACCTTCAAGAAGAATATCGAGGGTGCAATACATGCAAAGGGCAAGTTTACAGAAACACTCTTCAATTGGGGTATGGCAGTGCGCCAGAAGTATTATGGCGAGAGCAGTCTCGACTCAAAGGGAATGCGCATCTTCCTCAAGCCGCTTGTTGCTCTCTTCGACAAGCTTATCTTCTCAAAGGTACGCGCGAACTTCGGTGGCGAGTTGCGTTTCTTTGTTGGAGGCGGTGCTCTTCTTGATAAGGAACTGCAGAACTTCTATCTCGGTGTAGGTATGCCGATGTATCAGGGATACGGTCTCTCTGAGGCTACACCGGTAATCTCTTCCAACGGTCCTGAACTCTACCGTTTCGGTTCAAGCGGAAAGCTCGTGAAGCCAATCGAACTGAAGATATGCGATGCCGACGGCAAGGAACTGCCTACAGGCGAGCTGGGTGAAATCGTGGTGAAGGGTGAGAATGTCATGGCCGGTTACTGGAAGAACCCGGTTTCTACAGCAGAGACCGTACGTGACGGTTATCTGTACACCGGTGACCTCGGCTACATGTCCGAAGAAGGTCTGCTCTATGTAAAGGGTCGCTTCAAGAGCCTTCTTATCTCAAGCGACGGTGAGAAGTACAGTCCTGAGGGTATCGAGGAGGCATTCGTAAGTCTTTGTCCTACAATAGACCAGGTTATCCTTTATAACAACCAGTCTCCATACACTATCGCGCTTCTTGTTCCTAACAAGGATATCATCAAGCGTTCGCTTGAGGCTAAGGGTCTTGACCTCTCTACCGAGGAGGGCCGCAAGGCTGCGTGCGACCTTGTAAAGGCCGATGTCGATATGTTCAAGAAGGGTGGTGAGCATGCCGGCATGTTCCCCGAACGATGGTTGCCAAGCTGCTTCGCTATTCTGCCAGAGGCCTTTACCGAGCAGAACGGTATGATGAACAGTACCATGAAGGTTGTGCGCGGAAAGGTCGAGAAGTTCTATCAGGAGCGTATTGACATTCTATATACAGCCGAAGGCAAGAATCTTTACGAACAGCATAATCTGGATGCTTTCAAATAAGATTGTTCAGAACAAACATATGGGTTATACGACAAGGGTGGCGAATGCCATCCTTGTTTTGTTAAAGTGTGTTGTCTGTTAAACCTTCTTGCAATATGGCAGTCAAACAAGCAGAAACCGATTTTGACAAACCATAAAGTTATAAGTATGAAGACAAGAATCCTGTTCGTCGCGCTTTTTGTTGCAATGGCATCTTTTGTAACTGCGCAGGAAAAGAAGAAATGTGACAAACCTACTCCGGAACAACGTATAGAGTTCCGCGTAAAGAGAATGCAGCAGAAACTTATGCTTGATGACAAGAAGGGTGCTGAGTTCGCTTCTTTATATAAGGAGTATCTTGCGGAGATGACAACATGCCGTCCTAAGATAACTCGTGGCAAGGAATTGAGCGATGCCGAGATAAAAGGAAACATCGAGGCACGCATGGATGCAAGACAGAAGGCTCTTGATATTGAGAAGAAGTACTATAGCAAGCTTTCCAAGGTACTGAATGCAAGGCAGCTTCAAGTGGTATTCGGTGAAAAGAAATGCTTCAATAATGTTGGTGACAAGAAGTTCGCGCCCCGTAAGGGCAAGCCGGGCGACAAAGGAAGCAAGAGGGGTTTCAAGCCGGGAGTAAAAACCGATTGCAAGAAGTAATGTGCCGTCATGGCACTTCAGTGCTTGAAATGTGTACATATTATAAATGACTAAGGAGCGTTCTTTTAAACGCTCCTTAGTCATTTGTTACATATTGGCCCATATGTTCTCCCAATCATTGCGATGTCTGTTGCTCAAGGCGTCCTCTTCATCAACATCATCGTCATCGCTTCCTCCGGCAACAATTCCGCTTATGCATATTATATATGACGGCAGAACATCATATTCGTGAATCTCTGGTGAAAAATAGTCTTTCTTAGTCCTTGTCATATCTTAGTTTCTCTTTTGATTCTTTGTTGTTATAATCGTGTTGAGGTATTTATTTTATTAATATCTTTTTGCCGTCAATTATATATATACCCTTTGTCGGGTTGTCTATCTTGCGGCCTTGCAGATCGTAAATACCTTTTACCTTTCCGCTTTCACCTTTCACTTCGTCAATGCCTGTCGTGTCGTGTCCGGTTCCTCCTATGGCAAACGAATAACCGCTTGCGGAAATTGTTGCAGTCGGGTAGCACAGCCATGCGCGGTGCGATTGGTTGATGAACAGTTTTTTCTCTGTAGAAATATAGGTGATGCCGCGTTCTGCAGCACTCTTCATTGCAACCTTATACATTCCTACCTCGCCATTCTTTTTGGAAAGAATCTGGTGTGTATATCCATCTGCTTCGCTGATGAATCTTGCATCGTGTGTGCCGTCGAGCCAGTTGCTGTTCCTCAGTTTTGCAATTTCTTCCTTCAGTTCATCGCTCTTTAAGGTGCCATCTGACTCTTTCTCATCATCAGCATTATAGTTGATAGGGAAGTAGTGTACACCCTGCGTACCCTTTATAATTACCGGCAGGCCTGCAGGTATTATGCCGCATCCGATAGGCATAAGGTTATAGACTGGTGTGCCATCGGCAAATGCCTCGTAGTCGGTGACCCTCAAATGGTTGCCGTCGGCAACCTCCTTTCCGGTCAGTATGTAGGCTGTAATTCCTTCAGGGATTTTCAATTCAACCGGCACGCAAAGTGATGTTACGTTTGCTGCTGAGATTTCCAGCGGCAACTCTGTTACAACCTCAATAGCCCAGTCGTACTTGTTGCTGAAAGTAGGGTTTGCAACACCCGTAGCTTTTGTGACACTGTCGCACAGATAGTGCGTGTCGTTGAACGCAAGGGCATAGTAACCGTCTGCATCTGTCTTGGATGTGTGTATGAATACGCTCTGTGAATAATATCCGTCATTCTCGTGTGGGTACTTGTCGTCAAGTCTGTATTCCAGACAAGGATAGTTGGCATTCTGGAAACCGGTACCGTTGTGCTCCAGATAACGTCCTGTGCTGAACATCAGTATGTTTGCATCACCATCGTGTTCACCGGCCTTTGCATATAGTATTGACTTTGCTGCTACATCATCATTGATATCGCCGTTTCCGTCTGTCATGGTACCCATGACAATCGTATCGCCGTCGATAGTCGAAGTGATGTAGTTACGCGACAGGCGTCCGCGCAAGCGGTAGTAGTAACCGGTTGGCGGGTCATTGAGGTGGAAGTTGGGGAAATGCGCGCTAAGTTCTGTTAAAAGATCGTTCAGTTTGTCAGCTGTGTAATCCGAAGCCCCGGAGAGGTACTCCTCTGTCATCTTTGCCGGTCCTTTCGTAAATAGGCCAGTGGCTGTCGAATATAGGTTATCAAAGCCGGCCTTTGTAAGGCTGTTTGCTTCCTCGTAATGGTATTTACCCAATAGTCTCTCAGTCGGGTCGTAGTTGTCGTTGTACTCTTTTGCCTGTCTGTATATCTCTCCAAAACTTGCAAGACTCTCAACGAAAGCCATGTGCTCACTGCTGGCTGCGTCAAGGTCATATACTTGTGCCGACGTTCCTACATATGTAAAATACCAGGCTGCATTCTCGTTGCTGCTGGTTGTCGGTTTGCTCTTTACAATTCCCAAATCCATATACTCGTCAACAGTGAGGTAGTCGGGCGCATTGTAAAGGCGTATTCCATATGCGTCAAGTGCGCTAGCATAAAGTGCGTTCCATCCCTCAATGCTTTCAACGCTCGAATGCTGCGCATCCATAATGCGTGTATTGCTTATTGCACTACGTATCTGTATAGAGTTCTTTGCGGTCATGACTTTGCTCAAATGTCCTTGAACAGCATACCATTGTTTCAGATCCCAATAGTTGGCAATCTCGCCTGTAAATGCACCGCTGGCCGGGTCACAGCCTATGGCCCACTCTTTGCTGAAGCCCTCTTCCCAAGCCGACGAAATAACGAACAATGGGCTGCATATTGAGTTTTTGTAATCCTCAAGAGCATCGGCAAGAGCGAGGCCGTATGTGTATTTGTTCGCATCGCTTGTCTGCAAATGGTAGGTGTCGAGTGCGCTATCCAAGGCGTCCCATTCTTTCTTCCTGTATTGCCCGAATTCGGGATTGTCACTGCTCACTGTCTTCTCCAGATAATATTTTGCCTCAAGTGCAATAAGGTCCGCCGCAGGGATACGCAGTGCCGCGTCGTAGAGGGCTGTCGAGTAGAATGTCTTGATGTCATCTTCGCAGTCCATTACGCTTTCTGTAGCAGGTAGAATGTAGAACTCTGAAATAGAGAATGCCTTGTTGCCCACATTGACGCTGTTTACTGTGAAACGCAGGTGTTTATATGCCTGACCGCAGGTGATTTTTTCAGAGAAGAAATACAAAGCATCTTCGAGTCCTGTTGAAATAGTCTCGCCTATCTTTGTAAAGCTGTTGCCGTCGTTGCTTCCCGAAACTGTAATCTGCGTGGGGCGTGCGTCGGCTCTCTGCAGGTTTGTCTTCAAATAGAAATAAAACTCTTGTACCGGTGTTTCGAACTCTGCCTGCAAGTAGTGATTCTCGTTTGTTGCGTTCTCGTCAGTTGTAAAACATGTTGTATATACACCATCGATGAGGTTGCAGGTTGATGATTTATCATCGTCGGATGGGTAATTGCTTGTGTACAACACACAAGCGTCCTGTACAAGTCCTTCGTTCTCCTGTAAGTAGTGCGGGTGCTGCCATGCTGTATTTGCGGCTAGAGAATAGAAGTTGGATTCAATGGTGACGTCGGCTACAGGAGTCATTACCCATTCAGCTCCTGTTGCACTGCTTGAGGTCGAATAGCTTACGGTTTTGGCATCTGCACTTGCAAGAACAATGTATTTGCCTGCGTTTTCTATCGATTCAAAGTTTACTGTAGCCGAAACAAGCTTGTCTTCCTCGCCATCATTGTCGCTGTCAATATACGTTGGGGAAATAATGTTTATCTTGTAGGTTCCTGCCTGGTTCTTGTCTGCCGTCATTGTTATTGCGGCTGTGCCGTCTGCAGGTACTGCGATATACATATTTGTGGCCTCGTTGTAAAGATTAAAGAATTCACCTTCTATATTCACGATTTTCCATACATTGGTGTGGGTAGTCTGTACTTTGTTGACTGTCAGTGATGTTGAGTTTGTTGACATCCACATTGTCGCAAAGTCCTTGTTGTGTATTTCTGCATAGTTGAAGATGGCTCTGTATCCGGTTGAATACTTTGAAAGAATCTCTTGAGCTTTATTGATGTCATTCAATGTTGCAGAAAGCGTCGAGTGGTCTTTCTTTGTTATAGGGGTAATAAGCCAACCGTCCTTTAGAGTACGTGTGTCGAACCATGCGTCGAGAGACCCGAAGAAATTTCCACCCCAGCTGATAGATGCCTTACATGCGTTGTATGCCTCATCTACAAGCTTGTTCAATCCCATGATGTCTGCAAAGTCGGTAATCTTTTCAAACACCCATTCCGAATTGGGATCGTTACCTAGATATAGGTCAACCTTTTCTGTATAACTGTTGTAGTGGAATGCATCCGATGCAGCCAGTTCTCCTGATTGTGATATGAAAACTCCGTTGTCAGTTGTCTTTATCTTGAACGGCACGCCGGTCTCGTCCCATTTGTTCGGTGCAACGCATATGCGTGCTGTACCTGCGGCATAGTTGTGCAGGTAGGCTGCATTGGCATTGCCTGTCACGTAGAACATGTTGCATGAATCCAGACTATAAACCCCGTCAATGGTTTGCGGGGAAGTGGTCATTGAAAACTTGAAACCCTCATAGCGAAGATATTCTCCGGTCGTGGCATTCTTGATGGTGTACCATGTGGCATTGTTTCTCTCCGTTGTCTTGTTGGCGTTGGTGGATGAATAGGTCGGGGCCTGTGCCATTGCTGTTTGCAAGAATAGGCAAACGGCTGCCATGAGTAGCAACATGTATAGTTTTTTCATAATTTTTAGGTGGTTCTAAAAGGGAAATAATTCCTTTTTGTCTATAATAAAAGTCCTTTTGTAGAAAGGGATTGCAAAGTTATAACTATCTGTTTTTATGTGCAAGTGATTTATGTATTATTTCTGTCAAAATGTGATATTTATTTTCGGGGGGGTAATTTTGTTAGTAAAAACGCTGTTTTGGAGATAAAATGTCAGAATATTGGAGGCTGTGTGTTGTTTTGCTGTCAAAATGTTAAGGCAAAAACCTTTGTGTAGAAAAATTTAAACGCCTATCCGTTGCGTCTTTGTTGTAATGATGTCGGTGTCTTGTGGTTCGGTGATGAAAAAACCCCACCTGCGTGCAGGTAGGGCGAATATCTTTGGTGTATTTGCGGTTGTTTACAATTCTACGAGTATTCTTGCATTAATCAGTCGGCCTGTCAGGTAGTTCGGCACGGCGTATGTATTGTTGCTGACATCGCTTACCCAATAGTAAGAGTTGACATTGTTTATATCAAGAAGATTGAAGGCATCTATCCCTAGCCATACGTTTCTAAGGTATTTGCGCAAGCCGGTACGGTGATTTTTCTCTTCGTTGTCGAAGAGACGGTAGGACATTCCTATATCGACGCGCTTGTATGCCGGAGCTCTGAAAATCTGCTTCTCACGTCCTGAATGTGGCGGGCCGAAAGGCAAGCCGTCGGCGTATGTGGCCTGAAGGCTCATCTTCCATTTGTCTGTTCCTGGGAAATAGTCAGTAAAGTAGAGCGAGGCGTTATAGCGGCTGCTTGTCGGGCGCGGAATCCAGTCGCCTCCTCTGATTTTCTCCTTTGTCTCCATAATGGACAGTGTCACCCATGAGTCTGTTCCCGGAACGAATTCTCCAAAGAGCTTCATGTCTATTCCGGCTGCATATCCTTTTGCGCAGTTCTCGCCATAATATACTATGCGCACGTTGTCTATGTTGTAAGGAATGAGATTGTCGAGTTTCTTGTAATATGCTTCGGCTGTAAACTTGAATGGACGGCCAAGCATTTCGAAGTGATAGTCGCATCCGAGTACGAGATGTATCGAGCGTTGTGACTTGATGTCCTTGTTGAGCACGACCGTTGCCATGCCGTCAACAACAGTGGTGTCGCGCATCTCCTTGTAGAATGGAGTCTGGTAATATACTCCGGCTGCAACACGGAATGTCAGGTCTTTGTTGAAGCTTGGTATAAGGCCTGCGCTTATACGTGGCGATACTATAGTCTCCTTGTTCCAGTCCCAGTATGACAGTCGTACTCCGGCGTTGAGCGAAACGACACCCCATTTGCAAGAAAACTTGTATGTATCCTGTGCGTATATGCTGATGTGGTTGCTGTTGCCGTTTGTCTTTGATACAAGATTATATACCGGGCGAAGAGTGCTGCCGCTAGGGATATTGTATCCTACGGAGTCGCGCAATTCCCACTCGCGTCTGTTGTCGTCGAAGCTCTCGTTCTTCCATTCGATGCCCCAACGCAGGTCGTGTGCCTTCAGATAGTGCTTGCCGATGAGTGAAACTGTCTTTACATCGGCATCGAGGTAGTTGCGTGCATGTTCTCTGTAACCTCCGACACCCATGTTCTCGCTTGTGACGACTTCGTTCAGCCAGTACTCTCCGAGAATGTCGTATGTCTCTTCTTCCTTTGTCTTGAACATTGAGGTCTGCAAGGTGAACTGGTGGTATTCGTTAGGTGTGAAGCTCAGTGCTGCAGCTCCGAACATGGTACGGAAAAGGTCTGTCTCCCAACCATCGAAATATACCTTGAACTCTTTCGCGTCCTCAAGTGTTCCGAAGGTGGTGGTTCTGTCAGTCGGAGTGAACTTGTATTCGTTGTTGGCAATGTTTGCTATTACGCTCAGATTGAGTTTGTTTGTTATGCGCCAATCTATGAATGCCTGGTAGTCGAGGAATTTTGGCTTGTATTCGCCTTTGGTGTCCATTGTTCCCAAAAGGTACTGGTTGCTCTTGTATCGGATGGAGTTCGATATGCTTACCTTGTTGTTGCCCCAGCCTACGTATGCGCTTCCGCCGAGAAGACTGGCCGATATGGTGCTTTCGAATTCACGGGGCTTGCGATAGGTGATGTCGAGTACCGACGACATCTTGTCGCCGTACTTGGCTTCGAATCCACCGGTCGAGAATGCAATGGCTCCTACCATGTCCGGGTTAAGGAAGCTCAGGCCCTCCTGTTGTCCTGCTCTTATGAGCAATGGGCGGTATATCTCTATGCCGTTTACATATACGCTGTTCTCGTCGAAGTTTCCGCCGCGCACGTTGTATTGTGAGCTAAGCTCGTTGTGAGAACTGACTCCGGCCTGTGACTTTATTATATCTTCGATTGTGTTCCCGCTTGCCGACGGCTGAAGGCGCATCATGTCGGGAATCTCGATTTTCTGTGTTCCGCCCATCTGACGCTCCTTGTCAACAATCTCTACGGCCTGGAGCGCGAAGTCAACGGAAGGCAGCATTACATTGACTATAAGTGTGTCCTTGGGGTTCTTGAATGTGCGTTTGCGTGTCTGGTAGCCTATCATGGAGTATGCAATCACCAGACTGTCCTTGCTTTCGCATGTGAGGGTATAGTTTCCTCTCAGGTCGGCTGTAGTGCCGGCCAGTCCGCCGACTACGCTTACATTGGCAATTTCGATAGGCCTGTGGTTCTCGTCGGTTACACGTCCCTTGATTGTTACTCTTTGTGCTGTTGCAAATGTTGCCAACAGAATGGTTATTGCGGTTAGGAGGATTCTGTTTTTCATTTTATTGATATTGTAGTGCGCTTCCGGCCATGCCGGCTGCGTATATGCGATACAAACTTATAACGTGCTTTTTTTCTTAAACGTATATCGAACGTAAAATTTTATTTATCCAGTTCCACTTGAAATGGTACCAGCGTAGGGTGCCTACCTGCTTCCCACCGTAGTTAAGAAGAGTGTTTATGAAATTCCGGTGCAGGCGTGACAAGTCTCTTACCTCAAGGAACTCGAAGTGTGCAAAGCCCCGTCGGTAGGCTTCGGTCAGCGATGCCCATATGGCCATAATGCCGGGGTACTGCATCGGATAGCTCTTGCGTAGGCCGCAACTGTAGGCAAGGTAAGCGCGTTCCGTGTCGTAGAGGCAAATCGAGCTTCCTATGATTCTCTCTTTGTATTCGACGATGAAAAGCTTTGATTTTTCCGATAGAGCACCGCTGCTGTCGTGCAGCATTGCATTTAATGCTCCAATACTGGGGAGTCTGCGTCTTGTCTTGCTCATATAGTAGTTCTTGAGCAGCTGCAGCCCCTCCTTTATCTCTTTCTCTGTTATTGCCTGTCTGTATGTTACCCCGTTGCTTTCTGCTTTGCGTATATGTGCACGGTAGGAGCGTGTCAGTCTCTCTTGCGGTGACTTGCTGTGCAGGGATATGTACATGCGCTGGTCGCGTACGGGTACGAAGCTGTGCCTGTTGAATGTGCTGTATGCAAAGCGTGAATCTTCGATGTTCTGTACTTCTATGAAGGTGTGGTGGAAGTCGAACATGTCGAAGACCTTTTCTATGAACATGGAAAAGACCTCCTCCCGGTTGCAGCACTCCTTGCAATATACACCTTCTCCTAATATCGAATACCAGAAACTCAGTACCGGAGGTATGATGCGTATGTCTCTTCTTTTTGCAATAAGCAGGTGTCCAATCTCGTTGTTGTTGCTGTCGTATGCAACAAGCATATAGGGCTTGCACCCCTTGCTCTTCTCAAGGACCTTGAACATGTGTGCTGAGTGTATCGCCGAGCCTTCAATCAGCTCCGGCAATTCTCCGCTACGTGTAAAGATTTCGATACGCATTGTCCGGGTTCAAAAGTTTTGGTTTGTAAAGTTAGTGAAAAAGAAATAATATTGTATCTTCGCGTAGCGAAATATTTGCTCCGGGTTGCGATGCGTATGTACTGCTCCCTGAGCGTGGTTTTTATAGAATGGATAAGGTTTATATATTAGCTATAGAGTCTTCATGTGACGACACGTCGGCTGCAGTGATGTGTAACGATGTTGTGCTTTCCAATGTTACGGCCGGCCAGGCAGTGCATGAACAGTACGGCGGTGTTGTGCCTGAACTTGCATCAAGGGCGCATGAACAGAATATTGTTCCGGTAGTGGACGCGGCACTCAAAAAGGCCGGCATAACAAAAGAGCAGCTCAAGGCAATAGCCTTTACACGCGGTCCGGGCTTGATGGGGTCGTTGCTGGTGGGTGTCTCTTTTGCGAAAGGCCTTGCGGCATCGTTGGGAATCCCTATGGTAGAGGTCAATCATCTGCAAGGTCATATAATGGCACACTTCATAAAGGAAGAGGGTGTAGAGGCCAACTCTCCTGAATTTCCGTTCCTTTGCCTTATGGTGTCGGGCGGCAACTCGCAGATTGTCAAGGTCAACAGCTACAAGGATATGGAAATCATAGGCCAGACAATAGACGATGCTGCCGGTGAGGCTATGGACAAATGTGCTAAGGTTATGGGGCTGGGATATCCCGGCGGTCCCATTATTGACAGGTTGGCAAGGCAGGGAAATCCCAAGGCATACGCATTCAGCAAGCCTCATATACCGGGGTTCGACTATAGCTTCAGCGGGCTCAAGACTTCGTTTCTTTATACACTGCGCAAGTTTGTCGAGGAAGAGGAGAACTATGTCCAGTCTCACATGGAAGATCTTGCAGCCTCATTCGAGGCTACCGTTGTCGCCGTCCTTATGGATAAGCTGTACAAGGCTTCGAAGGCTTTGGGTATAAAGCGCATTGCCTTGTCGGGCGGCGTATCGGCAAATACTGCATTGCGTCAGGCGTATCACGATTATGCCAAACGCTATGGCTGGGAGATTTATATACCTAAGTTCGGATTTACTACAGATAATGCAGCGATGATTGGAATCGTGGGTTACTACAAGTTCCTTGACGGTGATTTCTGTGCTATGGACCAGCCGGCTTTCTCGCGTACCATATTATAATATATAATCTATGGCTTCTGTTGAAGATGATATAAGGCTGCAAGCCGGCATGCTTGTCGAGGCTCTGAGGGAAAACAGTTTTACTTTTGCTGCAGCGGAGAGCTGTACCGGAGGTGCTGTCTCTCAAGCGGTTACCTCTGTCGCAGGTTGCTCCGATGTGATGCGTGGCGGAGTGGTGGCATATCATAACGATGTAAAGCGTAATGTGCTAGGCGTGTCGTCTTCCTCGCTCGATAAGTATGGTGCCGTTAGCCGCGAGGTGGCCGAACAGATGGTGCAGGGTGTGTCACAACTGCTTTCTGCCGAATGTGCTGTAGCAACTACAGGAGTGGCCGGCCCAGGCGGAGGAACACCTGATAAACCCGTTGGAACAGTATGGATTGCCGCAAAGGTACGTGGCCGTATTGCAGTGAAATTGCTGTCTCTGGAAGATAAAGGACGGGCAAATAATGTAAGGCAAACAGTGGCCGAAGTGTTGCGCCTTATGAATGAAATGCTTTGTCGTAACACTTTTTAGCAAAAACGAAAAATAATTGGGGTTTTGTTTGCAAGATTATTCGAAATCCTATATCTTTGCACTCTGTTTTGAGTAGGTATCAAAAGAATAAACAAAAAATATATAGAGATGTCTAAGATTTGTCAAATCACCGGTAAGAAAGCTATGGTGGGTAACAATGTTTCACACTCAAAGAGAAGAACAAAGCGTCTTTTCAACGTGAACTTGTTTACTAAGAAGTTCTTCTATGTAGAAGAAGATTGTTGGATTCAGTTGCGCGTGAGTGCAGCGGGGTTAAAAATTATCAACCGAGTAGGTCTTGATGCTGCT
>JAFWXX010000046.1 GCA_017522915.1 Bacteroidaceae bacterium
GCTGTATGCGGCAGGGTTCTCTATCGGCGCGTTGCACACTGCCAGCAGGGCATCATCCTTAACAACACTGCTCCAGACACGGAACTCGTCAATCTGTCCGTTCATGTTTGCTCCATCGTAGCCGATAGCAATCGAGCTGAGAGACGGTATGTATGCATTGGTTGAAACGTAGCTTGTCGAGAAGTACTTGCCGTCGCGGTAGAAGTAGACATAGCCGTTGTCGAGTATTGCTGCATAGTGATGCCATTCGTTGGCGATGACAAATCCCGGCTGGCTCTTGCCTGCATATCCGTTGGCATAAAGAGACATAACACCCTGTGTGTTGGCATTTATGAGGAAAGTAGCCTCGCTTTGTCCTATTCCCAGACATTTTTCGGTGAGCTGTGTCGGGCGCATCCACCATTCAACCGTAAGCACGTTTCTTTGTCCTGTAGAGAAAGGTGCTGTTACCTTGGCATTCTCTCCGAATCCGAGTCCGTTCTTGCTGTCGGCATTGCATACGATAAGTGCGCGTTCACGTGTTGTCGTTCCCGAACCGATTTCGTTCCGTACGTTAAGTGTTACATTATATACTCCGCATACTGTAGGTGTAAGGCTGCTGTGCTGGCCGCTGATGACATATGTCTTGGCCTCGTTCTCTACAACCCATTCCCATTCTGTCGGGTGGAACTTGGATACGTCCTTCAAGTATGTCTTCTCTCCCTTGAGAATGACGCCCGGAGTAATCTCGAATGCAGCGACAGGCTCCGATTCAAGGACATTTACAATGACTGTCGATGTGGCGCTGTTTGTACCGGTAAAGGAGGTTGCCTTGAGTGTTACGGTCTGTTCGCCGGTGTCATTGAATGCCGCGTTTGCGTGCATGCCATATACTTTTTCTGTTTCGGAACCGGTGATAGTCCACTCATACATCACGCCGAATGCCGGATTGTCGATAATGAAAGATATCTTTTCACCCATGATTACCGGGTCTTTGCTTACATGGAATGTCGCGTCGATGGCCTTCTCGGGGAGCACATTTATTGTCATTTCGCTGGTTACGCTGTTGCCGTTCCCGTCTTCTGCAACAAGTGTAACTTTCTGCTCACCTGCTGTCTTGAATGTTACAGTAGGCTCAAGCACGGCGACATCGCTCATCCCTGCATCCTCGATTGTCCACTTTAGTGCTGCAACAGCATCGCTGTATGTCGCGCTCAGTTTTACCGGCATGCCGACATATACATCGCCGCTTACCGCATCTATGCTTGCTTTGAGTGTGCTTGTAGGCTTGGTAAGGGCTATGGTGCTTGTGGTGGCCTCGTAGTTGTTGTTGAGTATCTCGGCATGGTTGCCGTTGATGTATTCGCGCAGCATCTGCTTGCCGTCAACGGTTATAAGGTCACCTTTATAATATGCAATCAGGCCGTCGGGCATTACTTCTCCTGAGTACTGGAACTTCCTTCCGTTACGCACCTCGGCTATCGGGCGTGCCCTGTTCCATATGCGTATCTCGTCATAGCTTGCGTCCTGGGCACTGCCCTCGCCGCTTGCCGAGAATATGAGGTCGCCGAAGCCGCCTATTCCATTATACATGGTCGATGTCTTGCTGCCACGGTTATTGCCGTCAATGTATATTGTCATCTTGCCACCTTGTACTGTGATTGCGACATGTGTCCATTTACCCACTCCAAGGACTTTTGACGATGATATAACACGGTTATTTGTGTCCCATCCGGAATAGAAATATCCGCTTTCATCGGCGTGCATCATGAATGTGCCCCAACCCGGGCCTGCACTCTGGTTCCAGTTGACAAGTGAATTTGGCTTGATGTAGAATTCTATGGTGGCGTTCTCGAGTTTGTTGTCGAATATGCCTGGAATCCTGAATCCCGATTGCTTGAAGTTTACAGCCATATTCTCCTCTTCGAATGCAATAGGTGCAGTCACGCTGATCTTCTGTGACTCCGTTCCGCCTTCATAGACTGCAGTCACACTATAAGCCCCATCGATAGTGCCTGCCTGTGATACATCGTAACTGAATGTTGTTGAAGATACTTCGGCAATCTTTACATTGTTCTGGTAAATGATATACTTCTCTACCTTGTATGTAGATGGCAACGGTGCACTCCATTTGAGCGTGTTTCCGCTGAATGAGACATTCTGCGGCGCATAGTAAGGCTCGCCATATACAACAACGGAAATGACAGTCTTGTTGCCGGCACTCTTTATCTCCACTTTGCCGTCAGGAAGCTCGAACGGGGTTTCCACACCGTTCTCGTCATACTCATAGTCCATTATCGCTGCGTTGTATATGTTTCCGCTGCCCTTGCCCCAGCTCTTGGTTTCTATGATGAAGAAATATTTCAGAGGCATGCTGCGCTCATATCCGGCAGTAAGGTCAGTGAGATCATATCCGAACTCCATAGGCTCGGTGTGGAGCTTGCCGTCGGCCCAACGTCCGAGCATAGGAACCTCGGGCGCAGGGGTGGTGTTTCCGTAGTTACCGTCACCTGCATATTTGAAGTGCTCGAAATCGATTGTCCTTTCGGGTACTGTGGCATTCAGGTCTGCAGATATACCGGCAGATAACTTGATTTCGCTACGGTGTGAGTAGTCCATTTCAAGTTTTATTGTGCGCAATGGACGGTAGTCCTTGCGTACCTTGTAAATCTCCGGTGTCCACCAGTTTTGGGCAAATGTACCGTCGCTGTTGAACGATGCGCCTCCGTAGGCGTAAGGGCAGTAGATGAAACCGCTGTTGCCCCACCATGTGCCCCATGAGTTCACGATAATCCATGCACCCACCTCATCTTTCTCAACCTCTCCTGCAATGCCGTTGCCGTCAAGGTCGAACTCGATGCGGTCGTCATAACCCACAATTGTAAGGGCGTGGTCGACCTGTGTACCCCAGGCTCTCAGGTACTTCTTGCCAACGACGCCGGCATTTCTGTTGGCTGTGGTGCTCGGGATACTGCCGTCGTAGTTGCCTCCTGTACTGGCTACACCGATTCCACAGATGCCTCCAGCCTGGAAACTTGTATCGCCGTTGTGGTTCCATAGCCAGTTCTTGACCGCCTCACGGCCCTCTTCTGTTCCAACGTTGACAGGGAAGTTTACGGGCTCAAGCATACGGTTGTGCATGGCCTCGAACCATTTGTCATATCCCTGCATCCAACCGAAATCGTTGTCGGCGCAGTCCTGATAACCGAAAAGTGAAGAGTATGTCTGTCCGCCGTATGTCGCTGCCGAAGGCACGCCGATGCTTGTAACGAATTCGTTCTTGCCCGAACTTGTATTGGTGTGCAGCCAAACAAAGTGTGAGGGGTAGTAGTTGGTCGATATCTTTCCGCTGAGGTTGCGGTATGCGTTGAGCTCGTATGTGAACATGTAGCATATGCGCGACGCCGAACCGCATGAGCCTCCGTCCTGGTTGAATACGGGCGGGAAGAATTTCAAATCGGCATTGTTGATATATGCCGGTCTCTGTTCTGCAGGAACAGCACCGGTACGTGCCGCGCTCTTCTGCATGGGGGCATATTGCATGAGCGACCAGTCGGGGTTGGTCTTGTCGCTGTAGTCGGGATACTTCTCCCTGTTTACGTCTGTCTGTGCATAAAGGCTCATCGGCAAAGCTATTGCCATAGCCAGCATACTCCTTAGAATTGTTCTTGTTTTCATAGGTGTCAATCTGTTGCAAGTTTTTTCTTAATTGAATTATTTTACTATAATCTCATCGGTGAAGAGCCAGCCGCGCTGAGGACCGCACTCTGCGCGGTATCGTACATATCGTCCTTTTTCCTTGCCGTTCCAGCCATAGTTCTTGAACGAGAGGCCTTCGTCTCTCACTACATTGTGCACGATTGTTGCAATATCCCTGAACTCCGCGCTGTCGCTCGACAAAGATATTGTAACCTTTGCCGGCAACCATACGTCCGGTATGCACATCTGCATGAAATCCGCCGAAACGGAGCTTATCTCTCTCTCTTCGCCCAGGTCAATGGTGATATCAATACCGCCTTTTATGAATCCCTGCCACTTTTCGTCGAGATATGTCCAGCCGCCATGTATTCCGTCAACGAGTGCCGTTTCACCGCCGGCATTGTAGCGGTCGTTGAACGGTGCGTTTGCGCTGTATGCTACGTTCTTTCCTTTAGCCAGGTGTTCCGACGGTGTAAGTGCCTCTTTGCGCTGGCCGAACTCTTTAGCAAGGTCAAACGCATTGTATCCGTTTGCCTTTAGCCACTCGACACTTTTTACGGCCCTCTGCCTGAACTCGCTGTAATCGCGTGCGGCAGGGTTGCTCCAGCCAATCTCGGCAATTGCTAGAATACGCGGGTAAATCATGTACTCGACAAGCTCTTCAGTCGGGATGTACTCAACCCAAAGGTTGCCTTGTACTCCATATATAAGTTTTGCCTGCTCCTCCTTTAGACCGTCTGTGGGATTGTATGAATATACCTTCTCCAGCGGCATGTATGGTCCGAATGCCATTGGCTGCGTATGCGGAGCATCCTGATAGGAGTCGAGGTAGCAGTATCCGCCCGGAGTCATAATGGCCTTGTGTCCGCTCTCTGTTGCGGCAATTCCGCCTTCTGTTCCGCGCCATGACATTACAGTCGCGTTGGGTGCCAGTCCTCCGTCAAGTATCTCGTCCCAACCGATAATCTGCCTGCCCTTGCTGTTCACGAATTTCTCGATACGGTGTATAAGATAGCTCTGCAGCTCGTTTACATCACTCAGGTTCTCTTCTTTCATGCGCTTTTGACATAATGGGCAGTGTGGCCATGAAGCCTTGCCGGCCTCGTCTCCGCCAATGTGAATGTATTCAGACGG
This sequence comes from Bacteroidaceae bacterium, assembly GCA_017522915.1. Lineage (GTDB taxonomy): Bacteria > Bacteroidota > Bacteroidia > Bacteroidales > Bacteroidaceae > HGM04593. Next base: position 4,813 of record JAFWXX010000046.1, read on the forward strand.
GAACAGTTCCATCACTTCGGTGAGCACGTTCTCAAGGAACTCGTATGTCTTTTCGTTGCCTATGCAGAAGTCGGCCTGCTTGTAGGGTTCATGTGTGCATGATAGTTCGGGATATGCGGTAAGCACCTCTTCGCTGTGTGCCGGCATCTCAATCTCCGGTATAATGGTGATATATCTCTCAGCGGCGTATGCGACAATCTCGCGAATGTCGTCCTGGGTATAATATCCGCCGTATGCCCCTTCGCTTCCTTTTTCTACATATTCACGGCTGCCGAACCACCAATCTTTCCATATTGCAGGCTTGCGCCATGCAGCAAAATCGGTCAGTCGGGGATATTTCTTTATCTCAATGCGCCAGCCGGCTGCATCGGTGAGATGCAGATGCAAGCGGTTCATCTTGAAATGTGCTATGGCATCAATCTGCTTCTTTATGAACTCCTTGCCGAAGAAATGACGGCTCACGTCGAGCATCATTCCGCGATAGCCGAATTGCGGTTCATCGGTTATGCTGCATACAGGAATCCTGTTCCCTCCGTCGGCAAGCTGAAGCAAGGTCTGTGCTGCATAGAAAAGGCCTGCACCCGAAGTTGCCTTGGCCTTGATTCCATCTTCGGTAACCTCTATGGCATATCCTTCGGGTGATGATATGCCATCGACCTTTTCGCATATTTCCATGGCAATGCAGTCTGCATCAGCGGGCTTTTCTGTTAGTGAAAGCATATCTTCCCATGCTCCGAGCAACCTTGTAACGGCGTTCCTGTCATTTTCCGGTGCCGAAATGCAGAGTCCCGTCCCTTTGGTAACCGTGAAGAATCCGTTCCCCTGCTGTATGCTCTTCGGTACTGGCAACAGATTGCCTGTTGCATCGTTCTGCTCATGCGCGCACGCGCGTATTAATAAAAGGCCTACAAGTACCAAAAAGAGTTTTTTCATGATTGTTGGATATGTTTGAAGCTGTTTGAATCCCTAAAAAATATTTTCTATGCGAATATATGAATTTTTTAAGCCATGTTCTATAATTTATGTGAAAAGTTGGTTTTTGATGAAAAAAACATCCGGTTTTATTTGGAAAGAAGTGAATTTGTGTTTTATATTTGCGGTGTACTAATAAACTAATACACTATGATAGAGATAAAAGGTTTGTCATTCGCTTATTCAGGCTACAAGGTTCTGGATAATATAACCACATCATTCGGGCCTGGAAGAATCTATGGTCTGCTTGGTGCGAACGGTGTGGGTAAGAGTACCATGTTCAAACTGTTGTGCGGTCTTCTCACGACAAAGCAGGGTACGATAGAGATAGACGGCAGTTCGCCTATAGGACGTAAGCCGGGTTTCCTTTCAAAGATATTCTATGTTCCGGAGGATTTCGAAGGTCCCGACATGAGTATAGGCCATTATGCATCGGGTGTTGCACAGTTCTATCCTAACTATGATGCCGAGCTGTTCGCGCGTCTGCTTTCGGAGTTTGAGATAGATGCGGAACGCAAGTTTACCACTCTTTCTCTCGGACAGCGCAAGAGAGCTATACTGGCACTTGCCTTGGCACTCAGAACCGAGTATCTTTTCCTTGACGAGCCTACCAACGGCCTTGATATTCCGAGCAAGGCAGAATTCCGCAAGATGGTTGCGGCTGCAATGGACGAGAAACGCACGATAATAATTTCGACTCATCAGGTTAGGGATGTCGAGAATCTGCTCGACCATATAATGATTCTCGACAAGCGTGCAGTGCTTCTCGACAAGAGCGTCAGCGATATACAGAGCGAGTACCTTTTCGATATATCGGCTAATGTTCCTGAGGATGCCCTCTACGTAGAACCCGGTCTTGGAGGCTGTTGTTTTATAAGCAACAATACAAGCGGAGAGGAGAGCAGAGTGAATATAGAACTGTTGTTCAATTACATAAACTCAAAAAAGAAGTAACAATGAACGAGATATTTGATTTCAACCGTTTCGGCAAGCTCGTTGCATACGAGTGCGGCAGTTATGTTCCGCGTTTTACAAAGGTTCTTGTAACAATGGCATGCATTGTATTTGCCTTGTGGATAACAACAGTTGTATTCAATAATACAATCGGTTTTCTTGGTAGAAAGTCGCTTCTCGGTTTCCTTTTCGGCATATCATGCTTTATCGGCCCATTTGTGGCATACAAATACATGAACGACCGGAAGAAAGGCTATGCCTATGCCATGTTGCCGGCAAGTACACTTGAGAAATTCACTTCTATGCTTCTGATATGCATGTTTGTCTTGCCGATGATTTCATACATAACGTTGGTCGCAAGTGACGCGCTTCTGTATCTTGTCTCAATGTGCGGTGTGGGAGGCTTTATTGATATAGGCGTATATAACCCGCTTGTAATCTATTTCGATGGTTACAGTTTCAGCATTTCAATTGCAGTCTCATTCATGGCTTCAATATCAATGTCGATGATGTTCAATTCAATTTTCAGGAAATCGAAGATAATCAAGACAATACTGGTATATATGGCTGTATCTTTCGTGTCTGTAATCCTCGTTTCTATTATAGCAATCAACTTGAGTCATGATATCTTGTACAGAATAAGTGATTTCATCTCCGATTTTGGTGTCGAAAAGCTTATGAACATTTGCTATTTGCTGTGCATTGCAGTTTCTCTTTATGTGACTTATAGAAGAATTGAACGTGTAAACTATTGATTATGGAGTATAACGAACATAAACCGATATACCTGCAGAATGTAGATCTTATGCAGGAGAAGATTATGCGCGGCGAGTGGCCCGAAGAGGAACGTATTCCTTCGGTCCGGGAGATGGGCGCGTCGGTGGGAGTCAATCCCAATACCATTGTGCGTTCCTATCAGTTGCTTGAGTCGCAGGATATAATCTACAATAAGCGCGGAATGGGATATTATGTGAAAGACGGTGCCGTTGCGCGCATTAAAGAGAACGTAAAGAGGGAGTTTATAGCCAACGAGCTTCCCCGCTTCAAGGCCAAGGCCGGGATGTTGGGAATAGGCAAGGAAGAGCTAATAGACTTACTATAGGAAAATCAATTGAAACGTAGAATATTATGAAAAACATTTTTGTATTTGGTGCCATTTGCTCATCTCTTTTATTGTCTGCCTGTACTACTGTTGCACCGGAGGCCGGAGAAGAGGGCGTAAAGGTGCACAAACCATGGATTTTCGGTACCGGCGGTGTCGATATGAGCCCTGTTGAGACAGGTTTGGAATATACCTGGCTTTCTACCGATTATGTAATTGTAAACATGCTGCCCCAGGCATACGATGAGGACCTCGACGATGCAACGTCCAACGATAACACTCTGCTCGATTTCAATACGCAGATACAGTTGCAGGTGAAGGACAATATGTCACCGGTGCTTGTAAAGAACTATGGTGTCAATTGGTATAACTCTGTAATAAAGGAGGTCTATCGCAATACCGTACGTGGCTACATATCAAAGTATGGTCCGTTCGACCTTATGAGTAACCGCGAGGTTCTCGATTCCATAAACCTATTTGTAAAGAACGACATGCAGAACTATATTACCTTGTTGAGCTCAAAACAGGGAGAGCTGCCGATTGACGTCGTGAATGTTGTTGTGGGCCGTGCCATACCGAACGAGAGGCAGAAGGCCGAGATGGATGCCACAGCTGCAGCAACGCAGGCGAAGCGCACCGAAGAATCAAGACGCGATATGCTTGTGGCCCGCGAGGCGGCCGAACGTCAGCGTGCCATTGCCGACAAGGCCTATCAGGAGGAACTGGGGCTTACAACCGACCAGTTCATACAATTGCGTGCGTGGGAAATCATAAAGGAGAAGAATGGTGCGAACATCGACGTGCTGTTCAATGCCGACGGAACAAGCAAGATGTGGAATGTGAGACGGTAATGAAGGTTAATATATAGGAATATGAAGTTCGGAAATTTATTTTTATTGTTTATAGTGTTTTCCCTTGAATCGTGTACATTCTCCTTTGAAAAGAAAGTGGAAGGTGAGGGCGAAGTCCATTCTGTCTCTGTTGAAGCCTTTGCCGATTCGATATCCCGTCCCGGCGTACAGCTTGTCGATGTGCGTACTCCAGAGGAGTTCAACTCCGGCAACATCCCAGGCAGTGTGAACATAGATGTCATGACCGGGCATTTCGGTGAGGAAGCCTCTGGACTGCTCGACAAGAGCCGTACTGTTGCTGTGTATTGCCGCAGCGGTAACCGCAGCAAGAACGCTGCCAAAATGCTCTCCATGATGGGCTACAACGTGGTGGAACTCGATAGTGGCTACAAGGCCTGGCAGGAATCGGGCAGATGATATGATTCTTGAAATGGGAAGGTGAATAATATAATGAAAAAAATAAACATGAAATACAGATATATTTTCTTGCTGTTTGCGCTGTTCTCTTTAGCATCGTGCACATCATGGTTCGTAGAGAGAACTCCTGAATACATTTTATGGAGAGTGCATGGGTTGAATGTTGAGAATACAGAGCATTGGGTATATGCTTTCGAGGACCAGTGGTGCCCGAACGGTGACGGCACTTCAAAAATCAAGATGAAGGTTGCTCTTGCCGATGAGCAGATTGCACATCTTATTTCTACAGGAGCCAAGCCCTTGCCTGTTCCTGATGGCACGATAAGCGAACAGGCGTGGCTTGAGGGTGAACTCGGTATAGATTTGGACAGTGTGTCGGATGGGGTATATTTATACAAACCCGGAAATCCCGATTTGTCTTTCGAGTGCAGTTTCCTGTTGTATGATAAAGCAACAAAAATGCTGTACTACTATGTGAACATTATGTAAGAACCTGCAACTTTGCAATATTAGATGTGTGTCCTAAGACGACGGATGCATTTATAACAATTAAAAACTACTACAATGAAATCTTTTTTTAAAACGATGCTTGCCTGTCTGGCAGCTGTTCTTGTTGCCGGCTTTCTGTTTATATTCGGGCTGGTGTCTTTGATAGGCTCTGTTGCGTCAGCCGGGAGCGGCAACGAAGGAATCAAGGAGAATTCTGTCCTTATGCTGGACCTTAACGGCACACTCTCCGAACGTGCCGATGAAAACCCTCTTGCTTCGCTGATGAGCGACGATATGAAGTCGTACGGGCTTGAGGATATAATAGCTTCCATCAAGGAGGCAAAGAATAACCCCGATATAAAAGGAATATATCTGCAGGCTGGTGCGATGGACGCTTCTCTTGCTTCTCTTGAGGAGATTCGCGATGAACTTGCTTCGTTCAAGGAGAGCGGCAAATTCGTGGTGGCCTATGGCGACCAGTATTTGCAGGAACTCTACTATCTGGCAACAGTAGCCGATAAGGTTATAGTGAATCCCGAAGGCAGCATCGGGTGGCACGGTCTGGCGGCTCAGCCGGTATTCTTCAAGAATCTCTTGGAAAAGGTGGGAGTAGAGATGCAGATATTCAAGGTGGGAACATACAAATCGGCTGTTGAGCCGTTCATCGCTACTGAGATGAGTGATGCGAACAGGGAGCAGATTACCGAATATGCCGGTTCCATTTGGAACGAAATGGTAAATGCAGTGGCACAGTCACGCGGAATATCTGCTGATAAATTGAATGAGTATGCCGACCGATATATGGATTTCTGCCAGGCCGAAGAGTATGTCGAGTGCGGGCTGGCCGACACCTTGCTCTACAAGGACGGTGTGCTGGATTATCTGAAAGCTCTTGCCGGCACAGGCAATGACGGGAAACTGGAAATTGCCACACTGGAGGATGTGAAGGAGAAGATTGAGACGGATAATATCTTGAACAATGCCGGCAAGGGAAAGATTGCCGTGTATTATGCAGTGGGAGATATTGACGGCTCTACATCGGCCGATGAGGGAATAAATTCAAAGAAGGTAATCAAGGAACTGCGTGAGTTGCGCGAAGATGCTGATGTAAAGGCTGTCGTGCTTCGCGTGAACTCTCCCGGAGGAAGCGCATACGGCTCTGAACAGATATGGCGTGAGGTCGTTTTGCTGAAGGCTGCCAAGCCGGTGATTGTCTCAATGGGTGACTGTGCGGCATCAGGCGGTTATTATATCTCATGTGCGGCCGACTGCATTGTTGCCAACAGCACGACACTTACAGGCTCTATCGGTATCTTTGGCATGTTCCCGGTTGCCGAGAAACTGCTGAAGGAGAAGATTGGCCTTGACTTTGATGTTGTCAAGACCAACAAACTGGCCGATATGGGCTCTTTTGCACGCTCTTTCCGCCCCGAAGAGAGTGCCATAATGCAGAACTATGTCAATGACGGCTACGACCTCTTCCTGAAGCGTTGTGCCGACGGACGCAAGATGAGTGTCGAGGATATCGACAAGATTGGCCAGGGACGCGTGTGGACAGGCAACAAGGCAAAGGAACTGGGTCTTGTAGATGAGATAGGCGACCTTGACAAGGCTATAGCGATAGCAGCCCAGAGGGCCGGGCTCGATGAGTATAGCGTGAATTCCTATCCCGAAGAAAGCAACTTCATGACAAAGCTTCTTGAGGGTGACCAGGAGGATTACATGGAGACTGCTTTCCGCAAGGCAATGGGCGATTATTACGATTGCATCAGGTTTGTCCGCAATATACAGGATTGTGACAATATACAGGCCCGTTTGCCTTTTGAACTGATAATAGAGTAAGCGATAGCTATTGCATTATAAATTAACAGCATCATTGCAGCGCTGCAATGATGCTGTTAATTTATAGGTAAACCATGTCTTCTGTTCAGAAGGTTAGCTTTACGCTGAAGTTCTGCTTGTCGCCGACCTTTCCTGTAATGTAATATACCAGGCCCTCTTCAGTCTCTTGCCTTGTGCGGAATATCTTTACAGTGTCCCCCGGCATCACTTCGGCATCGTAATTGACCAGCAGCTCCTTGAGCGGTCTCTCTCTTACAACTTCCTGTTCAACGGCATCGATTGCCCAGACAACATACTTTACATTGTTCACGTGTCCCATAGTATCAACCTCCGACCATGTGACAGGGTGCTTCCTTACCAGCTCCGGTTCAATGTCAACCGGCACCACCACCTTGTCGGCCGGCTCTGCAATAACATCTTCCTTCGTGCATTTCTCAGGGCTTGACGCAAGGTCGCTGTTACGTATAAGGCGACGTGTGTTCATGTCAATTATGAGCCACGAAGTAGTGGCCTTTATCATGGCATTGCCTTCTGTGTCGCTCAAAATGAAGTCGCGCAGATAGAAGAGTTTTGCTACACCCTTGTGCCATGTCTCCAATTTCACATCCTGTCTCCATGCCGGCAGCTTGTCGAAGCGTACGTGCATACGTGACAGCACCCATGCGATATTTGTCTCTTTCATTTCGTCGAATCCGAATCCAAGAGTCGTGGCATTCACGTTCGCTGCCTCCTGCATAAGGTCCAGCATTGCTGTAGGGCGCATGAGCTGGTTGGCATCGGCCTCATAGCATGTAATTGTATGGTTCTTTGAGTATTTCATATTCTTGTCTGTTTGCAATAGTTCCTAATCCAGTTGCCGAACAATTTGCATGCTGTACCGTGCCAACGGTCAACAGGGCCTTTGGCCGGGTCATTGTCAAGGTAATAGTTCAGCGGCAACTCAATTGGCAACCCTTTTGCCACGTCGCGCCTGTACTCGCCGTCAAGAGTGTTGAGCGCATACTCCGAGTGTCCGGTAAAGAAGAAGTTTCTTGTTCCTTTTTCATGCATTATATATACACCCGACAGCTCCGACTCCGAAAGTAGCTCTATGCGCTCTTCTGCCACGATCTCTTCGCGGTGCAGTTCGGTGTGGCGGCTGTGCGGTACATAGATGGTCTCCTCGAACCCATCGAAGAGCGGCATTTCGGGGCGTGCTATCGTATGCGGGAATATGCCGAACATCTTCTTCGGAAGAAGATGTTTCTTTATGCCGAATTTCTGGTACAGCCCGGCTTGTGCAGCCCAGCAGATGAATAGGGTAGAGGTTACATGCTCCTTTGCCCAATCGAAGATTGTGCATAGTTCGGGCCAGTATGTCACCTCTTCGTATTCTATCTTCTCTATCGGCGCGCCTGTGATTATCAGCCCGTCGAAATGGCTTTCGCGTACATTGCCGAACGAAGTGTAATATCGCTCCATGTGTTCGGGGCCGGCATGCTTTGGCGTATGTGTGTCGAGCTTGAGCAGAGTCAGCTCTATCTCCTCGTCCGATGCTGCAAGAATGCGTATGAAGTCGGCTTCTGTTGTCTCCTTCATGGGCATGAGGTTAAGCAGAGCTATGCGAAGGGTATTCGCGGTACTCCTTTCAAGGATATCTACCGCGTTCCCTTCGTCGATAACAGTTTGCAGGGCCGGAAGCCCGGCGGGTACTTTTAGTGGCATGGTCTATTTAAAGTGAAAGGTGAAAAGTGAAAGATGAAAGCTGTGAGCAGGCAAGCAGAAACAGATTCAGGCCCACGTTGTGGAATTGAAAGTGAAAACCGGAAGTTTCCCCTTCCTTCTTTCTCCTTTCTCCTTTGACAACCTTTGCTGTTCGCAACCCACGCGGTGCAACTTGCAGCTGCACTACGCGCGACCTGTTGCTGCAAAGGCTATCGAAGCTTTGCTTTCTCCTTTCTTCTTTCTCCTTTGACAACCTTTGCTGTTCGCAACCCACGCGGTGCAACTTGCAGCTGCACTACGCGCGACCTGTTGCTGCAAAGGCTATCGAAGCTTTGCTTTCTCCTTTCTTATTTTACCAAATCTTCAGTCGCTCCTCTGCAGGTACGAACATCGGGTTTTCCTCTGTGATTCCGAATGCAGTGTACCAGTCGTCGATATGTGGCAATGTGCCGTTTACTCTCCAGCGTGAAAGTGAGTGTACGTCGCTCTTTGTCAGGTTACGTATCTCCTCGTCGCGTACGTGGCCTGCCCAAACGCCTGAATATGAGAGATAGAAACGCTGCTCAGGAGTGAAGCCCTTTACAACAGGAAGCGGATTATCCTTTGTCGCGTTCTTGAATGCCTGCATTGCAATCATAAGGCCACCGTGGTCTGCGATGTTCTCTCCCAAGGTGAGCTTGCCGTTTGCATTGAGTCCCGGAAGAACCTCAATCTTGTCGAAGAAATCGACTATTACCTGTGTGCGCTCGTTGAACTTCTTGGCATCCTCTTCGGTCCACCAGTTGGCGAAGTTGCCGTTCTTGTCGAACTGACGGCCCTGGTCGTCGAAGCCGTGTGTCATCTCATGGCCTATCACAACACCGATAGCACCGTAGTTGAACGCGTCGTCCTCGTTCATGTCGAAGAACGGATACTGCAGAATACCTGCCGGGAAGCATATTTCGTTTGTGGTAGGGTTGTAGTATGCATTAACAGTCTGCGGTGTCATGTGCCACTCTTCGCGGTCAACCGGCTTGCCCCATTTCTCCTCGATGTGCTTGTTCCAACCGAACTCCGACATGCTGCGGCAAATGTCGGCATAGCTCATTGCGGGGTCAATTGTAAGCTTGCTGTAGTCGTCCCACTTGTCGGGGTATCCAATCTTTACAGTAAAGGTGTTGAGTTTCTCGTGTGCTGCTTTCTTTGTCTCTTCACTCATCCACTCCTGTGCGTCGATGCGCTCGCCGAGTGCAACCTGAAGGTTCTTCACAAGCTGTGTCATGCGCTCTTTTGCAGCCGGCGGGAAGTGCTTTGCAACGTAGAGTTCTCCGATAATGTCGCCAAGTGCGCCGTTCACTGCATCGAGCGCACGCTTCCAGCGTGGCTGCTGTGCCTTCTTGCCGCTCAGTACAGTGCCGTAGAATGCAAATGATTCAGCCTCGATGTCATCGGTGAGCTCGTTCGATGTTGAACGTATGATTCTCCACTCAAGATATGCCTTGAGGTCGTCCATCGGAGTATCCTTTATTATGGCTGCAACCTCCTTGATGGCTTCGGGGTGAGCAAGGTTGATGTGCTCTATGCCTTCGATGCCGAGGATATTGTAGTATGTATCCCAGTCGATTCCGGGAACAGCCTTCTTCAGCTCGTCGTAGCTCATCTTGTGGTAGCTGTTGAGCGGGTTGCGGCGTTCAACACGGCTGAGGTGCTTTGCCGCGATGCGTGTCTCGATGGCCATTACAGCTTCCATCTTCTTCTCCGCATCGTCTGCGGCGAAGCCGTGGAGCTTGAACATGTTGGTTACATACTCCTGGAACTTGGCGCGTATGTTTGCCGAAATCTCATCGGTGTCGCTGTAGTACTCCTTTTCGGGGAGTGATGTACCGCCCTGGTAGAGGCCGAGCTGGTTGCTGTTGCTGTCCATGATGTCTGTGCCGATGCCTGTACCGAAGAAACCGCCTATGCCCACACGGTAGTTTCTTGCAAGCAGAGGAACAATCTCGCTCTTCTCCTTGAGTGATGCAACTTCGTCCATATATCTCTTGACAGGTGCAGTACCTTCGGCATTGCGGCGTGTGCTGTCCATAACCATGTTGTATAGGTCACCAACCTTTTGCGAGTTGCTTCCAGGCTCGCTCTGCTTTGCCGCCTGTTCAAGTACAAGGTCCTTCAGCTGTTCCTTGCTCTTCTCGCGCAGTGCGTCGAACTGTCCGTAACGTGAATACTCGTCAGTCATTGGGTTTGCTTTCTGCCAACCGCCGGTAGCGTATTGGAAGAAGTCGGTACCTGGGTCCTGAGTAGTGTCCAGGTTTGTCATCAGTTTCGATTCCATACTCTCTTTTGTTGTGCATGCGCCCAAGCCTACAAGCAGGGCGGTGCAGATAAATAATTTTTTCATATCGATAATTATTGGTTTATGTTTTCAAGGTTTTCCATATTAGTCTCCCATTGTGCAACAGCGTCGTCGAGTTGCTTTTTCAGTGTTGCATATCTGGTGAAGTTCTCCTGGGTGCTTCCCTCGGCTGTGCTCATCAGTGTCTCTAAGGCTGCGATGGCACCCTCCAGTTCATTTATAGCCTTTTCGTCGTCCTCAACCTGCTTTTCGAGCTTCCTGCGCTGCTTCTGCAGTTGCTTCTCGGCTTCGTAGCTGAGGCGGTTCGTGTTGGCCGGCTTCGGTGCTTCGGGTGCAGGCTCGTTCCCTTTGCCCTGCGCCAGAGCTTCGTTTATGTTGCTTGCATTCTTTGTCGCAAGGTATTCGTATATTCCGCCGAGGTGTTCACGTACCTTTCCGTCGCCGAACTCATACACCTTAGTGACAAGCCCGTCGAGGAACTGACGGTCGTGGCTGACAATTATCACCGTTCCGTCAAAGTCGCGTATTGCATCCTTGAGCACATCCTTCGACTGCATGTCGAGGTGGTTCGTAGGCTCGTCGAGTATGAGCAGGTTCATCTGCCTCAGCAGCAGGCGTATCATTGCAAGGCGGCTTCTCTCGCCTCCCGACAGCACTCTTACCGGCTTGTCCGAAGCCTCGCCGCCGAACATGAATGCTCCGAGGATGTCGCGTATTCTGAGCCTTATGTCACCGGTAGCCACGTTGTCGATTGTCTGGAACACGGTCAGGCTCTCGTCGAGCAGCTGTGCCTCATGCTGGGCAAAATATGCAGTCTCTACATTGTGTCCGATTGTAATCTCTCCGTTGTAGTCGAGCTCGCCCAGTATGCATCGCACCAGCGTGGTCTTTCCTTCACCGTTGCGTCCCACGAATGCAACCTTTTCGCCGCGGTTTATGGTAAAGTTCACTCCTTTGAATACCGTGTGGCTACCGAAGCTTTTCTCAACATCGTTGCATATTACAGGATAGTTTCCGCTGCGTGTGGCAGGGGCAAACTTAAGCCTCAGGCGGCTTGTGTCCTCCTCGTCAATCTCAATGGGCACCATCTTTTCGAGCTGCTTTATGCGGCTCTGGACCTGTACAGCCTTAGTAGGCTTGTAGCGGAACCTCTCGATAAACTCCTTTATGTCTGCTATCTCTTTCTGCTGGTTCTCGTATGCACGTATCTGCTGTTCGCGACGCTCCTTGCGTGTCTCCATGAACTTGTCGTAGGAGAGCTTGTAGTCATATATCCTTCCGCATGATATCTCTATGGTGCGGTTTGTCACAGCATTGAGGAATGCGCGGTCGTGGCTCACGAGTAGCACGGCATTGCTGCTTCGGGCAAGGAACTGTTCAAGCCACTGTATGCTCTCTATGTCGAGGTGGTTGGTGGGCTCGTCAAGCAACAGTATGTCGGGGTGCTGCAGCAGCAGTTTGGCAAGCTCGATACGCATGCGCCAACCGCCGCTGAACTCGCTTGTAGGGCGTGCGAAGTCGCTGCGACGGAATCCCAGTCCGGTGAGTGCGCGCTCAATCTCCGCTTCGTAGTGGCTCCCTCCCATCATCGTGTACTGCTCGTTCAGGTGCGTGTAGTCTTCGATGAGCTGATGATACTCCTCGCTGTCGTAGTCGTTGCGTTCGGCAAGCTCGTTATTCATCCTTTCGAGACGGCTCTCCATTTCATGTATATGCGCGAAGGCAAGTTCTGCCTCCTGATACACGGTCCTGCCGTCGGTGTGGTGCATGACCTGAGGCAGATATCCCACAGTGAAATCCTTCGGGCGAGATATCGTACCCTCGCTGGGTGACTGCTGTCCCGCAATAATCTTTAGCAGGGTACTCTTTCCGGCGCCGTTCTTTCCCACAAGTGCAATCCTGTCCTTCTTGTTTACAATGAAGTTTACATCATGGAAAAGGTTTGTTCCGCCAAAATCGACCCTTATGTTGTCTATTGAAAGCAAAATCCTTTATATTATATAATGTTTATATTGGTGGCCGCTATGCTGTTTCTCCTGTTTTCATTCGTGCGACCTTTGGTCGCAAAGGTACTCCTTTGATGCGAAATATACAAACGGATGCATTTGAGTGGGACCGTTTTTAGCACACTTTAAAAAAAATATGAAAAATTTTCCTTAAAAACTTGCAGAGATGATTAACTGTTTATATATTTGCAATGATTTCAGAAATGAAATACAGAAAACAAACCGAAAAACCATGAAAGTGTCAAGAGCAGAATTAAAGGAAGAACTTATAAATGCAGGCATACGCCCCTCTGTACAGCGTTTGGCAATCTTCGAATATGTAAGGAAGAGCTGCCAGCACCCGACTGCAGAAGTCGTATATGAGGCTTTGCGTGACGAACTTGGCTCGCTGTCGCTTACAACGGTATATAATACCCTTAAGCTCTTTGTCGATGCCGGGCTCATATCAATGCTTACAATAGACGATACATTCCGCTGCTTCGACGGTAACCGCTGTTGCCATGCGCACTTTCGCTGCAGCAGTTGCGGAAAGATTGTTGACCTGCAGATGAAGAAGGATTTCATCTCTTTGGTTGAGGGACTTGAGGGTTATGAGATTACCGATGCACAGCTCTATCTGAAGGGTACTTGTCCGGCTTGTTTGAAGAAATAGAGATACAAATACAAAAGATAATACAATAATTAACGGCTTAAAAATTTAAAACTATGAAAAAGTTCATTTGTTCAGTGTGTGGTTATATTCATGAGGGTGATTCAGCTCCGGAGCGTTGTCCAATGTGTAAGGTTCCTGCTGAGAAGTTCAATGAGATGCAGGCAACAAGCGGAAAGCTTGAGTTTGTTCAGGAGCACGTTATCGGCGTAGCTAAGGGTTGCGACGATGAGATGATAAAGGACCTTAACAACCACTTCATAGGCGAGTGTACAGAGGTAGGCATGTATCTGGCAATGAGCCGTCAGGCCGATCGTGAGGGTTATCCCGAAATTGCAGAGGCTTTCAAGCGTTACGCATGGGAAGAGGCTGAGCATGCTGCCAAGTTCGCAGAGCTCCTCGGCGATGTGGTTTGGGATACAAAGACAAACCTCGACAAGAGAATGAATGCAGAGTCTGGCGCGTGTGCCGATAAGTACCGCATCGCAAAGCGTGCAAAGGAACTGAATCTTGATGCAATCCACGATACAGTACACGAAATGGCCAAAGACGAGGCACGTCACGGCAAGGGCTTTGAAGGTCTCTTCAACCGCTACTTCAAGTAACTATAGAATATCCTTATTAATCAAAAATGGCAACCACGAGAAAGGGTTGCCATTTTTGATTTTATGCATCTGACTGCCCGATATATCCGCTGACTCCACCTTTTGCAGGTGAGCCATAGAACTCTCGTTTCAAGCACTTACAGCGATAAAAAAGAAAAAACGACAAACGATTTTCACCGTTTGTCGCGTTTCCTTTTACAAGGTGTCGACTTCTCTTATAAATTATCGAACAAGTTTATAGAGGATTTTGAGCGCATTATGGACTTTGTAGAACATAAGCATATTGCTCTGAAAGATTGGGAAAAAGTTTATTTTAACAAATAAATGCTAATTAGATATTCATAATTATATTAATAGTATTTTTTTATATCAAATGGTTTATCAAATTTATCTGAATATGTAAGCAGGTTGTTATAACCTTGGTCAATAGATGGTGAAGGGAATAGATTCTCTTTCGTTAAAAGAGTTCCATCTCCAAGCCATTCTGTCACTCTATCAATACGTATTCGTAGAATCGCAGTAACTTGGGATGCCATATCGTAATAATTAGCTTTCTGCTCAACATTTCCTTTGTCTCTTTTTCGTATGACTAATGCATGCTGCGCATGTGGGCGAAGATAAATAGAAGGTATGGCTTTTCGTAAGTCAACTTCTACAAATTCTTTAGTTTCACATATGCCATTTTCTTGATTACCACAGGTATGAGGCATTGCTATCAACAATATGTATGTGTATATATTAAGGTTGGTCGTTTCTTTTTCTACTAAAATTCTTTCATACATATCTAATGCAGATAATATTGATGACCTTTTACTAATATAGCAAAATCTTTTTCCTTCGCCATGAGGTATAAAATTATGTATACCCATCCATAGAGCAACCCAATGATTGTCTACAACATCAAGAAATCGGGTAGAACCAGCATAATGTTGCCATAAAGCCTCTACACGATATTTATTGAACCTTTCTATCCTTTTATTTAAAGAATGTTCTTTAGAATTTTTAGGAGTTATCGTATTTTTTAGTTTTAGAGATTGTTTTAAATAAGAGTTTTCACAAGCGGATTTTAGTATTTGACATAAATCATTAGGTATACCTCTTACTCTATTTCTCATTAATGATGGAAGAACGTTGTCATATAAACCACTCACGCCTCTGTAATAAACATTTCCATAAAATGAATTAGCAAATTTTACATGACCAATTAATTGATTTAGCGCATTAGTTGATGACACATCATATATAGGTACAGAATGCCCATTGCGAAATTTATGAAGGCCTACAAACATACATCCTTCAATTCGACTCTTATCAGTTAAAATCTCGGGTTTCATTTTATTGTGCTTTATTATATGCACGCAAATATAGTGAATTCTTCTATTAATAAACCTTACAAGGTTGGTAATGGCATCAAACTACTTATTCAGTTTTTTGTACTCATCTTTAGTTAGAATGCCTTTTCTTGCTACCTCAAAACTATTAGCGTCTTTGTAAAATATCCAATGTATTACGGGGCGTGAGCCATAAGCAGAAGAATAGGCTTGTTGAAAGACCCAACCCTTTTCTACCATATAATTAGCAGCATCTACCATACTATTAAATTTAATTTCTTCACCATTTTCATCAACAAATTTTAATTTGCTACTCAAATCACCCCATATATTATATGATGCTTTATCTCCAAAATCGAAGATGATTTTTAAACCTGATGATAATTCCTTTTCAATACCTTTAACTTCACAATAGAATCTACGAATCTTTTCATTATTGACCTGTGATTGAGCAAACGACAGTGTAAAGCAAAATGCAAACAAACATAAGATTAGATACTTATTCATATAATTTCATTTTTAGCAACATGCTAATTTATTTAGATGGAAAGAACTTCTTAATCCTAAGAAGTAAGTGTTTCGTAAACAAGTTATTCAAAAATAGCCAATTTTTCACTAAAGCGCAAATATTTTGTCTAAAATCGTAAAAACAGATATTTCCAAGTGGAATTTTGCTCGATAAGGAAAATTGCAATTATTGAACAATTTCGTTAAGCCAGATGAGCAAAGGCAAGCTTGCTTGCACTTTGCAATGGCGAGAAATTGAAGGCGCAGCCAACAAGAAAACGAGAACGAGGTGTTCAAGATTATGCGCTTGTTTTCAAGCACTTACAGCGATAAAAAAGAAAAAGCGACAAACGATTTTCACCGTTTGTCGCGCTTCCTTTTACAAGGTGTCGGAATGAGGCGACTCGAACGCCCGACCCCTACGTCCCGAACGTAGTGCGCTACCAACTGCGCTACATTCCGTCACTTTTGATAGTGCAAAGATAAGGCAAAAAACTATAAATGAAAAATTTTTGAAGATTTTTATCATAAAATTTGCACGGAATAAAAAAATGCCATACCTTTGCACACGCAAAACCACGGTGCCATAGCTCAGTTGGTAGAGCAAAGGAC
>JAFWXX010000001.1 GCA_017522915.1 Bacteroidaceae bacterium
CAACCAGTTATTACTCAATATTTTGCAAGTAATAAGTCAGAAATATGGTCATAACCTTTAAGGGTGCATTCTAAAAGGCGAAGATTTAACATTTTTATTGTTTCTTAACGCTCAAAGCGTGTCAATAAAGGGTGTTTCTTCTGTTTTCAGTTCTTTTTGCAGTTTGATGTTTCCATCATTCCACGTTTTCGGCACAAAGGTACGACAATTTTCAGGAACGGCAAAAGTACACTCTTATCAATCTATTATTTTGGAGGGAGTGAAATCTGCCACTTGCCCAATTTCTCCCTGTCGAAAATAATAAGACTCTGAAAGATTTGAGAACAGTTTGAATGATAGGTTGTCAAATTTGAACCTTTTATTTATGCAGTTCTTTGTTTCTACTATTTCGTCAGTCGTTTATCTCCGTTGCCGGATGCAGTTTTCAGCCAAAACCTTTTCGTATTCAAAATGAGGTTGGCTACCTTTGCATCCGAAAACGAAGATAGGCGGCAAACGAAACGGATTGTTTTGTGAAGACTTATATCTACTATTTACTTTATAACACTCTAAGAACAAAAAATGTGCAGCAAATGCTAAAAAATGCTTTCAAAAATGCTGTTTGGATGATATCACAGAGTATTACTACATCACTTTCTCAAATATAAAATACTCATCGTGGCACGCTTCGCCTGTTAGCGAACGGGCGGGGTCAACATGTGCCTTGTTGAAAAACTCTACTATTTTGAATCCACACTTGTTGACGTAGAAGTGGATGTTGCGTTTCTCGAAGTAAGGAGTTATCAGTCGCCACACCTTTGTATCGGGATATAATTTTTCAACCGCTTGCCATATCTGCAGTCCTAACCCTTTGCTATGGTGCTCGGGGTAAATATAGAATAAATCCAACCAGTTACATTGGTCGCTTTTATCTATTTTTATAGCTACTCCGCCAATTTTTTCATCATTTTCATAAACAGCAAAAACTTCACTATCTGGATTGTTTAATGACGATTCAATATCATTGTCATTATCCATTGTTTCACCAAATGTCTCGGCAACAGCAATAGAAAATATGGTTATTGCTTCGTTGCTAAAACTTGAGTATTCTGATTTTTGTAATCGCTTGAATGTTATATTTCCCATAATCTAGATTATTTACCTCCTCCCAAAGCGTGATAGAGGGTGATGATGCTCTGTATCTCGTCGAAGCGGTCTTGTGCTACGGCCTGCTTTGCGGTAAGCAATGTTTGCTGTGCTGTCAATACCTCCAGATAGTTAGCTGATGAGTGTCGCATCAAGAGTTCTGTTTTGCGTACCGCTTCCTGCAAGGTTGCTACTTGAGTGTTGTCAATGTCAAGTTTTCTGCGGGCGGTTTGCAAGGCAGTAAGGGCATCGTTTACCTCCGCACCAGCATTGAGCAGCGATTGTTGAAAGTTGAGCACTGCCACCTCCTGCTCGGCCTTGGCAATCTTTAGATTGGCGATATTGGCACCTCTATTGAACAGTGGCTGCACAAGTGAACCTATGGCATTGAGCAGCCACCCCGCAGGATTGAGTTCTACGCCTCCTGCACCATTTGTCCAACCAAGAGTGCCCGACAGACTGATTGAAGGATAGAAGGAGGCTCTTGCCGCATTGGTAGCATAGAAGGCTTGTGCCAGCTGATACTCTGCCATTCTCACATCGGGACGGTTGGCGAGTAGCTGCAAAGGAACACCCACAGATAACTCCGAAGGAAACTGTTGGTCGGAAAGGTTGCCTCGCTGTAGTATGGATATAGGAGTAGTTGCTAAGAGTGTGCAGAGGACATTCTCGCTCTCCCTGATGCTCTTTTCGATGGATAGGATCTCGCTCTCCAACGCCATACAGTTTGCCTTGGCTTGAAGCACTGCGGCATCGGTTACGCCACCGCCTCCTCGCTTCAAAGACTCAAGCACCCGAACACTCTTTTGCCAACTTTCAAGGGTCTGCTTGCTGATGCGTAACTGCTCATCGAGCATAAGCAATGTGTAATATCCGTTGGCTACGGTTGCTACAAGGTTTGTCTGCACAGCCTGTGCGTATGCCTTACTCGATTTAAGAGCCTCTTGGGCACCACGCTTGGCATTGGTAGTCTTGCCAAAGATGTCTATCTCCCAACTTGCCGAGCCACCAAGTGTGTAGCTCTTCGATGTTGCTCCACCCGAACTACCGACCGTTCCTTCGGCGGTTAATCCGACTGAGGGCAGATAAGATAGACGGGCATTCATCAACACCGCCTCGGCCTGCTCTATACGAAGATATGCAGTGCGAAGGTCGGTGTTACGCACCAATGCTGTATCAATCAACTGCTGCAGATGTCTATCTTGAAACAGCTCACGCCACGACAGCGAAGCGATAGTTGTAGTGTCGGCAGTGATATACTTCTCGCCAAACAGTTTCTTATCGACCTCTGTTGTCTGCGGGAACTTCCGATATATGCTACATCCCGAAAGCATTATCGCAAGGACTATGTATAGAATTGCTCTTTTCATTTCTATTCCGTTTTTGAACTCTCCTTTTGCTGTTTAAGCAGTGCAATCTTATTCATCTCTTCAATAATCATCGGGTCTGCAGACTCCTTGAACACTACAGGTTTGAACTTTTCCTGCAATGTCTGGAACACGACAAATAGTGCTGGTACAATAATGAGCAAGCCGACAGTTCCGATAAGCATACCGCCCACAACACCCGTTCCTATGGTGCGACTACCATTGGCACCTGCACCCGATGCAAACATCAGTGGCAACATACCGAATATCATCGTAAGTGAGGTCATAAGTATTGGGCGTAGTCGCATCTTGGCTGCAAAGAATGCCGACTGCTTGAGCGACATACCAGCCTCTCGACACTGTGTTGCATACTCCGTAAGGAGGATAGCGGTCTTTGCCAACAGACCGATAAGCATTATCAATCCGATTTGCAGATAGATGTTATTCTCTATGCCAAATGCCCAGGCAAAGAGGAATGCACCCGCCAAACCAAACGGCACGCTCAGAATGATTGCCATAGGTATAAATAGGCTCTCGTAGAGTGCCACCATAATCAGATAGACGAAGAATATACAGATGGCAAAGATGATGACCACATTGCTGCTCGATTCATTCTCCTCACGACTGATACCGCTAAACTCAATGCCATATCCTGTGGGAAGCTCCTTGGCGGCAATATCCTTAATAGCACGGATGGCATCGCCCGAGCTGCTGCCTTGTGCCGAGCTACCCGAAACGCCTATGCTGCTAATCATATTGAAGTTGTCAAGCGATTGAGGCATATACTCTCTTGTGATGGTCAAGAACTGGCTTGCAGGTAGCATATCACCCGACTCTGAGCGCACGAAAAGCTTATCGAGTGACTGCACATTATTGCGGTCATCGGGACGAAGTTGCATTGTTACCTGATAGACCTGGTTATAGAGGTTGAAGTTTGAAATGTAGGAGCTACCCAAGAAGGCCGCCAACTCATTGAGCAGTGCCGATGGGGCAACACCGAATTTCTTGCATCGTGAGAAGTCCACCTCAACCTTATATTGTGGATAGTTGATTTCGTAAGCCGAGTAGGCGTCCTCTATCTCTGGGCACTCGGCAAGTCTCTCGATAAAGCGTTGGCTAACATCGAAGAAGGTATTGATATCGGCAACGTTATGGTTGAGTATGGAGAACTCAAAGCCTCCACCTCTGCCATAGCCATCAATCATACCAGGTGCTGAGACAAAGCTTTGAGCTTCGGTCTCCTCGGCAAGTATGGCCTCAATCTTCCTTGCTACACCCCACGAGGAGTGCTCGTCGCCCTTTCTCTCACTCCACGGGCGAAGCTGTATCTGTATCATACCCATATTCGAGCCACCCAAGCCAACAACGCCACCAACAGACTCCACCTCGGGAAGTTGCTGTATGCGGTCCGAAACACGCACAAGCACCTCCTCGGTAGTTGCTGCTGTATATCCTGGCGGTGTGGTGAAGTCCACCATCAGCGAACTCATATCCTCATCGGGAATAAAACCTGTTGGCACTACACGCATCAGACCCACACTAAGCACAATGGCAACAACGACTAACGTACCTATAAGCCATTTGCGACGAATAAATGCCATAGCAACAGCAGCATAGCGACTCATTAGAGACTTAAATGCTGCGTGGTATGCAGTATGTACTCGGCTTGAAAAGCTTCTCTTGTTTTCACCACGAGGCTTCAAGATAAGAGCACACAAGGCGGGTGCAAGGGTTAGTGCTACAATGAGCGAGATGCCGACCGACACCGCCATTGTCAGACCAAACTGCTTGTAGAATATGCCACTTGTTCCGCTGATAAACGATACAGGGATAAAGATTACCATAAACACCAAGGTCGTGGTGAGCAAGGCAGATGTAAGTCCACCCATAGCATCGACCGTAGCCTTGTATGCAGATTTATATCCTGCATCAAAACGAGCCTGTACCGCCTCAACCACGACGATAGAGTCATCCACCACCGTACCGATAACCAAGACCAGCGCAAAGAGGGTGAGCATATTCGCCGAGAAGCCAGCCACAGCCATAAAGGCAAAAGTACCGATAAGCGAGACGACAATACCCAATGCAGGAATCAGCGTAGCACGAAAATCCTGCACAAAGAGATATACTACGATAAGCACCAGCAGAATCGCAAGTAGCAGTGTGATGACCACCTCACGAATCGAGGCAAAGAGGAAATCGTTGGTATTATCGAAGGTTATGATATGTATGTCGTCAGGTAGATTCTTCTCTATCTCGGCAAGGAGTTTGTCAATATCTTGATTGATGCGTGTAGCATTTGACCCCGACACCTGGCTGATGCTACCCATCACACCTGCGTGACCATTTATACGGTTGATATATGAGTAGTCAGATTGCCCCAACTCCACATCTGCTACATCTTTAAGGTGTAACTCTTCGCCAGTGCTCTTTGATGCCAGTACCAAATTCTCGAACTCTGCCACATCCTGCTTACGACCTGTGTAACGCAGCGTGTATTGATAGACACCGTTGCTGTTCTCGCCAACAGAGCCGATGCTTGCCTCAATGTTCTGCTCCTCCATCAAGGCTGCAATGTCGCTTGGAATAATGCCATATCGGCTCATAGCATCGGGCTTGAGCCACACTCGTAGTGCGTATTGTCCACCCCACACCTCAACCTTGCCGACACCCTGAATACGGAGCAGTGCCGGGCGTAGATAGTTGTAGAAGTAGTTGCAGAGGAAGTTCTCGTCGTATGTACCGTTTGGGCTCTCCAAAGCCAATATGCGCAACTGACCTGGTTGGCGTTTCTCAACGCTCACACCAAATTGTAACACTTGAGCAGGGAGCATAGCCTGTGCCTGTACCACACGGTTTTGCACATTCACTGCTGCCATATCGGGATTAGTACCCTGCTTGAAGTAGATGCTTATAGATGCCGAGCCATTGCTTGCCGATGATGTCATATAGGTCATATTATCGACACCATTGATAGCCTGCTCCAATGGAGCCAACACACTCTTTTGTACGGCCTCGGCACTTGCACCAGGATAGCTCGCCCATACATATATTGTTGGAGGTGCCACATCGGGATACTTCTCGATTGGCAACCTGCTAAGCGATATCAAGCCCAGCGATACAATCATCACACTGATAACGATAGAGAGCAGCGGACGGTCTATAAATGTCTTGATTTTCATTCTCTCTACTCTTGTTTCTGTTGAATCTCCATACCCTCTTTTACATAACCAGCACCCTCGCTGATGATGACATCGCCAACATTTAAGCCACTAATGACAATGTAGTTGAGACCATCGGATAGTGGCTGAACGGTGATAATTGCTGATTGTGCAACGCCATCAACGACCTTGTAGACATAGGTCTTATTCATAATCTCGTAGGTCGCCGTTTGCGGTATGACTATCACATCTTTGTGTGTTTGCGGCACAATGAGGCGACCAGTGCTTCCCGTCAGCAATATACCATCTGGATTTGGAAATACGGCACGAGCCGACAAAGCTCCCGTACTCTTCTCTACCACACCACTTATGCTCTCCACCTTGCCCTGCAACGAATAGTTGTTGCCATTGGCCATCTGGATAGATACAGGAGGGAATGCCTCAGCTACCTTGTTAAATGAGCCTTGCTGCTGCATACGAGAGACCATCTCTCGCTCGGTCAAAGAGAAATAGACATACATCTGCTCGGTGTCCGATACGGTTGTGAGTGGCTGAGGGATAGATGGCCCGACTAATGCTCCCACTCGATAAGGAAGCGTACCCACAACGCCATTGCAAGGACTCTTTACCTCTGTATATGAGAGGTCGTTTCGGGCATTGGTCTCCTGTGCTTTTGCCTGATCCAATCCCGCTTTTGCAATCGCCAATGTGTTATTTGCCATTGCAAGGTCGTATTCCGATATAACCTCCTCGTTGAAGAGAATTACCTTGCTATCGTAGTCGAGTTGCGCAACATCCACCTGCGCCTGGGCTGCATTGACATTGGCAGTAGCGGTACGCAATGCTGCCTGATATGGCACTTGGTCGATAATAAATAGTACCTGCCCCTGCTTTACTCGCTCACCCTCCTTGACCAACAACTTTGAGATAGTACCCGACACTTGTGGGTAAAGCTCCACAACCTGTCGTCCCTGTATGGTTGCAGGATAGGATTCGGTTGTCTCAATAGTGCTTCGGCTTACACTAATAACTGGATATTCGGCAGGAGTCTCCTGCGCATCCTGATTACTACCGCACGCCATAAGTAGCACTGCGAGCAACATTAAAGAGTAGTTTTTGAACTGCATAAATTCCCTTGTTACAAATTTTGCAACAAAGGTACTTTGTATATTCGGTAGCAGGGGTAAAAGAAATAAGATAAGTATGGTACTTTTCCGAACAAACGCTCTTTAATTAAGATAAAACCACTAAATTTGCGCTGTTATGAGCATATTGAATAGTAGTGAAATATCAGAAGTGAAGGCTTTCAGGAGTAACTTGAAGACCTCAATTGGTACTCCGATTGAGAATAGCGGTCTTGTACTTATTCTCTGCGTGGAGGGGTGTGCCGTGTTATCGATAAACTTCAAAGAGTATTCGTTCCGAAAGGGCGATATTGCTATTATCCCCATCGGAATGACATTGATACCACTTGAGACCTCTTCGCTATTTCAGGCTGAGATTAGATGCGTGACGGAGCAACATTGCGAAGAGATGGAGTATAGGATTTCGGATATCCCTTTCTGGAATTTTATGATGGAGCACCCCATATTGCACCCAACCTCTATCCAATACAATATGTTGAGTGGATGGTTTGCTCAGATGCAATGGGCTATGAGCGATAGCTCTTTCTCGTTCTATAACGAGACGATATCAAGCGGTATCTTTACCCTCTTTATGATGATATATAGGGAGGTGAAAGCGTATGTGCAAGAGCCTGACAAGGAGCAAACTGGCAGCCGTACTATGCAACTGTTTACTGCTTTTACAAACTTCGTTACTCGTTACCACAAAAGAGAGCGAGAGGTTGCCTACTATGCCAATATGCTCTCCATCACGCCTGACTACCTGAATAAGGTGTGCAAGATGCACTGGGAAACAACGGCCAAGGAGTATATCGATTGGCAGGTGGTAATGGCTATCAAGAACTATCTCACCTGCACCGACCTTTCAATAAAGTGTATAGCCGCGCAACTAAACTTCGATGACTCATCATATATGTGCCGATATTTTAAGAAACTGACAGGTCAGTCGCCAACAGAGTATAGGGATAATGCAACGATATAACAAGCAATCCTCAAAAACAAAGTTTTAGATTATTACTATACTTTACGAGAAGGTATTATTTTGTATTAATTTAGACAACATAGAAGGCTACACAGTAAGCATAAAAACATAGTTTAAGTTGTCATTCACAAAAAAGTCGTTTCATAATCTAATGGCATAATACCTTGTCTATCAAGAAAATCGGCGGTAACTTATATTTTACCGCCGAAAGAAAGGCTGCCGAAAGGCAGCCTATTCTTTTTACCCTCCTATTCCATGCAATGTCTGTTGCAGCAGGGCACCGATTCCTTCATCTCCCTGTTCCTTTTCCTTGTTCAGCTTGACAAGAAAATCGGCCGTAGTCTTCAACGCCTGGTTGATAGTGCCGGGGTCCTCGCAGTTCAATGTAAGTTTCTCCAGCCTCTGTATAAGACGATGGAACAGTGCAAGGGTTTCGTTGTGTACATCATCGATAGTCACACCGCTTTTACTCCTTTTAACCATAAGATAATCTTTATCCGCGAAAATAGCTTGCAAATGTTGTAGTAAGGTTGTTGTATTGCCATAAGTTGCAGCAGCTCAATCTTTTGGCATAATAGCAACCTTAACCTTTCTTTTCGGGGTTTCTTTTGCACAAAAAAAGTATTATGGGATTACCAATTGTATTAGCAGGCTTGAACGGAGCACTGGGCCTCTATTCAGGCATTAAGGGAATTTTTGATGCATCAAGTGCAAAGAGAGAACAGCGTAGGCTTATGCGAAAGGCATATGCCGAAGAGGACGGATGGTACAGAAGGAACTATTTCGGAGACCACCTGAACAGTACAGCAACACGTGCCGCGATAAAAAGGGTAGAGAATACCCTGCGCCGTAAGAGTGAACAGGACCGTGCGCGTAGCCGCATTGTTGGCGGAACTCCCGAATATGCTCTTGCGCAGAATGAGCAGGGGATGCGCTCGGTAGAGAATGTCATGACAAATGCAGCCGCAATGGAGAGCGACCGCAAGAGAAGTGTGGATGCCCAGCACAGGCAGAACAGGAATGCTCTTTTGGGTAGCCAGTCTGCGGCTCTGGCTAATGACAGGAGCAATGCTACTCAGCTTATTGGTAGCGGTCTTAACCTGTTGCAGAATGCTTTAATGGGTGTCAACTGGGGTAAGGAGGAGCGTAAATATGATGGCGGATTATAACAGCATGGACGCTATGTTCGACCGCGTTGTCGAGCGGAGAAAAGAGAATCTTAGGGAGAAACGGCGCAAACGCAATGTGGCTGCAATCGTCGATTTCGCTTCGAACCTGCTTGTTGCTGCAGGCAATATGAACGGTGCCCGGCTCAAGAGCTCGGCTCCTCTTTTGCCTGAATATGAAAAGGCATACCGTGATGCCCATGAAAGGCTCACTGCTTTCATGCGCGATTTCAATGGCAAGAAAGCCCATTCGCAGCTATGGAATCCGCTCTCAAAGAGAAGTGCCAAGGAGCGTTCCGTAACCAGGATTCCGTATGCTGCAGATCTTCTTTCCGGCAGTTTCGATAATGCCCTGAACCGTTACAAGGAATCGGGCAGTTTTAAAAACCTTTCTAAAAAATAATTCTGATTATGTTGATGAACAATGATAAAAAGGAGAAGAAAGAGCCGTTCTCATACGAGCTTTTTCCTTCGGAGAACAATGAAAATACATTTAATGTGGATGAAGGCCAGCTTGCTGATGATGCTGCATCCGGCAAGCAGTCTGCTGCGCAAAGTACAGTTACTGCTCCAAAGCCAGAAAAGGCTCCGGCAACAAATCTCCTCGGCAGTGAGTGGGAGGCAAGCAAAAGAAGAATAGACGCTTTGGGCAAGCGTTGGAGTGCCAAGCCCGACCAGGCAGACGGCAATGCACGTTTCAAGGACTCGTTTGCTTCGTACATGTTGCCGAAAGACACACCTGCCCGTCGTAGAAAGATATATTCGCTCTCACAAGAGGCTCTTGACGATGTTGTAGATGAGTACTACAACAAAGAACTTAAAAGCAGCTTCATGCAACATAAGGATGAAGCAAAGGCAAAGGGCAGGAAGGCTCTTGAAGAGAATGCCTCTCTTGCAGCCGAGTATCCGATGCAGCTCTATGCAACTGTTGCAAAAGAGGAAGACCCGGCTAAGGTAATAGAGAAGAGCATGGCCCATGTAGATAATGCCCGCTTGAAAGAGATGGTTTCCCCTATGGCTTCTACCGGAGGCTATGATGCCGACAAATATATCGAAGATTTTGTCAGGCCTTTGTTGCAGAACAGAATGCTCAATGAGTATGTTATAGAGAGTGTCCCAAAGAACAGAGGTGAGTACATCGTACGCCGTGCTGTAGGCAATTCTCTTATCGGTAAACTGGCGCAGCTTTCTGCTTCAGGCGAGAAAGGTGTAACCAATAGCCTGGCGATAGAACAGGAAGGTCTTTCAAAGTACAAGAGCAACAGAGTCGATGACTTTGTTGCAGGAGTGGGGGCGTTGATGATTGACGCACCGGCCTTTTCGGCATTAGGCTCCTCTTCTTTGGCCATGCTCTCTCTTGCCGGCCGCAAGGTTATGCCTCTTCTTACAAAAAGAATAGCACAGAGTGTGTTGAATAAATCAATCAATTCGAGAATGAATCCCGCTCTGGCAAATATGGTTGCCGAGAGGGCCATAAAAGAGAATATAAAGTACAAGATTACCAATGCAGCTTTAGGGCAGGGCTTGACTCTTGGGAAATATGACATTTCAAATAGCATTGTCGATGATTTGCTTGTAGGCAATGAGGTCGATTCGGGCAAAGCTGCCAAATCCTTTGGCAGAGGAATGCTTCTGGGCGGAGTCTCATCTCTTGCATCATCCCCATTCCGTGCATTGTCTAAAGGTGCGGGCGGTGCCAGGAAACTCTTCTATTCATCGGGTGTCCTCAGCAGTGAATCAGCTGTCTTTACAGCCGGTCACGAGATTGAGAAACTTGCCAATGGGGTAGAGGTCGCTCCGGTAGATCTCTTCTACGATTTCAACGAGAGTGCTGCAACTCTCCTAACCATGCGCCTTTCGCATTGGAGGCCTAAAGGCAAGGAGTACAAGTTAAACCGTTATGGCAAGATTAGAAAGGAGTTCGACCTTACTCCCGCTGAAAGAGAAGAGATTAGAAATATAGGCTGCAATGCAACAGAACTGGTTCGCGATATTGAAAAGGAACTTGCCATACCAAACTTGGGCGGTTTCAGGAGCAGGGCAAGGATAAGGAACATATATGCCGATATTATGGCCAGCAAGGATGTTTCGGCATCGGCTAAGTCCAAGCTTATGTTCCTTGTCGATAATAAGTTGACATCATCTCCTCCGGTTCCGTTTGACTATGACATATTCAGGCTGCATAACGGAAAATACAAGGTCAAACTATTCGATTATGACGGCCACCTGATAGAGAGCAATGTGCTATCGGACGAAATAGGAGTAAGAAGCAGCCTGATGATTATGAGGCCACGTATTCTAAAGAATAGGATAGAGATGTACAATAAGGAACTCATTTCGGGTATCCGTTCGCGTAATTTCTATATACAAGCTAAAGATTATATCGCCAAGAACAATGTCGATGTCGAGGAATTTACCGATGCTGTCTATAACAGATTGCAAGAAACCGAGGTTTCTCCAAGACAGCAGAAGATAATAAATGATGTTCTTCGACGCTCTTCCTATGACAGTGATGCAATGATAAAGTACCTGTATAGCATTAGGCGCAACATCGAACGGAAGTATGGTCTTGACGGGAACAGCCTTCTCTATGTCATAGAAAAGAAACCGTATATGCTTAGCAAGAATGAGATCAATGCCATTGAAGAGTACGAATTCATATTGCGTAATGAGGTAGAGAGGCTCAAGGCGGGAACATCTTCATCGCATGCCCGTGAAATAGATAATGCTGCTTCGGGTGTCTTAGTAGCCTCCGACGATATAATTCGTAATGAGTATAGTGATTATAACGATTATATTACTATGCAGGACTATCTTGGAACCGGAGAACACATCGTCAGGCCGATAAATGTATTACAAAAGCCTAAGGCCGGTGTTGTATGGAACTACTATGGCAATGTCTTTACTCCGGATAAGCTGGAAGAGCACAAGGCTTTTGCAAAGGAATTCTCAAATAAGCTTGGTGTCGATATTGAGTTGATAACCGATGAACGCCAGATAAAGGTTCCTGAAGCAGGAGATACTGATGCTATATTAGAGTATAACAACCAGGTGAAGGCATATGGTTGGGTTGTCAAAGGCAAAGTATATATAAATCTTCCGAATTGCAAGGGATTGGAAGATGTTGAGAAAACGATAGTGCATGAAGTTGTTGGCCATTATGGTCTTGAAAAGGTGTTCGGTTATCATCTGCGCGATTTTATTGAGGAATTGTATAGCAGGTCCAGCGACGATGTCCGTTCCGAAATCAATAAGATTAGAGCAAGATATCCCCATATAGACCATTATTCACTTGTGGAGGAGTATCTGGCCAATGTTATCGAGAAAAAATGGAAAAACAGCGAGGAACGTACCATGTTGCAACGCTTCAAGGAGTTTATAAATAGAATGTTCGCGCAGTTGGGAATATATTATGGTTCTAAAAAAAGATTGTCGTCTTCCGAAGTAGAAGAACTTTTGGCTCTTCACTGCAATTATGTGCGTAATAGGGTTGACCCTGTTAAGCACAGAAAAAAGGTCTTTGGCAGGTTCAAATCTTCTCATTTGCCGGAAATTGAATATAAGGATTACGATGCATATCTTCAGAATATAAACAAGCAAGTAAGCGAAGGAAACTTCTTCAAAGGAACTCCGTCATTCTTGAAAGCATATAAGGCATTCCTGAATTACGACCGTCTTGACCCGAATACCCAAAGGATTTTCCGGGAGCAAACCAAAATGAGTGAGGAAGAGATAATGAAAGAACTCGAACATAGGAAATACAGAATGCCGTCCGATGACAACTCTCATGCAGGTGAAAAAACAATCTCCGGCGAGAGGAGCGGTGCGGTTCCAGGCAACTCATCATCCGGAGATCTGCATTTGGAAAGCAATGAGCACCTAAGCCGTAAGCCATTAGCACAACCAAACGGTACTGCAAATATAATACCCGAAAGAGGCGATGTCAAGTCTTTTTATGATAAAAATGTGCGAGCTGATGAATTGTTTGGAGAAAAATCAATCTTCGGCGAGAGGAGCGGTGCTGTTCCAGGCAACTCATCATCCGGAGATCTGCATTTGGAAAGCAATGAGCACCTAAGCCGTAAGCCATTAACTCAACCAAACGGTACTGCAAATATAATACCCGAAAGAGGCGATGTCAAGTCTTTTTATGATAAAAATGTGCGGGCTGATGAATTGTTTGGAGAAAAATCAATCTCCGGCGAGAGGAGCGGTGCGATTCCAGGCAACTCATCATCCGGAGATCTACATTTGGAAGGCAATGAGCACCTAAGCCGTAAGCCATTAACTCAACCAAACGGTAATGCAAATATAATACCTGAAAGAGGCGATGTCAAGTCTTTTTATGATAAAAATGTGCGGGCTGATGAATTGTTTGGAGAAAAATCAATCTCCGGCGAGAGGAGCGGTGCTGTTCCAGGCAACTCATCATCCGGAGATCTACCTTTTGGAGGCAATGAGCACCTAAGCCATAACCCATTAACTCAACCAATTGGTAATGCAAATATAATACCTGAAAGAGGCGATGTCAAGTCTTTTTATGATAAAAATGTGCGAGCTGATGAATTTTTTGGAGAAAAATCAATCTCCGGCGAGAGGAGCGGTGCGATTCCAGGCAACTCATCATCCGGAGATCTACCTTTTGGAGGCAATGAGCACCTAAGCCATAACCCATTAACTCAACCAAACGGTAATGCAAATATAATACAGAAAACGCGCAATGCAATGTTCCTCGCCAAAAAATTTCTTAATAGAGGAGAGTTTAGAGGTAGAAATAGGGCCAAGGATGCTGTTAGAATAATAGGTAACGCATTAAATCTAAACAAATCTGACAGTAGTCTGTCTTTTTACGAAGACTTGCTGGTTGGTGGCAAAATTGTACGTATCCGCATATCGACACATGAGGCAACGAATATTCGTATGGGCAATGCTGCCGCTGATGAAAAGATAAGCATAGTCATAAAGAAAGATGGTGTTCATAAAAACCATGGTAGGCACAACGGTTATACCGAATATGTGTATGACCCAAAAGATATTTCTCCAGAACGTGCAGCCCATGCAATCGTTAGAAGCATTCACGACCTTATTGCAAACGGTAAATATGTCGATTATTCAGGCAAAGCTATAAGAACCGATTATCCTTATTATGATAACGGAAAAATCCGTTATCGCCTGCCTGGTGAAACTGGATATGGGAATGGGGTTGGCTCATCCCTGGAATCGCATGTAAGTAGCAGCTTTGATAACAGTCCGGTTGTCAGAACCGCTTCTCTTGGAGAGTTGCTTGACGAGCCTGCATTGTTGGCATTGCATCCCTTTCTTGGGAACATCGCTGTAGAAGTGCTGGAAGGCTCTTCCCTCCCTGCAAGCTACGATGCCGATGAAAATATGATTCTTATAGGTGGCGAAAGAGTCAGGAACGGTAATATCACGGAGCAGTTTGTGCCTGCCATAAGCGATGCTGTTGACAGCTATGCCGGGCGCAGTGCTGCAGTTGAGAGAAATTCCCGCAATATCCGCGAGAATATAAAGAGAGAATACGATGCAATTGGAAAGGACCTGAAGTTCATAGAGTCGATGAAAGCACGTCAGTGGCGCGACGGCAACGAATCGCGTCTTTCAGGCTCTTTCAAGGAGAAGTACGGCATCTCGCCCGATGAGTTCAAGGATATGTTCCCAACGGTCGATGAATACCTTCTTTACCGTCTTTCCGGGAAGAGACTCCTGCCCACCGGTGTTGAGCCGGGTGCAGTGAACAAGCTGTCGGGTCTTAAGAAAAACTTCAACGGTCCGTTGGATATACTCACAGGATACAACGCTTCGCAACATGATTCCGGTGTTGACCTTTCAAGAGTAGCCGAAAGGCTTGACGATGCACGGCTTACATCCGAAGAGCGTGCTGAACTCGAAGACGCTCTTGAGGCCTATGCCATGCAGATGCTTTATAGAATGAAACCGGGCAACAGCGTTGGGCAAGGCACATATCCCCTTGCAGCTGGGAATAAATCACGGGAGAGAATATATGCATAAATGAATCCATAACCATTCATACAATGAACAAGTTCATAGATAAAAGAGTGAAGGTGCGCTTGCACGACGAGAAGAAGGCAAAGAGAAGAGAACCCGGTTCTGCCTTTGCATTCCTGAATGAATGTGCCGCATGCTGGAACGCTCTCGATGAGGCCCGCCGTAAGTTACGGCGGAGCCTTATGTACAGCTACGGTGACCAGTGGGGCGATTTTGTTACCGACCCCGACACCCTTGCGCAGATAACCGAGGGCGAGCTTATAAAGAAGAACGGCAAGGTTCCGCTTAAGAACAATATGATAGCCCCGATACTGAGCAATATCGACGGCCAGTTGCGTCAGAACCTGATGCGTCCGGTCTGCGTAGCCCGTGACAGCGAAGAGAGCAAGCTGGGCGAGATGATGTCGGTGGCAATAGAGTACGTGCACGATATAAATGAGATGGAAGAGCTTGATTCCGATTCCATGCGCATGCTGCTCAATGGCGGAATGACGGCGCAGAGAATAGAATATGGCCTTAATCCTGCAAAGGAGAAGCACGATGTGTGGGTACATTCGGTCAACCCTTCGCGTCTTTTCTTCAATACGAATGTCGAGGATGTACGCATGTGGGATGTCACCTGTATTGGAGAACTCTTCGACCTTTCCCTCGATTCTGTTCTTGCACATTTCGGGCACACACCCGAAGAGAAAGAGCGTATAAGGAACATATACGGTTCAATTTCGTCGTCTCCTGTCGCCTCTTCAAGGTCGATGCAAGGTGACGAATCACGCCACCTCTCTTTCTTCTCGCCTTCGCGCAGCGACCTATGCCGCGTGATACTCGGCTGGAAGCTTGAGTCACGTGATGCCTATTGCTGGAACGACGAAGAGCGGGGATGCTGGGGCTATCTGCCGTTCAATGAGGAGTCACGCGCAATGCTCGAATCGGAGAATAAACGCAGACGTGCCGAAGGTACAGAAAAAGGCATAGCCGAAGAAGACCTTCTTCTCATTGAATACAGCTTTGCAACCGAACGTTTCTGGTACTACCGCTACATGACTCCTTACGGCGATGTGCTTCAGGAAGGACGCAGCCCCTATTGGCATGGCGAGCACAACTATGTGCTGCATCTCTATCCGTTGGTTCAGGGCAAGCTCGGCAACTTCGTAGAGCAGTTCATCGACCAGCAACGTGCGATAAACCGTACTGCAACACTGATAGACTTCATACGCGGTACCTCGTCAAAGGGCGTTCTTGTAGTGGACGACGAGGCCTTCGAGAGCATGTCGCGCGAAGAGGTGATAGATGAGTATGTACGCTACAACGGTGTACTGTTTGTAAAGCTCAAGCCGGGGCAGAGCATCGACGGAGTAGTGCGGCAGTACAACAGCGGAGCTGCCGTCGCCGGCGATTTCGAACTGCTCAATCTTCAGCTTCGTCTCATAAATGAAATATCGGGTGTGAACTCGGCCATGCAGGGGCAGAATCCGCATTCCGGTACTCCGGCATCGCTCTATGCACAGCAGGTTCAGAACTCCTCCTTGAACCTCAAAGGCCTTTTCGACGGCTTCAGGACTTTTCGTCGCCGTCGCGATACCAAGCTGATGAAGACGATACAGCAGTTCTACAAGGAGAAACGTTATATCGACCTCGCCGGGTCGCATTATAAAGAGGAGGCAAAATGGTATAATCCCGAAAAGGTTCAGGATTGCGAGATTGACGTTACAATTTCCGAAGGCTACAATACGCCTGCCTACCGTATGGTAGCCGATGACTTCCTCATGGAACTATTCCGTTCCAATGCTGTCGATGTAAGGACACTGCTCGAAAACAGCTCTTTCCCCTTTGCAACAAGAATTCTTGAGAGCATTAAGCGTAACGAGCAACAGCTTGCCAAAGGTGCTCCAATGGAAGGGATTCCAAAAGAACTGGTCGAGAAAGCCGCGAATGGCAGCATGTTGGCACGGAATACTGCTTCTGTTGCCGATGATGCTCCGGAAAAGTGATAATAGTGCCTCTCTTGTTTGAATCAAGAGGGGCATATTTTGAAAATATCGAAGTAAACTTCTATTTCTTGCTCGTTTATTGTTACCTTCACCTATGGTGTAGCTAACCTCTGCACTCGCTGTAAAAATTTAAAGCAAGCTTTATTTTTTGCTCGTTTATTGTTACCTTCACCTATGGTGCAGCTAACCTCTGCACTCGCTGTAAAAATTTAAAACAAGCTTTATTTTTTTGCTCGTTTATTGTTACCTTCACCTATGGTGTAGCTAACCTCTGCACTCGCTGTAAAAATTTAAAGCAAGCTTTATTTTTTGCTCGTTTATTGTTACCTTCGCAGGAAGAATAAAAACGATTTCAATGACTCCACAAGAACGCATACTTCAGTTGCGTGCCGAACTGCACGGGCATAACCATAACTATTATGTTCTTAACTCGCCGACCATAAGCGACTACGACTTCGACATGTTGTTGAAGGAACTGCAGCAGCTCGAAGCCGAGCATCCCGAAATGCATGACCCTACATCGCCTACTATGCGCGTAGGAAGCGACATAACGAAGGAGTTCCGCCAAGTGGCCCACAAGTATCCCATGCTCTCATTGGGAAATACATACTCCAAGGCCGAGGTGGCAGAATTCTTCGACAGGGTAAAGAGAAGCCTTAACGAGGAGTTCGAAATTTGCTGCGAACTGAAGTTCGACGGAACATCGATTTCGCTTACATATATCGACGGCAAGCTCGAAAGAGCCGTTACGCGCGGTGACGGCGAGAAAGGCGACGATGTTACGGTAAACGTCAAGACTATACGCTCTGTGCCTCTTGTGCTATCGGGTAGCGGGTATCCTTCTGAGTTTGAGATTCGTGGTGAGGTCCTTATGCCCTGGAGCGTTTTCGACAGGCTCAATGAGGAGCGTGCCCGCAACGAAGAGCCTTTGTTTGCTAACCCGCGCAATGCCGCTTCGGGCACGCTTAAGCTGCAGGATTCCTCTGTAGTTGCAAAACGCTCGCTCGATGCATATCTTTATTTTATGCTGGGCGAGGATCTGCCGGCCGAAGGCCATTACGAGAACCTTATGGCAGCTGCACGGTGGGGTTTCAAGATATCCGACACAACATGCAAATGCAGTACAATAGAAGAGGTGTTCGCCTTTATCGACAGAATGGATTCAGAGCGCAAGAACCTGCCGTTTGCAACAGACGGCATTGTACTGAAGGTGAATTCTCTCCGTCAGCAGAAGAACCTGGGCTACACGGCAAAGTCGCCGCGTTGGGCAATAGCATACAAGTTCCAGGCCGAGAGGGCGGTCACACGTCTTAACGAGGTTACCTATCAGGTAGGCCGCACGGGTGTGGTGACACCTGTCGCAAACCTCGACCCGGTACAGCTTTCCGGAACTGTAGTAAAGCGCGCATCGCTGCATAATGCCGACATAATAGAGAAACTCGACCTTCACATAGGCGACATGGTCTATGTAGAGAAAGGCGGTGAGATAATTCCAAAGATAACCGGAGTAGATACCGATGCTCGTTTCATGTTGGGCGAGAAGGTGCTCTTCATCTCCAAGTGCCCTGAGTGCGGTACTCCTCTTGTACGCGTCGATGGCGAGGCAGCCCATTACTGCCCCAACGACACAGCCTGTCCGCCCCAGATAAAGGGCAAGATAGAGCATTTTATCTCCCGTGAGGCAATGAATATCGACTCTATGGGCCCTGAGACCGTTGAACTCCTCTTCAACTACGGACTGATAAAGGATATAGCCGACATATATGCCCTGAACCCTGAAGACCTGATGTTCCTGCCCCGCATGGGTGCCAAGTCGGCCGAGAATATCGTGGCAGCGATAGATGCGTCAAGGCAGGTACCGTTCGAGCGTCTTCTCTTTGCTTTGGGAATACGATTTGTGGGTGCTACCGTTGCAAAGCGTCTTGCAAGAGCCTTTGTCAGCATGGATGCTCTCATGGCAGCCTCGTTGGATGAACTGATGGCTGTCGATGAGATAGGCGAACGCATAGCGGCATCGGTACGTGAGTTCTTCTCTAAAGAGAGCAATGTGGAACTTGTGTCGCGCCTCAGGAGTGCCGGTCTCAAGTTTGTGGCCGAAGAGGAAGAGGTGCTCGACAGAACGGAGATTCTCAAAGGCAAGAGCATTGTCATAAGCGGTGTTTTCACTCATTATTCACGCGACGAGTACAAAGCGATGATAGAGAAGAACGGAGGCAAGAATGCAGGCAGCGTCAGCAAATCGACCTCCTTTATACTTGCCGGTGAGAATATGGGCCCAAGCAAGCTTGAAAAGGCTGAGAAACTGGGTGTGCCCCTTGTGAACGAGGATGAATTCCTGGCGATGCTGGAACAGTAATGCATCCGCTTGTCTGTCCGGTATTATGGATTTATTAATATAAATTATATTAATTATTACGGTTGGTAGCAAAAAATGATGTAATTTTGCAACTCGAAATTAAAACCGACAATTTATGATGCGAAAAAGATTAAAAGGTATGGGCGTTGCGCTCGTTACGCCATTTACAAAAACCGGTGAGGTGGATTATCCTACATTGGAGAAACTGGTGCAGATGCATATCGACTGCGGCACATCTTTCCTTTGTGTTCAGGGTACTACAGCAGAGACTCCTACGTTGACAATAGAAGAGAAACGTGAGATCCGAAAGCGCATCATAGAGCAGGTCGATGGCCGCATGCCCATCATGCTCGGCGTCGGAGGCAACTGCACCCGTGCTGTAGCCGATGAACTGCGCAACGAGGACCTTACAGGTGTCGATGCAATACTCTCTGTCGCTCCATATTACAACAAACCGGTACAGGAGGGTATCTATCAGCACTACAAGACCATTGCCCAGGCAACAGAGCTTCCAATCTACATGTACAATGTTCCGGGACGCACAGGAGTGAACATCCTTCCCTCTACAGTAGTGCGTGTTGCAAACGAGTGCCCTAATATCGTGGGTTACAAGGCTGCATCGGGCAACCTTGCTCAGGTAAAGGAGCTCATAGCCAAGAAACCGCCACATTTCGATGTCTTCTCCGGTGACGACGGTCTAACTGTCGATATCATGGAGGCCGGCGGCGTCGGTGTAATCTCGGTGTTCGGCAACGCGTTCCCAAAGCAGATGACAAAGCTTGTTACAGCAATGCAGGAGGGCAGAGTGGGCGATGCACGCAACATACACGGTAGCCTGAACGATTTGTTCCAGCTTATCTTTGTCGATGGCAATCCAAGCGGAATCAAGGCTCTCATGGAGATTCTCGGTATGCTTGAGAACAACCTTCGCTTGCCGCTTGTACCTGCATGCGACGATACATACAGCGACCTCCAGCAGGCCATAACATTCCTTGCCTGATACTATGAAACAGCTAAAGGCCCTGCTCGACGAGAAGGTGCTGCAATACAACCGCAAGGAGTTCATAATTGATGACCCTGTCAGCTTTCCTCACTCATTCAGCAAGCGCGAGGACATTGAGATTGTAGCTCTGCTTGCATCGGTAATAGCATGGGGAAACCGCAAGATGATATTGCGTTCGGGCAACCGCATGTTTCATGACATAATGGGCTCACGCCCCTATGAATATGTCTTAGGCGGAGAGTGGGAGTCGCTCGACGACAGGCTCAATATACACCGCACATTCTTCGCTTCCGACTTCAAGTACATCTGTCGGGGGCTCAGGTCGATATACACCAAGTACGGCTCAATGGAACCGCTCTTCACCGGCTGTACCATGTGGGAGGGAATAGAGCGTCTCCGCGACGAGCTTGCAAGCGTGAATGGCGGCATATACACCCGTCACATAAGCAACCCTGTTCCGTTGAAAGGCAAGCCGGCATCGGCATGCAAGAGAATACACATGATGTTGCGTTGGCTCTGCCGCAAGGACGGAATAGTAGATATCGGCATCTGGCAGAACGTCTCTCCCTCCATGCTCATGATACCTGTCGATGTCCATGTGGCACGTACGGCAAGGGAACTGGGCCTTGTCTCACGCAAGCAGAACGACCGCCGCACAGTGGAGGAACTCACAGCCAGGTTGCGTGAACTCTCACCCGAAGACCCTGTACGCTACGACTTCGCGCTCTTTGGAGCAGGCGAGGCCGGCGACACATTTAATGATAAATAACAAAGCATAAGATGGCTAAGATAACAAAAGAAGATGCATTGAACTACCATGCCGGACGACGTCCCGGAAAGATTGAGGTAGTTCCCACAAAACCATATTTCACACAGACCGACCTCTCGCTCGCATACTCTCCCGGAGTTGCAGAGCCATGTCTTGAGATACATAGCGACCCTCAGAATGCGTACAAATATACCGACAAGGGCAACCTTGTAGCCGTAATATCCAACGGAACTGCTGTTCTCGGTCTCGGCAACATCGGTGCAGTGGCAGGCAAGCCTGTAATGGAAGGAAAAGGCCTGCTGTTCAAGATATATGCAGGTATCGACGTGTTCGACATTGAGGTCGATGAAGAGAATCCCGAAAAGTTCATCGAGGCGGTCAAGGCTATTGCGCCAACTTTCGGAGGTATCAACCTTGAGGATATAAAGGCACCTGAGTGCTTCGAGATAGAACGTCGCCTTAAGGAAGAGCTTGATATCCCTGTAATGCACGACGACCAGCACGGAACAGCAATCATTTCGGCAGCCGGCCTCCTGAATGCGCTTGAGGTAAACGGCAAGAACATATCAGATGTCAAGGTCGTAGTGAACGGAGCCGGCGCTGCGGCAATCTCATGTACCAAGCTCTACATAGCTTTGGGCGTGAAGAAGGAGAATGTAGTAATGCTCGACAGCCGTGGTGTCATAAGCACCGAACGCACTAACCTGACGCCGGAGAAACTTGAATTCGCTACAAACCGTACCGATATACACACCCTCAAGGAGGCAATCGACGGTGCCGATGTCTTCCTGGGGCTTTCAAAGGGCAATGTGCTATCAAAGGATATGGTACGTTCAATGGCAAAGGACCCAATAGTGTTTGCCCTTGCCAACCCGGAACCGGAGATTACATACGAGGATGCAATGGATAGCCGCCCCGACGTGCTCATGAGTACAGGCCGAAGCGACTACCCGAACCAGATAAACAATGTGATTGGCTTCCCCTATATCTTCAGGGGCGCGCTCGATGTCGCGGCAACAGCTATCAACGAAGAGATGAAACTTGCTGCGGTACGCGCCATTGCAAACCTTGCAAAGCAGCCTGTTCCGGAGGTAGTGAATAAGGTATATAAGGTAGGCAACCTCTCTTTCGGACGCGACTACTTCATCCCGAAGCCTGTTGACCCTCGCCTTCTCATCGAGGTATCGATAGCCGTAGCCAAGGCTGCCATTGAGAGCGGTGTTGCGCGCAAGACAATCACCGACTGGGAAGCCTACAAGGAGCAACTGCTTGAGTTCATGGGCCGCAGCTCAAAGCTCACACAGCAGATATACGACATGGCACGCACCGA
This sequence comes from Bacteroidaceae bacterium, assembly GCA_017522915.1. GTDB lineage: Bacteria > Bacteroidota > Bacteroidia > Bacteroidales > Bacteroidaceae > HGM04593. The sequence goes on from JAFWXX010000001.1 coordinate 22,399, forward strand.
AACACAGCGTGTAGTCTTCGCCGAAGGTGCGCACCCCTCGATGATGAAAGCCGCAGTACAGGCAAAGGAAGAGGGAATATGCCAGCCGATACTTCTCGGAAACGACGAGATTATAGCCAAGGTTGCAGCCGAGAACGGGCTTAACCTCGAAGGCATCGAGGTTGTCAATCTCCGTCACCCCAGCGAGCGCGAACGCCGTGAGCGTTATGCAGCAATCCTTGCAGCGAAGAGAGCGCGTGAGGGATATACCTTTGAAGAGGCTAACGACAAGATGTTCGAGCGCAACTACTTCGGCATGATGATGGTAGAGAACGGCGATGCTGATGCATTCGTGACCGGCCTTTATACAAAGTATTCAAACACCATTAAGGTAGCCAAAGAGGTCATTGGCATGCAGGAGGGCTTCAGCACTTTCGCTACAATGCACATCCTCAACTCAAAGAGAGGAACATACTTCGTTGCCGATACCCTCATCAACCGTGCTCCCGACCTTGAGACCATTATCGACATAGCACGCCTTGCCGAAAAATCGGTACGTTTCTTCAACCGTGAGCCGGTCATAGCAATGGCATCATACTCCAACTTCGGTTCCGACAAGGGCGGAACAGCCGAGAGAGTGAAGAACGCTGTTGCCTACCTTCACGAGAAGTATCCCGATTGGGCTATCGACGGTGAGATACAGGTCAATGTAGCCATGAACAGTGAGCTTCGCGACAAGAAGTATCCTTTCACTCGTCTTAAGGGCAAGGAGGTGAATACCCTTGTCTTCCCTAACCTCAATTCGGCAAGCTCATCGTATAAGATGCTCCAGGCACTCAGCCCCGATGTCGAGATTATCGGTCCGATACAGATGGGCTTGAACAAGCCGATACACTTCATCGACTTCGAAAGCTCGGTACAGGAAATCCTCAATGTTACCGCCGTCGCTGCAATTGATGCAATGGTGAACAAGAGAAAGTAAGGAATGTGAAATAAGATACAAAGCAGTGTCCCTTTTTAAGGTATGATTTTTTTGATGTTATTACAACTTACCGAATAAAGAAATTACAATTAACCGAACGGATTTGTAATAATTTACCGAATAAAATCGCTGCAATTGCCCGGATTTTGTCGATTTCCTTTGGGGAATTAAAATGCAAATGCTAATTTTGCTTCCAAAATAATAGGTTATGGCAAAGTATAAACAGCGTATTTCGGATAGAATGCTAAAGCGTAAAGTGCTTGGCAAGGGTGCGGTATTGATAGAAGGCCCAAAGTGGTGTGGTAAGACAACTACAGCAAAGCAACTGGCTAAGAGCATTCTTGACCTGGGAGATTCTTCTGTCTTGAAACAGAGTGCCCAACTAATAGAACTAAGTCCTAAGACATTGCTGGAAGGTAAGACGCCAAGATTGATTGATGAGTGGCAGGCCTTACCTCTTATCTGGGATTCTATACGCAGTGAAGTTGATAAACGAGGAGAACCCTCACAATTTATTTTAACAGGCTCTTCTGTTCTACCGGAGGCTGACGAAACCATCCACAGTGGTACGGGTAGGTTTGCATATATCAAGATGAGACCAATGAGCCTATATGAATCCGGAGAATCAAATGGTACAGTCAGTCTAACCGACTTGTTTGAGGGAAAACCGTTTGATACGCAAAGCAATGATTTAACCATTGATGATATTGCATATCTGACCTGTCGTGGAGGATGGCCTTGGGCTACATTGATTCCTAAAGAGGTCGCTCTTGATCAGGCATTCGACTATGTGGACTCTGTCGTTAATAATGATATTCAGCGTATTGATGGTGTCAAACGAAGTCCCGAGCGCGCTAAATTATTGTTGCGTTCTTATGCAAGAAACATATCACAGCCGATTCCATATTCAACCATCAAAAAAGACATGTTGGCAAATGATTCCAGTACATTGGATGAAGATACCGTATCGGACTATATCAAGGCATTGAAAAAGCTCTTTGTCATTGAGGATCTTGCGGCATGGAACCCGAATATTCGTAGCAAGGCTGCAATTAGAACAAGTGATACACGACATTTTGTTGATCCAAGTATAGGAACTGCTTCATTAGGTCTCGGACCGAAGGACCTGATTAATGATTTGAAATCGTTCGGATTCTTCTTTGAGGATATGGTAGTAAGAGATCTTAGAGTTTATGCAGAAGCATTGGACGGAAAACTCTATCATTACAAAGATAGTACAGGCTTGGAATGTGATACCGTTCTTCACAGGCGCAATGGAAGCTACGCGTTGTTAGAGGTGAAACTAGGAGGAGAGGGTAATATCAATGAGGGAGCTGCAAATATACTTAAGCTTGCAGCAAACATCGATACTGACAAAATGCCTGCTCCATCGTTTATGGCTGTAATCATTGGAGTTGGCAAGTACGCCTTCCGACGAGACGATGGTGTATATGTAATTCCCATTGGTTGTCTCAAAGATTAATAAATCTCAGAAAAGAGATTCTAAGTAAGATTAAGGACTCTGCGTAAATTAAAAATATAATTATTTATTTTGAAGTCTTGACAAACTGCACTACTTTTACAAATTATTTTTGCATTAAGGCAATAATAAATATTAAGATATAAATGTTTAACGTTTAAAAATGTTTCTTTACGAACCAGACAGTGCTTTTTTTCTTTATGGGAATATGCCACAGTGGATGTATTCTCAAAAGAAGAACGTAAATAGAATAATATCGCAGGAGTCTTTTATAAAAATATAATTTGTATTTCCTGTAATATTTAGATTTTTGCTTCTTATTCTCACATACCGAAACCGCCAATTTCACACCGAGAATAAGCAAAGTGAGAATCTGCGTCCAACGTTGGGCGTAGATTGTCCGTGCTTATCGGGTGGAGGGTTACTTGGCGGTACCTGGTATGTTGATAGGCAATATGTGGACAATTTACGTCCTTCTTGTTTTCTTACATACCTAAACCGCCAATTTAATTGATGTCCGCAAACGCTTGCGGCATCGAACAACAATTACACCCAAAACAAAAAGTATGAAAAAATTAAAATCGACGCTTGTCATTCTAGTGGCAAGCCTGCTGCTATGCACACAGGCATTGGCAAATCGAACTGCACCGCAGTTCCCTGAATTCTCTACTATTGAGAGTGGAAAGACATATTATCTTTACAATGTGGGTACTGAGAAATTCCTGACAAGGAGTACAACCAATACACAATACCCTGCCATTGGAGAATACAACAAAGCAGAGGCTGTAGATGTAATAAAACAGACCGACGGCTCATATACGTTGCAGTTCAGTGGTAATAAATATTATATAATTGCTACCTCCAGCACTGATAGTCAATCTTGGCTTAATAATTATTCTTATTTCACAATTGCCGGTAATGCTAGTGGATACAAAATACAGCGTGCTACAGTAAATACTAGTTACTATAATGAGACTGAATTTATAGGCTATCCAACAGATTCCGCCAATGACCGTATTGTTCCTACACTTACCGATGGCAACATCGTATGGAAGTTCATTGAGAAAGATGCTGCAGAGTATTACATAGCCAAAAGACGTCTTTATGAAGCACTGTTACAGCGTGATACATACTTCTACGCCATAGACAACTTTGAGAAGGTTTATAACGACGCGGCAAGCAGTACTGAACTTCTGAAAGAGGCTGCTGACGAAGTTGAGGGCGGTCTGTTGCTGTCATCAAGGTATGTTGGCACAGAATGGAGCGACTATTTGATTTTCTTTACATCTGATAATGAAAACGAAAGTGAGTGGGAGTTTCGTAATGAAGGCAACAATGACTATGATGTAATGTTTAGGGTTTTTCCTGAACTTTCTATGAGATACTCTCTAAAAGCACATTTACTTGTTGATGAAAAAGCTAATCTCTCTTTTTATATATATTCACGACCTTATGGCAGTTTAGACATATATGTTGATAATGTAAAGGTGCGTACAATAAGAATAGGAGAAAGTTTTTCACAAAATATTGGCTCAAAATTTCCAAGATATTTTATTGAACTATCTCCTGGATATCATGAGGTCGAATGGGTTATGAATGCGACCCATGTGCCAGATGAAAAATGGCCTAATCATTTTGACATAAAGGGTATTGGTGTAGAGAAGACACCTTACTTTGAAGTGAGTCTATTAGAACCCGGTAGCCTAGGAACTGAAGTCCTTTACAATGTTGATAATCTGAAAGATGTGCGTTGTATAAAAATTAAGGGTAGAATCAACGATGAAGACTGGTCAAAAATAAGAATGTTGGAGAATGCATATGTAATAGATTTAAGTGAGGCTATAACCGATAATATTCCTAATGGAATATTCAATAATTATAATCAAGAATTACCGTTCTTGCATAAGATTACATTACCAGAAAGTATAGAGCGTATCGGTGATGATGTGTTTCATAGCTCATATGTCAATTCAATAAGAACTCCTTTAATATTAAAGCATATTGGTAAGAATGCCTTTGCTCATTCAATGATAGAAGAAATCTTTTTGAGTGATAGTTTGTCATTTATCGGTGATGCAGCCTTTAGTTATGCCTCCAGCCTTAAACAGGTGGGTAAGTATCCAAAGATGCTGACATTTATTCCTAAAGAATGTTTTAAATATTGTATATCGTTAGAGAGTATGGAACTGCATGATGGAATTTGTGATATATATGATGACGCTTTCAGTAATGCTCAACGATATGAACCGGAAATACCAAAATCGCTTCGCTTTATTGGCAATAGGGCATTTTCTTATTCTCACATTGATACGGTTGTATTGCCTGAAAACGTGTCAGTCAGTTCTAATGCGTTTTACAGCTGCAATAATTTGAATCACGTCGAGTTGCCAACTTCTTTTCATTCAGTTGATGTTAATGGGATAATATCAAGTTGTGGAAATCTCAAGACTCTTGTCCTAAAGTCACCTACAGTTGTTGTCGGTAATTCTAAATCATTATTTCTCAATGGTTGCCCAGATGATGTTGTAATAAAGGTTCCATCTTTCCTTGTAAATTCATATAAACTCGATGAGTATTGGTATAACTATAAGATAGAGGGATTCAATACTGGTGATATAAAGGACTGGACACTCAATAGCAACCTTGTAATGAATGCGCGTGAGCGTTTCGACGGCGAGCCAAACCTTACGATAAACAAAGGCGGTTCGATAAAATTGAATGGCGATGCGGTGCAGGTATTCGATTCTTTGTGTACATCATCATATAATGATTGTAATTGGATACCGACTGATGCCTACGCACGTATACTTGTAAACAACAACGCTACATCAATTGAGGGGGAGTACAAGCATAATTATTATGTTAAAGGCAAATATTGGTTCTTTGTTTCTTTGCCGTTTGATTTCAAGGTAAGTGATGTCACGGCCGATGCTGAAGGAACAAAATTTGTTTTCCGTTACTATGACGGTGCCTCACGTGCTGCAAACGGTGCTTCGGGCAACTGGAAAAACTATGCCGAAGATGCTGTAATAACTGCAGGAACAGGCTTTATTGTACAGGCAAGCGCCGATTGCTGGCTCACATTCACAGCATTTGATAACGAAAACAAGCAAAATGTCGTTTCAAATGAGGAGTTTGTAAAATCACTTGCTGCAAACCCCAGCGAGAAGGCCTCAAATAGCGGTTGGAATCTTGTGGGCAATCCATGGCAGTGTTACTTCAATATCCATGCGCTCAATTTTACAGCACCTATAACTACATATGATGTTTACAACAAGAAGTATAATGCATACTCAATAATTGATGATGACTATGCCATTGAACCTAACGAGGCATTCTTTGTGCAATGTCCCGAAAATATAAACAGTATATCGTTCCCTGAAACAGGCCGTCAGCTCACAAATGAAATTGTCAATCAGCAGAGTGCGCCTTCACGCAATGTTTCTGCAAGAGACCGCCAGTTGGTAGATATCCTTCTATCATGTGGCGATATCAATGACCGTACCCGTGTTGTTTTCAATGATGCGGCATCCATGGAGTATGAGACTGCATGCGATGCAAGCAAGTTCTTTGCAACTGAAGGTGAGTGCCCGCAACTTTATTCTATTGATGGCGACGGCACGGAGTACGCTATAAACGAGCGTCCTTATGATAATGGCAATGTTCAGCTGGGTGTAATATTCGCAAAGGGAGGAACATATACATTCTCATTGTCACGTTGTGATGCAAAAGAGGTTGTATTGTTTGATGAAGTTACTGGTGTTTCACACAATTTTGCCGATGGTGACTATACGTTCACGGCTGAGGCAGGGAGATTTACCGGTCGTTTTATGCTTGGTGTTACAAAGGCTCCGGAAACAACATCTGTAGCAGAACTTGAGTCTGCAGGAGTAACCGTTGCAACGGTTGACGGTGCTATTGAGGTGAGCGGTGCTGCAGGTTCTGTAACTGTTGTGGCTGCCGATGGCCGTATTGTCGCTGAATTCATTGGTGAACGTACTATCTCTGTCGCTCCCGGTGTGTACATAGTACGTACTGATGTCGGTGCTGTAAAAGTTGTTGTAAAGAAATGATGTTTGTGCTATGAAACGGATAAGATATTTGTCTCTCCTTGTAATGCTGCTGTGCAGCATTACAACGTGGGGGCAAGATGATTTCAACCCTGTTGATCCTCCTGAGCCCGGTATGGCACCGCGTAAGCTTGTACTGAAAGCAGAACCGGCAGAAGGCGGTTCTGTGTACGGTGCAGGACGTTATATCCCGGAAACAACAGTCGGGCTTCGTGTATCGGCGGCAACAGGCTATGTGTTCGATAAATGGACTGATGGAGATGGCAATACGGTTTCATCTGCAGGTTCTTTTAACTTTGTGAAGAACGACCGTGATGAAATACTTACTGCACATTTCAAGTTTTCTCCTTCAAACCCCTCAGAACCTGGTGACCCGTCACTCTTGCAATACTTCCGTCTTACACTCGCTGCCGAAAAAGGCGGTAGCGTTAGTGGTGGCGGTAGGTACCAAAGTAATACAACTGTATCCTTGAATGCTTCGTGTGAAGAGGGGTATATCTTCGTGAATTGGACAAACCAAGCTGGAGATACTGTGTCATCTGCCCGTTCGTTCAAGTACACCACAACTGCTGCCAATGAGACATTAACAGCTCATTTCAAGTTTGACCCTTCAAGTCCATCGGAACCTGCCGATCCTGTACTGCGTCACAATGTTAAGGTCTCCACTGAAGATGGTGGAACGGTATCGACAACAGCGACGAGGTTGCTTGAAGGTACAAGTTGTACTGTAAAGGCAACGGCAAATGAAGGATATCGTTTCCTTGGCTGGTATGTTGCCGATACTCTGTTTACATCGTTATTGGAGTTCTCATATACCATGGAGAAAAAGGATATACACTTTGTGGCACGTTTTGAGTTCAATCCATATAATCCTGGCGAACCGCAGATGCCGGAGGATAACAAGTATGCCTTTTATATGATGACTGTTATTGGAAAACCCGGCGATGTGCTTGATGTGCCGCTTTATATAACTACGCTTGATACATTGTGCGATATGAGTTTTCAGTTGACATTTCCACAGGATATAAAACCCGATTTATCGAGTGTCCTTGTAAACGAGAAAGCAAAAGGATATACGGTCTCATATACTGCCGTAAGCGATACCTGTTATCTGTTCTCTTTGGTTGGTGGAATGCTCGCACCAGGAAATACCCAACTTTTGAGGTTTAATGTCAGCGTACCCGATGATTATACTACGGGTATGTCGGAACGTACCAAGATTAATCAGGTATCGGTATGCGAAACGGATGGAACGCGTCTTACTGCATCAACCCGTAACGGACGTATTGCCGTGTATAAACGAGGCGATACTAATGGCGATAACCTGGTGAACGTGACCGATGTGATGAACATGGTGACCTTTGTCCTTGAAGAGAAAACGGATGTTTTCATTGAAGAGGTATCTGATATGAACGACGATGATGTCTTTAATGTTACCGATGCCATGGGAATTGCAACTGTTTTGTTGGAAGAATAAAATTGATTTATCTATGACAAAAATAATCCAAACTTTTATAGCGGTTTTGTTTGCAACTGCTGTATATGCCGAGGATGTGCTTCAAGTTGTGCCTTTCAAGGCACAACCGGGTACAACTTCGAATGATGCTTGTTGTTTCAGTATTGTAATGAATAATGAAGCAGCTGATATATGGGCCTTTCAGTTCGATATTCTGTTGCCCGAAGGAATGTCCTTTGACAATACCGGCGGTCTCGACCCGTTTGAACTTGGCGACCGTTGTCCATATACAATCGGGCGCGGTGGTGTCAAGAACTGGAAACATACAATCCAATATTCATTTCTTGATGATGGATGGTGCAGGGTAGTTGTCTTTACAACAGATGCCGACCGTATAACAGGAAACAGCGGTGAGGTGTTGCGTGCATATTATCTTACCGATACCGGTATGCAGGAAGCTGTTCATCCAATACTTATACGCAATTCTGTTCTTACAATATCGGGAACAGCTGACTTGAAACCGGAAGATTCCTCTTCGTATTGCATTGTGGGAGATTTGTCTTTGCAAAGCGGCGTTGCCGACTTCAGCTCTCTCACCGGTTATGTACCATCTTGGGTCTTGAACTCGCTTGCTGATGAACTTGCATCGGCAGAAGATTTCACTGCACTTGATATAAGGAATGCTGAATCATTTGGGTGCAGCCTTGCTTTGCCAAATCCCAATGCCTTGTGCTATGTTATTAACAGCAGTGCTGCGGGAAACATTGCAATCGGTAATGCTGTTGTGTGCGGTGATGAGTACTTCTGCGAAGAACTGAATCTTCACGATGGTGATTATTGTTTCAGTTCTGCTCGCAATGTAGAGTGCCGGTCGGCATCTTTTAATCGGGAATTCCAGGCTGGTTTGTGGTCAACAGTAGTCTTGCCATTCGATGTTGACGAGGTGCAGACGAGCGCACTCCTGCAAGGCGGTGTCGCTGTTGAACAGTTGGTATCGTACAATGCCGATAACAATACTCTTTATTTCGAACCTGTGGAATGCATGCAGGCAAATATCCCCTACATAATCAAGTGCGGCAATACAATGTCGCCTTTTGAGCATGTTGAGATTGAGTCTTTCGCTTCTACAGAGGATGCTAATGGTATTTCAGTGGACGAAATATCTATGACTGCCAATTATGGGAATTCTGTATTGAATTCAGATTCTGAAAATAAATATTATGTGTTTGATGCTGCAAACGGTGCATTTGTTTTGGTTGGAAAAAACTGTAAAGTCTCTCCATTCAGAGCATACATTACTATACCGGCAAGTAAAGTAAACGGTAAATCGATGAGTGTGTCGCACATTGGCGATGACTATACTTCTGTAGAGGAAAATGTCGCTGTTACAGCGGTTACTAAAGATGTTTATACAATATCTGGAATCAAATTGGACGAGGCAATTGGTACCGATGTGTTAAGAAAAGGAGTTTATATTATCGGTAATAGGAAAGTCTTAGTAAAATGAATTGTTGAATATTTATTATCGTAATATTGTGAAAGAATATATAAAACCAGAACAGACTGTGATTGATGTCACTACTGAAAATGTGATAGTAATGTCATTCACTAAACCCGAAGATGAGAAAGATAATGTTGTCGCAGGCTCAAATAGAAGAAGAGGCTCTTGGGGCGATCTATGGGAATAATGGCAATATTATCAAGTTTTTATTTCAATCAAATCGCTCTTCATACGGAGCGATTTGATTGAAATTTTCTTTTTGCTTTACGCGACCGGACATTACGCGACTTGTCGAGCTTTAAGCTTCTAGTTCTCTACCGGCAGGCTCTTTCTCCACCTTTCGGCATAGGAGTCAAGAATCTTGCGTACGCTCTTTCCTATAATGACATAATCCTGCGTTTTCAGGTTGGCAAGCGAAACACGTATGCTCCATTCGGGGCCGTCGAAGCCGCCGCCGTTAAGTACGACAAGTGAAGTCTCCGTAGCAAGGCGGAACACTACATCCAACGGGCTGTAGTTCAGCTGCAGCCACTCTACAAAGTCGTTGCCGTAGAATTTTCTTGCCCATACAAGCAGGTCAATTTCCGAATAGTAGCCTGCACGCAGAGGGTCGGGCTGCAAGGTGAATCCCATGTTTGTCCACAAGGCCGTTATTCTCTTGTCGATTATCTCAAGCATTCTGCTCCTGAACATGTCGCCTTCGCGCTTGTCGATGATAGAGTAGAGCGCGAACAGTGTCATCTGGAACTGCTGAGGCAACGACAGGCCTGCTGTATGGTTCAGCGCAACCTGTCTGCTGTCGGCTACCATGCGGTCGATGAAAAGCATGTTCTCAACGTCGCTCCTCAGGCTACCGTACCTCTGTGCCAGCTCGCTTTTCCTCTTTCGCGGAAGCCTTGTCAGCAGTCTGTCGAATATGTTGTCGCGGTGTACGGCAATGAACGCCGAACGCCAGCCGGTGGCACCGAAGTATTTCGAGAACGAATAGACGCATATCGTGTTATGCGGCAGTCTGGCCATTAATGACTGAAAACCCGGCACGTAGGTTGCATATACGTCGTCCGTGACAATCATCAGTCCAGGATTCCACTTCTCTACAATTTCCACAAGCATATCGACGCTTTTGCTGTCAATCATGTAGCTTGGCGGGTTGCTTGGGTTTACTATGAACAGAGCCTTGTACGACGTGTCACGCAAGCGGTTTATCTCCTTCTCGTCATACTGCCACAGATGCAGCCCGTCGCTGCTCATTCTGTTGGCTGGAATCTCGGTTACCTTATAGTTATAGCGGTACAGCTTGGGAATCTCTATGTATGGAGTGAACACCGGAGTCATCAGTGCCACTCTGTCTCCACGTTCAAGCAGCCTGTTCTGCTGCAACGAATCGAATATGTAGCACATGGCTGCCGTTCCGCCCTCAGTGGCAAAGAAATCGACTTCGCCTTGCGGAGGCCTGCCGTTGCACAGTTCCTGAGCGAAGTAGTCACGCATGGCTACTTCGGTGAAGTAAAGTATCCTGTCGGGTACAGGGTACTGATTGCCTATTACGCTTTCGGCCCACTCATGTATAAGCTCATCGGCATTCGGGCGGTGCTCCTGAAGCATGTAGCGATAGCACTTCTCCAGGAACTCCACACCCTGCTCCTTGCGGTGCGTATTCAGGAACGCCTCGAAACGTGCAGCAATACCCTCCTTATGCGGTATTCCGGCAAGCCCTTCAGTGTACTCCCAGTCGAGACGGCACTCGTCAAGTGAAAAACGTCCCATTGCAAAGAAAGCCTCTCTGGGAACTGTCGCCACCCAGTTCGGGTTGCCGCGTCCAGCATTCAGCATAGTGCGTGTCATCTTTCTTATGCTCTCGTCTGCAAGCTGAATAAGCCTGTCCTTAAGCTCAAACGGGCTAATCTTCTCCATCTCCTTCTCAAAGGAAACCACTTCGCTGTGGTCGTTAAGTAAATTGTTCATATAATCGGTTTATAAAATTAAAACATAAGTAACATTGTCCCTGTACTCTTTGACCCCTCTTGCTTTCCGCGACCCACGCGGCACCACGGTTGCGGTGCTACGCGTGACCTATCGCTGCAAGTGCTGTCTAAACTTCGCCTACGGCTCATCTTTCATCTTTGCTCTTTGCTCTTTGCTCTTTCATCTTTCATCTTTCATCTTTGCTCTTCCTTATCCTATCATCAGCACTATGAACACGCCCCATAGTATAAGCAACGTATTGCCTACAGCGTATGTAACGGTGTAGCCCAGTGCCGGTGTTTCGCTGCCGACGCTCTCCTGTATCGCACCTATTGCTGCAGTCGTCGTTCTTGCACCTGCGCAGCATCCAAGCGCAATGGCAGGGTGGAACTTGAACCACTTTATGGCAATGAACAACCCGAACAAGAGAGGCAAAGATGTGGCAACTATGCCTGCGATGAAGAGCGATAGTCCGGCCTCGCGGAAGCCTTCGATAAAGCCAGGGCCGGCCGATATGCCAATGACCGCAATGAAAATGTTAAGTCCCATATTGTTGAAAACCCACAGAGCCGCTTCGGGTATGGCACCCATAGTAGGGTGGTGCGAACGCCACCAGCCGAATACCAGTCCTGCAATGAGCGCGCCTCCGCTCGTGCTCAGGCTGATAGGCACTCCGCTTATATGAAGAGTGAGAGTGCCGGCAATTGCACCTAAGATTATGCCGAACGCAAGATATACGATATCGGTCTCGTTGGTAGCAGGGTCGGGGTAGCCAATCTCCTTTGCAGCAGCCATAACCTCAACTTTCTTTCCGACAACCTCAATCACATCGCCGGTGTTTATTACAGTCTCTGGGAACACCGGGATGCTGATGCCCATTCTCTTGATTTTCTGTATTATCACTCCATGCATGAAAGGCTTGTTGCGGAGCTCGCTTATCTTCTTTCCGCCGTATGCTGTTATGCGCTTTCCGCGTTTTCCTGCAACAATGCACTTCATCACCATAACCGGGAACATTAGCAGCGCATCATCGTCAACCTCCTTGCCAATCCAACGCTCCTCGCCAATGGTGTATTCATGTCTTCCGCTAAGCACAACCTCGTCACCTATGTTCAGATGCTCATTGGCTCTTATATCGTCTATTATGCGTTTCCCTTTCCTTATTCTCTCCACGAACAGTCTCTTGCCCTGTCTCTCGAAGAATTGCTCCAGGTCGCTCACCCTGCGCTCTTTGGCAAACCAATCGTTCTCTATCCTGTAACAACGGAATTCGACTTCACGTTTTGCATCCATGAACCCCGGCCTGTCGCTTTCGTCACGTCCCATGTGGCTCTCCAACTCACGGCAAGCAGCCTTCACCTTGTCCAGCCCGCCCAGCATCCTAGGCCCTAAACGTGCCAGAATCCAAGCCGACCCGGCTGTACCGAAGATGTAAGTCACGGCATAGGCTACAGGCATTATGTCGAGCATCTTCTGTTGCTCGTCGGCCGGTAGCCCGAAGTCGCGTATCGTGTCGCCGGCAACACCAATCACCGCGCTTATAGTCTGCGAACCCGACAGGAGACCGGCTGCCTCGCCGGCATTGTAGCCCATAAGGAGTGCGATGCCCCATGTCGATAGCAGAATGAATACGCACATCACAACAGCAAAATAGACCTGAGGCAATCCCTCCTTGCGGAGCCCGGCAAAGAACTGCGGGCCAACTTTGTATCCGATGGCAAAGAGGAACAGCAGGAACGCCACCTGCTTAAGAGCCCCGGTCATGGGGATATGCAGCTGCCCCACAACAACACCAACAAGCAGCACACTTGTCACAATCCCAAGTCCGAATCCCTTTATATGAATCTTCCCAATAAGAAAACCGAGCCCCAGCGTAATATATATCGCCAGCTCAGGATGCGCCTGCAAAAGATTAGTAAACCACTCCATAACAGTACAGTTTAATTTGAGAAGATAACACGGGGGTAGAGGGATTTGTTTTGGAGGGTGGCGACCATGCACTATCCAGACATCTAGTTGAGCCTTTTCATAACAGCTCTATTTTGAACTGTTATGGTATAAATGCCGCGATAATAGTTCAAAACGCAACTATTAAACATCTTTTTTTATAAAAATCTTGTGTGGTCGTGACGGCACAGTATTGCTAAAATAGTTCCAAGATTGTTCCGAAATTGTTCCAAAATAGTGACGAACTGCTTGGAATCACTTCAAATTGATATTTACTTTGCTGCAAAAATTAATTTGTTGAATTATGGAAGAGAACGAAATCAATCCAGAGACTAAAGCTGGCATTAAAGCGGTAGGGAAGTTTATAAATAAAGTAAACCCAAAAACGGACTATCAAGCGAAGGTCAAAAACGATATTGAATATATCAATCGCGAGCTTGAGAGTGAGGATATTGAGCAACTGATAAATTGCAACAAGGTGATATCTGCCAACTATGGTTACTTGCTTGTAAAGAAAGGCTTTATCCCAATGCTCGAATGCGACATCCGCGAAAGAGGTTATGACTGGAATCTTGAGAATCTGAAACAAATTAGGAATAGTTTAGAAGCGGAATTGCTTGTAGGAGCAGTATCATCCTCTGCTGGTGAAGCAGGATTTGAATACCTTGCAGAAAAACTGTTCGGAATGAGGTGAGGTGGTTATTGTTTTGATATGTTTTTACCGAACAGATTAATGCCAAATTACCGAAAAATGTTCATCTAAATTGCCGAATTGAGAGAGGGTCTCTGGATGAATAGAAAAACTATAATAGAGATTACATGGTTCATATCAACAGAAACCTGTAATCTCTATTTGCACAAAAATATGGATAGTCCCTCCGAATGAATTAATCTTATACTTTTAAACTATCTCTGTCAAGCAGAAACTCATAGATGTTCATAAACACAACGCCATTTTCGTCTTGATATCGTTTTATTGGGTCTTCGGTAATTACAAACTTCTGAAAGCTGTCCGATATGTGCGTCAGCGAACGTAGTTCCTGTTCTCGTTTTTCCTCATTAGGCAACCTTAATGCTGATTGTATGTAACATCGTTTACTACCTTCGTTACATACAAAATCAACCTCCAATTGTTTACGTTGGCTTTTGCCTTCCTCATCTTTGGTGTTTACTACTACGACACCAACATCCACCATCAATCCACGAGTGCGAAGCTCATTGTATATGAGATTTTCCATCAAATGTGTTACTTCATTCTGACGGAAATTTATACGGGCGTTGCGTAATCCTAAATCTGCGAAATAGTATTTGGCAGGAGTGTCAATATACTTCTTGCCTTTAATATCGTAGCGTATAGACTTTTCAACCATAAATACCTCCTGTAGTATTTCAAGGTAGAAACTTATGGTATTGGGAGATATAGAAACATTCTTGACCGATTTAAAGGTATTCACCAACTTATTTGGATTGATAAGACCTCCGATTGACGATGAAAGAATATTGATGAGCTCCTCTAATTCCTCTTCATTCTTGATTTTGTATCTATCCAATATATCGGTAATGTATGTTTTCTTAAAGAGTGTCTGAAGATATTTCATCTTCTCCTCATTACTCTGCATTGTTGCAATCATCGGGAGTCCGCCAAAGGTCATATACTCCTCCATTGCCTCCTCGCGAGTGCCATTGAAGACCGAGAGAAATTCACTGAACGACAGAGGTGCAACTTTTATCTCATCCCCACGACCACGAAATTCGGTAATAACATCACTCGATAAGAATTTGGAGTTACTGCCCGTTACATATACATCAACATTGGGAATCTTAAGATAGCTATTCAGCACATCCTCAAACTCATCCACCCATTGCACCTCATCAAGCATCACATAATGCATACCCTCTTTTGTTATGCGGGCATCAATGTATTCGAGTAAAGCATCTGGGTTTCGCAACTTCTTGTTACGACGGTCTTCTAAATCAATTTTTATTATGTGCTCATCATCTACTTCCTGAGCCTTTAGATAATCGCTAAATAAGTTGAAAAGTAGATACGATTTACCACAACGACGGATTCCGGTTACGACCTTTATCATACCGTTGTGCATACTCCTAATGAGTTTGTTTAGGTATAGATCACGCTTTATTTCCATAATTTCACTGAATATTATTGCGTATACACGCATTTTTGTTCAGCAAAGATAACGTCTATAAAGAGAAATGTCAAATAAAAAGTACTCAAAATGAAATTTTCCCATCTAAATACAACAATAGCCAGCAATCGCGGGCTATTGTTGTATTTGTATCATGCTTCAAGGGTTTCTGTTTATGAATATCTGCGGTACAACATTTCGTATTTATCGGATTCATAGTCAATATACATGTCGTACTCGTCAATTCCTTTTTCAGATGCTATATGATGAAGTCGTGTCCTATCTTCTAATGAAATGTTTTTTCCGTAATATATAGCAATTGGTTTTAGTAATATGCTTGTTGTATTGTCTAACATTATGTTATTTCTTGTTGTAGTATCAATCAATCTCCATTCTTTCTCATATTCCCATTGTTTGGATTTGTATAACGCGCATTTTATGTGTGATATTAAATCTTGATTTGGGAAATTTGCGCCTGCAAATTTAAGGAATTCCCACATATTGTATTCTGTACCATCAAATCTTTTGTTGTCGTAAATTACAGGGTATATGCTAATGTTGGGGATTCTGTTAGATAATATAGGTTTCATATTATATTCTAAAGCAAAACCCTTATGGTTATTGGCATAATGGCTCCACATAATTACAGAAGATATGGTTTCTGTAAAACAGGATATAGTAAAGTACCTTTTATTTATTTTTGCATAGAATGGAAATAATAGATCGATAGAGTATTCTAGAGTATTTTACGTTTTGTAATAAAACTGTCTATATCTTCATCTTTCAGGGATAAAAAGTTCTCTATAGTTTTTTTAATGCTATCTTGCTTAAAATACTGCTTAATTGGCTCTGGGAAATCTAGATTTTGTACAAGTTCTTCTTTCATTCTAATGACGACATCTTTTGTGAAAATAGAATTAAAAATCTTTTTAACTATGTTCTTGTCGTATTTCAATAAAGTGTCATAGGGATCATTGAACATGTCGGATGTTACTGCATATACTTTATCATTCTCGAATGCATTAATATTAGTATCGGAACATGTTCTATAACGGTATAAACTTTCAGGCATAATTTGAGATAATGCCTTATATATTGGAAGTGTTTCTTGCTGTATTGTTGTTAAATCGCATTTTTCAGAGATTTTTATTGAATTTAATATTTCAGCAAATTCCTTTCTGTCCATAAATAGTGTAGTTGTTAATTTAACAAAAGTAATGATTATAATGCAAATTCTTAATAATCTGTGATTGAAATAATCTATCTATGAGTTATGACAATTGTAATAGCATCATTTATGTTTTTTACAAGTTACTTAAGAGAAATGCATCCGGTATGATGAATTGTGTGTTTCTATGGAACTGCTCTTTTGTTTACATTTGGCTCTTTTGTCATTGATATTCTCTAAAAAATGTTATTTTTGCATTTAATAATAAATGCTATATAACAATACAATGACAATAGATAAATTACAGCAACGTACAACTGTAAACATACAGGAGAAGGCAAACCTTATTTGGGCGATTGCCGATAAGTTGGTAGGAACATACAAACCTCACGAATATGGTAACGTAATACTTCCAATGTGTGTTATCAAGCGTTTCAGCGACACTTTGACTGATACTAAAGCAAAGGTTATTGAGATGAACAAAAGTCTTGATTCAAGGGGTATAATGGTGAAGGATGGTTTCCTTAGAAGTGCATCGGGCTACGATTTCTACAACGTATCACCTTTTACCTTTGAAGGACTGTTGAGTGATGCCGAGAATATTGCCGACAACTTCCGCAGTTACCTCAACCACTTCTCAAACAATGTCATTGATGTTATAGAGAAATTTGATTTTGACAAGGAAATCACAAAACTGTCAAACAACGGCATTCTTTACAATGTAATTGCAGAATTCTGTTCAAAGAAGGCATATATGGGTGCTGATGAAATTTCTGCGGTTGATATGGGTTACATCTTCGAGGAATTGGTGCGTAAATTCTCTGAGAGTTACGATGAGCACGCAGGAGCACACTTTACAGCACGTGATATTATCTACCTGATGGCAGAGATTCTTGTTGCACCTAAAAAGAAAGACATACAACAGGAAGGTATCACAGCAACAATGTACGATATGGCGATGGGTACATCTCAAATGCTCGATTGTTTGTCGGAGAAACTGTTGCAGATTGATGAAGATGCACAATTAACTGAGTTCGGACAGGAATTGAACGAGCAGACATATGCCATTGCAAAGGCTAATATGCTTATCAAGGGTGGCGATGCCGAGAATATGAAGCACGGCAACACCTTGTCGGACGATAAATTCGAGGGCTACAAGTTCGACTATATTATCTCTAACCCTCCTTTCGGTATCGAGTAGAAAAACGAGAAGGCTGCCGTTGAAGCCGAGCATAAGAAGGGCACGATGGGACGCTTCGGTGCAGGACTTCCTGCCATTGGAGATTCGCAGCAATTGTTTATGCTCAATGGTGTGGCTAAGTTGAAAGATACGGGACGAATGGCTATCATTCAGAATGGTTCACCCCTCTTCAAAGGTGATGCGGGCAGTGGTGAGAGTAATATCCGTGGCTACCTGTTGGAGAACGATTGGTTGGAGGCGATTATTCAGATTCCAAACGATATGTTCTACAACACGGGCATAGCAACCTACATTTGGATTGTATCGAAGGATAAGTCCGCAGAGCGTGCGGGCAAGGTGCAGCTCATTGACGCAAGCAAGTGTTTCGTTAAGCGTCGTAAGTCGCTCGGCAATAAGCGTAATGAGTTTACAGCCGAGTGTATTGCCCTTATCGCCAAGGCATATAACGAGTTTGCCGAGGGTGTCTATGAGGATGGAGCACTCGTTGTCGAGAGCAAGATTAAGGCTAACGAGGATTTCAAGTATAGCAAGGTGGTTGTTGAGCAACCTGTATGCGACGAGGATAGCAAGCCCATATTGAAAAAAGGCAAACCTACTGCCGACACAAGCAAACGAGACACAGAAACTATACCTTGGAATGAGGAGATTGATGCATATATGGAGAAGAATGTATATCCATACGCTCCTGATGCTTGGATAGATGAGAAGAAAACCAAGATTGGCTACGAGATACCATTTACACGAGAGTTCTACAAGTATGTAGCACCACGAAAAAGCGAAGATATATATGCTAACTTGCAAGCATTGAACGCTCAGGAGGAGTTGCTGATGGCTAAAATTATGGGAAGATGAAAGAAATAGGGAAAGATATAAAAGTAAAAGATGTTGTTGAAGGTGTTGCTAAATCTGTAATATCAACAGTACCGTTTGTAAATAACTTCACTCAAATTGTTGAAACTGTCAAAGGTAATGTGTTGCAAAGAAGATATGAAAAGTGGCAAGAACTGGTTGAACAACGACTGTCTAAACTTTCACAAGAAATCGTATCTAAACTCGGAAATAACGAATGTTTCGCAACGACTTTAATTAAAACAACGGAACTTGCATCAAAAACAAACAGTAAAAAAATGGAGTATCTTGCAAATGCTGTTAAATATTTTGCAGAGAGTGAGACTGATGAAGATACTCTAATAATAATGCTGAACTGTATAGATAAATATACCATCTCACACACATTGATATTAAAATACTTAGAAAACCCTGCTCTATTTTCTGACGGAAAAGATTATATGTGTGGTGGCGTTTTTACTTATTTTGACAACCACTACCCTGATTTTAATAGTCAATTAAGAACTATCATACTTCAAGACTTATATCGTGATGGTTTGGTGACAATTGATTCAGATGCTACAATGTCAAGAAGTGGAATGGAGGCAAAAAGAACAACAAATTTAGGAGATTTATTCATTACGATATTTGGGATTGAAAATGGAAACCAATAGAGAGATGGTGAATAGTGGTATCCCTTGGATTGGGGATATACCAATGGAATGGAATAATGCCAAATATAGATATTCGGGAATATTTATAAAAGGGAAATTACCAAACGAGCAAAATGTTGAGCAACTTGGAAAACCAATTATTGGTGCCTCGGAGATGCTTGGCAGGGAGTTTCGTAATTTTTCCATAGATGAGAATGTCCCAACTTGTCAGAAAGAAGATGTACTTATACTTTGGGATGGAGCAAATGCCGGAATTGTAGCAAACAATTGTGAGGGCATAGTATCTTCAACAGTTGTTAAGTATGTGTGTACAGACAAAAAATTTGATACCAAATACTTATTCTATTTGTTAAAAAATGGAGAGTCATTTTTTAAGAGTAAAGTTAATGGAACCACTATTCCACATATGAGCTCAAAATACATTGATGAATATCTATGTGTTCAGCCACCACTTGATGAGCAGCAGAGGATTGCAGAGTTCTTGGATAGAAAGTGTGGTGAGATTGATGAAATGATTGCGTTACAGGAGAAGGTAATTGAGGAGTTGAAGGCATACAAGCAGTCGGTTATCACCGAAGCCGTAACCAAAGGCTTAAATCCCGCTGCCCCAATGCGTGATAGTGGCATAGAGTGGATAGGACAAATCCCTGAACATTGGAAGATTGAACCATTAAAATATAATTTTAATAGACGCTCTGAAAGAAATAATCCTATTATCACAACGGAACGCTTATCTCTATCAATCGACAAAGGTGTAACACTATATTCAGAGAAAACAACTAATCTTGATAGGTTTAAGGAGGATTTTACTCAATATCAATTAGCATACCCTAATGACATCGTATTGAATTGTATGAATATGATTGTTGGGGCTGTTGGATTGTCTAAATACTTGGGATGCGTTAGTCCTGTCTATTATGTTATCTATCCTTATAATTGCAAAGTAGATTCGGAATACTATTCATATATGCTAAACACTCCAACAATAAGAGGCGTATACTATAGTTATGGTAAAGGCATTTATGCCATTGAACGAGGAGAAGGAAGGGTTAACACCTGTCGTCTAAAAGTATCATACGATGATTTTGGTAGGCTCGATATTCCTATTCCACCTATTGAGGAACAAAAGAATATTGTGTCATATATCAAAGAGAAGTGTGCAGATATTGATAGCCTAATCCAAACCAAACAATCAAAGATTGATAGCCTCAAAGAGTATAAGAAGTCTATCATCTACGAATATGTAACAGGTAAACGAGAAGTAGAATAAGTATGAGTAAATCTTATCACATAGATGGAACGCAGGAGTTTGGTTATTCCACTCATAACAGATTCTTATACTCTTTTTATATGTATCTGAATACTGTAAAAATTGTATGCAATCTATGTGATAACTATGCTCCTGTTAATTGGTTGAAAGGATATGTTGCACATTTTTGTTATCTTCGCTTAAAATCATTCGATACGTTCTTTAAAGTAGTTGTTGAACACAAAGACTATGTTTCTGCTTGTAGCCTCTTGAGGATGTTGGGTGATAGTGTTGCTGTTTTCCGTTTGGTATATATGGAGCCTGATGCAAATCTTCGAATTTTAAGGCACTGTCTTTATATCCTTGATGGATGCAAAAGAAGTTTAGAAGTTTTGCCCGAAGAAAATATTAACGAGAGTGCATTACCTGATGACGAATTGGAGGATTTAAACAGGCAAGTAAAATTCAATAGGGAACACCGTGAAAGAATGATGAGTGAAGTGCAGGAAATGCTTGACAAATCACCGTTAAAGAATAAAGATGAGGCCGCTTTCAATAAAATTGTAGAAGATTGTAATTGGAAATTCAAGGAATTTAAGAATTATAAAAATGTTAATGTAAATCAATATCGTTGGTGGGAACTTTACGACATGATAGGGCGTAGTAAGCATTTTGATTTATTCTCTTTCTTCTCACAATATGCTCACGGGTTAAGTATGAGTAATTTGAATACCACACCAAGTCAACGAGTTTTTGATGGCATTATTGGTGAAGGAGTTGCATTGTTGGAATTGATGAATCAATATTTGCTTAAATTCTTTGAAGCAGAAAATTATTATATATACGAAGGACTATTGATACCACAAATGCGAGATAAGATACTCAAATGTTTTGATGACAAGCATCGTCCAACAATCGAAGAATGGAATCGCCATCTTCAGTTAATATTATCAAATATAAAAAGGTGATATCAAGTTAGACTATGGAAACCAAGGAAAAGAATTTTGAAAACGACATTGAAACCTATTTGCTCTCACACGGATACCGCAAGGGGACAATGGCTACATACGACAAGCAGAGGGCGATAGATATGCCTGTGCTTGTGGAATTTATCCAAGCCACACAGCCAAAGATGTGGGAACGCTATGTAAATGTCTATGGCGATAAGGCAGAAAAACAACTCTATACCATCTTTCAACAGAATGTTGAGCAGAACGGTTTGGTTCACGTTCTTAGATATGGTGTTAAGGATAGAGGTATGGATTTGCGTTTTGCTTACTTTGCTCCTGCTTCTAATCTGAATGAAGAACTTGTTCTGAAATATAAGAGCAATATCCTCACGTGCACCCGTCAGTTCTCATACTCCACACAGAATCATAACACCATAGATGTTGTTCTGTCCTTGAATGGTATTCCTGTGGTTGCATTGGAGTTAAAAAATCAACTTACAGGGCAGTCGGTAGATAATGCCAAGAGACAGTTTATGTACGACAGGGATGAAAAGGAGTTCTGTTTCCACTTCAATAACCGTTTCCTTGTATATTTTGCTGTGGACTTGTATGAGGTTGCAATGGCTACCCATCTGCAAGGAGCAAACACATACTTCCTGCCGTTCAATCAAGGCTCTAATGGTGCAGGAAACGTCGGTGATGGCGGTAATCCAAAGTGCGAGAACGGTTATGCCACATCATACCTTTGGGAGCGTGTGTTAAGCCCTGAAATGCTTTTGTCTATCTTCCAAAGATACATAAGCAAGCAGACAAGTGAATCAATCTCGCTTGTAAATGGCAGAAAGGTAACAAAGAAGAAAACAATCCTTATATTCCCACGTTACCACCAACTTGATGTTGTTGAGAAATTAGTTGCAGATACCAAGAAAACCAAGGAGGGAAGGAATTATCTGTTACAACATAGTGCAGGTTCAGGAAAGAGTAACGAAATTGCTTGGCTTGCCTACCGCCTTGCATCGCTTCATAATGAGGAGGACAAGGAAATGTTCCAATCGGTATTTGTAATCACCGCTAGACGTGTATTGAATAAACAGTTACAGAACACCATTCTTGGTTTTGAGCACTACGAAGGGCTGATTGCGACTATTACAGATAAAGACAATTCAACAGTTCTTAAAGATGCCATAAACGATAAGAAACGTATTATCATAACAACCTTGCACCGTTTTCCACTTATCTACAAAGAATTGGATAATCACAAGGGAAAACAGTTTGCTATCATTGTGGATGAAGCACACAGCAGTCAGTCGGGAAGAAGTGCAGAGGCGGTTAGAGCGGCTCTTGCCGATACTGATGAAGCACTGAGAGAATGGGCTGAGATTGAAGGGGCAACAAGGTATACTGAGGATAATATGGATAAGTTGTCGGCATTGCTCACACAAGGACAGCATAAGAACCAATATTTCTACGCCTTCACTGCAACCCCCAAACCAAAGACATTGCAGACATTTGGTGAAAATAAAGGCGATAAATATGATGCGTTTCATCACTATTCAATGAGACAGGCTATTGATGAAGGTTTCATTTTAGACGTGCTTAAATACTACACGACATTAGAGACTTCATATAAAGTAACAAAGACAATTAGTGATAACCCTGAATTTGATGAACCTCCTGCAACAAAGGCTATAAAAGATTACCACGACAATCACCAATTTGTCATTGAGCAGAAGATTGCTCTTATAGTTGAGAAGATTAGAGAGGTTACGCTCAAAAAGATTGACGGCAAGGGCAAGGCTATGGTAATATCACCATCACGTGCTCACGCAGTGAGATATTTCCTTGCAATGAAGGATTACTGCAAAAAGCATGGATATGCTGATATCAATCCATTGGTGGCGTTCTCAGGGGCTGTATCATACAACAGAGTTGAGTACACAGAATCACAACTGAACAGTACCGAGGATTTGAAGATTTCAGAGAGTGCATTGCCTATGTATTTTGCATCTGATATGTTCAACGTGCTTATTGTGGCAGAGAAGTATCAGACAGGTTTCGACGAACCACAACTTCACTCTATGTTCGTTGACAAGAGATTGAAAGGTGTTAAGGCTGTACAGACACTCTCACGCCTGAACAGGTGTTGCAAGGGTAAGATTGATACTTACGTTCTTGACTTTGCAAATACGGCAGACAACATCAAGGAATCGTTCCAACCATTCTACGAGGAAACGTGGCTTGGCGATGAAGTGGATGTGAACATTGTGTACAAGTACCTGAACGAATTGAAGGCATACCATCTGTGGAGTGTAGATACAGAAGAAAAGGTGTTTGAAGTTTACACTGCCACACAGGAAATGGGTAAACTGACTTCACTGTTCAAGCCTGTTATGGAGGATTATAATAGTTTGGATGAAGAAGATAAATTCAAGGTTAGAAGTCTTGTGAGGAATTTCAACCGCTTCTATTCGTATATGGCTCAGATTGTACGTACATTCGATGTTGAGTTGTACAAGACATATGTTTTCACCGAGTTGCTGTACAAACTGCTCCCTAAGACTCCACCCGCAAAGGTTGATTTGACAGGTAAATTGGCTTTGGAGCATAACAAACTATCAGAAGCCTTCTCGGGTTCAATAGTGATGGAGTCAACTGCTGAATACAAGACATTGAAGGGTGAGACAGGTGGAAGTGGTAGTCGTGTAGAGGAGAAGAAAGATTTGCTTAGTAACATCATAGAGAAGATAAACCTGATGTATCACGGTAACTTTACAGAAGCCGACAGGGTGATTGTTGAAACTATCTATGATGCAATGAAGAAAGAGGAGAAGAAACTATCCAAGCAAGCCAAAAATTCCGACGTGAATATGTTTGCTCAGAACATCTTCCCAAAGGTTTTTGAAAAGATTGCTCAGGACTGTTATGTTCAGCAAATGGATGCCTTTGCAAAACTGTTTGAAGAACCATCGTTCTACGGTAAAGTGATGGAAGAAATGGGAAGGGCGATGTATTTTAACTTGAAGAACGGAATGGAGTAATCGTATTGATGATGCAATAGAAATCTTGTATTAGCCCCGACGCATTTGCGTTGGGGCTATTATGTTAAAAACGCCAAATATAATGTTGATATCTTTTAGCTGTTTTCTATTGATATGGTAATGTTTGTATGGTATCTTTGTGGTATATAAAGAATATTTAATATGGCACGATTTTCAGAAAGATATGGATATGTAAAACCAAATGATGTAATTGTAAGAGAGTGTATTACAGAACCAATAAAGAATAGCATATACAATTGGTTTTCAATGCTAAGAAATGCTTGTGGGAATAAATATGAAACTCTGGAAAAAGTTGTATGGATTCAATTTCTAAATAAGAAACTTGATGATTTTCCATATCACGACCCTTTTGACAATATTGATATTATTTGCAAGTTTTTAGATAATAGCAGAAAGGAATGGTATCGTAAACTAGATTTAATAGAGTTTGCATATCCATATATTAAGAATATTATTAGCGACGAAGAGTTTAAAAACAAGATTAAACAACTTAACAAGGAATTTGAAAGACATAATTTTGCATATCGTTTAATAGATGGGAATGTTGTTGAAATTACAGCAGAGTGTGAAATTGAAGCAATAGAAAATGCCATTAATGATACAAACAGTAATATAAGAACGCATTTACAAACTGCTTTAAAACATATATCTGTATCACAAGAACCTGATTATAGAAATTCAATTAAAGAGTCAATTTCTGCTGTTGAATGTTTTTGTCGAGAGATTACTGGTCAAAAGACACTTGATGATGCTTTCAAAAAGATGGAGAAGGCTGGGGTTATATTAAATTCCGAAATGAAGAAAGGCTTCGAGAAATTGTATCATTATACTAATGATAGCAACACTGGAATAAGACACGCGCTAATGAATGATTCAAATGCCCCAACAGCAGATGAGGCAATCTTCATGTTAGTTTCATGTAGTGCTTTTGTAAATTATTTGATGAAGAAAAAGTTTAAGTGTAAAATGTGATAATTTAAGGTCAATTATTATATATAATATGATTAAATCGTATGGAAATATTACTGGATATTGATATTTGTGAAGGCCTTTTGTGTGATGAAACATGGGATGTTGTATCTGATGACGACAGAAATGAGTTAGCAAAACGGACGGAATTGGATGTAATACACGATGCGCAATATGTGAACATTGGTCCAGGAGCTGATTTGATAGTTTTGCTGCTAGTTGCAGATATTGGGCTAAGAGCATTGAAATTAGGTGCAGAAATCAACGATGGTATTGATGGCTGGATTGGAGTTGGCAAGAAACTACGCAAATTATTCCAACGTAAAAAGATTGTTTCTATAGATATTGATGGAGCTGCATCTATGGCTATAGAACTTATTGCGCGTGAGGTAAACATTGATTTGCTTGAAAAATTGGACGAGACTACTATTAACCTCGTCGATGTGTCGGGTATGATAACTATTAATAGTACTTTAAGTGCAAAGCCACATAATTATTATATTCTAACATACAGAGTTAATGGTGAGGATGTATATGTTGTTGGGGTTACATCTAGAGGCAAGGCTGAAATTATCAAACATTTTGGCTTTAATCCTTATGGTATTAGGGACATTAAGTTAAAAAAGACATTATAAATTGAAAGAACACAAGTTGCAGGTACCTGCAACTTGTGTTGAGTTCTCTGATACTTATTATGGTCATTTAGAATAAGGGTCAGATTTCCAAACTATGTCATTTATGTAGTAGTTACTGGCGAACAAGATAGTGTAGATGCATTTGGAAATACAACTTCTACTTCAAAGCATGTGGCTTCAGTATCAACTTCTACTGTTAAATATGACCTAGTTGGTGAAATCGCCAAAGGAGCGACATTAACCCGTAGAACGGTTGTTGAGATATTGAAGAAACTGCGAGGTGAAAAGTTAGCAATGTTCCAGAACAACCCCGAGGAGTTTATCCGCAATGTTGTTAAGCTCATCAAGGAACAGAAGGCTACAATGATTGTAGAGCATATATCATATAATCTTATCGAGGGACAATATGATAGCACTATCTTTACTCAAGAAAAGCACTCGCAGAAGATAGACAAGGCTTATTCGGCACAAAAACATATTATGGACTATGTGTTCAGCGATTCAGAAGGTGAACGCAAATTTGCAGAAGCACTTGACGGAGCAACAGAAGTTTGTGTATATGCAAAACTGCCTCGTTCATTCCAAATACCTACACCTGTCGGTAACTACGCTCCCGATTGGACTATTGCATTCAATAAGGGAACTGTAAAGCACATATTCTTTGTTGCAGAAACCAAAGGCTCTTTGGATTCTATGGAATTAAGAGGTGTTGAGAAAGCTAAAATTGCTTGTGCCCGCAAACTATTCAACGATATATCTACTATTAATGTGCGTTATGGCGCTGTAGCCTCGTATGAAGATTTGTTAAACAATGTGCAAGGAGCAAAAATAAGTTAGATTGACAATAATTACAATATCGGTAAATGCCTTGACACTTGTGCCAAGGCATTTTGTCATATAATTACTGTATTTGTGACAAAAGAACTTATATATAAATCTGTTGACTGAGAATAAATAATTGGCAGAGTTTTTGTATTTAATTATGTAAAACAAATACTATGGCTAAAATCACAAGAAAAGTTCTAATCTTAGGTAACGGTTTCGACCTTGATTTAGGTCGAAAAACATCATACAAGGATTTTTACAATTCGGAATATTGTCCTAAAGATTATCCAGCCCCGATAATTAAGCATCTTAATGAAAAATGGGTAGATAATTTAGATGCGGTAAAGTGGTACGATTTAGAAAACGAGATATTGAATTATTACGAAAAAATTAAAACAGAAGGTGATGATTACGATTTGTATAATGCATGCGAAAGAAAAATTATTGTACAGATTAAACAAATACCAACCCACACAACATCCCCTATAATACAAGATAATCTTACTATTATAAAAAGGTTGTTAGCGGACAATATCTTGAGTCTATCTTCCAATAATTATGTGTGTGCTCATCCAGATGCTTTTTTGTCTCCAATAGAAAGAGATGCAAAAGCGTTGCGGTTGATAAAAACAGGACTAATCCAATACGTGACACAGGTGCAAAGTGGCAGTATTAAAGAAGACTCTATTGCAGCAGCTGTGGCGCGTGCTTTTGTATATGATAAAATCGCTTCTCAATATCATACTATATACACTTTTAATTATATGAAACTGACAAACAATATAGATGCTAATTGGCCTAAGAGGTTTGATGCTATTACTAAATATATACATGGTTCAGTAGAGAACAACAATATAATTATTGGTACAAAAGATTATAAAATCTCTCAAGAATATGATTTTATTCAGAAGTCTTTTGATTCAAATTATAGTCCACCAGCGATGGTCTCTGATTTATTGTCTGCTAACGACATTACTGTTTTTGGACACTCTTTGGGCGTAAATGATAGTCAATATTTTAAGCCCTTTTTCAAACAACAATCATCAGTAGGGGCAAGTAGGAAGAATATTACTATATTCACAAAAGATGAAGAATCGGAACTCCAAATTAAACGTTCATTGCAAGAAATGACAGAGTACAAACTGTCTGCATTGTTTAGTATGAATGATTTACAAATTATAAAAGTCGATGAGTGTCGCGAAAACAACAATATGATGTTTCGAGAGTATATAGAACGCTTTTGTGACAATGAGTATGAGGCGGATATGATAATTAGTGGACGAGGTTATAAGATGACATCTGGTATTATGGCTCCGCGAATATTATAAATAAGCGTTTATTATAGTTTAGGCTTATATCAATAATAATTAGACAAAGAGTTGGTTTGAACTCAGAAACTATTGACAAAGAGCGCTATGGATAGTATCTTTGTGTAATACGAACACAGAAAAACATGAACAGGATTATTATAGTTGGAAATGGTTTTGACTTGGCACATGGTTTGAAAACAAAATACGAGGATTTTATAAATTGGTATTGGAAACAATGTGGCTACAACTTGTTGCATTGTTCAGAAAAGGAAATGTCTGACGGTTTGTGCTCTTTTAAGGTTAAGGATAGGGAAAATGCATTTAGCTGGGCTATGGCCTTTCAAGGGTGGCGCTATCAAAGAGATAATCCATTTGTTAAATGGAATGAAATAGATGCATTAAATGCTGCTGTAAATGATCGAGATTACTGCGATTTCTCTATTATGAGTCCTTTGTTTCAAAGAATATGTAAGCAAATGTCTTTGGGTTGGGTTGATATCGAGAATGAATATTACTCTATGCTCGTTGAGTGTAAAGGAAAGAAGGATGAACTTGAAAAGTTGAATAAAGATTTTGCTGTTATTCAACGTTTGCTTATTGAATATTTGTTATCTGTGCAGCTTGCAGATATTGATAAGTCTTATTTTAAATTAATAAGCGCTTACTTCTTTGCGCCATTTCAAGCCAAAGATATTTCAGTAAAAGCCAATGATAAATGGAACGATTTCCTTAAAAAAAGATTCGGTGATTCTGACTTGATTGATAATATAAAGCTATATAAACCATTTGATGCAAAGGAAAGAGTTAAGAAAGTACATGAATTCAAAAATGCCTATAAAGACCAAATAGAGTCTATGGGAGTTGAGTCAATTGATGGGGATGTCTTGCCGCATGATATGTTGTACCCGGATAGGATTATGCTCTTGAACTTCAATTATACGAATACGGCTGATTTTTATTTCCCAAACCATCCTTCTTTCATCCTTAATAATATTCATGGTAAACTTACAAAGCCTGAGAGTGTGATATTCGGTTATGGCGATGAGTCCGATGATGAATACAAGAAGCTCCAGAAGATTAACGATAATGAGTATCTAAGGCATATTAAAACTAATCGATATCTTGAAACTCCCAATTACAGAGATTTGCTGTCATTTATTGAATCAGGACCATTTCAAGTTGTCATAATGGGTCATTCGTGCGGGTTGTCAGACAGGACCATGCTCAACACTCTATTCGAGCATGCGAATTGTGTTTCAATTAAGCCTTATTACTATGTGAATGAGCAAGGCAAGGACAACTATCTGGACATAGTACAGAATATCTCCCGTAACTTCACTAATCCAAAACTCATGCGCGATAGGGTAGTGAACAAAACTTTTTGTGAGGAACTTCCACAAGTGACTCGGAAGCAAAAGGAAGAGGAGTGACGGTAGTAGCCTACTTGCTTGAGCATAGGCTTCCCAAGCCGAGGGGCGCAGGTATAAATGATACTTCTTGCCGTTATCTGCAAAAAAATAATGTAAAATCATTGCTTTTCTTGTCAAAACTTGCCGATATCGGCAAGAAAATACTATATTTGTGGTGCTTTTGTATGAAATAACTTGCCGATAGGGTGTAATTATGGATTATATTTCGGTTACAGAATTTGCAAAGAGGTATGGGATTGCTGAGCGTACTGCACGTAACTATTGTGCTTGAGGCAAGATTGACGGAACGGCGTTTATTGGCATCAGCCAGCGTGCTGCGACCTATTTTGAAGGTTATACCAATGTGTGCCAGTTTGTTAGTGTCAGCAAGCAGAGAAGTCGTTATCTCACGCAAAGAATCAAAGCGCTTGATTACGGCGTAAAGCATTACAATCAGGTGAATTCACACAGAGAAACGTTTTGTATAGTGTTCTCCACCCTGTTCGCGACTAATATGAAGAATTATTGCCTTGTCAAGCAGATTTATTACTTGTGAATACAACGGCTGTCTGATAAAATGTGTACTTTTGCCCATGGTTATTATGTCGTTTTTAGCTGAACCAAAGTAACCACAAAGGGCTGAAATCAGCAAATGGATTCAGCCCTATTTTTTTATTCAGTCAAAAAAGTTTTATCGGACACTCATAATTAAATTTTTTATATCTCCTTATTTGTCTATTCTTTACATCTGTTAAATTTGTTATATCTATTAATTATATCTTAAAAAATATAATAAAACTATACTTTAATAAATTTTGCATTATGTTGTAAAATATTCTCTGTTATTTTTTCTTGAGTTTCATTGTCTTTTTAGTAATTATTTGTAGATTCGCACATTACGCATAGTAGAATGCAGAAACAGATTTTTAATGTATCTATTCTGTTTAAATTTAGTAACAATAATTCTTCAACTTTATGGGAGACAATTATAAACATAAAAGAAATGGGGGCAATAATTCATTAAAAATGATTTTTGACCCATATAAAGAAAGTAGTTATGTTAATTCAGATAGTATAGAAACATTTGAATCATGTGGAATAATCCCTAATTGCATAATGGGATATAATGGAGCTATTTATGATAGTCAAACACATAACATTTATATCTACAAAATCTCTGCAATAACTGCGGCTATTAAATACAACGGTATATATAAATTCCCAACAGATGATACTAATGCCATTAGATATGCAGCTGCATTTTATGATAAAAACGTATTTAACCATCTGACTTCAGTTAGCAATAAAGAATATAAGCCAACAGATGGTAATAAAATCAGTTATTTTGTCCATAGCTTCGGTTGTATAACTAATCTACAAGCTGCTAATAACGCTTTAGATTGGCTCGTGGTTCCGAGAGAATTATTTAATTCTGAGATATAATATTAATGATTAATAACTAAAAAATAATACAGATATGAAACATTCAAAAATTAGAAACTTATCATATCGATTGGTAAGTATCGTGAGTTTCTTATTAGTGTTGTGTCTTACACACAATCAAGTAAACGCACAAGAACTGAATTTATCGAAAGGTCCGGGTGCAATAACTAATGTAACTATGAGCAGAGACATTCAGTCAGTTCATATCTCAAATGAAGATTTTAATGATATTGCTAATGTGCCTATTAGTAATTCTATCGTTTCTTTATCAACAGATTGTAAAGGTGTTTCTATTGTTAGCAATGAAAAATTAATAACAAAAAAATCATTGACCTCTTATGAGATGCCCCAAATCCAAAAGAAAAACACGAAAAGTGTTGCGTCTAAAGCTGTGAATGTGTCTGGAATAATTGATGCAAGTACTTTGGAGGATAATGCAGAACTCGTTCTAACGGGTAATACAAATCTTTTTATGGATGTAAATAAAACGCTTAGATGTATCAGAGGTGATTATACTCTTACGCTTAGCGGTGGTAATATCCTAACCCTTAACAATCCTGATGATTATGCTATAAATGTGTTATCTATTACTATCAGTGCTCCTTTAATTGTAAAATCATCAAATGTTGCTATTTCAGCAAAAAATGATATAACAATCAATAATACTGTTAACGCCACATCTACCAATACTTGTATAGGCACTGTGAATGGAACTATCTCTATCAATGCCGATGTAACAGTTACAACAAACAGTTCTGCTGCAATACTCAACCGAGGCTTGGATAATGGTGGAGATATAATTATCA
>JAFWXX010000005.1 GCA_017522915.1 Bacteroidaceae bacterium
GCCTTGCCATATAACGAACTTGCAGCAAAAACCAAAGAGTTAATAGTTTAGTTCCTATATTAATTTTACGCAGAACCTAATTTAAACCAGAGCCGGCTTATCGTACTTGAATAAGCCGGCTTTCATCACCCCTTCCCGCACGCGTGGAGATGATGGGCTTCCTCGGTATCGGACAAGTAATGTGCAAATGAGTAAATGGAAGTTTACTTACATTTACCACGAATGTAGCCATTACTCGCAAAAGGCAACAACCCGATGGTTGGTGCTCCGGGATGTTAAATACGACGGGATAAATATTTGTGCGGTTTTGCCACCAATCTTAATATATATTTAACATAATTAATAGATTTGTAATCTGAACATCATAAATATAACTGCCAAATAGTTTTTATCTCATGAAAAACATAAGATTCTTTATTATTTGCTCCTTATTAAGCATTTGCCTTTCGGCTTCGGCACAGTATGCAAAGCCCAGAATAATTGCTATGCCAAGTGCCTCATGGTGTCATAACAACGGATACATGCAGAAGATTGAGTTGAAAGGCCAGGAAACAGAAGTCCCCGATTACAAGAGAGCCCTGCTTGAAGACGAAAAGCTAAACTTCATGCTATCTAAAATGAGTGATGTCTTTGTCGATTTAAAATACCCTTTACAAGACTTGAAACTGACAATCGAGCAGGTAGAAGCTGCATTGCAGAACGATGGGAAAAACGTACAAGACAGCAAGAACATTGAAAGCCTTAATGAAAATCTGTTCAGCATAGCTGATATTGATATCGTCATCGAACTCGACTGGAATGTGCAGACCAACAGAGATAGAAAAAATATTGCATACAACATACGTGCAATAGATATATATACAGGCAAACTGATTGGTACCGTAGCTAATTCAACATGGGAATCGTTGGGAGACCCATACGAAAATTTTTATCATGACGAGATTACCAGCAAGTTAGGAATTGCACTTCAGAGCTATTTTGAAGAACTGATGTCTAACGGACGCGAGATATCTATTAGCGTAATGATTGCAGAAAATGAAATGAACATCGGCTTTGAAACAGAATTCGAGGGAGAAAGCCTGAGCGACATAATTGACGGTTGGCTTGAGAAGAACGCGAAGCAAACATCTTTCTACAAGAATGAGATAGCAGACAACCATACAAGATATGACAAAGTCTTTATTCCCACTCATAAGGAGAACCGTACCATGAACAAAGCCGAAGATTTTAATAAAGGACTGATGCAGTATCTATGCAATGAGCCGTACAACATTCCATGCAAGACAATACACAGCAGTCCCAGACGTGGAATATTGGTCATTGGCGAAAAATAAGATATAACAGCAGTACAGCTCCCTCCTGCAACTGTATGGTAGCAGGAGGGAGCTGTACTGCTGTTATTTGTCTTAACTTGTTCTGCACGACCTTTCTGGATAGAAAACCATAACCTTAAATCGCAAAAAAGTAAACTTCAGCAAACAAAAAGGCTATTTTTTATAAAAAATATAAAAAATTAAATACATTTGTACCATGAAGTTAAAAACATCTAATTATGTACAAGTAATTAGAAACAGTTGGATTTTTACAACAAGTCAAAGGGACGAAACACACGAATTAAACTCTTATATTTAAATAACCTTACATACAAGACTATGAGAAAAACTCTTATTTTTATTTTCATTTTCTTTACATGTTCTCTTTCGGCACAAAAACTCAAGGTTCATGCCGACGAGAAAGGAAAATGCGGTTACGCCAATGAGCAAGGCGAAGTGGTTATCAAGTGCAAGTACGATATTGCTTTTGAGTTCAAGGATGGAATGGCAAAAGTTGGCAAAGGTGACAAATTGGGTTTTATTGATTCGGAAGGCAAGGAAATACTGCCAGTAAAATACGAGGAGATAACTTTGTGGCGAGAAGGAATATACCGCATAAAAACCGGCAAGAAATATGGTCTTTATTCAATAAAAGACGGCATTATCACAAAACCGCAATACAGTTGTATAAGCGACCTCAACAGATTCGGCAAAGCCATTATCACCAGTGGAGGTAATGTAAAAGGCAATAAGGTAATTAAAGCAAAGATTGGAATATTGAACTCCGATGGAAGCGTTGCTATCAAGCCTGCGTACGACAAGATCTCAGAGATAAAGAAGTTCAACAGGTTCTCAATAGAAGATATTGCCGGCGTATTAAGCGAGAATAAGGTTTATATCGGCAAGATGAGCAAGACAGAGGAGTCTGTTTATGAATATAAAGTTAAAAAGAACTTGGAAGTTCCTAGATACGGAATACTGCTAAGTGATACTTTGGAAACAGATGTCGAATACCTCTGTTGCTATAAAGGTGAAAAATCGGCTGTAGTCGGAAGCAATGGAAAAGCGATTACACCATTCTTCAAGGATTGCAAATTCACAATCCCATCATCTGGCATGTGCGGTTTCCGTTATGGCACAACAAAAGTAACAACAGGATATTACAATATAGAAACCAAAAAGAAGATTTTCTTAGGTAAGAACATCAAGATAAAGAAACAGATCCTGGCAGCAACACCTTTTACAGGTGACATAGCACTGGTAATGAAATCAGAAGACAATTCACCATTCGGATTATACTTCATAAACAAGAATGGTGAGCAAATTACAGAGGTTTTCCCGGTTGTCATGTATAAAGGCGGATACTGGATTGCATCAAGAATTGACGACGGTGCAACAGCACCAGCAAACTTGCCTGAAGGTATAAAAGCTGAAGATTACAAACTCTCAAGAGCCATGTTAGACCAAAACGGTAATTGGGTAATGAATTTCGGAGAGTACTGGAATATTCTTCCACACAATAGCGGAAAGTTATTTACGGTCATGACACACTCAGGAACATTAGGTGTCATAGATATAAACAAGAATACGGTCATACCATTTGAATATCACCAACTTGGAGAACCTATAAACGGTTGGTACTGGGCAAAGAACGACAAAAACAAGTGTGGTATTATAGACGAAAACAATAATGTCATTCTGCCTTTTGAATATCACAATATATTCATGAATGAATCAAAGAACCCCACAAACATCTGGGTTCGTAAAGAAGAAAACGGTTTATGGAACAATTATGACCTTGCCAAAAAACAGATTGTTGGAGAAGGGGTTGTAAGTTCTGCTAACTTTGTAGGAGACTACGCGTGGGTAGTTCCTCAGAACCAGCAAATTACCAAAGACTTTGTATATAAAGCAATCTTGAGATTGTATCCAGGAAGAGCAGACAATGCTTTAGGCATACTTATTGACAAAGAAGGTAACCACAAAACAGTAATCCCTATGCCAGTGGAGTTGTTCCCCGATTTGGCAAAAAGGCTGAAAGCCAATGAGGATAAAATAAGACCAGTGCATGAGAAAGAGATCATTTACGAAAAGATACGCACTAGATTCAAACACGAATTGTCAAATACAGTTATAGAGGATTATTGGGATTTTTAATAACCGGTTAAAATAGAAAAACAATGAACAAGACAACTAATATAATTATATGTGGAGTACTGCTCTTCTGTAATGTTTTCCATGGTTATGCACAAGAGGACGAATTCAAGTACAGACGCAGTTCTATGTACTCTCTGCTAATAAACCATGAGGACCAGAAATTTGCGAATGAAATCAAGGATGCCTTTATAAAGATTCCTGTTCCGGACAAGTTCAACGACCATGATTTGAGTGTCAAGATTCTCACCATGGACAAGAAATTGAAAGACGCATCCTCGGACAAAGAAAATGAAACCATAACAGACTTCCTGCAACGTAACAACATAGCAAGTCGATTGGTTGGCAAATGGTTTAACCGTGACAAGAGCACTGGCGAGTGCGACATGAATCTTGTAAAGGAACGTGGCCTATACGATGCGACGAAATACGACCTCATTCTGGCGGAGAAGTCAGCACGAAGTTCTGCACTGCTTATGGATGCCGGTGAAGAACTCATTGGAAACACTTATGTAGTAGTAAACGATATCAGATATATTGACAAAGCCAAAACCGGCAAGGCTTTAGGAGGTATAGCAAGAGTACTAGGAGCTGTAGCGGCGGCATACACGGGAATTAACTTCAGTGATCTCACAGACAACATTGCAGACATGGCAGAATCGTACAAAGGATTCAAGGTAAAAATCAACACATTCCTTTACCGTCTGACCTGGAATGAGGAGATAGCAAACAGATTCTATATAGAACATTATTCCTCTGAGGCTGACGAAATAAAATGCAAGAACTTTGAAAATAGCAGAAACGAATACACCCTTACTTATGTAGGCAAAGTTGAGAGTAGCGGAAGCTCAACATCGTTCCTTGGAATAAATGAAGCAGAACCTATCTATATGGTTCGTAAGGCATGCCAACGTGCCATTGACGAAAATATCGTCAGCCTACAGAACGAATTTGAAGAGTTCCGTATAAAGACCCCGCTTGTCAGCAATGCACCTTTGACAGCATATATCGGCATGAAGGAGGGAGTAACAGAAAAAAGCCTTTACGAAGTTCTTGAAACGATAGAGAACGAAGATGGAACACGCCAGTACAAAAGAGTCGGTATTATAAAGCCTGTAAAAAACCTTATATGGGATAACAGATTCATGGCTGCAGAAGAAGGTGCAGCAACAGCCAACTTAGGATATACGACATTCATTAAAGAGAGCGGTTCTAACTTCTTGCCAGGAATGCTAATACGTGAAATAAAAAGCAAGTAAGAGATGAATAAGACATTTTTCATACTATTCCTCACTATTATGTTCAGCTATAATGCTTGGGCAGAGTACGACAAAATTGAAAAATACGAAATACAATCGGCTGGAACCGGTGTAGAAGGCACATATCTTGTAAAGGTATTGATATACTCAAAAACAAATAAATTGAGTGATGATGCATATAAATACGCAGCAGTACATGGATGCATTTTCCGTGGATTTTCCGGTGCACCAGGAATGACTTCAGCTCCCCCAATGGCAAGCAGCCCTACTCTGGAAGAAGACAGAGAAGAATACTTCAAAACATTCTTTGAAAGTACTTATATGAACTTTGCATCAGTAGTAGAAGCATCATACAAAGTTATAAGATTAAAAAAGAAAGGATATAAATTAGAAGCAACAGTACAAGTCAAAAAAGACAAACTACGGCACGAACTTGAAAAGTCAGGAATTATCAAAGGACTTGCAAGCGGCTTCTGACCATACAAACCGTGTTAACCATAAAAAATGACAGATATGAATTGTAAACTTAGGTACTTTTTATTTGCGATTGTCGCACTTATCTCAATGACATCGCTGCATGCACAGGATTTCTCGTCCTACCACAAAGGTAATATCGAATGTCTTGAGGCCGAGCTGGACGGTTCGTTGACACTACGTGTAACCGGTGCGGGGAAAAATCGCTCCGATGCCGAAGAACAAGCAAAAAAGAATGCTGTATATGAAATCATATTCAAGGGAATTGTGGGCTCTGCATCAGGGAAAATAACAAAACCTCTTGTAACTGAAGTCAATGCGCGTGAAAGATATGAAGAATACTTTGACCAGTTCTTCGCTGATGGCGGAGAGTACAAGAATTTCGTATCAAAGGCCGATGCTAAACGTTCAAGCAAAGAGAAGACCAAGAAAAAATACGAGAATACATGCAGGTTGACAGTCAGAGTACTGCGTAGCGAGCTTAAGGCACATTTGAAAAAAGATGGAATAATAAAGAAATAATAAACTGATAATATCAATTGAAGTACTATGAAAAATTTTAAATTTATACTTTTGGGTCTTCTATTTGGAACTGCTCTTTCTGTTTTCGGACAGGCAAAAAGACCTAAACTGATGGTAGTACCGAGCGATTCATGGTGCATGGAGCATGGATATACAAATAAATATGATAATATGGGCAACATCGAGTATGTCCCAGACTACAAGGCTGCTCTACTGAATTGTAAGGAACTAAACAATGTAATATCAAAGATTAATATCATTATGGCCGACAGAGGTTTTCCTTTGCAGGACCTTCAACAAACAATTAAATCCATAAATAACATTTCGGCCGAAGACCAGCTTATTCAAAGCAAGACAAGCGGAGCAAACATTGCAGAAAGCCAGTTGGACCGTATACGTCGTACAGCAAAAGCTGATATTATACTGGAAATTGATTGGAACATCAACACAGTGGGGCCCAAGAAAAGCATAACATACAATCTGCGTGGCTTGGATGCATACTCAAATAAACAAGTTGCAGGTGTACAAGGAACAGGGACACCATCATTCTCGGCCGAAGTTGATGTACTTCTTGAAGAAGCCACACTTAGCAACGTTGACAATTTCATAGCCTCGCTGCAACAACACTTTGACGATATCCTGGCAAATGGTCGCGAAGTTGTTTTAGACATAAGGGTGTTCAACAATGCGGAAGGTATTGATTTGGAATCGGAGTATGATGGATATGAACTTACGGAGATAATTGACAACTGGCTTGCCGAGAACACTGTAAATCATGTATTCAGCAAATCGGACGGAACCGCTACTATGACTCTATACGACCAGGTACGAATTCCCCTATACAAGGCGAATGGCATGGCACAGGATACCGAAGGTTTTACAAGAGAACTAGCACGTCACCTTCGTAAAGAGCCATACAAGGTACCATGCAAAATAATAAACAGAGGATTAGGACGTTGCCTACTCGTCATTGGCGAAAAATAAGATAAAACAACAGTACAGTTCCCTCCTGTAACTTTACAGTTGCAGGAGGGAACTTTTATATAGCAAATTCATTTGGCAATTCAGACTTATGAAATGAGGCTGTGAACAAAGAAATGCTCCGTTGGTTTATATCATAATAAGGATATCGAAAAAAATATCAAATTTCCCAAATAGCTGTTTTTCAAAATACAAATATAATTATCGTACTAAAATGCAGATTGCATGACAACACCATTTTTGGAGCACGGGACAGCATGTCAAATTTATCAAAAAAGGTATTTATTTCCCTTAACATCAATGCATTGTAGAAATATAATAACGTAAAAAGATTTGCAGAAAATGTTCAAATCCCTATTTTTGTGCAAATTATATAAATTTGTCGCAAAAATTCAATATCACTTATCACAGCTATGATTCACATCGGAAGCATTATAAAGAAAAGGTTTGACGAACATGGAGAAAGCGTTTCCTGGTTCGCGAAACAACTATGTTGCGACAGAACTAACGTGTACAGCATTTTCAAGCGGGAAAGCATAGACACAGCACTTCTAGTAAAGATTTCAGTGATATTGAACCACGATTTCTTCAAGTATTACAGTAAAGATATTGCAATTGCCGAAAATATCTAATGGAACGGCTTGCATGCGATATTTCGGAATCGCACGTATGCCTTAGGGAAAAACGGATATCTCTGCCCGTTTTTCCCTATTTTTATTGCCATGAAGAAAATGCATGAGATTAAATTCGGGTTATTGTTTCCGAATTTGGTTCATCTTGATATATTTGCATAAAGAATTCATTTATTGGCAAAAAAATGAAGCAACCCATTACTATGAAGAAAGCGTCCTTCCTGGCATTCGACATTGGTGCCACAAGCGGCAGAGCTGTAATCGGAACCATCGCCGACGGCAAACTTACGACAGAGGAAATCCACCGTTTCCCAAATGCGATAAAAGAGATTGACGGAAAATTCTATTGGGATATATACCACATATTCAATGAACTGAAAAAGGGACTTGCTGAGTGCCGTGCAAAAGGAATAGAGCCAGAGTCCATAGGCATCGACACATGGGGCGTGGATTTCGGGTACATAGCCAAGGATGGCTCCATAGCAGGGCTGCCGAGAGCATACCGCGACCCGTACACCAACGGAGTAAAGGAAGAGCTGTTCAAGAGGATTCCACGCAAGGAGATATACAAGAGAACCGGCATACAGTTCATGGACTTCAACAGCCTTTATCAGTTGCTGGCAGCAAAGAAAGAAGAATGCGAGGCTATGCAGAATGCCGAAAGGATTCTTTTCATGCCCGACCTCTTTGCATATATGCTGACCGGCAAGATGGTGTGTGAATACACCGAAGCCTCAACATCGCAATTAGTCAATCCCGAAACAAAGCAGTTCGACAAGGAACTTGCCGAAAAAGCAGGAATAGAGCCGAAGATACTGATGCATATCTCGATGCCCGGAACACTGATAGGCGAACTCACCGATGAGATTGCAGAAGAAACCGGCATAGGCAAAATACCAGTATATGCCGTTGCAGGACATGACACGGCCTCAGCCATAGCCGCCATACCTGCAGAAGACGAGAATTTCGCGTTCCTCAGCAGCGGCACATGGAGCCTTATGGGCATTGAGTGCGAAAGCCCGATAATAAACGAGAAGACATTCTCCTTGAACCTGACAAATGAAGGCGGAATTGACGGCACAACATGCTTCCTTAACAACATTACAGGCATGTGGCTGCTCGAACAGTGCAGGAAAGAGTGGGAAAAGAGTGGAAAGGAATACAGTTACGACGAGATTATTTCAATGGCAGGGAGTGCAATGCCGTTCCGCTCGCTGGTGAACCCCAATGACACGATGTTTACAAACCCGGCAAGCATGGAAGAGGCCATAAAGGAGTATTGCAGGATAACCGGACAGCACGTGCCGGAGAACGACGCAGAGACTATACGCACCATCTTCGAGAGCCTTGCAATGTGCTACCGCCACACCGTAGAGAGCATAAAGGAGGTGTCGCCGCACAGAATAGAAAGGCTGCACATAATTGGAGGCGGCTCAAGAAACAGAATCATGAATCAGTTTGCATCAAATGCTGTAGGGATGCCTGTAGTAGCAGGCCCGGCTGAGGCAACAGCAATCGGGAACTGCATGATTCAGGCAAGGGCCGCAGGGTTGGCAGGAGACCGCTGGGAAATGCGCCGGCTGATTCGTGAGGTTGCAGAGACTGAGCTTTTCACACCGGCAGAGACAGCTGAATGGGAAAAGGCCTACTTGCAATACAACAGAATATTGGAAAACAAGATACAACAAACTGAATGAATATGGAAATCATTAGAAAGAACAAAGCTCTGATGAATGAAATCGGACGCATAGCAGAGGTGGCAGGCTACCTCTGGACAAAAGGATGGGCCGAACGCAATGGCGGCAACATATCGGTAAACATAACAGCCTTGATGAATGAGGAGGCAATGAGCCTGCCGGCACTTGCCCCTGCACGCGAACTCATAGAAACGGTCCCATGCCTGGGAAACAATTTCTTCTATGTAACAGGAACCGGCAAGAGAATGAGGTATGTAGCACAGGCTCCGTTCGAAAACGGCTCTATAATACGCATATCACCCGACGGAACATCGTTTGAGATAATCGCAGAACAGCCGGTATGCCCTACGATGGAGATACATTCGCACCTGATGATGCATAACTATCTACGCAGCATGGGCCGCAATACCACCGTTGTGCTGCACACCCACCCTACCGACCTTATAGGCTTCTCGCACTGCAAGCCCTTCCTTGAGAGTTCAAAGCTGCTGACACGCACATTATGGAGAATGATTCCTGAAGCACGTATCGTTGTGCCTAAAGGAATCGGAGTCGTGCCGTATGCAATACCCGGTACAATAGAACTTGCAAGGCTCACAATAGAACAGCTACGCAATCACGACATGCTGCTATGGGAAAAGCATGGTGTTCTGGCTGTAGGAGACGACATCATTGACTGCTTCGATGCCATAGACACCATGAGCAAATCGGCACAAATCTACTTCAATACCCGCTGGGCAGGTTTTGAACCCGTAGGAATGACCGACGAGCAGCTCGATGCCCTTGTTCCGGCATTCAACCTTCCCGACTGTTACTGACACGTAAATACAAAGAATGAGGAGAACTTCAAAATTCAGTTCTCCTCATTGTATTCTGCATCGGTATTTACATTCCATAGAGCATCCCTTCCGCATTTGCCGTATAGGACATCAACAGCTCTCATCGCACTGAGCATAGAATGGTCCATATTGTTGTAACGGTGCTGACCGTTTCGGCCTATACAGTAGAGATTCTCTATACCGTCAAGGAAAGCACGTACTTTTTCTATACCGCTATAACTGCCGTAATATGCAGGATAAGCCTTTTTCATTCTTATCACATGAGTCTCAATCACCGACTTGCTTTCTATAAATCCAAGCCGCACCAATTCATCAACAGCCATTGCTGAGATATCGGCATCGCTCATAGTCCAAAGCGCATCCCCTTCACTGCAAAAATACTCCAGCCCCAAGAAGACGCTGTTCTCGTTATCGGCAACCATGTATGGCGACCAATTGTTGAACAGCTGTATGCGCCCTACCTTAACGTCACGTTCCTGAATATATATCCAGTTATCGGGCAAACGCGAAGCTGAATTGCCGTCATCGGCTTCACCTCTTACCGACATTCCGTCAAGCAAAACACCGACCGTAATGAAATCGCGGTACGGCAGTGCAACAGCAGTGTCAAGCACCGGGGAAGGAACAGAGAGGCCATTGAATGACGGCAACAGTTCTGCAAGAGGCATTGAAGAGAAGAGGTAATCGCATGCAAGTACATACTCCTCTCCCTGTGAACTGCGGCAAGTGACAGAGAATGGCTTGCCGTCCGAAAAATTGACCTTTACGACACGATATCCCAGAAAGAGCCCTCCACCCTTCTCCTTTATCAGCGAAGCAACCCGCTCCCACAACTGGCCTGGACCGAATTTAGGATAAAGGAAACTGCTTATAAGCGATGTCTCTACCTCCTTACAGCCCTTTTCTCTGCGTTGGCTCAAAGCATTTGAGAGAACAGTAAACAATGACAGGCCTTTGACGCGCTGGCTGCCCCAATCGGCTCCAAGTTCCGAAGGATGCTTGCCCCATACTTTTTGAGTATAGTCTTCAAAGAAAAGCCTGTACAGCACTTTACCGAAACGGTTTATATAAAAATCCTCAAGAGAGAGCTCATCACGTCTTCTTATACGCGCTATTATATAACTGCCGACGACACTCAAAGTACGAAGAATTCCCAGCTTAGAAAAGGTTGAATAAGATGCCTTTATAGGATAATCAAAGAAACGGCGCAGGAAAAATATGCGCGAAAGGCGACGACGGCGCAACATAGCATTCTCACTGCACTCTTCATACGTAGATAAAGGCATAATATCAAGCCACCAACGCATAACTTCGTCGTTTCGGGAGAAGAAACGGTGCCCGCCTATATCCATCCTGTTCCCGTTGAAGTCAACAGTTCTCGAAAGCCCACCTACAACTTCATCGGCCTCAAGAATAACAGGATGCACATCACCGTGCTTCAAGAGTTCGTATGCAGCTGTAAGGCCAGCCGGACCGGCCCCGACGATTATTGCCACCCGCTTTCTGTCATTCTGCCGTTGCATTGTCTGTATGGTGTTATTTCATCAGAAAGCGCATTACTGCGCCCATAAGTTTATCACGCTGTTCCTCTTCGGAGACAGTCTCGAACGGAAAGCTTGTAGAAATCACTCTATAGTTTCCGGCATATGCCACTCCGGCACTCTCCCTGTTGCCGTTAAAGACGAAAGAGACAAAAGCGTCGTCAAGAGGAACCAGTATATCGGGACGTGACACTGCATAACATCTTTCATTTGCAGTGCGTGCAAAACTGAATTCGAGACCGGAACCTGATATGCAGTTCTCATTCTGTTCAGAGACAGAACCGCCATAGTCAAAGCGCAGGATATCACGG
Organism: Bacteroidaceae bacterium; assembly: GCA_017522915.1. Lineage (GTDB taxonomy): Bacteria > Bacteroidota > Bacteroidia > Bacteroidales > Bacteroidaceae > HGM04593. Next base: position 11,724 of record JAFWXX010000005.1, read on the forward strand.
ATAAACCTGCGGTCCTCAGTATTCTTTGCCATATCGCTTGCTATGAAAGCACCGCTTATGAAAAGGCTGCCTCCTGCAGCACAATACTCTTTTATCTTCGACTGCAGACGCTTAGGGAATGTTTTGTATGGCTTGTCATATCCTCCAAGATATGAACCGTTTCCGCCTTGCTTCTCAACGCCGAGTATCAAATCAACAGCCTTAAAACTGCCAAGATTAACCAATCCGTCCATGACAGCATCACTGCTGCATGAAACAAAACTTATTCCGTTTGCGGCCAAAGACTTTCCATGCACTGCAGGATAATTGAACGAGTTGCCGGCAATTATCATTCCTTCGTAATTGTTTCCGCTCAGGCCCAATCCGTTCTCGTAACCGATATTTGCACGCTGGAAGTCGAGCTGAGGACCGCAATACTCCGGAGTACGGATATAAGGGACACCAGGGTCGCTCTCCATATCAAAACCGGCCATTGAAGGTGTCTTTACTACCTCCGGACCGCTCAAACGATGAAAGGCATTGACAACCAGAACTGTCCCTTTGCTTTCTGCAGCAATATAAAGTGACAGTTCTTCGGACGGGAGACTCTGGCCGCCGTCATTGAGAGCCGACACCCTAAAGCTGTACAACACATCCTTCTTTATTCGGAAAGAGCACTGCGGAACATCCACAACTGTACCATTGTCGTAACCCCCGTCACCCATACGCGTATAGACAACGTACCTTGCAGGTTTGGCTGTAGGCTCCCGCGGGTCATTTACAGGATTCCAATCAAGCCTTACTTCATCCTCTGCGGTCATTGCCATACGGAAGTTGCTCACCGGCAATGGCTGTACGACATAACTGCGCCCATGTACATAGGCAAGATGCTTCAGCAACGACTTATAGACAGAACGCGCAAGAGTAAACTTGAAATCGGGGTCGTGTCCATATACCATATCCATGAAATTCTGGTGCGACAACGATTCGAAAATCAATGACGGGACAAGAGGCCAGCGCGACTCACTATACTTGCGGTCAAGAATTCCGCGCACAGGCCACCTTCTGCCGTAATGGGCCGTAAGGTCTTCCTGCACATTATTAAGCAGATAAGACACGAGGTCACGCGACATATATCGCGAGCGGCCCGACTGCAACGTATCGCCGTCATGCTCGGTAGTTATAACCCCAAGCGAACCCACAATTTCGTCCTCAGCCGAAAAGCCGGCATCGGAATGGAACCCGAACGAGAGTTCTATAGGAACTTTCAGTCCTACTGTATCGGGGCAATATACCGAACCGCCGGAGAGATAGTTTACGACGCGTGAACGGCAATTAATATCATCCCTATAGTCATCCTCGCCTTCATAGGCCGAATATACATAATACGGGAAACCGCTTGTCTGCAAATTATAGCGTGCTCCTTCGAGGAATTTAGGCATGCCGCTTATCGAAGGGATGGAATCGCCACGGACAACATTTCCCATTCCGCCGCCGAAGCGCACTGCATCTGCACTGACAACACCTTTATGCTTGCTTATGTTATCCAGCATCACGCACTGTCTTTCAACAGCACCCTTCTCAAAATGGAAAGTGCCGAGATATACCCATGTACCGCCGCCCATTCTTTGGTTGACCTTGAAGTTTGTAGAACCTCCGCTATGCCTTACCGTATAGTTCGCATCCGGTACAGAATTCCTGAGAGTGTGATATGCCACATACACTGCATATTCGCCCTCCGACGGAATGGAAGGATACCATACAGCAGAAGCCGAGGCATTCTTTGCATCTTTAGACGTTTCGATGACCTTATAGGTTCCGGCTACAAACGGGTTCTCCTTATCGTAATAGGCACTGTCCTTCTGCATATATCCCTTATCCCTGGATTTCCATTCTGCACCCGACGAAGCATTCTCATGATATCGTGAGCCAGTGGAGCTCGCATCATTATCGACAATCACACATTCCGGCTGCCAATCCCTTTCGCGAGGCGTATATACTATAGCACCGGCATTCTCAAGCATGGGCATAAGGAACGGCACAACGAAGGATTGCGTAAACATATCCTCTGTAGTACAATAAAGAGGAGGACGCTGCCATTTCCAGATGGCCTGTTCTGCATTATAGTATCTTCCGTGACTCTGCCATAACGCAATGTGGCGGTTATGCAGTCCTTTAGGCACAGCATAAGGACGTGAAGCATTCATAACCCATGGTTCATTCTTGTAATCGAGACCTTGCCAAAGTCTTTCCTTCTCTACAGCATCCTTTTTCCTATAGATATTAGGGACACGCTCATCTATGGTGTGCCCAGCATAGACAACCTCTATATCATAGCTGCGCAGATTGCGCGGAAGGAGCTTACGGATATCATTGTAGATGGTATCCACTACGCCAGGCGTGAAAGCCTGACCCGAAAAAGCCTCATTGGAATATATGACAATCTTCTTCGTGCTGTTATTGACTACGATATTGTTACGACGGCGGTCGAGGCCGGAGAACTTGAACTTGGTACGCGGAGATGTATATTTCTTGAAATATTCCGAAATAGAACGCGAAACGGCTCTATCGACCTCTTGTGCCGATAGAACCGCCATACACATGAAAAAGACAGCCGAGGCTGTCAGTAACCTTTTGAAACTCATTTATTTTGCCGATGCCAACCTGTTTATCTCTTCCAGAATAACTTTTGCATCTGCATTGAACGAATCACAAAGAGCATTGAAATACTTCTTTGCAGACATACCTGGCTGAACATGATTTACACGTGCTATATATTCTTTGTTCATCGCAAATATCCTGTTGAACACATCCACCCACGCCTCAGCATTGCTTTCAGCATCGTATGATAGGATAAAAGCCTCTGTTGCCAACTCATCTGCCACAAATGTGATAACTTTCTTGAGATTCTTTCTGCTTGCCATAATCTTTATTGTTTAGGAATATTTCTGTAAAGATAATAAAATAGTTCAAGCGATGCAACCCTAAGGCACCAAATTCGATTATTTATACACATTCACGATAAAAAAAGGCAAAGCACTTTCAATTCTCACAAAAAAAAGCGAAATTTGCCCTTAATTATACACAAACAAGTATTTTAATTTATTTCGAGAAACATGAAAATAAGCGCATTGCAGAAAGCAAGGGCTGCTTACCAGCCCAAACTTCCCCAGGCTTTGACCGGGAGTGTTAAACTTTGTGAGGGTGCTGCAACAGAATCGGTTGCAGACCAGGAGGCTATCAAGGCCATGTTCCCAAACACATACGGCTTGCCTATCGTAACATTCGAGAAGGGCGGCGAAGCTAAGGAGTTCCCCGCAATCAACGTAGGTGTAATACTTTCAGGCGGACAGGCTCCGGGCGGACACAATGTAATCGCAGGTCTCTTCGACGGTGTAAAGAAGCTCAACCCGAACAGCAGACTCTACGGTTTCCTCATGGGCCCCGGCGGCTTGGTTGACCACAAGTACATGGAGATTACAGCCGAGCTCATGGACGAGTACCGCAACACCGGAGGTTTCGACATCATCGGTTCTGGCCGTACAAAGCTTGAGAAGACAGAGCAGTTCGACAAGGGTCTTGAGATTATCAAGGAACTTGGCATCAAGGCACTCGTAATCATCGGCGGCGACGACTCAAACACCAATGCTTGCGTACTCGCAGAGTACTATGCAGCAAAGAATACCGGCGTACAGGTTATCGGCTGTCCAAAGACCATCGACGGTGACCTTAAGAATGCATACATCGAGACCTCTTTCGGTTTCGACACCGCATGCAAGGTCTATTCAGAGGTTATCGGCAACATACAGCGTGACTGCAATTCTGCCCAGAAGTACTGGCACTTCATCAAGCTGATGGGACGTTCTGCATCACATATTGCACTTGAGTGCGCTCTCCAGACACAGCCTAACTACTGTATCATTTCTGAGGAGGTTGAGCAGAAGGCTCTTTCACTCGACAACATCGTAACATCAATTGCAGAGGCTGTAGCTTCACGTGCTGCTGCAGACAACAACTTCGGTACAGTTCTTATACCTGAAGGCCTTATCGAGTTCGTTCCGGCAATGAAGGCTCTTATCGCAGAGCTCAACGACCTGCTTGCCGTAAAGGGCGAGGAGTATGCAGCAGTAGCTCCGGAAGAGCAGCGTCAATATATTATCGGCCAGCTCTCTAAGGACAACGCAGAGGTATATGCAAGCCTCCCCGCAGGTGTTGCACGCCAGCTCACAATGGACCGTGACCCTCACGGCAACGTACAGGTTTCTCTTATCGAGACAGAGAAGCTCCTTTCTGAAATGGTTGCAGGCAAGCTTGCTGCATGGAAGAAAGAGGGCAAATATGTCGGCAAGTTCAACGCACAGCACCACTTCTTCGGTTACGAAGGACGTTGTGCAGCACCATCGAACTACGATGCTGACTACTGCTACGCACTCGGTTACAATGCGTCACAGCTCATCGCTGCAGGCAAGACCGGTTACATGTCATCGGTACGCAACACTACAGCTCCTGCCGCAGAGTGGGTTGCCGGCGGTATCCCCATCACTATGATGATGAACATGGAACGTCGTCACGGCGAAATGAAGCCTGTTATCCAGAAGGCACTTGTTGACCTCAACGGTGCACCATTCAAGGCTTTTGCAGCAAACAGAGAGCAGTGGGCAAAGGAGACATGCTATGTTTACCCAGGTCCTATCCAGTATTTTGGACCGACAGAGGTTTGTGACCAGACTACAAAGACACTTGCTCTTGAACAGCAGAAGTAACACCCTTACTGCATATTAATGGCAGATAAAAAGATAAGGAAAGAGAGAACCGGCGGACGGAAGGCAACACCTTCTGCCCGCCGTTCATCACATCCGGGAAGAAGGGATATGCCGCATTGGCAATATGTGGCAATAGCAATCATTGTCACATCCTTCGCCCTTTTCATAGCCTACCACCTTTTTATCAAGAAGCTCATATACACAATAACTCCATGCGAGGGGCTGAAAGTATATGCCACATGCATACCAAAAGGATATTCGGTATATGGAATTGACGTCTCGCGCCATCAGGGCAAAATAGATTGGAAAAAACTGGCAAAGGAGAACCCCGAAGACGCACCGATAACATTTGCATACATGAAGGCATGCGAGGGAAGCGACCATAAGGACATTCACTTCGACCGCAATTGGAAGGAAGCAAAGGAGAACGGCTTCATACGTGGAGCATACCACTACTTCAGCACACACTCTACAGGCCTTGCACAGGCAAACATGTTCATAAATACTGTCAATGTTGCCAGCGGAGACCTTCCGCCAATGGTTGATGTAGAGGAAATTCCCGAAGACAAGGTACAGTTCATGCAGGAATTGAAGATATTCGTATCGAAGATACAGGAGCACTATGGTGTAAAACCTATTATATACACCTACAAGAAGTACAAGCAGAAGTACATGAGCGACCGTTTTTTCGACAACTACCCCACATGGATTGCACACTACTACGTCCATTCATTGACAGTTGACAAGAACTGGACCATATGGCAATGTTCCGACAGAGGCGAACTGCCAGGAATTGACCATAAGGTCGATATCAACATATTCAACGGTGAATTGAACCAGCTTGAGAACCTTAGAATAAAACAGCTGCCGGAATAGAGCCAAAAAGGGCCGTCATTGTTCCATATAGCCGGCACTCGCACTCGAATACCTTCTCCAGGCCTCAACCATTGAGACAAAATCCTCCGGCAACTTAGAATCGAAGAACATCTGCTCGCCCGTTGTCGGGTGTACAAAGCCCAAAGTCTTGGCATGCAATGCCTGACGCGGACAAAGCTTGAAGCAATTACGTACAAACTGGCTGTACTTGCTGAAATTCGTTCCTTTCAGTATTTCATCACCGCCATAGACATCGTCATTGAAAAGTATGTGGCCTATGTGCTTCATGTGTACCCTTATCTGATGGGTACGGCCTGTTTCAAGATTGCACTCGACAAGTGTGACATAGCTCAGCCTCTCCAGCACTCTGTAGTGCGTAACAGCATGCTTTCCGATGCTGTCATCACTGGCAACGCACATCTGAAGACGGTTTCGCGGATTGCGTGTTATGTTTCCGGTCACCGTGCCTGAATCTTCCTTCAAGGCACCCCAGACCACAGCATTATAAGTACGCTTGGTAGTCTTGTTGAAAAACTGCTTTCCCAGATGAGCCTTTGCCATGAATGTCTTGGCAACGACAAGCAAACCGGACGTATTCTTGTCAATCCTATGAACAAGCCCCACTTGAGGGTCATTCGGGTCAAAATCGGGATTCTCCCTAAGATGCCATGCCACAGCATTTATCAATGTTCCATGAGTATTGCCGCAACCCGGATGCACAACCATTCCTGCAGGCTTGTTCACAACCATGAGATCATCATCCTCATATACGACTTCCAAAGGGATATCTTCGGGGACAATACTGCTGTCATACACCCTTGTATTCAATGTTATGACAACGACATCACATGGCTTTACCTTGTAATTGCTCTTTACAACCTTGCCATTGACCGATATGGAGCCGGCATCGGCAGCCTGCTGTATCTTGTTGCGGGATGTATTGGCTACATGGTCTATAAGAAACTTGTCTATTCGGATAGGCGACTGCCCTTTATCTACTACAATACGGATTTCCCGGAAAAGGCCCTCCTCTTCCATATCCAGTTCATCATCCTTGATGATGACATCGTTCATATCATCACAACTGTCAAGCAATGCCATTGTCACTCAAAATAACCTTCATCAATAATCGCCTCATCGGTGTCTGCACTGCTGCCGCTTCCGATAACAATTACAAGACCGGCACCCTTAGGCACGCTCTCGCCATTTGACAGTTTGCGTCCTTCGTACTTTACTGCATACACCCACTCCTTTTCACCATTCACACGCTCAGTACCTACGACTGAGAAACCGGAAGACTTCAGGCGGGCTGAGGCTTCACGCAAGGAACTGTTGTCTATGACAGCAGGAATAATTGCCATCGGTTTGTTTGAGCTGCTCATAGTAAGCATAATCTTGCGTCCCTCCTTAACCTTGAAATTCGCCACCGGATTCTGTTCAACTACTTCGTTCTCGGCAGCACCCTTCTTGTACTTGTAATCGACAATTTCAAGGTCGAGACGATTCTCGCGCAACAGTTGCTTGGCATCTTCAAGCTGCATTCCGCACACATCAGGCACGGCATACGACTGGCCGTGATGCGTATAACTGTCCAGCCACGTCAACACCATATATGGGATTGCAACTACTACAACAGTCATTGCAATGGCATTTACAATAATCAGTTTCAAAGTCTTCTTTTTTGTATTTTCTTTAGATGTGCCCATAGATTTAATCTTATACAGGTAATTCCAATGGATACCTCATGCTCCCTATTTTATACAAAAATAGTGCAAGCCGGTATCAAGTACAAAGATAAACATATTTTTTTTGAATGACTGTACAACCGGCAATGTTTAACAGCAGGCTAATGAAGATAATAAGCAATAGGCGTATTATACTTGTTTTCTTTTCAGTTTTATATTATCTTCGCAAAATAATAATACTTTAAATATAATATACTATGAGAAGATTGTTGCCAATCATCGCTTTATTGCTTATATGTTCAACTGCATCGGCGCAGCTATTCAAGAAAAAGGACCGCATCGTAGAACCCAAATACCAGGCCGGAACTGTAGAAGTCAAGAACGGCAAGGTCGCATTTGAAGAAAAAATTGCAGCCGAAGGGCTTACAGCCGCAGAAATAGAAAAAAGAATAAACAATTGGATAGACTCACGTTATGTCGAGCCGACAGTAATCTCGGTAAAGAGATACGAGAGCGAGCTGCCGGCAACGACTATAATCAAAGGCGAGGAATATATTGTCTTCAAGAAGAAATTCTTTGTTCTCAGCAGGGCCAGAATATACTACTACCTGACGCTTACTGCCGAAGACGGGTTCTGCAACTTCAACATGTCCCGCATTACATACTGGTATGACGACGAGGATGAGAAAGGCGGCATCAAGATGAAGGCCGAAGAGTGGATAACCGATGAATACGCATTCAACAAGAAAGGAGAGATGAAGAGATTCGAGGGCAAATTCCGTCGCAAGACAATCGAGCTTAAAGAGATGCTCGCAGGCGAGCTAAAAGAGGCACTGAACAAGAAATGAGTTCAGGCTTCAGAAGCGGCCTGCACTAAAATGTAACCCGACGAGACAAAGCAATGACAAGAAATATATTATTGATATTGTTGTACATACTGACATGTTCAGTATCGGCACAGCATATCCAGAACCATCAGCTGGACGGCAGCATGAACAGAGGATTGGGAAGCGGAGAATCTTTCAATCCGTTCAGAGGAAAAAGCAAAGACTCCACAAAAGTGGACATTAAAGTTCCAAAGGAGATTAAGCAATGGCGAATTGAGGAAGAGATGGGTGACCCTATTGGAATAGATGCCGACACAGCACAGCACATGTTCCAGAACTGGCACCTGACGGAAGGAACCAGAGGCGAGTACAATTTCCTGGGCAGCATGGGTAATCCGCGCCAGTCAAGAATCTTCTTCGACAGGCCGACGGACACGAAGTTCGATTTTCTGCAGCCATACGACTATTTCTATACATACCCGAAGCGTTTCATATTTACCGATACAAAATCTCCATACACGAACTTGAGCTACCACTCATCGGGAGACAAAGTTGAGGGTGACGACCGTGTCAGGGTCTATTTCACGACAAATGCCGGCAAGAAATTCGGAGTAGGTTTCCTGTTCGATTATCTGTACGGACGAGGACGTTACGACAACCAGTCCAGCGCACTGATGAACTTTACACTCTTCTCATTCTATAGAAGCGACAGGTACAACTATCACCTTATAGCAAGCCGCTATCACATGAAGCAGGCCGAGAATGGCGGTATCACAGATGACAGATACATTACACGCCCCGAAGAGACTGACGGTTCAAACAGCAACTTCGGAACAGCGGATATTCCGGTAAAGCTTGACAAGGCATGGAACAGGAACGAGGTATATAATGTATATTTCTCCCACAACTACAACATGGGATTCTACAGGGACGAAGCGGTAAAGGACAGCAACGGCATTGCTACCGATACCCTTGAAAGGAAGTTCATAAAAGTGTCAAGAATCACACACACGCTGAAAATGACACGGGACATGAGGGAATTCATAAACCACCAGCAACCAGCAAACTACTATGCCGACACTTTCCTGTTCAACGATTCTGTTGACCACACGACAAGCACTACAATAGAAAACAAGGTTGCACTTTCGCTATGTAAAGGATTCAGCAGATGGGCTTTTGCCGACATTACAGCATTTGCCTCATACAGCTACAACAATTACACGCTTCCTGATACCATTTCGGGCAAGAGGGATGAGTTCAAGAGAAAATACAATGAACATATCCTCAAGGTTGGAGGTATCATATCGAGCAACATCGGCAATAGTCTGAAATACCGCATTGAGGGTGAGACAGCCATATCGGGAGATGAAATCGGTACATTCTCGCTTGACGGAAGAGCCGAGCTGAATCTCAAGCTATGGAAAAAGGATGTGAAGTTGACTGCGCATGCTTTCGCCAAGAACAACCGCCCATCTTTCTATTACCGCCACTTCCATTCAGAACATTTCTGGTGGGATGACAACGACCTCGACAATGAGTTGAGAACAAGAATTGAGGGAAGAATAGAGATTCCGGCATGGAAGACAAGGATTTCTGCAGGATTCGAAAACATAAAGAACTACACATACATATCGAATGAAGCTGTAAGCCGCAACGACGGCAAGAGTTTCCTCAACAGGTTCGGAATAAGGCAGAACAGCGGGATAAGAGTATTCACAGCAATGCTTGAGCAAGACTTCAAGATTTGGAAGCTCTATTTCAACACAGCCTTGACATATCAGAACAGCAACAATCAGGAGGTACTTCCGTTGCCTAAGCTCAATGCATACGCAAACATGTATATCAAATTCAAGATTGCAAAAGTGCTTAATACGGAAATTGGAGCAGATGTCAGATATTTTACCGAATATTATGCTTCGGATTACGCTCCGGCATTAGGACAGTTTGTACAGCAGAACCCGAACGACAAGATTAAAATAGGAAACTACCCGGTAGCAAGCGTCTATGCAAACTTCCTGTTAAAGCAGACACGTTTCTATGTAAAATACTACCATGCAAACGAAGGAACAGGAAAAAGAAACTATTTCCTTGCTCCACACTACCCTATGACACCAGCTGTATTATGGCTTGGATTGTCTTGGAATTTCTACAATTGACAAGAAGAGTGCTTATATGAACATTAATATCAAGTGGGGATTCATAGGTTGCGGAGAAGCTACTGAGAAGAAAAGCGGACCGGCTTTTTCTCTTGTAAGAGGGTCGGAAGTCGTAGCCGTTATGGGACGCGACAAGGAGAAGACCAGGAACTATGCAAAAAAGCACAACATAACACGCTGGTACACCGATGCGCAAGCCTTGATAGACGACCCTGAAGTAAATGCTGTATATATCGCTACTCCGCCATCATCGCATGCCACGTACGCAATAATGTCCATGAAGGCAGGCAAGCCTGTATATGTAGAGAAACCTCTTGCAGCGAGCTATGAGGACTGTACACGAATAAACAGGATATCACGTGAAACAGGGGTCCCTTGCTTTGTTGCATACTACCGCAGGTACCTTCCATACTTCCAGAAGGTACGCGAACTGTTGCCCCAGATAGGAAACGTCCTGAATGTACAGATACGCTTCTCCGTACCGCCACGCGACTTGGACTACAACCGTGAGAACTTGCCTTGGAGGGTTATACCGGACATTGCAGGAGGAGGATACTTCTACGACCTCGCACCGCATCAGATAGACCTGTTGCAGGAGATGTTCGGATGCATTCTCTTTGCTGAGGGCTATGCGGCAAACAGAGGAGGGCTGTACAAGGCGGAGGATACTGTAAGCGCATGCTTCAAATTCGAGACCGGCATACCAGGTTCCGGGTCATGGTGCTTCGTGTCGGATGAATCGTCAAAAGAGGACCATATCGAAATATTCGGAAGCAGGGGAACCATCAAGTTCTCTGTCTTTACATTCGAACCTATAGAATTGAGAAACGAAGAGGGTACAAAAAGTTTCAATATTCCAAATCCTCCTTATGTGCAATTGCCGTTGATAAGAAGCATTGTTGAACATTTGCAGCAGAAAGGAGTTTGTACATGTGACAGCATCAGTGCAACCCCGACTAATTGGGTATTGGACAAGATTCTTGGTAAAATCGGTTAAATGACAACAAGAAGGCTTTCGGGAATACACCTTGCCAGAGCTATTGCAGTAATAGTTATGTTACTCTCCGTGCAAGCCTCATTCTCCCAGAACGGGCAGAATGACAATATAGGTGGATTTATCAGGAACGTTACACAATTCATCACCCAAAACACCCATAAGATTCTTGACAAGACCGAAACAGTTATTGAGAAGTACCTCGATTCCAAGGACAGCATTTACATAATGCCAAACGGATACAATTTCATGGTAATGCCTCAATACTCCTATAATTTTGAGTATTACAGGTTCTCATCGAAAGAGACAGGACAAGGAATCACCCTGATGCCCAGAATCAGCAGCAAGATAGGATTCTATGCCGGATGGAGATGGCTTTTCTTAGGATATAGTTTCAACATCGACAAAGGAGCCCCGCTATGGGACATAAACTTCAGTTTCTACACTTCAAAGTTAGGGATAGACCTTTTCTACAGGAAAAGAGACAAAGGATACAGGATACGCAGCACAAAAGGCTTTGATGAAAATGCGAAAGAATATTTTGAGACCAACAAAAACTTTGACGGGCTGACGGTAAGACAAAAAGGAATCAACCTGTACTACATTTTCAACAACAAGAAGTTCTCATACCCGGCAGCCTATAGCCAAACAACTGTACAACGCATCAGTGCCGGCTCATTCATTCTCGGAATAAGCTACAATGAGCAGTCATTTAACCTGGACTATACAGGATTTGCACCGGAGATACAGGAACAGTTATCCCCCGAACTAAAATTTGCAGAGGTTAAGTACAAGGACTTCGGAATAAACTTCGGATATACATACAATTGGGTGTTTGCACGCAACTGCCTTGCAAACTTATCCATGACTCCCTCTATCGGGTACAAGAACACATCTCTTAAAATGATGGACAGCAAAGAACTGTTCTCTAACATAAACATAGACCTTATAACACGCGCGGCAATAGTATATAACAACGGTAAATACTTTGCCGGCGTGTCTATGGTATCCCACACCTATACCTACAGCAAGGAGACCCTTTCTGTCCTGAATGGTTTCGGTGTAATAAACATCTATGCAGGATTCAACTTCTGGCGAAAGAAGAAAGGCAATTAGAAACGCATACCGAATGTCGCCATCACCGAGTTGTCCGCAAACTCGACATCGGCAGCCGGATTCACATATTCGGTATCATAAAACGGATAGAAATCGGCTTTCTGTGTCTGTAACATGTAAGCCACGTCAATATAGAAGTTCTTGTACCTGTAACCTGCGCCTAAAGTGAATATATTCTTTTCGAACTTGTTTATGTAGTCGGTAGATGTATCACTGACATTTGCATTATCCATATTCTTATATGCACCTTTCTCAAACGGCGCAGTCTGATAGTTATAGCCGGCACGGATACTGAAATCCTTTATCCTGTATTCGGCACCGACACGGAATGTATGCTGAGCCTTCAGGTTGCGGCCAATCTCTTTATTCTGGGCCAAGGAACCTTTAGTCTTGCGCTCGAATTCAACTGTAGAATAATCGGCATACTCATACTCAGCATTAATTGCCAGACGAGTTCCGAATGTATATGATGCCGACACATTAAAACGCCAAGGAGTTGAAACCTTATGCTTGGAATTGATCTCACCGTCATAACGTTGAGGGTCACGGGTATCGTATATATAACCGTCAACAGCAGCAATTGTCGAATAATAGCTCTCGGTAAGTTCGTACCAAGTAGGAGTATGTACGGACAGGCCTATCTTGAAAGGAGAATACTTGAAAGGACGTATGATTGCACCGAGCTTGACATTAATGCCATGTCCTTCAATACTATGACTCTTGTCCAAAGAATATATCTCACCGAATTTGTCATCCTCATAATAATACGAATAACGGGTATAATCGATATTGGAAAGACCGACAGTCATTCCCAGATACAACCACTCATTGAAATTTGCAGCGACGTTAAGTTCCACTTCATCGACACCTCCGCGTTCCTCGCTATAGAAACCCATATCATCGGGCTCATAAAGCAGAGCACCGTTCTTGTCAACAATAAAGTCATCTCCTTTCATGAAGCCGTCATAATACCCTTCTGCCATAAGCAATGCCATCCAATTATAGCCTAGAACATCGTACATTGAATAATTGAGTTCCTGTACTTCAAATGGGCAACCACGATAAAGAGCGTTGATGATATATTGCTGCGAGAACCCGCCAGCCTTACCGAACATCTCGAAATTGGCACTAAGGTCCTTGTTTCTTCTATAGCTTATTCCAAAATTTACAAATTTCAGATAACGGTCCTTTATTTCATTTGACAGGACAAAGCCCACATTGTTTACCATGCCATACGATTTGTCGCTCTTTACATTGTCTGAACCATATTTCACCTTCACATTATCAAAGTTTGCACTTGCCGTAAAGTTCAAATCGTTCGAGCGGTATAGTGCAACTCCGGCAGGATTAGTGCCAATAACAGACACATCACCGCCCAAGGCACTCATTGAGCCTCCCATACCGACAAAACGCGCGGTTCCGGAAAGTCCTCCTTCAACAAGCGGGAAGATATCGTACATATTCTGCGCAAGTGCGCAAAAAGGCATAAGCAATAATAAATATAATGTTTTTCTCATAGTAATATACTCTTAGTTATTATCCTGCATAGTGCTCAGAGTTACCTGCGGCCACCGCGTGTGCTGCCAGAAGAACCGCCACGTGAACTTCCGCCCGAAAAAGCGCTTGAGTTGCCAGAGGATGTTCTCGGACTGGCATTGTAGGATGAACGGGAGCCTCCAGAGCGTGTTTCAGAACCACTGTATGACGAGCCTCCACGCGAACGGCTTACACTTGTACTGCTCGGACGGTTATATCCCCTTGAAGAAGAGCCATTGCTATAGCCATTCTCGCTTTTCCTGCGTATTTGACGCACATCCGTAGCACCTCCGCTCCTATTGTTGCTGTTTCCGTCACGAGCACGCAATGACAAGCCATTTTCCCTCCTAGGCTGCTGACGACGTATCCCTACAGCTGTACCGTTCCGTTTGTCGGAATTATTATACTGGTTGCTTGTGTATAAGCCTTCACCTCTGCGTGGCTGCTGACCACGCAATGACAGGTTATTGCCACGGCCATCCCTTTCTGGACGGAACCTGTTCTGTAGTGTTGCCGATTCGCCTCTACGTTCTCTTTCTTTACGGATTGATGGTGTATTCTCCTCTTTGCGCGAGCCATCCTCTGCATTATCCAAACGGTTTATACGCACTCTTCTGTCGGCCAATGTTCCCATCTTTACACCGCCACGTTCCCTTGTGCCATTTGCTGTAACAGAGAGTTCCTTCTTATCTAACCGTTCGCCATTGTGAATCTTTATATCCCCATTTACAGGTACATCCTTGAATTCTATACGTCCAGGCCTTGATGCATAGTGAACATGATTGTTATGCCGCCACCAGTAATCGTGATGAGCCCATATGCTTGAATTATAATGCCAATTGAAATATACCCAGAAATCGTTCAGTTCAATAAGCGAAGGATTACGCCACAAGTTCCATGGGTTATAGAAACCAAGAGCATACCTATTGCTCTTGCTCCAATAGAACCATGGGTTATTGACAGTGGGGTAAATATCCAGGGTGTAGCCATTGTCATATACCAGCCAGTCGTTAATGCCACAGCCATATACAAGGTCCCAATATATATTGTCACCGAACAGGCGGCCCGGTGCACGGAAACGCACTATTCGTGAAGAATAGCTGAAATTGTTGTCATAAAACAACTTAGGATCATTTGTGTATGAAACGCCATCAAGACCGACAATAGTATTGCCGATATCCATAACCGTATCGGCATAGAGAGAGCCTGAAGCATCTTCCACCATAAAATCTGTTTCAGAACCGACTTCTTCGTAATACTCTTCTGCATCAACAAAGAAACTTTCCTCTGTACTCTTTACTGTTACAGGATTTTTCTCTTTTTTGGGAACGAAATAGACATCGTCAATCTGCGCCATTGAGGCAAACGGAGCAAAAAGCATTAAAAGCAACATAAACCTTTTCATAAGCACATCATTTTATATTCATGGTACAAAAATATCATGAACAAAGATAAAAAAACAGGGAAAAATCCTACAAGTAGTGAGGATTTTCCCTATTTATACATGCAAAGAGTTATAAGCACTCTGCGAATGCAATGAAATTACTCTACATCCTTTACCGGCTTACGCTTATAGTCTTCATTGAAAAGATACTCTCCAAGCACCTCTTGAGCAGAGCGCGGCACAGCCACACGACCGGACTTCACGAACTGCAACATGCAGTTCTGCGCTACGAACTCATCATATAGCCTTAAGATATCATCAGTAGAACCGGTAACCTCCACGACAGTATATGTCGGATTCACCTCCATTACACGAGCATTGTTGTGGCGTATAGTCCTTGAGACCTCGCTGTTCTCCAACATGACAGGAGTCGAAAGCTTGTACAGCGCAACTTCCTGGAAAAATATCTCATTGTCGGTATAATAATCGGCCTTAAGCACATCCACTTTCTTCTCTATACGCTTTGTAACCTTCTGCACGGAATCCTCCTCGCCCCAGAGAGAAATTGTATAACGATGAACGCCCTCTACCGATGACGATGAAGCCGTTATAGTATCTATGTTCATCATGCGACGTGTAAACTCTGCCGTAACCTGATTAAGCATACCGGCTATATTCTCAGTATATATGATTATAGTAAACAGTTTCTTGTCCATATCCATTTATTCAAATATCATCTCATTTACCGAAGCACCCGGAGGTGTCATCGGCATTACATTGGCCTCTTCCATTACTGCTACATGCAACAGGAAAGGCCCCGGTGCAGCAAGCATTTCTGCAATGGCATCATCGAGTTCGTCACGCTCGACAACAAGACGTGACGGAATGCCGTAACCTTGCGCAATCAGAGCATAATCGGGATTCAGCATCGGAGTCCATGAATAGCGGTGATTGAAGAAGAGTTCCTGCCATTGGCGCACATTGCCAAGATAGTTGTTGTTAAGAAGAATTATCTTTACTGCAGTACCCTGCTCCATTATGGTACCCAACTCCTGTATATTCATCTGCATGCCTCCGTCACCGGTAAAAAGGCAGACTGTACGTTCGGGCATCGCAATCTTTGCACCGATGGCAGCAGGCAGGCCATAGCCCATTGTTCCCAGGCCTCCGGACGTAAGTATGCTATGGGGCTTTGTATATTTGAAATAACGCGCCGACATCATCTGGTTCTGCCCCACGTCGGTAACAAGTATTGCGCTGTTTGCTGTAGCCTCGCTCACTTTACGTGCAACCTCACCCATAAGCAGAGGACCGCTTCCCGGATTCAAAGCCTTTACCGTAACTTTCTCATGCTCTATTGCATTATACCGTGCAAAGCTCTCAATCCACTCCTTATGCTCGGCTTTGTTCACAAGAGCCGTAAGAAGAGGCAGTACCTCCTTGCAATCGCCCACAATGGGTACATCCACTGTTACATTCTTGTTTATCTCGGCATGGTCAATATCTATATGGACTATCTTAGCCTGCTTTGCGTATGTCGAGAGCTTGCCCGTAACACGGTCGCTGAAACGCATTCCTACAGCAATGAGCAAGTCGCACTCATTTGTATTGAAATTAGGACCATAATTGCCATGCATGCCCAGCATACCGACACAAAGAGGATGGTCTGTAGGCAAAGCTGAGAGCCCCATGAGTGTACGGGCCGCAGGAATATCGGCTTTCTCGATGAAGGCCTTAAGTTCCTCATGTGCCTCACCCAGTTCGACACCCTGACCTACAAGAAGAAGCGGACGTTGCGACTCGTTGACAAGCCTTGCAGCCTCCTCTATGGCATTACGGGAAGGAGTGGGATAAGGTATGTAGCTGCGTACACAATCAACTTTTGCCGGCTCGTAGTCGAGCATTGCTACCTGAGCGTCCTTGTTGAAGTCAAGCACCACGGGACCGGGACGGCCACTACCTGCAATATAGAATGCACGAGCAACAGCCCATGCTATATCCTCAGGGCGACGTATCTGGTAACTCCATTTGGTAATAGGCTGTGTTATACCGACAAAGTCAATCTCCTGAAATGCATCTGTACCCAACACCCCCGTACTTACCTGACCGGCTATAACCACGACCGGTGTACTGTCGAGCATAGCATCGCTTATGCCAGTAAGCGTATTTGTCGCACCCGGACCGCTGGTAACGATGCTTACGCCTACCTTTCCTGAGCTGCGTGCATAACCCTGTGCGGCATGAACAGCACCCTGCTCGTGGCGTACAAGTACGTTGCGGAAATCATTGCGATGGTCGTACAAGGCATCAAATACCGGCATGATTGAACCGCCGGGGTAACCGAATATAGTATCTACCCCCTCGTTTATGAGTGAGCGCAAAAGAGCCTCACTGCCTGTTATTCTCTCTTTTCCCATAGTTGTCAGTCTATTATTCTTATTCCACCCTTATCGGCCGAACTAACCATATTGGCATAAGCCTTGAGGCTCTTCGACACTACACGGTCACGTGTAAGGGGAAACATCTCACGCGCAGCAAGCTCCTCATCAGTAAGTTTGACGTTAATTGTACGCGCAGGTATATCAATCTCTATTATATCACCGTCACGAAGCTTGCCGATATTTCCTCCGGCAGCAGCTTCTGGAGATATATGTCCAATACTCAATCCCGAAGTACCTCCGCTGAAACGGCCGTCGGTTATCAATGCACACTCCTTGCCAAGATGACGTGACTTTATATAAGATGTAGGATAAAGCATCTCCTGCATTCCCGGACCTCCCTTAGGACCTTCGTATATTATCACAACCACATCACCGGACTGTACTGTACCGCCAAGGATGCCCTCCACGGCGGCCTCCTGCGAGTCAAAGACACGGGCCTTGCCTGAGAAACGCCATATACTCTCATCCACACCGGCTGTCTTCACGACACAACCGTCCTGAGCTATATTCCCGAACAGTATCGCAAGGCCTCCGTCGCGCGTATATGCATGTTCCAAAGAGCGTATGCAACCATTCTCGCGGTCGGTATCAAGAGTGTCGTACGTACACTCCTGCGCACCCATTGTATTGCAGAACACATTGGCCGGAGCTGTACTGTATATGCGCTTTGCCTCTTCATCTATACTATCTCCAGTAATGGAATATCTTTCAATGTCACCTGCCAATGTAGCTCCGTTGACACGTTTGACTGCAGTATTGAGCAGACCGCCCTTGGCAAGTTCACCCATGATGCCGATGATTCCTCCTGCACGGCCGCAATCCTGCACGCTGTACAAAGGTCCGTTAGGAGCCAGTTTGCATAGACAGGGGACCTTACGGCTGAGTGCATCGATGTCACTCATCTTGAAATCGACTCCTGCCTCCTGAGCTACAGCCAGAAGATGAAGTATCGTATTTGTAGAACCGCCCATTGCAATATCAAGTGTCATTGCGTTGAGGAACGCGTCACGCGTAGCTATACTTCTTGGCAGAACGCTCTCATCACCTTCACCATAATACTTCATGGCATTCTCTACTATCTGCTTTGCAGCATCCTTTAGAAGCTGTACACGGTTACGGTGTGTTGCAAGTATTGTTCCGTTGCCCGGCAAGGAAAGGCCGATAGCCTCGGTCAGCGAGTTCATGGAGTTTGCAGTGAACATGCCCGAACAGCAGCCGCAGCCTGGACAAGAGCGTTTCTCAATCTCTGCAAGTTCCTCATCGCTTACAGAAGTGTCGGCAGCCTTTACCATTGCAATGACAAGGTCGAGATTCTCGTTCTTCCATGTACCCTTCTCCATAGGACCTCCCGAAACGAACACCGTAGGAATATTAAGCCTCATGGCAGCCATAAGCATACCGGGAGTTATCTTGTCGCAGTTAGATATGCACACAAGAGCATCCACCTTATGGGCATTGCACATATATTCGACGCTGTCGGCAATAATGTCACGCGACGGCAAGGAATAGAGCATTCCGTCGTGCCCCATGGCAATACCGTCATCTATAGCAATAGTATTGAATTCTGCCGCATAACAGCCGAGTCTTTCTATCTCGGCCTTTACAATCTGCCCGGCCTCATGCAGATGAGTATGCCCCGGAACGAGTTGGGTGAATGAATTGGCAATGGCTATTATTGGCTTGCCGAACATCTCACGCTTCATGCCGTTGGCAATCCACAACGCACGTGCGCCAGCCATACGGCGTCCTTCGGTACATTGCGCGCTTCTCAGTTGTATCTTCATAATCCATTAAAATAAAGAAGCCTCCCCCAATAGAGAAAGGCATGTTCCCCTGCAGATGCCATTGCATATAGAACTACATGTCATTCATGCTACAACTCATTTGCTACAGGGAACTTCCGTTCAAATTCAAGAATGCAAAATTAACCCCTTTTTTCAGTTTATACAAAATTATTTACACAAAAGAGGTGATAGCTGAGAAAATAGCAAGACCCTGCAGGTATTGTTTATCTCCACAAGAGCCTGTCACGAAGTATGACATATATGATTACAGGAGCTCCGATAATTGGGGTTATAGCACCTATAGGCAACAGACCGCCCTCTCCAGGAATCATGGTGAGAGAATTGCACAACAAAGCCATACAGCCGCCCAAAAGCATTGTAGCAGGCAAGAGTACTCTATGGTTATTGCTTCCGATTGACAAACGCGCCAAATGCGGCACGGCAAGCCCCAAGAAAGAGATAGGACCGCAAAAGGCTGTAACAACAGCTATAAGCAGCCCTGTTATCACTAAAAGAAGAAAGCGGGACAACCTTACATTTATTCCAAGGTTGCCGGCATAGGCATCACCAAGAAGAAGTGCATCTAGAGGCTTCATCATCAATAAAGAGCAGAAGAGAAGAACCGAGAGCAAGAATGCGAAAAGGGGCAACTGCTCCATTGAGACTGCACTGAAACTTCCCATTCCCCATATAAGATATGAATGCACTCCCTCTGCGGTGGCAATGTAGTTCAATATGGAGATGACCGAAGAGGTAAGATAACTTATTGCGACACCGGCTATAAGCAGAAACACCTTGTTCAGGAGCAGAGAAGAGAGAAAAAGAACGACAGCTATTATAAGCATTGCTCCCATAAAGGCACCTGACAACATCGCTGCATGGCCGGCCATACCGAAATCCCCGATAGCGAATACGCCATGCGATAACAACATAACTATTGCAACACCAAGACCTGCTCCACCGCTTATTCCCAATACCTCAGGACCGGCAAGAGGATTCCCGAACAGAGTCTGCAGCATAAGGCCCGCCACTGAAATCGAAGCACCGGCAAGCAAGGCTGCAACAGCCTGCGGAAGACGTGTCTCAAGAATTATGTAGTTCCATGACTCACGTTCACTCTCGCCACCGGAGAGAACGGCAAGGACATCCTTTGCAGGAATATCGACAGCCCCCCATATCATGTTAGCTACAAAAAGGAGTATAAGAAACATGAAGAGGAGCGGCAATGCAACTGTTTTCCTATCAGCGAAGCTTTTCATAATACTCTGTTTCATAATCGGTCAACAAATCGGGATGAAAAATTGCCACAAGCTCCTTAAGCAACCTTTCGGGATGGAAAGAAGTAGCCTCAAAGATATTGTTCCGGTGTGTATTGCATCCGTAGAGACTCCCAGCCTTAAAAGGCTTGAAATTGCCATAGCCGGCGAACTCCTCAAGAAGGGAGGATTTGCTCTTGTCGGTTGGAGAATTATACTTTATCAACCATATATCTGCATCCGCAGCCTTGTCCAGCACCACTTCATAGGAGAGAGGAACCGAACCGCTGCCCTTGTATGACGAGAAGAGATAATCGGCACCGGCATCCTTGTAAAGCTGTCCCATAGTGCTCTCTCCGGCAGGCACATACCATGCAGAACTGCTTTTGAGTTCGCACATCAGCGACGGGCGCACATCTGGGCCATTGGCAATCTCACGCAGGTGTTCGTATTCGCTGCATATATGCATGAACAGAGAATCGCTTTCTTCAGCTTTGCCGAATAGACGGCCATAAAAACGCATCCATTCGGCACATCCCAAAGGAGATGTCTCCATATAATCGGCACACTCGACCAGAGTGAACGGCAGATTCTCCAGCTTGCCGTAACCGCCGTTTTCGTACGGCAACACAAATATCGCTTCTGGATTTACCTGCACAACCTTCTCACCGTTCACATTCAACGAACTTCCGCAATCCGTTATCTTACCGGCTGCAATGCCATCCCTTACGGGATCCGAATACATGTATTTCGCATCACAAACACCCGAAACGGCATCTACAGCACCCAACTCTTCGAGAAGCGATGCATGAACACCCGAAAACAGGATTACTCTCTCCAAAGGAACACGCAACAAGCGGCCTTCAGGAACATTTTCGGGAACCGCAGAATCACGCGGTACAAGAATATAACGCTGAAGCACACCCTTGCCCCATGGATTTCTGACTTCGGCTACGGTATAGCCATCGCTCTCCACAACACGAAGCAATGACGAGTGAGAAAAAGCAATCTCGCTACCGTTCACATCCGCCGTAACTGCTTTGTTGCACGACAACAGACACATTCCTATCAACGCAAACAACAGACCGAAGAAAGTTCTTGTTCTCATCAGCTACTTTATGTTCTTATTGATAATGGAGAGCTGCTGGCGTATGCTCTCTGAATGTATCGATTCAAAGATTGCCTTAAGGGCATCGGCATCGAGCTTACCGTCTGCTCCGCCCTTAGCACACCGCTCCATTGCCTCATTATAGCGGAACGGCTGGAATACCGTCAAACCCTTCTCACGTTTGACCTCACCAATCTCACGCGCAATCTCCATACGTTTAGAAAGAAGACGTATGATCTCTTCGTCTATTGAGTCTATCTGTTTGCGGTATGAAGAGAAATCGGATGAAAGCATATCGGGAGAGCGGCGGACCAACTTTGAAAGAATTACTTTGAGCTCATCGGGAGTAACCTGCTGACGCGCATCGCTTAGAGCACATACCGGATTGCAGTGAGTCTCTATCATCAAACCGTCGAAGTTCAAATCCATCGCTTGTTGGGAGAGCATCATTATAAGTTCCCTTTTGCCGGCAATATGGCTTGGGTCACATATTACAGGCAACAAAGGAAGACGGCGACGCAGTTCGATAGGCAGTTGCCACTGCGGGGAGTTGCGGAAGAACTTCTCTCCATACGAAGAGAAGCCTCTATGTATAGCACCCAGTTTCCTTATTCCGGAATTATACAACCTCTCAAAAGCACCTATCCATAGTTCTATATCGGGATTGACAGGATTCTTCACAAGCACCGGAATATCGGCTCCACGCAAAGCGTCGGCAATCTCCTGTACTGCAAAAGGATTGGCTGTTGTCCTTGCACCTACCCATATCATGTCTATGCCGGCGGAAAGAGCCAGTTCTACATGCTCTGCTGTAGCGACCTCTATGGCTACAGACATCAGGAATTCGCGTTTCACCCTCTGCAGCCACGGCAATGCTTCCTTTCCAATACCTTCGAAACAGCCAGGCCTTGTTCTTGGTTTCCATACACCGGCACGGAATATCGCAATACCGTTCTCCGAGAGCTTCGAAGCAACAGACATTACCTGTTCTTCACTCTCGGCACTGCATGGACCGGCAATTATGACCGGCGATTCAGAATTATCGAATATATCTATCCTTTCAATATCCATCATCCGTTTATTTTTGGAAAAATGCGCATGGCATTGGCAGTCGTAACCTCCGCCACCCTTTCTACACTGCAACCGTACAATGTTGCCAGGAAGTGCGCTATATAAGGTATGTATGAACTTTCGTTGCGTTTTCCGCGATACGGTACAGGAGGAAGATAGGGCGAATCAGTCTCAAGCACAATTCTTTCAAGAGGAACAGACGCCAATACTGCAGGCAAGAGCGATTTCCTGTATGTAACCACACCTCCAATACCTAAGCAGAAACCATCGAACGTGAGTAGCTTCCGCGCCTGCTCTTCACTGCCGGAGAAACAGTGGAACACACCTGACAGACCCTTTGAACGGTAACTCTCCATTACAGAATAGAGTTCATCAAACGCACTACGGGAATGTATCGCCAACGGCAACCCGGTTTCGGAAGCCCACTCTATCTGCTGCATGAGGGCATCGGTCTGTTCTCTTTTGCGGGTATCATCCCAATAGAAATCGAGACCGACTTCACCTACAGCAATAAATTCACGGTTCTTCTTTAGGATTGCATAAATACGTTCCAGTACACTGCGGTAATTGTCATCGACCTCGGTAGGATGCAATCCTATCATTGCGTGGCAGATACCGGGATATTCCCTACACATTTCCCGGATTGGTTCAATTGAAGATTCATCAATACAAGGAAGGCATAAATTTCTTACCCCAGCCGACAATGCTCGTTCAACTGTTGCATTCCTGTCATCGTTAAACTCCTGAACAAACAGATGCGTATGTGTGTCTATGAATTCCGGCATTAGAATCAGAGCTCTTTTTTTGATTTGCGGTCAGGGCGTTCATAATATATCACACCATACTCCGCACACTTCTTTATACGCGCCTTGCCTTCAAAACCGGCAAACGCTTTCTCAATTTCGGCCCAGGCCTCAAAAATAATCTCATCGGCCTCAAAACGCATATCCGAAATATTATGCAATGCATCCCCGGTCCTTTGCTGCAGCATCTGCTGCCTGTCGTACATCTCCTTGAACAGTTCAAACACAACAGACACCCTGCCCATTGTAGGGTTATATACCGGCACACCACCCTCGGCCTGACGACGGCGTTCCCCTTCCATAATCTTCAAGCCCCATTCCAACACAGCCGATTCAGAGAAGAGATTAGGAACGGTATCCTCATTCTCCGGCAAGCCGTAATACGGCCGCTTGCTACGGGCAATCTCACCACGCATTATAGACATGCTCAGAACCTGAATGAAGTGAGAGACATACATACGCGCCTTTTTCAATGCAGCTTCGTATGCTTCATTTCCTCGTTTTGAGGATTGCTCCTGCACACAACGCTTATACACACCGACCTCACGCGATAGATTTTCAAGCATATTCTTCGCACGGTAGTAGGTATTATGGGAAAGCACATTCGTGAACACACCATTATCCACACTGCTCTCTACAGCAGCTCTTAATGCGCGTATGCGTGCTTGGTCGGTTTTAGGCAGTCGGCGGTAAGGCATCCTTTATTCCTTTGAATATTACAGGTTTCTGTTAAGAATTGAGTTGGCAAAAGCCTTAAGGTTCTCTTTTTTCTCTTCGGGGACCGAGATATTGGCAATGTACTCATCGCACTTTGCAAAAAGTGCCTGAATGCGGTTCTCGCAAATTTCCTTTACACCCAAAGCATTATAGATGCCTGTAAAATAGGCAATTTTTTCATTCTCGTCGAACTCCTCTTTCTCCATCCACTCCTTCATCTCGGCCAATTGTTCAGGAGAAGCGAGGTTCATTGCTGTTATAAGAAGGAATGTCTTCTTGTTACAACAGATATCACCGCCTATCTTCTTACCGAAAAGCGACTGGTCGGCATAGACATCAAGCAGGTCATCCTGCAATTGGAATGCCACTCCCATAGTCTCGCCATAGGCATATAGATTCTTAAGGTCCTCTTCTGGGGCACCGGCAAGCATGCCGCCCAACTTAAGGGATGCCGCCAGGAGAACAGATGTCTTGAGACGAATCATTTCGAGATACTCCTCTTCCTTGACATCATTGCGTTTCTCAAAGCCAAGGTCATACTGCTGGCCGTCGCCAATCTCCTTTGCTGTTTCCGTAAAGAGCGCCAGCATCTCAGGAAGTTTTCCGGCCGGAACATGAGAAAAGAACTCGTATGCCAGCACAAGCATGGTATCTCCTGAAAGAATCGCCGCCGTATCACCCCATTTTGCACATACGGTAGGCTTTCCACGACGTATTGACGCACGGTCCATAACATCGTCATGTATCAATGTGTAGTTGTGGTATGTCTCCATAGCCACTGCCGGATAGAGAGCCTCTTCTACACTCTCCTTATATATATTATATGCAAGAAGGAAAAGTACCGGGCGCACTCTCTTGCCGCTCTGCGAGAGCGTATAGCGTATCGGTGCATACAGTTCACGAGGGTCTCTTTCGAATTCAAGATTTTCGATAAACCTGTTGACAATATCTCTTAGTTCTTCCCAATTATACATAACAAAGCCTTTAAAGTAAAAAAAAGAGGCTGCGTCTGCAGCCTCTTTAATATTCTGTTTTCAATTACTGCAGCTTGAACACTACAGGCAGTGTAAAGTACACACGCACATTCTTACCAGACTGACGGCCCGGCTTCCACTTAGGCATACCGCTTACCACACGTACAGCCTCCTTGTCAAGATACATATCACCGGAACTCTTGAGAACCTCTGTACCCTGGATAGAACCGTCGGTATTAACGACGAAGCGAATGAATGCACGGCCCTGTGAGTTGTTGTCGCGAGACACACGCGGATAGTTGATATTCTCCTGAAGATACTTCATAAGTGCCTTCATACCGCCTGGAAACTCCGGCTGCTGCTCTACTACCTGGAACACAGTCTGCTCCTCAACAACCTCCTCGACTACGATATTGGCGTTGTCTGTAACCTCAACCACATCACCCTGCTCTTCGATAGAAACCAGATCGCTCTCTTCAATCTCAGCCTCATCATCGACAATCTCAAGAATATCGACAATCTTCTTTGCTTCTGGAGGAGGAGGAACAACCTTCTTCTCTGGAATTGTAAACGGAACCATGATATCTACCGGGATATCAAGATTCACCTGCTTAGCCTTCTTGGCTTTCTTGTCCTTAGGCTCAACTGTTGTCCACTCGAACACTGCGAATGTTGTAGAGAAGACGATAAGACAACCCACCAACAGCCACAAGAATCTGTGCTGTTCCAAATTGGCCTTGGCACTCTTCTTTTCTTCGAGCAACCCGCCATTAACCTGTTGATTTCTCTCTGTATTCATTATCGTATTTTATATATATTTTCTAATCGACAAAAATAAACAATATTTTTCAATACGCACGATGAAAAGCAATCTTTTTTTTGTTTTAAAAAGATTTTCTTCACCAGGCACACCATAAACCTGCTTTTTCTCCGTTATTTTTCTACTGAGACAAACATATATTTGTTATTATAGAATAGTAAATAAATGAAAAAAAGATGTATCTTCGCAAAGCGTATGCAGATATCCGCTTGCAAAGCTAAACAAAATATCAAGAACGTGAAACTTAAGAATATCATTTTTTATATTTTTATGTTGTTGCCTATACTTGCAACGGCACAAAGTGGAGAAAACGCATTCAATTTTCTCCGTCTCCCCTACTCTGCCAGAGCAGCTGGCCTTGGAGGAAGCAACATCTCTATAATTGAGGACGACATAACATTGGCAATGCACAACCCGGCCTTGCTGATAAACGTAAGCGACAAGACCATAAACATAAATTACATGTCGTACATGAGTGACAGCAAGCTGGCCGGTGCCGCATTCAACAAGGCATTCGGCGAACGCGCTGCAGGTGCAATCACAGCCCGTTATGTCGATTACGGAGAGTTTGAAGGATACACCGAAGACAACATATATACAGGGTCATTCAGCGCAAAGGATATCGAGTTGGCTGCAACATACAGCTACTTGCTCAGCAACTATTGGAGCGGAGGCGTTACCGGACGTTTCATATATTCAAAATATGAGGCTTTGAGCGCAATAGCACTCGGAGTCGATTTAGGATTAAACTACTACAACCCCGACAAGGGGCTCTCGGCATCTTTTGTACTGAAGAACCTCGGCGCACAAGTGAAGGCGTTTGAGGAGAAGAACGAGAAGCTGCCTGTTGACGTGCAGTTGGGAATAAGCAAGAAACTGCCCCACGCCCCGATACGTTTGTCATTGACGCTGACAAACCTGCATAAATGGGGAAAGGATGACTTCTACAATGCAGACGGCAGCGAGGACAGCACCTCCGACATATTGCTCAAACATATCATTTTAGGCGCAGATGCCATTATAGGAAAGAATTTCTACGCATCAATCGGCTACAACTTCCGTATGAGCAAGGAACTTTCTGCTGGCGGAAACAAATGGGACGGATTGAGCATCGGAGCAGGCTTGAATATTAATAAGGTAAAATTCGGAGCATCCTACAGCAAACTGCATGTATCGTCCTCGTCATTCCTTTTCAACCTATCATACACTCTTTAAAGAATAAAAGACAAAGCCATAAGATGAAAAAGATAACAATAGCAATCGACGGTTTCTCTTCATGCGGAAAGAGTACAATGGCAAAGGCATTGGCACGCAATATCGGATATCTCTACTTCGACAGCGGCGCAATGTACAGGGCGGTAGCTCTCTACTGCATGCAGAACGGACTGATCGGCAGTAAGGGCATCGATACAGCCACATTGCAGGAGAGAATCAGTCAGATACATATAACATTCGAGGCCGACCCGGAAACAAAGAACTCAATAACATTCCTGAACGGAGTTAATGTAGAGCACGAAATACGTACGATAGAAGTATCCCAGCTTGTAAGCAAGGTTGCGGCACTCGATTTTGTACGAAGCGAAATGGTTAACCAGCAACGCGAAATGGGCAAGTCCAAAGGCATAGTCATGGACGGACGCGACATAGGTACAACCGTATTCCCCGATGCCGAAATGAAGGTATTCGTAACAGCATCGGCAGAGGTACGTGCAAAGAGACGCTATGACGAGCTTGCCGCACGCGGAGACAATCCCGACTATAACGAAATACTTGAGAACGTACAACTGCGCGACCATCTGGACCAGACACGCGAGGTCAGCCCATTGAAGCAGGCCGATGACGCTCTGCTCCTTGACAATAGCGGAATGACACGCGAGGAGCAGATGGAGTGGCTTATAGATGTTTATAAGAAAATTGCCTCAGAATGCTGAACATAGAGATTGACGAGCACTCCGGGTTCTGTTTCGGTGTAACCACTGCAATAAAGAAGGCCGAAGAGGAACTGCAGAATGGCGGTACATTGTACTGCTTAGGCGACATTGTACACAACAGCATAGAATGTGACAGGCTCAAACGAATGGGGCTTGTTACAATTGACCATGCTACATACCGCAACCTTCACAATGCAAAGGTATTGTTAAGGGCACATGGAGAGCCGCCCGAAACATACGAGATAGCAAAGACGAATAATCTTGAACTGATTGACGCCACATGCCCAGTAGTACTGAAGCTGCAACAACGCATAAAGAAGAAATGGCAGGAAACATGTAACGAGGAGCGGCAGATAATAATACACGGACAGGCAGGTCATGCCGAGGTTCTGGGTCTTGTTGGGCAGACACGTGGCGAAGCAATCGTCATCGAAGACGCATCGCAACTCAACCGTATTGCAAAAGACAAGAACACATACATATATTCCCAGACAACCAAATCGCTTGAGGGCTACAAGAGAATTGTGGAGTCCATTGAAGAATCCGTATCAAAGGAAAAGCAATGCGAGTCATTCAATACCGTATGCGGCCAGGTTGCAAACCGCATGAACGGAATCGGAGAGTTTGCAAAGTCGCATGACCTTATATTCTTCGTATGCGGCAAGAAAAGTTCAAACGGCAAGATACTCTACAATGAGTGCAAGAGAGTGAACCCCTCCTCATACCAGATTGAAGGGCCGGAAGACATTGACTTCGCCTTGACAGAGAATACGGAGTCAATCGGTATATGCGGAGCGACCTCGACTCCAAAATGGCTGATGGAGAACTGCAAACAGGCTATAATTAACTATCATAACAATAAGTGAAATGAAAAACAAGATTCAATGCGTTGGCATCCTTACATCAGGAGGCGATGCACCGGGCATGAACGCTGCAATCCGTGCCGTCACACGTGCATGCATATATCACGGAATAACAGTAAAGGCGATATATCGCGGATATAAAGGCCTGATAACCGGCGAGATTCAAGAGTTCAAGACCGAGAATGTAAGTAACATCATACAACGTGGCGGAACAATCCTCAAGACAAGCCGTTGCGATGAGTTCAAGACAGAAGAGGGCCGTACAAAGGCATACGAAACTCTGCAGAAAGAGGGTATCAATGCACTTGTCGTCATTGGAGGTGACGGTTCTATTACCGGAGCATACTACCTCGCACGCGATTTTGACATTCCATGCATTGCATTGCCTGGAACAATAGACAACGACCTCTACGGAACTGACACTACAATCGGTTACGACACCGCTTTGAACACAATTATGGAGTGTGTCGATAAGATACGTGATACCGCATCGTCTCACGAACGTCTTTTCATCGTTGAAGTAATGGGCCGCGACGCTGGCTTCCTTGCACTCAACGGCACAATCGCAACAGGAGCCGAGGCATGCGTGCTGCCGGAGATTGACCCTGAGTTCGAGCGTATCAACCAGTTCATAGCAAACGGACTGCGCCGTACAAAGAGCAGCAGTATAGTTCTCTTTGCCGAAGGCCGCGAGAAAGACTACAACATCATGGAGGTTGCCGAAGGAATGCGTCAGCGTTTCCCGGAACTCGACGTACGCGTATCTATCCTCGGCTATCTGCAGCGTGGCGGCAGCCCTACTGCAAATGACCGTATTCTGGCAAGCCGTCTCGGCGTAGCAGCCATAGACGCCCTGCTCGAAGGACAGCGTAATGTAATGATTGGTTTGAGAAACAACGAAATCGTATATATTCCTTTCACAAAGGCTATCAAGGACGACAAGCCAATTGACAAGGAAACAGTCCGTGCTCAGGAGATTCTTGCATCTTAATGAAGAGACACATATTAATCAAATAGCGGTTGAAAAATGATTTTCAACCGCTATTTGATTAATACACAGTCCATGACAACATCGTGTCCCTCACATGGCAGCTCATCGACAAGCTGAGGAGGATAGCAGACGCCTATCTTCAACGCCCTGAAAGCGGGATGCGACATGTATTTGTCGTAGAAGCCTTTTCCACGCCCCATACGCTTTCCCGAAAGCGTAAAAGCGACTCCGGGAACTACAATCGCATCAATCTCTCCAGGATCTATGCAAATCGCACCCTGCGGCTCCATTATTCCAAATGCACCCCGTTTCATCTCTCCCATGCAATAGAACCTCATTACATCGCCCTCGATACGGGGAAGAGCCACCAGCATGCTCTCTGCCAGTTCCTCTACAAGGGACCATATTTGGGGTTCGTCCGGCAACGGAGAAAAAAGAGCTACTATACGTGCACCGCAAACCGCAAGATGTGACTTTATGCTCCTGCACAAAGACACTGAACAAACCGTTTTCTCTTCCTGCGTCATTGCCGAAATCCTTTCACGCACCAATCGGCGCAGTTCTTTTTTGCCAATACCGCTCATACTATCTTCTTGTCGTAACTGTCGAGAACCGCTCCTGCAGCAGCGAACGAGGTCATCTTCCCTGCATAGGCCAGCTGTTCATACTTAGACAAAAGTTCTTCCATGCCCGGAGCATTATAGAAACGGCTTTTCAGGCTCTCCTCTATAGTCTCGTACATCCAATACTTGAGCTGACTGTTGCGCCGTTCATCAAAAGCTCCATTCGACCTTACTGTATCGATATACCCCATGACCATATTCCAGACCTCCTTTATGCCAATATCGTAGAATCCCGAATAGGTAAGCACCTGCGGACGCAACCCGCTGGCCGGCATCGGAAACAACTGCAACGCATTACGGTAATGCACAGCTGCACGGCGCGCCGCATCGGCATTTTCACCGTCGGCCTTGTTTATCACTATTCCGTCGGCCATTTCCATTATACCGCGCTTTATACCTTGCAATTCATCACCAGCACCGGCAATCTGTATCAAAAGGAAGAAATCGACCATAGAATATACAGCTGTCTCGCTCTGCCCCACTCCCACTGTCTCAACAAAGACTTTGTCGTACCCGGCAGCCTCGCAAAGCACAATTGTCTCACGCGTCTTGCGCGCCACGCCACCCAATGAACCGGCCGATGCGCTAGGGCGAATAAACGCCGAAGGATGCAATGAGAGACGTTCCATACGTGTCTTGTCACCCAATATACTTCCTTTACTGCGTTCGCTGCTGGGGTCAACAGCCAATACTGCCAGCTTGCCGCCATATTCATTGAGCAGGTGCATGCCGAAAGCGTCTATAGAAGTGCTCTTTCCTGCACCCGGAACACCGGTTATGCCAACCCTGACAGATTTTCCGGAATAAGGCAGACAGCGTTCCACCACCTCCTGAGCAATAGCCTGATGCTCAGGCAAAAGGCTCTCGACAAGAGTTACCGCACGGCTGAGCACAGTCACATCGCCACGCAATATACCCTCTACGTAATCATTGACCGAGAGTTCCGCAGCCCTCTTGCGCCTCATCGTAGAGAGATAAGGGTTTACCGAACCCATAGACTCTACACCGCCATTCACCTTAAGGCCTTTATATGCCTTGTCATTTTCGGGATGTTCCATAATCTCTTACTCTAAGATATGCGAAGATAATAACAAACGAGCGAGAAATATCAAGCTTGCTTGAATATTTTTCAAAGCGAGTGCAGTATAAGCTACACTAAAAGTGAAGATAATAACAAACGAGCGAGAAATATCAAGCTTGCTTGAATATTTTTCAAAGCGAGTGCAGTATAAGCTACACTAAAAGTGAAGTAATAACAAACGAGCGAATAAGAATTCAACGGAGTTAATGGGTGAAATATGAATATGACAAGTAATTTTTAATCACAGTATAAAAATATGGGGCATAGACTACCTACCGCCTATGCCCCATATATCGTATTATATATCTCTATTTAAAGAACTCCGTTCACTACAAGAGCCTTGACCAAAGAATAGAATTTCTCTACTGTAGGAATCTCGACACGCTCTGTTGGAGAGTGAGGAGACATCAGTGTAGGACCGAAGGACACCATATCCATCTTAGGATAGTTGGTCGAGATTATTCCGCACTCAAGACCAGCGTGTATTACACGTACATCGGGTTCTTTGCCGAACATATCGGTATAAGCCTTCTTCAACGCAGCAAGGAGAGGTGAATTCACGTTCGGCTGCCAACCGCTGTAACCGCCGCTGAGCTCCACCTTCATGCCGGCCATTGCAAAACAGCTTGACAACTGCAATGCAAGATACTCCTTCATTGTATCGCATGAGCTACGTGCAAGGATATTGATTTCGGCCTTGCCTTCACCGATGCGTACGATAGAGAGATTGCTTGATGTCTCTACTGTATCGGGGATAGTTGGGATGAAACGGAGAACACCGTCATGACAAGCAAGTACCACGTCAACAAGGTTTTCCTGAATTTCCTCAGGAACTACAGTTTCAGGCATTTCAGTCTCTGTAACAGTGAGTGTTATGCCCTCCTCTATTGTAGCATACTCGCTATTATAGAGAGCCTCATACTTTGCAGCGATAGCCTTAAGTTCCTCAACGCCCTCTTCGGGAAGAGTAAGGACAACCTCGCAGCTTGCAGGGATAGCATTACGCATGTTTCCGCCGTTCCAGCTGGCAAGAACTACACCGCACTCGTCCATAGCCTCGCGCATGAAACGTGCCATGAGCTTGTTGGCATTGCCGCGTCCTGCGTTGATTTCAAGACCTGAGTGACCTCCACGGAGGCCTTTCAACTGCACCTTGACAGCGACTTCGTCATCACTCTCCTCCTCCATGAACTCCATAGAAGCAGAAATGTCAAGACCGCCGGCACAACCGATATACATCACACCCTCCTCTTCCGAGTCGAGGTTAAGAAGCAGCTCGCCTTCGAGTTCACCGCCCTTAAGGCCGAATGCACCGAACATGCCGGTCTCCTCATCAGCTGTAATGAGAGCCTCAAGCGGACCATGCTGCAATGAAGTGTCCTCCATTATAGCCATAATAGCAGCAACACCAAGACCATTGTCGGCACCGAGTGTCGTATTGTCGGCATAGAGCCAATCACCCTTCACCACTGTTGTGATAGGGTCATTGATGAAGTCATGCTTGCTGTCGGGAGTCTTCTGTGGAACCATATCCATATGAGCCTGAAGGATTATTCCCTTACGGCCCTCAAGACCAGGAGTTGCCGGCTTGCGCATGATAATGTTTCCTGCCTCATCCTGCCATGTCTGCACGTTTATGCTTTTGCCGAAGTCAAGAAGGAACTTCTGGATTTTCTCTAGGTGTCCCGATGGACGTGGAACCTGTGTAAGAGCCTCGAAATGCTTCCACACCTCGCGAGGCTGAAGATCTTTGATTGTAATTGCCATAATTATAAGTTTTTATATTATTTGTCAAAACGCTTTTCAAATTGAAGCATCAGCAAGGCATATATGCCAAGCAATGCGACCAATAGAGTCTGCGTGCTATGTACTATCAACGCAAAAGCCTCTGCATCGGTTGAGCTGACACCGTACAAAAGCATTATGCTTATTATTGCGAAATGCCATGGACCTGCACCGTTTGGTGTGGGAACAACCACGGCTATGCTTCCTGCCACAAAAAGCAACAAACCTGCGAATACAGAAAGGCCGCTGCTGAACGGGAAACAGAAGAAACATAGATAGAACTGCATGAAATAGCAGAACCAGATGCCTATTGTCTCCACAGCAAAGAGCCACCCGTTATCCATTTTCTTCAAAGATAACAAACCTTCGGCAAACTGTGCAATGAACGACCTTATTTTTTTCCAGAAGTTCATCTTCCTTACAACGAAGAACAGCATCACAATGAAAGCCAGTACCGAAAGGAGAATTATCAGCCAGCCGCCCATTGATGCCAGCATTCCGCTGTCTGCTGTCACGAAACCGACTTGATTGAGGTAGCTGCAGAAGACTGGCCACTGCAAAGTTACGGCTGCAACGGTTATAAGCACAACCATCACTGTATCAATAAGGCGTTCAGTTACAAGAGTCCCCAAAGATTGGGCAAAATGAACCCTTTCGTACTGTTCAAGAACGACACAGCGCGAAACTTCTCCAATGCGTGGAACAACAAGGTTTGCCGCATATGCAATGAACACGGAATAGACACACACCTTGCCCGACGGAGCATAGCCTAACGGAGCAAGAGTAAGTTTCCATCTCCAGCCTCTGAGTACATGGCTCATGATTCCGAACAATATTGACAGCACAAACCATGTAAGATCCATGTGGGAAAGGTCGTTCCAAAGGCGTGAGAAATCAAAATCGGCATATATCATATACAGAATCAGCACACCCAACATAAGCGGGAGCACAGTTTTTAAAGTCTTGCCGAAAATCTTTTTCACAACTTTAGGACTATTTTTAATACTTTTATTTACCTTTGCATCATTAGGGGCCACCCGGCACCGCATTCCGATTGTTTGAATTGCGTAGCCCGACGCGGCTTTATGTTGCAAAGATAACAATATATTAAAAAAACCTTGTTTTTTTTCAAATAATTAAACAAAAAAGGCACAGCAACGATGAAAGCAGTTACAGCAAAGAAGAGATTGGGCCAGCACTTCCTGACCGACCTGAACATAGCAAGAGACATTGCCGACACCGTTGATGTTTGCCCTG
Organism: Bacteroidaceae bacterium; assembly: GCA_017522915.1. Lineage (GTDB taxonomy): Bacteria > Bacteroidota > Bacteroidia > Bacteroidales > Bacteroidaceae > HGM04593. The sequence continues at coordinate 46,545 of JAFWXX010000005.1, forward strand.
GCATGCCGGTACTTGAAGTCGGCCCCGGTATGGGGGTACTGACACAATTCCTGTTGGAGAAGAAACGCCCTGTAAAGGTTGTTGAGATTGACGAGGAGTCAGTCTCCTATCTTAGACAGAACCTAAAGGAGCTGGGAGACGACAATATCATACCCGATGACTTTTTAAAGATGCATCTCGACCGCATATTCGACGGAACGCAGTTCATGCTCATCGGGAACTACCCGTACAACATATCAAGCCAGATATTCTTCAAGATGCTCGACTTCAAGGAGCATATACCCTACTGCAGCGGAATGATACAGAAAGAGGTCGGCGAACGCCTTGCCGCGAAACCGGGGACAAAGGCTTACGGCATATTGAGCATACTTGTACAACTATGGTACGATGTTGAGTATCTTTTCACTGTACATGAGAATGTATTCTCGCCGCCGCCGAAGGTAAAAAGCGCAGTAGTTCTTATGAAGCGCAACGGACGCACAGAGCTTGAATGCGACGAAGCCTTGCTTAAGAAAATCGTAAAAGGGACATTCAACCAGCGGCGTAAAAAGATGCGCAATTCCATACAGCAGATTGTAGGAAAGGAGTCACGGCTGCTCAATGACCCGATAATGGAGAAACGCCCCGAACAGGTCTCCATAGAGGAGTTTATAGAACTGGCCTTGAAGGTCGAAAAAGAACTTGCATAAAGAATCGGCACGATGACAAAGGAATTCATCAATTACATAAAGGAACTTATCGAGCAGAAGGATTCGGTACTGCTGCATGAGAGCATCGCCAAGATGCACCCGGCCGACATAGCCGAGATTTGCGCAGAGCTTGACCTCGAAGAAGCCCGTTTCCTTTACAGGCAGCTTGACAACGAGAAAGCCGCAGACACCCTCATCGAAATGGATGAGGATTTGCGTAATGAGCTGCTTGAGGAACTGCCTTCGGAAGCTATTGCCAAACGCTTTGTCAACTATATGGATACCGACGACGCCGTCGAGATTATCCGTGACATGGACGAAGACAAGCAGGAAGAGGTCCTTTCGCACATCAAGGATATTGAACAGGCCGGAGACATTGTTGACCTTCTCCAGTACGACGAGGACACGGCCGGAGGTCTCATGAGTACCGAAATGGTTGTCGTGAACGAGAACTGGAGTATGCCTGAATGCCTCAAGGAGATGCGCCAGCAGGCCGAGGAACTCGATGAAATATACTATGTATATGTCGTTGATGACGACGAGCGTCTTTGCGGACTCTTCCCCCTCAAGAAGATGATAACCAGCCCTTCGGTATCGAAGGTAAAGCACGTGATGAGCACAAAGGTTGTCAGCGTTGATGTCGATACGCCAATTGACGAAGTTACGCTCTTGATCGAGAAGTACAACCTTGTGGCAATACCTGTCGTTGACAAGATCAACCGCCTTGTGGGACAAATCACCGTCGATGACGTCATGGATGAGGTTCGTGAACAGACAGAACACGACCAGCAGTTGACCGCCGGTCTTACCCAGGACGTCGAGACAAGCGACAGCGTACTCTTCCAGAGCAAGGCACGCTTGCCGTGGCTAATCATAGGCATGTTGGGAGGTATAGGCTCTTCCCTCCTCTTGAACTGTTTTACGAACACATTGGGGAGCCACCCCGAAATGGCTCTTTTCATACCGCTTCTTGCCGGTATGGGAGGTAATGTCGGAACACAGTCTTCGGCAATAGCAGTACAGGGATTGGCCAACAACTCGCTGGATTCAAGCCACATATTCCGTCATATAGCCAAGGAGATGGTTGTAGCTATAATAAACGCCACGATTCTTTCGCTAATGGTATATATCTACAACTACTTCATTTACGGTGCTTTGGATATTGTAACGCTGGCAGTTCCGCTAAGCCTGTTCGTAGTAGTGCTGTTCGCTTCGGGATTCGGCACGCTGATACCGATGGTTCTTGAAAGAATGGATATAAACCCGGCTGTCGCAACAGGCCCGTTCATTCAGATTATCAACGACTTGAGCGGAATGACATTCTATATGATAATTTCAATGGCACTCAGCTACATGATGTCGGTTGCGTGAACATAAAAACCAGAAAATGAGAAAACTGTTATTTTGCATTACCATAGCACTTATGGTAACAGAAGGGATGTATGCCCAGATAAGAGAGTTCGAAAGTTGGGTAAAAAAGCCGGAGGGTGAACTTGCTGCACAAAAGTTTGCGAATGCCAAACTCGACAGAAGCGAATGCCAGAGGGCTACCGAGATTATAGATTCACTATGGCTCAGATCATCGGCCAAACGTTTGGGAGCGAGCTGGAAGAAGATGATATTGGCAAACGATTCTCTGCGGCTGGCATGCGCATGCAGGAATTTCGGCATGCCGCCTAAAGACGGGCACAGCCTCTACATCTCACTCCACGGAGGAGGAGAATGTCCCAAAGAGGTGAATGACGGGCAATGGATGAACCAGATATACCTATACCAGCTCAACGAAGGGGTATATGTGGCTCCACGTGCGCCATGGAACACATGGGACCTATGGCACAAGAAAGGACTTGACGAGCTTTTGGAAGAACTGATTCAGGCATGCGTGCTTTTTGAAGGTGTAAATCCTAATAAGGTATATCTGCTCGGATATTCGGCCGGAGGCGACGGAGTATGGCGTTTGGCTCCGCGAATGGCCGACAAGTGGGCTGCAGCAGCCATGATGGCAGGTCACCCAGGCAACGCATCACAGAAAAACCTGCTAAACCTGCCGTTTACAATCTGGATGGGAGCCGAGGATGCTGCATACGACCGTAACAAGCTTGCAAAGGAGAAAGGAGAAGTCTTGGACTCGCTCGCAGCAACCAATCCCGGAAAATACATTCATAAGACAAATATTATTGAAGGCAAGGGACACTGGATGGATGGACTTGATGCTGATGCAATAGGCTGGATGGCCCAGTACCGCAGGAATCCTTATCCCAAAAGGATTATATGGAGACAGGAAGAGGTCGTGCGCGAACATTTCTATTGGCTATCGGCACCGGCAGATGAACTGCAGCATGGAAAAACTGTTGAAGCAAGAATAGAAGGCAATACCATTCACATCGACCGTTGCGACTACAAGAAGCTTGCCATATACCTTAACGACAACATGTTGAACCTCGACAAGAAGGTAGTTGTACGTTACAAAGGCAAGAAAATCGCAAGCCGGAAATTAAGAAGAAACATTACAAATCTATACAACACGCTCAATACACGGAATGACCGTAGTTATTCATTTCCATGTATGCTGGAGATTAATATTAATTAGTCTTTTTTTGAAATATTCACTTTTTTTCATTTCAATCAACTTTTATTAGCAAAAAAAACTATATTTGCAGAATTGAGAACAAGAATTGAACAAAAAAAATCCAATATAATGAAAGCCAGCATCTTTACTCCAAAGGCAATCTGCATGATTCTGATGCTGTTCTATGCAACATCATTATTCGCACAGAACAACATTGTTACAGGAACCGTCACAGACGACATGGGAGAACCGTTGCCTGCAGCAAGTGTAGCAGTAATGAACAACGGCAAAATTGTCCGGGGTACAAACACAGACCTGAACGGCTATTTCAAGGTTGAGATATCCTTAGGTGAAGGAGACAATGAAATTCAAGTAAGCTACGTCGGTTCAAAGACAAAGAAAATCAAACTGACGACAGAGAACTACAGCAAGCATTTCGAAGTAACGATGGAACCTGACGAAGAATTGCTCGAAGAGGTTACTATCGTCGAGGACGGATATGCACGATTGCCACGCAAAGACATGGTCGGTGCATTCACGACCGTAAAGGCCGATGACATCATGATGCCTGCATATCAAAGCATCGACCAGATGTTGCAGGGAAAGGTTGCCGGCATGAGTGTTGTCAACTCGTCGGCACGCGTAGGCGCATCGCCAAAGATTACAATCCGTGGTACTTCGACCATTCTTGGAAACACCGATCCCCTATGGGTTGTAGATGGTGTAATCCAGGAAGATCCGCTTTCCATTGATATGAGTTCGGCCATAACATCGGACATGAGAGAACTTATCGGCAATCAGGTTTCATGGCTCAACCCTCAGGATATCGACAATATAACAGTTTTGAAAGACGCTTCAGCAACAGCCATATACGGCTCCAAGGCATCCAACGGTGTAATTGTAATTACAACAAAGAAAGGAACCCCCGGACGTATAAGCGTAAACTACAACACAAACATATCTGTAAGGGAACGTCCGACATACGACATGTACGATTTCATGAACTCCTACGAACGCATCCAGTTCAGCAAGGAGGCATATGAAGCCGGCGTACGTTACCAAAGCGAGCCATTGCCGCAGATATACACATACGAAGGACTTATGGCGATGTTCAACAAGAGAATGATTTCTGAAGACCAGTTCGCACATTACCTTCAGCGTCTTGAGACCGTGAACACCGACTGGTTCGACCTGCTCACACGCAATTCCGTGAGCCAGAACCACAATTTGAGCGTATCGGGCGGAACAGAAAAATATACCTATAATGCATCATTGGGCTATCAGGACAACAAAGGTTATGAAGTAGGAAACCAGAACGACCAGCTAACAGCCCGCTTAAGCATAAACAGCAGCATTAACGAGAAACTCAACATAAGCGTACAGCTTAACGGAAGCATAAGAAACTCCGATGGCTATGGTGCCGGTGTAAACCCATATACATATGCAATGAATACAAGCCGCGCCATCCCTGCATACGAAGAAAACGGTGACCGTGCTTTCTACTCAAGGTACTATACATACCAGTACAACACACAGTTGGGAGGCAAGAACCAGTATTCATACAACATCTTCAACGAAATGGAGAACAGTTACTCTTCGAACAGAGGAACCAGCTTCAATGCATCGGCAAACATTTCGTACAAGCTGTTGAGTTGGCTAACATACCAGGCCACGGCAAGCGTTGCAGTGAACAACAACAAAAGCGAGAGTTACGCCGGAGAAAAGACCTCACGCGTAGAACAACTATACCGCGGTTACGCATACGGGAGCGAAAAGGCCGGTTCCGACAAGTTCAACGCAGCCCTGATGCCTTATGGCGGTGTCCTGAATCAGGCGAACTCGCAAAGCGTATCATACAGTACTTCCCATCGTCTTCAATTCAGCAAGGAGTTCAACGAAAGCCATCGCCTCAATGCTTTGCTCGGCATGGAAGTACGTTCAAGCGAAAGTGTCAGCGAGGGCAATACTGTCTGGGGATTTGTGCCGGAACGTGGCTCGATACTTGTATCACCAACCCTACCGGAGAACTTCAAGCCTATCGGAAGCGATGTGAGCATAGGATGGGGAGCCTTGGCACAAATGTATAACGGAGGATGGAGCAAAGCCTCTACCACAACAAACTACATGTCTTTCTTTGCCACAGTGGCATACTCATTGAAGAACCGCTACGTATTCAACTTCAATTTGCGCTCCGACGCCTCAAACCGTTTCGGACAGGATGTAAACAAACAGTTCGACCCTACATGGTCGGCAGGTTTCTCATGGAAGATAGCACAAGAGCCTTTTATAGAGAAGCACATGCCATGGCTCGACCAGTTCAACATTCGTGCAACATACGGTATTCAAGGAAATGTCGTAAACACCTTGAGTCCGGAGATGATTGTAAGATACCAGGGATTGCTACAAAGCTACAACGAATACTATCTCACCATTTCGAGTCTGCCCAACCCGTTGCTGAAATGGGAACGCACAAAAACATACAACTTCGGAGCAGACATCTCACTGTTCGGCATAACCATGAACCTGGAATACTACCAGCGTAGATCAAACGCAGTTATCAGACTCGACATCCCACAAGAATACGGTATGTCAAGCATGCCTATGAACGGTGGCATAATAATGAATCGAGGTGTTGAGGTCACATTGAACTTCACACCCATACGTACAAAAGACCTTGTGTGGACATTGGGTATCAATGCAGGAAAGAACTGGAACGAATCGGCAACAGACGACCGTACAGCAAAAGCCGACGAACTTACACATGTCGATTTCCTTAATGGAAACTCAAGCCGTCCATTAAAGGAAGGCTACCCGTTGACGGCATTCTGGTCATACAAGTTCACAGGACTTGACGGCAAAACAGGATACCCGACATTTGAGCATGCGACATACGACACAGTAGAAGGTGACGGAAGCGTTGACCCAACCACATTCCTGGTATATTCGGGACAGAGCGAACCATACTTCAGCGGAGGTCTAAATACTCGTCTGCGTTGGAAGAACTTCCATATAGGCATGGACTTTGCCCTGATGCTGGGAGCCAAAAAACGCTTGCCGAACCCCTACTCTACATTCACCTACGGCAAAATGCCAGACATCTTCAGCAACCTTTCAAAAGAGCTTAACGACCGTTGGAAGAAACCTGGTGACGAAGCACACACCAACATTCCGGGGCTATATACATCGGTTCGCGACCTCTATAACCTTAACTTGCCTAACGGTTTGTATGATAACATATACTCTATGTGGGCACAATCGGACGTAAGGGTTGCTGATGCCTCATTCCTGCGTTGTACACAGATTTCACTTTCATACAGCATACCGAACAGGATATGCAAAAAGATAGGCCTCACAAGAATACAGTTAAGCGCAAACATAAATAACCTATTTGTGCTTGCAAGCGATGATTGGAAAGGCTACGACCCGGAGCTTGGCTACAGCATACAGCCAAGGATATATTCATTAGGTTTGAGTGTTGGATTCTAAAAAAAAGGACATTATGAAATTCAGACATAGTTTTTTGGCTGCAATTGCAGCACTATCGATGACTGCATGCGGCGATTTCCTTGAACCGGATTCAGAAAGCGAATTCGTACCCGAAGATGCAGTATCGCTTAACGAGCTGTTGCTCGGTGAAGCATACATACGTAATGACATGAAAGGTTTCAATATATTCTTGGGATTGTTAGAAGATGATATCGAAGCCGCCCCATATCAGACACCAAACTCAGGATTTGACGGCAACCTGTACATAGCTGGCTATACATGGCAACCCGACATGTTCGAGATGATGGAAGAGGCCGGTGCTGGCCATATAAACCTGTATGAGAGCTATTACGAAGTCATTTTGGGGGCAAATGCCGTTATAGATTATCTGCCCGATGTAAACGACACTCCGGATAACAAGAACAAAGTTAAGGCACAAGCATATGCATTGCGCGGTTTCTACTACCTGAACCTTGTCAACATATTCGGACAGCCCTACAACAGCAACCCGGAGTCACTTGGGGTACCTCTCAAACTCAACAGCGGTATTGAGGACGGCTACCTTGACAGAAAGAGCGTTAAGGAAGTATATGAACAGATATTAAGCGACCTGCATACTGCCGAAGAGGCATACCTTTCGTTGCCCGAAAGCGAGCAATGGGATGACGACTACCGCACAAGTTTGCCTATGGTACAGTTGATACTCTCCCGTACATATCTATACATGGAGAACTGGAGCAAGGCGGCAGAATATGCCAAGAAAGTCATGGACAACAAAAACTTCAGGCTTGTCGATCTGAACGAGATACCATATTACAGGAACGACGACGAAGGCAATGAAGTACGTAACTATGCCGTCTTCCCTACATATTCTTCCAGTGAGACAATATGGCCATACGGAAACATTGACGACATGTTTGAATGGACATACGAAGGGATGAACAGCATAAACGCTTCGACAAACCAGAAGATGCATGCATACTTCCAGGCATCGGAAGAACTGCTCAACACATATGTTGACTGGGACCTGCGTCTGCTCTATTACATTGTAAACATCGAGACCGGCAGTGGCAATGAGATGCCGATGGCATATGCAAAAATAAACACAGGAACCCAATACGGTCTCCCGCAGAATGCGACAGGAGTGTTCGGCCGTTGCCTGCGTTTATCAGAGGCATACCTCAACTATGCAGAGGCTTTAGCTATGATAGGAAATGACCTGGATGCAGCAGCAGAAACTTTGAACGATCTTCGTGAAAAACGTTTCAACCCGGAAGATTATGAGGATGAGACATTCGCTACACAGGAAGAGCTTATAGAGTTCATCCGTGACGAACGCCGCCGCGAGCTATGTTTTGAGGGACATCGTTGGTTCGACCTACGCCGCTGGGGCATGCCATCGTTCACACATAAATGGTACAATGATGAAGAAACGGCAAATGTTTACCGCCTTGAAGAAGGAGATCTGATGTATGCTGTACCCATTCCCGACGAGGCTTTGAACATGAACCCGAAGCTCGTACAGAACGAGTTGCCCGGCAAACGTACATACATAGTTGAATAACAGCAGAAACAATACAAGAAACAACCATGAAGAAGTTTATTCATATAACTGCCATCATACTTGCAGGAATAGCAATCATTTCGGCATGTAAAGAGAGTGAGGACGACATAACCCCATCGGGCAACTACTCGCCTATCCGTGGAGGATTTCCACAGGGCACGACAGCCTATGACTCACTGATAAACGAAATCAAGAGCGAGTATGGAGTATATCTTCTCTACAAGGATGTAACAGAAGAGGACCTCAACCGCGACTGGGTATCGGCCGGAACCGGTGACATATATGTTGCAGGATACGAACATGAACGCGAAGACTTGGCATGGAATCTTCCCCAAAGTCATTTGCCTTTCTATGTCGATTTCTTCTATAACTACATCTTCCCGAATATAAGCAAGGAGTTTGCAAACTCCACTTTTCCGGTAAAGATTTACATGATACACAACTTGCGCACCGAGCCACGTAACTTTGGCGAGGAGAATGAGGAAGGTGAAGAGAGCGGAGGAACAACCGTTGACCCTTCGAAATCAATCAAGTTAGGCAGCTTCGACAACTGGGCCATAAGTTTCAAGGATGAGATAATCAACGGAGGTAATGCCGACTATTCGCTAAAACAACTCCGATGCATGTTCATGATACAGGCATTATACAATGCAATGGAAAAAGGCGAGATTGATTCACCGGATGAATTCTGGAGCGGATTCGACTTTTCCACCGACAAGAAGATGAACCATGTTGACCCAAGCAAGCCCAATTACAAGTACAAGCTCGGATTCGTGGATATGATAAACGACAATTTCGGTACAGGAGCCCTGCAACAGGTCTGGGCACCTGCAATAGCCAACGAAACCAGTTGCTACTATTGGGAAAAGGACAAATATCCGTATTACGATCTCTTTGCCACATACATAAAGAATATCATGTGGCTTACACCCGATGAGTTTGAATCACGTTATCCATCGGGCAAATACCCTATGATAAAGGAGAAATACGATATTGTCGTAGAACACATGCTTGACAAGTACGGCATTGACCTGGTAGGCATAGCAAAAGGAAAGAAAGAACAGGAGTGATTAAACCTCAAACATGAAAAACACACGTCACATAATGATAATAGCATCAATTGCAATCCTGGCTCTATCCTGCTACAATCCTCCGCAGGTAGATTCACTATGGCAGAAAGAGTTCAATACAGCCCATGAGATAGTCGATACCTACAAGGCTGTTGATGGGATGCTGCGTGATAGCGACAAGGAAGGAAAGACAAAGAACCTATGTCACTATGTTTGGAACAGCGGAGAGTATATGTTCAAGTGCCGTGGCAAGAACGAGGACATCGCACTATTGCCGGAGAACATCGAGGAACTTGCTCTTGATGATGACATTGTAGAATCTTACATGATTGAGCGTGACACGGCACGCTTTGCCGACCATTACTTTACATTAAAGGCAATGAAGAGAGGCTGCAGTTTTGATGACTCCCGTGACGGAATTACAATTACAGTATTCTATCCTATACGTAGCATAAACAGCAACGACTATGCAAAGCTTGAGGAGATCTTCTCATGCAGGAACGACGCACTGCACATAGCATACATGAAAAAACTCAAGTTCCCGTTCAGGAACAGCGGATGCAACGAAGAGATGAACAGGATACGCCCGCTTATCGAGAAGAACGTAAAGGATAGCAAACTAAAGCAGGAGATAATCGAACTATACGACCTTTACGGCAATATTGTTCCAGGGATGCCTGCGCCGAATCCGGTACTTAAGGACACCAAAGGCAATAAACATACATTCGACGAGTTCCGTGGCAAATTGCTTGTAATAGACGTGTGGGCAACATGGTGCAGCAGTTGTCTTGTAAAGATGCCCGACTACATAGCTCTGCGCGAAAGCTACAAGGACAACAAGGATATAGAATTCATAACCGTATCGATAGACAGGAGAGATGCCAGAAATGCATGGCTCAAGAGTATTGAAAAACGCGGCATGAGTAATATGCTGAACCTTACACCCGACTGCGAGGAGATGTCGCAGTTCGAATGCGACTACCACATTTCGGGAGTACCACGATACATCGTCATCGGAAAGGACGGAAGAATTGTATCGGCCTATGCACCACCCCCAGGCGGCGGGCTGAAAGAGATAATTTCCAAATCAATTGACAAATGATATGAAAAAAGCGACAATGTACGGTTTCGCCCTGATCCTTCTGCTTTGCGCATGCGGAAACGTAACAAACAATGCAAAAAACAGCGAAGAGGTACAAACAGAGCAGAGAACAGAAGTAGATGAGAAGAAATCTGAAGGTACTGAATTCTTCAATATATCTCTCGAAGAGGCCTTGGCCAAAGCGAAGTCTGAAGGCAAATTGGTACTCATAGATTGCCACACAAAGTCATGTGGTCCATGTCGCAAGATGGAGAAGACGGTATTTCCGCAAGCCAAATGCGGAGAATTCATCAACTCCCGTTTTGTACCTATCATGATGGATATGGAAGAAGGAGACGGCATGGCGGTTGCAGAGAAGTACGAAGTAGGCATATATCCCACCTTCCTTGTACTATCGCCAGACGGGAAAAAACAAGGTGAAATCGTCGGTGCTGAATTCAATATCGATGATTACATATCAATGTTAAATAATATTCTTAACAAAGAATAAATCAATGTAACACATTACACGGACCGGGGTGCATGCACCCCGGTCCGTGTAATGTATGTTAAACTTCTTGATACCACACATATATTGGATATTTATCTTTCATATTTTAAGTAAAAAACATAACTTTGCAGACAAATTAAAAGCCAAGCAGCTGTTCATCGTACAATAATCTCTAAAACCTACAATATGAAAAGAATTTTACTCACGACATTCTGCATTGTTGCAATGATTCTCTCAACAAATGCAGAGACCTACACCCACACATTCAAGAACGGTGAATTGACAACAGAGGGCGGTACCGTAACACTCAGCGACCTTGAGTGGAGCGCAACCTCTTCGACTTACATTGGCTGGAGTGCTCAGAAAGGTATTCAGATAGGCAGCAAAGCCACGGTAAACCCTACATACACGTTAAGCACATCTTCACTTGCAGGATGCAAGATAAAGAGCGTTACAGTGAACAGCAGCATTGCTGCCAGCAGCGATGCCAAGCTGACCATTAGCGTGGGAGACAACTCTTCCGATGCATATACACTCACAACATCTGATGCTGCTTACACATTTTACTGTGAAGACACCACCGGAGACATCACAATCAGTTGGGAAGCGACACAGCGTGCATACTATGTAAAGTCCATAACAATTGAATATACCCCGGATGCAAGTACCGTAATCGTACCGGCCCCGGAATTCTTGACACCTGCAGTCGTATATGCCGATAAAGTTCAGGTAACAGCAGAGACTACAGACCAGAGTGCTGTTCTCTACTACACTCTTGACGGAACAGAGCCAAGCTATGAGGATTATGTAAACAGTACAGGCAGCACAAAGTGCAGCAAATACTGGGTAATGTACTTCGATCTCACCACCACTACTACTATCAAGGTAATTGCAGTCAAGGTTGACGGGGAAGCTGTATTCAAGAGTGCCGTTGCAGAACAGACATACATTGTATCACGCACAATGCCATACGTTCCTGTAACAGAAATCACTTCAGGCAACAAGTATGCAATTGTAGCCGCCGACAGTGCTGCAACTTACTTCTATGAAGATAAGTCTTATGGCTACTTGCCTACAAAGACAGCGACCGACGTCAACGGCAAGTATATTGAGACTGTTGAATGTGCCGGCTTTACATTTACAGCTGCAGAGGGCGGATATACAATCCAAGACGAGCTTGGACGCTATGTTTACCACACTGGAACATACACAAGCTTCAACTATGCAGCAGAGAAGCCTGCTGAAGGTGCTGTATGGAGCGTAACTATAGACAACGAAGGCAATGCAACTATCGCCTGCGACGGATATACAGTATATTACTCTACAAAGCACAAGACATACGGATGCTACCCAGCTGACAAGATTACAGAAGAACATGTACTTCCTAAGCTGTATATGCAGCGTGAATATCCCACTTATACGATTTCACCGGCAGAAAGAAGCACATTCGACCGCTTGGAAACAATCACTGTAACATGTGAAGAGGGCATTGCAGCGACCAGTGACCTGAAGATAACAGCGGAGGGCTACACGACTGCATTCACTGTAAAGCAGACCGATAGCAAGACCCTCACGATAACAGCAGCAGAGCCACTCACAACATACAACAATAGAGACCTCAGCATAAACATCAGTGCAGGAGACATCATACTCAACCCTGATGGTATGAATATGATACTCCCTGTACCTACAAAATATGGTGTACGCACTATGGTCAAGTATGTATTGACTGGAAATGCACCTGCAGCAACTATTGACGAGGTTTCACCTGCAAACGGTTCAACAGTTGAAGAGCTGTCACACTTTGTATTCACATTCAGTTATTACGCCGGGCATAGCGACGATGCCAACCTGCAGCCAAGACTATATGCAGAAGGCAAGGATTGGACTTATGCTCTTGAAATAACCACAGTAAATAGCGATGGTTCTAATATTGGAATGCAACAGGCCGCGCTCAAGACAACAGAACCTCTGATTGGAAACGGCACATATATCCTTGAGATTCCCGATGGCTATTTCTGCGACGGCAATGGCAGAGAGGTTAAAGGTATCACACTCAAATATACAGTAAAGAACGATAGCGGTGAAACTGCCGGTATAGAAGATATCATTGCCGAAAGCAAGAATGGCTTGACTGTATATACGACAACGGGTGTAAAGGTTGCTGAGACTGCAGACTCCTCAATCATCGATGCTCTTCCTTCGGGGATATACATCATCAACGGAAAGAAAGTCTTTATCAAGTAAAGATGGAGAACATATATAGAACCAACGGAGCGCAACAACATTGCGCTCCGTTGGTTCTATAATTAGACCTGCATGACACATATTTTGAAAAAACTTTTATTGCCGTTTGCATTATAATCGAATTTTATTTTTATATTCGCAAAATAATGAGGTGAAAGCAGAAGTCACACCGGTAAATTAATATGTATTCAGCATAGTTGTGTACCGATGTGCTTATATTGCTTTTTGTGTTCAACCTAAAAAGAAAAACAGATGAGTGAAACATTAAAACCGGATGTTCAGCTCGAAGAGCAGAACATTACGAGTACTCCTGAACAGGCTGCAGATGCCGCTACGACTGAGATTATTGAGCAGAACAGCATTGAAGAGGAGACTCCACAAGTGCAAACAAAAGATGCAGCTCCCGCAGAGGAGAGTTGCGAAGACTCAAAACCAGCGGACAGACAGGAGATAATCGAGCGCATTAAGGCTATTGCCGAAAGCGACGATGTGCTCAACTGCAGACAAGAGGTTGAATCTCTTAAAGTCCAGTTCTACCGTATGCGTACAGCTGAGATAGAAGCTGCACATAAGGCATTCATTGCCGAGAACGGGGAGGAGGAACTCTTCGTTCCGCAAGAGGATGCGCTTGACGGGCCATTCAAGGCAGCCATGGAAATCATAAAGGCTAAACGCAGCGCATGGCTTGCTGCTCAGGAACAGGAGATGAAAGCCAACTGCGAGGCCAAGGAGCAGCTTCTTGCACAATTGCAGACACTTGTTGAGAAGGCAAGCCAAGGGACACCGGAAGTAAACGAGTTCAAATCTCTTCAGGCAAAATGGAAAGAGATAAAGAATGTTCCTCAAGACAAGGTGGCACCGCTATGGAAGCAGTACCAGTTGCTTACAGAGCAATTCTACGATGTGCTTAAGATAAACCATGAGTTCCGTGAATACGACTTCAAGAAGAACCTTGAAATAAAGAACAGAATATGCGAAACAGCCGAGTCACTGGAGAATGAAAGTGACGTAATAAGTGCATTCCGCCAGCTTCAGCAGCTGCATAATGAGTTCCGCGAGACAGGCCCTGTTGCACCGGAACTCCGCGAAGAGATTTGGACAAGATTCAAGGCTGCATCTACAGTAATAAACAGACGCCACCAGGACTTCTTCGAGGCAAAGAAGGAGGTTGAAAACGAGAATCTTGCAAAGAAAACCGCACTCTGCGAAGAGATAGAAGGAATCGATTTCAAAGCATTGACCACTTATCAGGCATGGAATGATGCTACACAGAGGATTCTCGACATGCAGTCCAGGTGGAAGGAGATTGGATATGCCCCACAGAAGATGAACTTGAAGATTTTCGAAAGATTCCGCGCTGCATGTGATGAATTCTTCAAACGAAAGAGCGAATACTTCAAGGAAGCCAAGAGCATATTGGCCAAGAATCTTGAACGCAAGAAGGAGCTATGCGAGGCTGCTGAATCGCTTAAGGACAGCGATGACTGGAAAGAGACCGCAAACAAGCTTACCAAATTACAGAAGGAGTGGAAAGAGATTGGACCTGTTGCGCAGAAACATTCCGAAGCACTATGGAAACGTTTTGTAGGAGCATGTGACGAGTTCTTCGAAAGACGCAATGCAGCTACATCAAGCCAGCGCAATGCAGAACAGGAGAACCTAAGACTCAAACGGGAAATCATAGATAAAGTAAGAGCTATCGACACCACCCTGCCGGCAGACGAACAGACAAGAACTGTTGCAACTCTTGTACAGGAATGGAACAGTATAGGATTTGTACCGTTCAAGGAGAAGGACAAGATATACAAGGAGTTCAAACAAGCCACCAATGCCATATATGAGCAGCTTCACATCAATGCAAATGAACGCCGTTTGGCAAACTTCCGCAATAACATCGGAAAAAGCGGCAATAGCCTGCAACGCGAACGCGACCATCTTATACGCCAGTACGAAACATTGAAGAACGAGATTGCTACATACGAGAACAACCTCGGTTTCCTCAGCGTTTCGAACAAGAAAGGAGAAAGCCTTGTGGATGTAATGCGCCAGAAAGTTGAGAAACTGAAACAGGACGCTCAGATAATCCTTCAGAAGATACGTCTTGTAGAAGACGAAATAGAAAAGGGAGATAAATAATCCCTTAAGTATATAAAGAACAGGGCGAGTATTCAAATGAATACTCGCCCTGTTCTTTATTACCATTGCAGGCTCACGCTCAAAAGCAGGGGGAGCAAGCAACAATGTTTTCATACAAAATAAGCCGGTCTTGCATGCAAGACCGGCCTTTATGTGTTATAACACTCTGTTACTGCTGTACTGGAGCTTCTGGTGCAGGAGCCGCCGGAGCTTCCGGTGCTACGGGAGCAGTTTCCTCAACAGCAGGCATTGACTGCTCTGTTGAGTAGCCAACCTCAACCTGGCTTCTTGAAGGAATTGAATAAGCAGCCAGAATGCTTACTACTACCATCACGGCAGCAAGAGTCCATGTTGCCTTCTCAAGAAAATCCGTTGTCTTTCTCACACCCATAATCTGGTTAGATGAAGCAAAGCCTGATGCCAAGCCACCACCCTTAGAGTTCTGGATCAAAACAATCAGACACATCAGCACTGAAGCCAACACAATCAATGAAACGCAAAGCAAATACATATTATTTTCTTTTTGTATGTTTTATTATTTTTTCTAAAAATCTTATTTGGTCTGCAAAGTAACGATTTTTATTCGGATATTCCAAACATAATCGTTTAATAATTTCAAGAGCCTTCTCATATTTGCCTTGCTTTATATAAATATTGGCAAGAGTCTCGGTAAAGAAGGAGGATTCCAGCGAAGTTTCAACCGAGACTTCCTTCACTTCCGTTTCAACAGGTTCTGCATCACTCTTCAAATCAAGAACAATACGTTCATTATCTCCTGCCAGGAAGTCATCTATAAGGTCCTGCCCACGCAAAGCAGGTACACTCTCTGGTTCCGGATTATCTGAATCTTTCTTAAGATATGCCGACACATAGTCCACTGCTGCCGCGCCCTCTGCCTCCAGCGAGAAAGAGTCCTGCGGAAGAGTGCTTAGGAATGCGTCTATGAGAGACATTGTCCTGTCAACAGGAATATCATCCGAAGAGGAGTGCTCCACTTCGGGACTCCCGTATCCGGCCATGAGTTCGAACAGAGGCCACCTGCTCTTAAGGTAAAGTGCAGCCTTTCGAAGCTCCTTACCTAAATTTATATCATGCAAGAGATAAAGATTCTTGAGCATAAGCAGACGAGCCACATCGAAATATGGATATTTGCCCACAATAAGCCGCAGCTCATAGAGGGTATCCCTATTGAGCCTCTCCGGATGGGATATATATACAGACAGCCTATCCATTTTTACCAGTTTGCGACAGCGGCATTGAAGATAGCTTCAACAATCTCTTCAATCATCTGGGTCACAAGGTCTTCCTGCACAGAATCGAGTGACTGCGTAGCATCGAAATCACGCGTTGAACTGAACTGGCGTTCAAAGTCCTCTTCGTGGTTGGTATTGTTTGTAAAACGGACATTGACAGTCATCTTCAACTGCACCATTGCAGAGTAGCCGTCGGATGATATCGATTTGTTGAACTGGTCATATGCAACGATTTCTCCATCAAACTGAAGGTCACCGCCTCTTTCCACCTGCTGAAGCTTGGTCTGCTGCACAAACTTGTCGCTCAACGCCTCATTGAACATAGCCGCCATTGGACCCCATTGGTATGGAGCACGGTTCTGGAACGGAGTGAAAGATATGGTCTTCACTTTTGTATAGTCAATGGATGCACCTGAAAACTTGTATGTTACAGTACAGCCTACAAGCAGTACTGCAGCCAAAACAAACAGAGGCAAGGCACACTTTGCCCTTGCCAAGAAATTACTCAATGCCATACTCCTTTATTTTTCTGTATAACGTACGTTCCGAAATATTAAGTTCCTTTGCCGCATTGCGACGTTTGCCCTTATTCCGTTCAAGAGCCATAAGTATCGTCCTTTTTTCGACATCATCAAGCGAGAGAGCCTCCTCTACATACTCATCCACCACACTCTCGGCATGAGTATAGTGAGGGGTTTGTGAATGTATATGCAGGGTCGGGTGCATAACAGGCTGGGCCGGCTGTACCGAATCGTAATACTGCATATGCTCCTGGTTTTCATTGCCGGCTGAGCGAAGGTTCTCTATCTGTTGTTTCAGTTCTGTAATATCCCTGCGCATATCAAACAGGACACTATACAATATCTCACGCTCGCTTTCAAAAGTCTTGCGTTCGCTATGCTGACCAGCGAACATAGGAAGATTGCTCTTCGGCTGCTCAGGCAAATAACGGCTCATGACATCACCGTCAACTTTCCTGTTCAGTTCAAGTATGGATACCTGTTCGGCAACATTCTTCAGTTGACGGATATTTCCGGGCCAGCCATAGTTGAGAAGTGCCATTCGTGCACTCTCCTCCAGTTCTATTCTGGGTACATTGTATTTTGCAGCGAAATCCATACAGAATTTCTTGAAAAGGAGCACAACGTCGTCTCCTCTTCTGCGCAACGGCGGGACATTTATGGGCACCGTGTTAAGACGGTAATACAAATCTTCACGGAAACGTCCGTTCGCTATGGCATCGGGAAGATTCACATTCGTAGCGCACACAATACGTACGTTTGTCTTTTCCACATCGGACGAACCGACACGGATAAACTCGCCGTTCTCAAGCACACGCAACAAGCGCGCCTGCGTAGGCATCGGAAGCTCAGCAACCTCGTCAAGAAAAATCGTTCCGCCGTTCGCCTCACTGAAATATCCTTTGCGTTCGCTCACTGCACCTGTAAAAGCACCTTTCACATGACCGAAAAGTTCTGAGTCTATCGTACCCTCAGGTATGGCACCGCAGTTGACAGCGATATATTTGCCATGCTTACGTACGCTGTTCGAATGTATTATCTTCGGGAAAAACTCTTTTCCCACACCGCTTTCACCTGTAATCAACACCGTGAGGTCGGTATGCGCTACCTGTATGGCAGTATCCACGGCCCTCAATAAATCGGGGTCGTTGCCTATAATTCCAAACTGAAGCTTAGCTTTCTGTACCTCTGCTGTATTCATAAAAAGTAATTTGCTGACAAAATTACTTATTTAATCACAAAAACAAGCAATTCTGGCATAGTTTTTATATTCTTAGAACGGGAACAGAAGCGGAAGCACCAATATCATCACAATGCCGAGTATAACCTGCAACGGAAGACCGACCTTCACATAATCGGCAAAGCTGTATTGACCGGCAGGCATGACAAGCGCGTTTGGCGGAGTTGAGAAAGGAGATGCAAAACAGAGGCTGGCTCCCAGCGTTACTGCAAAAAGGAATGGTACCGGGCTCACTCCGACCTGCATGGCACTGCTCATTGCAATAGGAGCCATAAGTACAGCTGTTGCTGTGTTGCTTATAAACATAGTCATGAAAGAGGTTGTAAAATAGATTCCAGCCATAAGTATCATGGGTCCATAGCTTCCTAAGCTCGCCACCAAAGCATTGGATATCCAGCTCGAAACACCGGTTTTCTCCAACGCCAGCGACATTGGCATCATGGCAGCAATAAGCACTATACTCTCCCAGTTAATCGTCTTGTACGCAGCTTCGACATTCCTGAAACATCCGGTAAGAACCATAAGCAGGCCGGCGACCATCACGGCCGTTACAGGAGCAATAGGAATAAAGTCAAATACCATGACTGCAATCATGCCAAGCATTATGACGGCAGCTATGGGAGCCTTGTAGTCAAGCGTCACCTTTGCAGCCTCTTCAAGAGGACGGCCGACTACAATCCATTCGTTATCCTCTTTTTCCAAATTAGCGATATTATCCCATGCACCTTGTACCAGAAGCACATCGCCAATGTGTATCGTTTCATCCGCAATGCCCTGAAGTATATATTTATTCTTACGGCAGATTCCCAACACGCTTACGTTATACTTTGTACGGAACTCGACCTCACGGATAGTCTTGTTAACGACAGTAGAGGTTGACATAAGAACAATTTCTGCTACACCGATATCATAGAAATCAAGACCGCTATTCTCTGCGCCTCCATTATCGGGAACCATGGCAAGGCCATATTTATCGATAAAAGCCTTGACATTCCCTTCGCTGCCTGAGATATAGATTATGTCATCGACACGCAAAATGGTATCGGAATCCGCAGCCTGCTGTACCACATTCTTGCTCAACAACTTACGCTGTGAATGCTCGATATGCCTTACTTCAATTATATTCAGGCCGTAGTTGCGGCGTATATCAAGTTCTCCAATCATCTTGCCGACAACCGGGGAACCGGATACGACCTGTACTCTATGCAAGCTGTTGGCTATGCCATATTCCTTCACGAGTGTCTTCAGTGATTTTCCGCTGCTTGCACTTGTTCCGCTCAACGGTCCTTGCTTTGAAAGATAGCGTTTGCTCAGCGGCAGGAGCAGAAGCGCACCCACAACTGCACAGATAAGGCCTACAGGAAGGAAGGTGAAGAAGCCCAATCCTTCGAAGCCGTTCTTGACAAGCTCCGCATTGATGACAAGGTTCGGGGGTGTACCAATCAGCGTCATCATACCGCTCATGCTGCTTGCAAAAGCCAAAGGCATAAGCAGCCTTCCCGGATTCATCTTGACGCTCATAGCCATACTCACTACAATCGGTATCATGATAGCTACCGTTCCGGTATTGCTGACGAATGCTCCCATGAGGGATGTCACAGCCATAACCAGAAAGAAGAGCTTTGTCTCGCTATTTCCTGCAAATTTCATGAGTCTGGAGCTTATCATTTTGGCAAGGCCGGTCTGGAATATAGCACCACCCACTACAAACAGACCTATCATCATTATGACTACAGAATTTGAGAAACCAGTAAGAGCCTCATCGGGAGTAAGTATTCCCAAAACTATCAGCGCAACAAGAGCGCAAAGGGCGACAATATCGGAGCGGACCTTCCCATTAATGAAAAAGCATACCGACAACAACAGCACAACAATCGTTTCAATCATTTTCAAATGCAATTTTAGAAGCACAAAATTAACATTTTGCAATCCAAATTCAAAGCAGAACCAAGTTCTTTATAATATATTTTCAATTGATAAGAATATTTATTATTCAAAAATGAGTATCTTCGCAAAATAGTTGCGCTCCGCAAACAAAACACAAAAAAGACACTGCTTATAAAAGGGTTCAAATACATATTCATAACTCTGGCATCAATAGCGTCCGCACTTTATCTTTTATCGCTATTGCTGAGGCTCGATGCTGTACAGCATCGTTTAGGCGAGTATGTGGCAGACGAGCTACGAAGCGCATACGGCATACCTTTGAAGATAGGAGGTCTAAGAATACGCCACTTTGACGAGATAATCATCAAAGACATTCTTCTGACCGACCCCGAAGGCGACACCATAATGCATTCCGAGGAGGGAACTGCACACATTTCACCTCTGAAAATGTACAAAGGCGAGATACAAATCAACACATTGGCATTCGCCAGGCCCGACATCAGAATAAGCAAGGCAACACAAGGCGCACCGCTTAACATACAGTTCATAATAGACAACCTAAACAAAAACAAGAGCAGCAATAGCCAGAATATAAACCTGCGTATAAACCAATTCCTTGCATACGACGGCAGATTCCGATACGACATCCTTGATGCTGAAGAAAAGCACGAGGCTTTTGACAAGAATCATA
The DNA here is from genome assembly GCA_017522915.1 of Bacteroidaceae bacterium. GTDB lineage: Bacteria > Bacteroidota > Bacteroidia > Bacteroidales > Bacteroidaceae > HGM04593. The sequence goes on from JAFWXX010000005.1 coordinate 67,490, forward strand.
TTTATATAGACAGCCTTGCATGCAATATATCAATAAGAAAACTTGACAAAGGACTGGCAGATATAACAATACGCTCTATTTCTGGACATGAGAAAAGCGGGCTCGGACTTAAAAAGCTAAGGACTAAAGCAAAATTGACAAAAGACAGCCTTGAGCTCCGCAGCATGGAAATCGTTATGCCCGGAAGCCATATTACATCCAACAGACTTACTATAAAACCAAACACTGCCTCGCCTAAAAAGCCGGCAATCTCAGGAGACATAAAAAGCGGACGATTCTCTTTAGACGACCTGAAACCATTGTTAGGCAAGAACGGAACCGGCATCCCTGAAATGGCTTTCAACATCACTGGTGATGTTGATTCTGCAGAAAGCCGTACTGATGTATACCTGAGAACAGCAGACAACAGCATTTCGCTTCATGCAACAGCCAATATAAAATCAATATACGAAAGCGACAAAAGGAGCTGCAGCATACAAATCAAGGAGTGTTCTGTTGCCGAGAACGGTTTCTACAACTTGCAATCCTTCATGAAGAGTGGAGATATTGCCTTGCTTAAGAGACTGGGGAGCAGCGACATTAGCGGTGAAGCACATATAGAAAACGGGACGATAAACGGGAATGGACGTATTGCGTGTCAAGCAGGAGAACTTAAGGCAAGGATATTCTTTGACAAGAAGAAAGGTTTTTCCGTTATATCGGAAGGCAACAATATCAAATTAGGCAGAATCACCGGAATACAAGAGCTTGAAAGCTGTAATATAGAAGCCAGAATCAACGGAAATACATTGAATTGGGGCAACACCACGGAGATTGGAGGAAGCATTACTGAACTTACAGCCAAAGGATACACCTATGCACCGATAGATTTCACATCAAGTATTGACAAGAACAGAATCAAGGCGCATATAACAATAGAAGACCCCAACCTGAAAGGCACGTTCATTCTAAGTTACAAGCCAAACATGAACGACAGGGTGGACATCGACCTGAGAGTTGATTCAATAGCACCAGGAAAACTCAACTTGACAAACAGCCCCGACAATACTATCTCTTTCACATTGGACGGAGAGTACAACAATTACGGGAACGGCAATTCGCGTATGAACGCGAAAATCCAAAACCTGATTGTCGATAATGGCGAGAAGAGAAACGAGGTAAGGAATATACACATACATGATGACAGGTCGGAAGAACAACATATTTTGCTGTTCAATTCCGACATTCTGGATTGCAATATCATCGGAGAGTTTGAATACAGCACATTGCTTAAAGGAGTACATGACATCTTTGCAGGGCATTTCATAAACAGGAGTAAAGAGAGCAACAGGATAGTACCAGGCAACAACAGCTATACTTTCAGGCTTGGCATAAAAAACTCTGGCATTCTGAATGAAATATTCAATCTGCCGGCAAGCATAAACGAATACTCTACCATTAAAGGAGAGTGCAGTGAAAAGGATGGTATTTTCAGAATCAACGCCGACATAAACAACGCATCAATCACCAATGGCATCTACCGTTCGATAAAGCTTGACGGATATACCGACAATAACGAAATCACACTTGCCGTAGAGGCTGTAAAGCCAATTATACGCAACAAGAAGGATTTCAATTACAGCAATACCGATAACGATCTGGTAATAAAGCTGAACTCGCTATACAGCAACGATTCTATAACGAGCAAGGTCAAATGGGAAAACGGAAATACAGGACGCAAAATAAAGGGTGCGTTAGGAGTAAATGCAGAAATAAGGCAAAGCCTTGAGGGAATCCCATACATATCGGCAATCATCAACCCCGACAGCATAATACACAACGACAGTTTATGGTTCGTATCAGCAGGAAGCATTAAAGGAAATTTGAAAAGGATAGAGATTTCCGACATGAACCTCTACAATAAGAGCCAGAGCATCAAGATAAATGGAACCGCAGGAAAGAACGCCACAGATGTATTGCATATTGATGCCCGTAATATTGAAATTGCCACAATATTCGACCTCATTAATTTCAATAAGCTGGAGTTTAGCGGAAATGCTTCAGGAAAAGCAGATGTAACAAATGCACTTGGCAAACCTGATGTAAAAGGCTTGTTCAATATCGAACATTTCAGAATCAATTCTTGTCAAATGGGTACAGCTGAGGCCAATTTAGGATGGGACAGCCAAAGCAAAGCTATCTTGATAGACACCAATATTATAGGCAGCAACGGGACTTCTACCGTAAAAGGATTCCTATCTCAAGCAAACGACACAATTGAACTGAAAGTCGATGCCGATAACCTCAGAATCGGTTTTTTGAACAAATACCTCAAGTCGTTTGTTTCCGACTTGAAAGGCGAATGCAATGGGAAGACATACATACGTGGCAGCTGGCGTTTGATAGACCTTTACGGAGCACTCTCCCTGGAATGCAGCACACGTGTAAAAGCAACAAACACTGTATATACGCTACAAAGCAATTCCGTAAATATGTCAAGCGGCAGAATATCATTAAACAATGCACAGCTTACCGACACGTACGGCAACAAAGGAAGCATGGCCGGTTATGTAAGCCACGACAAGTTTTCTCACTGGGCCTGCGACTTCAACTTCACAACCGACAACATGCTGGTATATGACACACACGACTTCAATGATATGCCCTTCTACGGTACAGTATTTGCAACCGGCACAGCACGTATGACAAGCAACACCGACGGGCTGTTCCTGAGCGCAACATTGGAGAACGGAGCGAATTCCCGCATAATTTACAATTCGGGCGACGTCGGTGGTGTCCGGGACAACAGTTTCATAACGTTCACCGATAGCAGAAAGAAAGCAAACAGCATGGGAAAAGGAAAGGAGATTGACAAATACAGTTTCCTAAGCCGCCTGAACCTTGACTTTATGCTTGATATAAATGATAGGATGCAGCTTAAGGTATATACAAACATGCAGTCGGACGATTATATCGACCTTTACGGTATTGGCCCTATACATGCTATATATGATGAACATGAAGGATTCTCAATGAAAGGGAACCTGAACCTTGAACGTGGCGCATACAAGTTCACGATACAAGATATATTTCCCAAGGAATTCAGCATAACGAAAGGCAGCAAACTGCATTTCAACGGAGACCCGTTCAATGCACAGCTCGATTTAAGGACAAAGTATCTTGTACCGTCGGTTTCATTAAGCGACCTTGCTCCAGAGATAGCAAGACGAAAGAATGTAAAAGTAAATTGCTTGATGAATATTGGCGGGACACTTCAGGCACCATCACTCACCTTTGGCATTGAACTGCCCGAAGGCAGCGAAGAAGAGAAAGAGATACTGGCCAGCTCCATAAGCACGCCGGAACAGAGAAACATGCAGTTCATATATCTTCTTGGAATAGGAAAGTTCTATACCTACGACTATAATACAGCGCAGACAGGCGATTCCCAGTCTTCAACGGCAATGGAGTCTTTCATATCAAACACCCTCTCAGGGCAATTGAACAATATGCTTGGGCACATTATTGACAATAACAATTGGGAGATATCCGGCAATTTCTCAACGAGCGAAAGAGGCTGGAATAGCATGGAGGTCGAAGGCATGCTGGCCGGAAGACTTCTGAATAACAGGCTGCTTATAAACGGGAACTTCGGCTACCGCGAAAATCCGATAGCCAGCAGCAATTTCGTGGGCAATTTCGAGGTACAATGGCTCATGACACCAAAAGGAAGCGTAAGCCTTAAAGCCTACAGCAAGACAAACGACCGCTATTTCTCAAAGACCAACCTCACGACACAAGGTGCAGGCATAATCCTGCGCCACGACTTCAACAGCTGGAACTGGTGGAGAAAGAAGAAAGGAACAAAAAAAGAGGAAAAGAAGAAGGAGAAGAAGAATAAAAAAGAAGAGAGCAAGAAGGTTGCAGGAACAACCCCGGCTAAGCAAGAGAACGAACAATCCTTATATATATTAAAATAATGAGAAACTTCATTTCGGTAAAAGACATAGGAGATATAAACACCGCAGTCAAAGAAGCCCTGGAAATAAAGACCGACCGCTATAAATACTGCGAACTTGGAAAGAACAAAACCTTGATGATGGTATTCTTCAATTCCAGTCTCCGTACCAGGCTCAGCACGCAAAAAGCTGCATTGAACCTGGGCATGAATGTCATTGTACTTGACATTAACCAAGGAGCATGGAAGCTTGAGACAGAAAGAGGTGTCATAATGGACGGCGACAAGCCGGAACATATACTCGAAGCAATACCCGTCATGGGAAGCTATTGCGATGTGATAGGCTTACGCTCATTCGCACGCTTCGAAAGCAAGGAAGACGACTACAACGAGGTTATACTCAACCAGTTCATCAAATATTCCGGCAAACCTGTATTTTCTATGGAAGCCGCCACACGACACCCCCTTCAGAGTTTCGCCGACCTGATTACAATTGAAGAATACAAGAAAAAGGAACGCCCGAAAGTAGTACTCACATGGGCACCGCATCCAAAGGCACTGCCACAAGCAGTCCCTAACTCCTTTGCCGAATGGATGAATGCCACTGACTACGAGTTCGTGATAACTCACCCCAAAGGATATGAACTGGCTCCGGAGTTTGTTGGCAACGCACGTGTTGAATACGACCAGATGAAGGCTTTTGAAGGAGCCGACTTCATCTATGCAAAGAACTGGGCGGCATACGAAGGAGAGAACTACGGGAAAGTATTGAGTACCGACCGTTCATGGACTGTCAACGAACGCCAGATGGCAGTTACGGACAATGCCCATTTCATGCATTGCCTTCCTGTACGCCGTAATATGATAGTAACCGACGATGTCATAGAAAGCCCGCAATCGCTTGTGATTCCCGAAGCTGCAAATCGCGAAATTTCTGCGACAGTTGTACTTAAGAGAATCCTCGAATCATTATAAGAGTACAGCTCAGCAAGTAAAAACAGACAGAAACGGAACTCCGTTTCTGTCTGTTTTTACTTGCTGAAAGGCTTGTCACTTCCCCAACATTGCTGCATCCATGCCTTGCTCTTCGCCTCCACAGGATTGTCTTGAGGATGCCAGAACGAGAAATGTTCACCACCGCTGGGCAAGAACTGCTGCTTGACAAAATGACCTGGATAATCGTGCGAGTACTTATAGCCGTCGGAATAGCCGAGGTCGGCCATCAATTTCGTCGGTGCATTCCTCAAATGCAGAGGAACCTGAAGATTACCCGTCTCACGAACCGTCTCCAAAGCTTTGTTTATGCCTAAATAAGCCGAATTGCTTTTAGGTGACATTGCAAGATATACAGTAGCCTCGGCAAGCGGAATACGTCCTTCGGGCCAGCCAATCTTCGTGACCGCATCGAATGCTGCATTTGCCAACAACAAGGCGTTCGGGTTTGCAAGGCCGACATCCTCCGATGCCGATATAATAAGACGACGGGCGATAAAAGCCGGGTCCTCTCCGCCTTCAATCATACGGGCAAGCCAATAGAGTGCCGCATCTGGGTCGCTGCCACGTATCGACTTGATAAAAGCCGATATTATATCATAGTGCATCTCACCGTCCTTGTCATAAGCAAGCGGATTCTGCTGCAGACACCGCTTTACCTTATCATCGGTTACGACAACCGGTGATTCCGGGTCACTCTCGACAACAAGTTCAAGAATATTGAGCAATTTGCGTGCATCACCCCCGCTGTAACGCATCATTGCAGCCGTCTCACGCAGTTCTACACCTCTCGATTTAAGTGTCTCATCGGTTGTTATTGCATGGTCCAGCAATTTAGCCAAATCGTCAACCTCAAGGGATTTCAGCACATACAGCTGGCAACGGGACAACAAGGGACGTATGACCTCAAATGAAGGATTCTCGGTTGTTGCTCCTATAAGCGTAACTGTACCTGTCTCAACTGCGCTCAGCAAAGAATCCTGCTGCGACTTGTTGAAACGGTGTATCTCATCAATGAACAGTATTGCTCCGCCACGTGAGAACAGAGGTGAGTTCTTAGCCTTATCTATTACCTCACGCACCTCTTTCACACCCGACGACACTGCATTCAGCGTATAGAACGGACGGTTAAGCTGGTGTGCTATAATCTTGGCTATTGTAGTCTTTCCCGTTCCGGGAGGGCCCCACAATATGAAAGAGAGAATACGCCCCGAATCAATCATACGACGCAAGACAGCACCCTCACCAACGAGGTGCTGTTGCCCTACATACCCGTCAAATGATGTCGGGCGCAGACGTTCGGCCAAAGGTTGTGCCATAAGATGTATTAAAATCCTTTAGTAGATGGATAGAACGCAAAGCAAAGGCATTTACCCATTCACCTGATTAGCTAAGACCTACAATCTCCCCGTCCACAAAGTCGATATGATTGGCTTGCGGGTCTCTTGGCAGGCCCGGCATGCGGATAATATCTCCTGCAATAGCCACAATCATCTCTGCACCCGCATTAAGCACTACATCGCGTATCTGCAGGTTGAAGCCTTTTACCGCGCCGTACTGCTTTGCATCGGCACTGAAAGAGAACTGTGTCTTGGCTATACAGACAGGGAACTGTGCAAGGCCGTATTTTTCAGCAAGCTTTATACGGTCGAGTGCCGGCTTTGCAAATGTAACAGAAGCAGCTCCATAGATATTCTTAGCAACCTTCTCGATTTTTGTCTGTATGCTGTCGCCATCCTCGTATGTAAACTGCAATGGCTTGGAAGGATTGTTCTCTATTGTATCGACAACTATCTGAGCCATCTCCATTGCACCCTCCCCACCTTGTGCAAAGGCGTTGTTGATTACGAACGGCAAGCCCAGTTCCTGCTCGCAGTGGGCACGCAAGAGGGCCATTTCCTCATCGGTATCGGTAGCGAAACGATTGAATACCACAATAACCGACTGGCCGAACGAGCGCAGGTTTGCAACATGACGGTCGAGGTTTGCAAGACCGTTGCGAAGGCCCTCCATATCGGGTTCCTTTATCTTGTCGAGTTCAACGCCTCCATGCATCTTCAATCCCTGGGCTGTAGCTACGATAACAGTCGCATCGGGCTGCAGACCGCTCTTACGGCAAAGAATATTGTAGAACTTCTCCGCTCCGAGGTCGGCACCGAATCCGGCTTCAGTAATGGTATATTCACTGTGTGCAAGAGCAAGCTTTGTAGCAAGCTGCGAGTTGCAACCATGAGCAATATTGGCAAACGGGCCGCCATGGATAATTGCCGGAGTGTTTTCTGTTGTCTGCACGAGGTTAGGCTGGATCGCATCCTTGAGGAGTACCATTATTGAACCGGCAACACCCAAATCCTTTACAGTGAAAGGTTCGCCTGAATAGGTATAACCGAGCATTATGTTCTCTATGCGACGACGCAAATCGTTCTCATCACTTGCAAGACAAAGGATTGCCATAAGCTCCGATGCCGGTGTAATGTCAAAGCCGGCCTGCTCCACCAAGCCATTTGTCGCCGGACCTACACCGGTGATTATCTGGCGCAGAGAGCGGTCGTTGACATCGAGTACACGACGCCAAAGAATCTCCTTAAGACCAAAGCCCTCCTTCGCATGCTGATAGAGATAATTATCAAGAAGAGCCGAAATCATATTATGGGCCGAAGTAATTGCGTGGAAGTCACCTGTGAAATGCAAATTGATCTTCTCCATTGGAAGCACCTGGGCATAACCGCCGCCGGCAGCACCTCCCTTCATGCCAAAACAGGGACCAAGAGAGGGCTCACGCAGTGCCACGACAGCTTTCTTGCCAATCTTGTTAAGACCCAGAGCTAAACCAATGGAAACAGTTGTCTTGCCAATACCGGCCTTCGTAGCAGTAATAGCAGTCACAAGAATCAGCTTGCCCTTCTTTTCTCCAATGAGATTCAAAGGAACTTTTGCTATGTACTTTCCGTAATGTTCGAGGTCGTTGGCATCTATACCGATTTGCGCTGCCACGTTCTCAATGCGCTCAAGCTTCGTTTCATGAGCAATCTGAATGTCACTCTTCATAAATATATGTTTTGATTCTACAATACAAGTTCACGGCATTGCCGTATTTTGCGAAGATAATGAATTATCTTCAAAAACAGAAGAGAAAAACAATATAAAAGAGCAAAGAGATAAAATAAGAAGCCTCAACTATGCCGTTTGTTTTTTTTTGATATTTTTGCAATACAATATTACGGCTATGCTTTCAATACTCATTCCGACAAAAGATTATGACTGCCACCTGCTTGTCGAGGAACTTCAGAGACAAGGGGAGGCACTAGGCTGCCCATATGAGATTCTGCTGGGTGAGGACGGCACACAACCCGAAAATCTCAGGCTGAACATGTCGGCCGAGCTATTAGATAACTGCCGGCGAATTATTATGGAAAAGAATATAGGCCGTGCCAATATCCGCAATACGCTTGCCTTGGAAGCTAAATACCGCGATATACTTTTCATTGACTGCGATGCTATAGTTGAAAAGCCCGATTTCCTGGAATGCTACATAAAGGCATTGAAAGAAAACGAAGTCGTATGCGGAGGATTATATCACGCCGACAAACAGCCCGACACGGAGTGTTCGTTGAGGTTCAGATATGAAAAAGAAGCCGACAAGCAACGTGATGCAGCCACACGCAACAAAGCACCATACGAGAGATTCACCACTTTCAATTTTGCAATAAGACGCGAACTGTTCATGTCCATACTATTCAACCCAAACATTGTAAGATACGGACACGAAGACACACTTTTCGGAAAAGAGCTGGAGAGAGGCGGCCACAAGATACTCCACATCGACAACAAATTGCTGCACAACGGATTGGAAAGCAACTCCATATATCTTGCAAAAGTCGAGCAATCAATAATGGCACTGAATGAGATCAAAGATTCTATCGTATCCACCCCCCTCATCAATGCCGCAGAGAAATTGCAGAAGTGGCATATGCATGGAATATTCATGTTCTTTTGGCGCATATTCAAAGGAACAATCAGAAAGAATCTGCTCAGCAAAGCCCCCTCTCTGGCAATGCTGAAGATATACAAACTCGGATTTTATCTGTCGCAGAACAGATAATACAGTATAAAAGCAGCATAGCCATAACAGCTGTATTCAAAAAAGAGCCCTGCGCACACGATATATCGAAAAAATAAACTACTTTTGTAGATTAAAGGCATCACGCCTTCAATCCAGAACAAATAAACACATAACCATATAAAAGCTATGGCCGAAATCAACGAAACCGAAAAGAACGAGAAAAAGAGCATCAGTTTTATTGAACAGATTATAGTAAATGACCTTGAGCAGGGCAAGAACGGGAAGAAAGTGCAGACACGTTTTCCGCCCGAACCGAACGGATACCTTCATATAGGCCATGCCAAGGCAATCTGCATGGACTTCGGAATGGCCGAGAAATACAACGGCATCTGCAACTTGCGTTTCGACGACACTAACCCGACAAAGGAGGATGTCGAATATGTCGATGCCATTATGGAAGACATCAAATGGCTTGGATTCGATTGGGCCAATGTATATTATGCGTCGGACTACTTCGACCAGCTCTGGGATTTCGCAATCAAGCTCATAAAGGAAGGAAAGGCATATATAGACGAACAGACCGCCGAGCAGATAGCCGAACAGAAGGGAACACCCACTCAGCCGGGAACAGAAAGCCCCTACCGCAACCGACCTACAGAAGAGAGTCTTGCCCTTTTCGAGAAGATGAACACCGGAGAGATTGAAGAGGGCAAGATGGTGCTACGCGCAAAGATAGACATGGCAAGCCCAAACATGCATTTCCGCGACCCTATAATTTACCGCGTTGTAAAAGCAGCGCACCACCGTACCGGCGAGAAGTGGAAGGCATATCCGATGTACGACTTCGCACATGGACAGAGTGACTATTTCGAAGGCGTAACACACTCCCTATGCACACTTGAATTCGTGCCTCACCGCCCTCTGTACGACCTTTTTGTTGACTGGGTGAAGGACGGCAAGGACCTTGAGGACAACCGTCCGCGCCAGTATGAGTTCAACAAGCTCAACTTGAACTACACACTTATGAGCAAGCGCAATCTGCTCATACTGGTAAAGGAGGGGCTTGTCAACGGATGGGACGACCCACGCATGCCGACACTATGCGGTTTCCGCCGTCGCGGATACTCTCCTGAATCAATAAGGAACTTCGTTGACAAGATAGGCTACACCACATACGATGCACTCAACGATTTCGCATTGCTTGAGAGCGCAGTACGCGAAGACCTCAATTCACGTGCAACACGTGTATCGGCAGTAATAAACCCCGTGAAGCTCACAATAACAAATTATCCCGAAGATAAGGTAGAGGAACTTACAGCCATAAACAACCCGGAACGCCCCGAAGACGGCACACATACAATAGAGTTCAGCCGCGAACTGTGGATTGAACGTGACGATTTCATGGAAGACGCCCCAAAGAACTACTTCCGCCTCACACCGGGCCGCGAAGTACGACTGAAAAATGCATATATTGTTCTTTGCACCGGATGCAACAAGGATGCCGACGGCAATGTAACAGAGGTTCTGTGCGAATACATTCCACAGACAAAGACAGGAGAGGCCGATGCAAACCGCAAGGTAAAGAGCACAATACATTGGGTAAGCCGCCGACACTGCATAGATGCAGAGGTACGTCTGTACGATCGCCTATGGAGTGCAGAGAACCCGCGTGACGAGATGGCCGCCATACGCGAGGAAAAGGGGTGCGATGCACTTGAAGCAATGAAAGAGATGATAAACCCCGACTCACTGAAGGTTCTGACAGGATGCAAGGTCGAGAAATTCCTCTCACAGTGCAAGCCTCTTGACTACCTGCAGTTCCAGAGAATCGGATATTTCAATGTTGACCCGGACTCAACACCCGAAAAGCCGGTATTCAACCGCACGGTATCCCTTAAAGACACCTGGAACAAGATAAAAGGCAAGTAACAACGGGTTAATGCAGCAACGGCATGAACTACGACAAGGGTTTCTTTGATTCTAAGGAGTTCCGTGAACTGCTCGGCAGATATGAACACTCCAAGACTATTGGAACAAGCCAATACTTCGGAGTTGAGGAATTTGCCGACCTGGCATCGTATTTCATGTTCATTGAGAAATATGAGGAAGCGGAAGAGGTGCTGGCGAAATCGAAGCACCTCCACCCCGCAGCTTCCGAAAATTCCAGAATAGAGATAAAGCTGCTGCTATGCAAAGGCGAGGCCTTAAAGGCATGGGAGTGCTTCTCGCAAATCGGCTATGCAGAGGATGATGAAACCAGAATTCTGAAAGCCGAGATACTATTGGCACTGAAGAGCTTCAGGGAAGCACGCGAAATAGCTTTTGAGATACTGCAGAAAGCAAAGCCCGACCAGGAGATTGTATATGATGCGCTTGAAGTCTTGCTCGACTGCGGGTTCGCGCAAGAAGCATTGCTCATTTGTGAAAATATACTTCGGGCAGTCCCTGGGAAAAAGTCACTCCTGGAAGTTAAAGCTGAATGCCTTATAGAGATGCAACGCATAGACGATGCTGTTGAGATATACAACAGCCTGCTTGACGAGGACCCGTACTCGACTTTCTACTGGGAGCAGCTGGGACATGCATACTATATGGTAAAGAAGTATGGAAAGGCATTGGAATGCTTTGAGTACGAAAGTACCATAAACGAAGATATCGAGTATGCATTCATGATGCAGGGCTACTGCTACTACTTCATGCAGGATTATAGCTCGGCACGTAAAATATTCGGAAAGATATGCCGCAAATACCCCCAATCGGCAATGCCGTTATTCTACATTGCCCTTTCATACTACAAGGAGGGCATGAACGGAACAGCAATAGAGACTTTCAACAAGGTCATAGAGATTGCAGAAGAGGGAACAATAGAAGCAATGCTTGCAAGAGTTGACAAGGCAATGCTTTTAGAGGAGAGCAATATGCAGGAACGTGCGGAAGATGCCATTTCCATGGCTATCATGATGCACCCCGACAACATGAAGCAGCTGGTTCTTGACAGCACTCGCCTCTATGAGCTACGTGACAAGGAGAACCTCACTTTCGACGACATGAACATTCTTGAGAGCAAAGAGTGGAGCCAGGAGGAGGAGCTGTTCAGGCTCGGAGCGCATCTTGCCGACAATGGCCATACAGCGTGTGCTTTGAGAGTCCTCCGCTACATCCGCGAGTTTGCAAGGGACACTTCCGAGATTGACGCATATATTGCCTTTTCCTTATGGAAGAGCGGACATGCAGAATTGATTGGCCCTGCCGTTGAGAACGCATTGAAAGAGAAATCGTGGACACTTTTCAGGCTCTTCGGCATTCCATACAAAAACGGCATTACAACCGAATCCTTTATAGAAGCAGTAAAGAATAGAAATAATACAGAAAAAGGATGAGCAAGCTCATCCTTTTTCTGTATATAATGTCAAGGATTATTTCTCTTCCGAAAACTCTTTTATGCGATTGTCATCACTCATTCTGCACACAAGCAGATTTCCCTCATTCTCCGAAACAATACAATCATTTATGCCAATGACAACAACCTTCTCTGCGCCACGTACATTTACGATACAGTTGCGCGAATCGGAAAATCTCACATCTGCACCGATTGCAACATTGCCGTTCAGGTCTTTCTGCATATTCCCATGAAGAGACATCCAAGTACCCAAATCACTCCAACCGAAGCTTGACGGAAAAACGAATATTTCATCGGCACGCTCCATTATCGCATAATCCACAGATATGTTGCGGCACTCCGGAAAAAGAGCATTCACACGCTCCTGTTCCTCAGACGTATAATAATATGGCATCAGCGATTCAAAAACCGAGGCTATCGGAGACTGATATACACGGAAAGCATTCACTATTGTCGATACATTCCAGATGAATATTCCGGAATTCCAGAAGAAGTTGTTTTTTGCCACATACGCTTCAGCAACATCTAAAGTCGGCTTCTCCTTGAACGAATCGACACGATACACCTCCTTGTTCGACAATGAAGGGTTACCGAGTACAGCCTCAATATAACCGTAACCTGTTTCAGGACGGGTCGGTTTGATGCCAAGAGTAAGAATCGCATCGGAACCCGAAACAAAAGAGAGGGATGAGTTTATTACTCTCTTGAACTCCGGCACATCTGCGACAAAATGGTCACTTGGCGTAACCACCATATTGGCATTCGGGTCACGTTTCTTTATTTTCCATGCCGCGTATGCTATGCATGGCGCAGTATTACGCCTGCACGGCTCTTTCAGTATATTCTCTGCCGGAACTTCAGGCAACTGCTCCTGGACTGTCGATGCATACTTCTCCGATGTCAAGACCCAGACATTCTCCATTGGACATATACCGGCAAAACGGTCTATTGTCAACTGCAGCAATGTCCTTCCGCAACCAAGCACATCTATGAACTGCTTAGGGCAGTCAACTGTACTCATCGGCCAGAAACGGCTGCCTACACCACCGGCCATTATAACTACATGATTTGAAGACATATTCATTAAAATTAAACCAAGAACATCAATATTGCGTTTTTATATTATGCGAATATAACTTAAAAACGGATAACAGCCTAAAAAAGAGAACAATTTATTCACAAAAAAGTTATTGCTACACAAAGCAGTTACAAGCCAAAGCAATTGCCAAACATGCTGTTTAAAAACTTGTTGCTGTTTATGTATAGAAAAAACGACTGGAAGTAATAAAAAAATGAACGTTCGGACATTTTTATAGGTTTTTGCAAGAGAAAACAATTGTTTTTAAAAAAATATATTTATATTTGCATGAACGACAATCGTTTAAAAAAGTAATAAAGCAGCAACTATCAGAACATGTCAGATTTCATCAATATATTAATACCGGCTTTCTTGGCATTGTTAGGAACATTATGGGTACACCCGAAGGTTCTCAAGATTTCCATTATGAAAAACCTGGTTGACAACCCCGATGCCCGCAAGCTACAGCGCAATCCGGTTCCTGTCATGGGCGGTATTGCTGTATTCTTCGGCATTGTAATTGGCATATGCAGTTCGCAGATGATGTTCAATAGCCCAAATGTATTCATGCTGGTTGCAGCAATGCTAATAATGCTATACACCGGAACAATCGATGATATCATAGACCTCTCCCCTACCATAAGATTCATAATAGAAATTCTTGTCGTATTATGGATGATGTACATAAACAAATCCTCAATAGATTGCTTCTGGGGGCTATGGGGTGTAGATACAATACCTCAATGGATATCATATCCGCTTACAATATTCGCATCTGTCGGCATTATAAACGCAATCAACTTGATTGACGGCGTTAACGGACTATCGTCCGGTTTCTGCTTTATGGCATCTGTAATGTTCGCAATAATATTCTACACAACCGGCAATACTGTAATGACCATAATTGCTGCATCTGCAGCAGGTGCAATAATACCATTCTTCTTCCATAATGTATTCGGCTACCATACAAGAATGTTCATTGGAGATGGCGGTACATTAGTTATGGGAATGATGATGTCTATGTTTACAATAAGCATTCTTGGACAGAACTCTGTGTGTGCCGGTTATGCCGAAAGCGGTCTGAGTCTCGTTGCCATGACACTTGCTATTCTCGCAATACCGGTCTTTGACACATTGCGTGTAATGACATCACGTATAATACGCGGGACATCGCCATTCCACCCCGACAAGACACATCTGCATCACCTGTTCATAGAGTTAGGATTCTCGCATGCGGGAACGACTATTTCTATTCTTACAATAAACTTTCTTGTTGTAGTACTATGGTTCGTCTCATACAAATTAGGAGCATCCATAGAAGTACAGCTATATATAGTCATTGCACTAAGTATTCTTACGACATTCATTTTCTACACATACGCAAACAAGAAGATGAAGAAACAGGGAAAAACACTTGCATTCTTCAGAAAGATAGCAAAGCTCCTGAATTTTGAGAAAAAGGGGTTCTGGCTAAGCCTGCAAAAAATGATAGACAAAGTCTAAATCGAAAAAAAGATGTCCAAGACATCTTTTTTATAATCATCAGTTTCTCTCAAGGCTGTATCTGACAACATGAACGCCTACAAGCCTGTCATAGCGTTCTCCGAAGGCACGATGGTATATATATATCATGTATTCGTTCTCCGTATTATAGAAGTTACCCTCAGAGAATGCAAGCATAGGCCTTGACGCGCCATCCGGCAACCAGGCATACATATAGTTGTACACTCCCAGCTTCAGTAGTTTGGATATATGGTAATATCCGTTCTCCTTGTCATATTCCAGCATATTTGCACGGTTGAAATCACCGTTGCACAAATCACCCATGAGATAATAGCTGCCCCCTTTACGGTAGGGAGCATCAAGAGCAAAATGCACATACACATAATCGGCCTCTATCGGTGAGCCGTACCCTTCCAAGGTATTTACATAAAACATGCCATTCTCATCACGATAGTTCGAATGTGTATGCCTCACTTTGTCCATATATAGCAAAGCATGATAATCGGGCTCGTCGTACAGGACATCCTCGACATTTAAACCGGTAGAATTCGGGTCGGTAAGTTCAAAGCGCCGGTATTCATTACCGGCATCGAATATTAGTTTGGAATTGAATGAATACTCTGCCCTATTGGCTGTAATATATGTAGGCTTTATACCTGAAACGGCATTGTATCGGCGACGGTTCTGATACACGACCGGCTTGATATCGCTGGCAGGTGATGCAACGCTGTAACGTGAATAGTCAACAATGAACGAGAGCTGCTGTTCACCGTCGTTCAAGGAACGGTCCGTATCACCGCTGATTCTGGCTCCAATACCAACCTTGGTCTCAACAACAGAAAAATCGTAACGGAGAACAGGGATATCCTCCTGTAATTCGTCATCGAATACCTCTATCCTATAATTCCCCGACAATTTCAAGGCAACGTTCTCATTGGGAACAGTAAAAGTGTAGTGAGTATATAATTGGGTTGTATTTACCGAATTCTCCCAATCCTCAATAGGCATACCGTTGAAGCCGTCAAGGTAATCAATCTCAACTAAATCGGAAAGTGTCCAGTCGCTATTGCGGTGGGTAATACGGTAAGTATAACGCTTATAGGTATGAGACATCTCATCAAAGGAGAATGTCAGTATATCATCACTGCCAAGCTGCATTACCGGCGGGTCGCTCCACACCTCGTTCAGCACCACCTGCGGTGAACGTATGGAAGAAGAAAAGGATATTGCAGACTGAGCCGATGCAATCACCGGAAATAACGACAACAATATATATATGACACGGAACATTGCTGATTGCTAATTTGGAGCGAAGATAATCATTAAAAAAGAATATTGTTGTATATTTACAAAAATTAAAGAAGTACATCACTGACACAACTATGAGAAACTGCATTACAATAATCTTTTTGGCATTTTTTGCAACATCTTCATTTTCACAGGAAATACTGTATGAAAAGCAGGACAGCATATTCATTGAAGGAATCATCGAGGAGATGTCAGTCAAGGAGTTTTCAAACAGCGGTAAACTATTGTTGGCAATAGCGGACAAATTTGCAGGGTGCAGATATGTTGCCGGAACATTAGAGAACGGTGAGAAAGAGCCCCTTTATGTAAGCTGCAGCAAGCTCGACTGCACTACATTCGTAGAGCTGACACTGGCACTAGCCACAACAATAGAAAAGAAAGAAGGGAAGTTCAATGATGTATGCAAGAATCTAGAGAAGATAAGGTACAGGAACGGAGAGCGTAAAGGATATGCAAGCAGGCTGCATTATATCAGCCAATGGATTGAAGATAGCCTTAAATTAGGAGCAATAAAGGAAGTCACATCATGCAGGATAAGCACAAAAGGCAGACTTCACCTCTCCTTCATGAGCAGCCACCCGCAGAACTATACCATGCTGAAGGGCAATTCTGAAACCACCAGAGAAATAGAGGCTATGGAGAAGCCATTCCGCAACAAAGAAGTTGAGTATATACCTAAAGAGAAGCTTAACAAAGGTGCTGATGAACTCCCGATTAGGGACGGCGATATCCTTGCGCTGACTACAAACATTGACGGTCTTGACGTAACACACATAGGCTTTGCTTTCTGGCATAAAGGTAGAGTGCATCTATTGCATGCATCAAGCAGCAAGGAGATGGTTATCAGAGACAATGTGACTCTATACGATTACCAGAAGAAGAGGAAATCACAGACCGGAATAAGAATATTCAGACTTATAGGCACCTTATAACTGCATCCGGGCTATAGTATATTGGATATTTTTTGTACTTTTGCATGTTAAAACAGGAACATCACAAAAAAACTTCAGATATGGCAGAATTAAAAGACTTGACCAAACGTAGCGAAAGCTACTCACAATGGTATAACGATTTGGTACTGAAAGCCGACTTGGCAGAACAGTCACCGGTAAGAGGATGTATGGTTATAAAGCCATACGGATATGCTATTTGGGAAAAGATGCAGAGGGTTCTCGATGACATGTTCAAGGAAACCGGACACGTAAACGCATACTTCCCGTTGCTTATACCTAAATCGTTCCTCAGCCGTGAAGCAGAGCACGTTGAGGGTTTTGCAAAAGAGTGTGCAGTAGTAACACACTACCGCTTGAAGAATGCCGAGGACGGCAGCGGAGTTGTTGTTGACCCGGCTGCAAAGCTTGAGGAGGAGATGATTATCCGCCCTACATCGGAAACCATTATATGGAGTTCGTACAAGAACTGGATACAGTCGTACCGCGACCTGCCTATTAAAATAAACCAGTGGGCAAACGTCATGCGTTGGGAGATGCGTACACGCCTGTTCTTGCGTACAGCAGAATTCCTATGGCAGGAAGGACACACCGCACACGCCACACGCGAAGAGGCAGAAGAGGAGGCACGTACAATGCTTCATGTCTATAACGATTTTGCCAACAAGTACATGGCATTGCCGGTTGTAATGGGAGTAAAGAGCGCGAACGAGCGTTTTGCAGGAGCACTTGACACTTACACCATTGAGGGTATGATGCAGGACGGAAAGGCATTGCAGTGCGGTACATCCCACTTCCTCGGACAGAACTTTGCCAAGGCGTTCAACGTACAATTCGTTGACAAGAGCAACAATCTCGAATATGTATGGGCTACATCATGGGGTGTATCTACACGCCTTATGGGTGCGCTTATCATGACTCATTCCGACGATAACGGGCTTGTACTGCCTCCGGCACTTGCTCCTATCCAGGTAGTCATTGTTCCTATATACAAGAACGATGAGCAGCTCGACATGATAAAGAGCAAGGTTGACCCTATGATTGCAGAACTGAAGAAGCTTGGCATTACCGTGAAGTTCGACGATGCCGACAACCGCCGTCCGGGATTCAAATTCGCAGAATATGAGCTTAAGGGCGTTCCCGTACGCCTGGTTCTTGGAGCACGCGACATAGAAAACGGGACAATCGAGGTTATGCGTCGTGACACCCTTGCTAAGGAGACCCGCCAGATTGACGGCATAGTAGAGCATGTAAAGCAGCTCCTTGACGACATACAGAGCAACTTGCATGCAAAGGCTCTTGCCATGCGCGAAGCATGCACAAGAAGCGTTGATACATACGAGGAGTTCAAGACAGAGATTGAGAAAGGCGGATTCATACTCGCACATTGGGACGGTACTCCTGAAACAGAGGAGCAGATAAAGAACGATACGAAGGCAACAATACGATGCATACCTATCGGCTGGGACGAGACACCAGGCACATGCATGGTAACAGGAAAGCCTTCGGCCCGCAGAGTACTCTTTGCTAGAGCATATTGATTAGGCACAGCATTAATTAAAAGAGCTTCAGAAATTCTGAAGCTCTTTTAATTTTGGACACATCACCCTGCTGTATTGCTTTCGGCTCTGGCTTTTAGGGTTTCAAGACGTCTCCTTTCCCTATCCTCAAATTCTTCTCTTGTACGTTTCCAACGTTTATGCGTCCAGAGCCATAATTCGGGATACTCGTTTATATTTGCCTCCAGTCTCTTATAATATAGTTCCGTCGCTTCATTTTCGGGAAGAAGCGAAGCATCCTCTGCAAGACACTCTATGCATACCCTATAATGTCCGCGTTTGACACGTTCCATATGTGTATAGTAGATTGCGGCATGGCAACGTTGCGCAATCTTTTCCGTGCCCACAAATACCGGCGTATCCTGATTCAGGAAATCGACCCAATGTTTTATCGCCTCCCATTTGGGCAATTGGTCGGCAACAAAGCCTACCAGAAACATTTTATTATCCTTTTCCGCCTTAAGAATACGACGCAGGGTATTCTTCATCGGTATCGGCTCTGCACCATACTGCCCACGCACACTACGCATCAATGAATCGAAATATTTGTTACGCAACGTATGATATACCTCACCTACAAAAACCTTGTCAAGGTCGAAATACAACGACACAGAATTCATCAGTTCCCAATTGAACATGTGTCCGATATATACCACCGCCGAATGGCCTTGTTCCATGAGTTCGTGAATCCTGTCCATTCCAACGAACTCCAGACGCTTGCGCGCCTCCTTCTCGCTCAGGCCATGCAATTTTATTATTTCGAGGAAGAAGTCGCACAGACGATGATAGAATTTTCTCTCAATTGATTTTATCTCTTTGAGACTTTTGGCGGGGAAAGATTTTACAAGATTCTCACGCACTACCTTACGTCGGTAACGCACTGCATAGTACATTATAAGATAAAATACATCTGAAACAAAGTACAGCAGGAAGAACGGCAGCCTGTTAAGTATAAAAAGGAATACAAGGGCTATGTAGTAAAGGAATGCTTTCATCGCAATAGTAAAAATGCCTGAGCGGTCTGTTCACGGAAATAACGGATTGTGATCCCGGTGGGATTCAAACCCACGACCTTCAGAACCGGAATCTGACGCTCTATTCAGCTAAGCTACGGGACCTTTTGCAATCACAGATGCGAAGATACAAATAATTTGCCAAGTTGCTATTGTCATTATACTAAAAAAAGAATTTTACTCCTTATATATTTTACTGCAGTTTTATTGGATAAAGTAAAGCAAAATCGTATCTTTGCCCTAACTTTTTCAAGCTTAACAAAGCTTGGGGATTAATTTTAACACACAACAAACTATTTACCAAGACAATTTGTCAACAAAATGAAACTATACAGACTCCCGGCTGAATACAAGCCTCTACTCGACCTTAAGCAGACAGAACTTGCAATCAAGCAGATTAAAGAGACTTTTCAGCTCAACCTATCTTCTTCACTGCGCCTGCGACGCGTGACTGCACCGCTGTTCGTATTGCAAGGCACCGGACTGAATGACGACCTCAACGGATACGAGAATGCAGTAAGTTTTCCTATTCAGGATATGAACGGTGCTGTAGCAGAGGTTGTACACTCACTTGCAAAATGGAAACGTGTTACACTTGCCGAATACAACATTGCAAACGGGTATGGAATATACACCGACATGAATGCTATACGTTCTCACGAAGAATTGGACAACCTGCACTCGCTGTACGTTGACCAGTGGGACTGGGAACGTGTCATAACAGAAAAGGAGCGCAGCATAGCTTTCCTCAAAGAAATAGTTGAAGAGATATACTCTGCCATACTCCACACGGAATTCACGCTAAGTGAATGTTACCCGCAGTTACGCCCCTCACTCCCTGAAAAGATTGAGTTCATACATAGCGAGGAGCTTCGCAGGATATACCCAGAACTCTCTCCTAAAGAAAGAGAAGAGGAGATAACCAGAAAACATGGAGCTGTATTCATTATCGGTATCGGCAACGAGCTTGGCGACGGCAAGCCGCACGATAACCGCGCACCGGACTACGACGACTACAGCACCCCGAACGAAGATGGGTTCTACGGCCTCAACGGAGACCTTATGATATGGAGCGACGTGCTCGGAAAGGCCATGGAGCTCTCATCAATGGGAATACGCGTTGACCGCGAAGCACTTCTTCGTCAACTGGAGAAATCGGGCAAAGAAGAACGAAAGAAACTATATTTCCACCGCCGTATGCTTGAAGGCTCATTGCCGCTCAGCATAGGAGGAGGCATCGGACAATCCAGACTATGTATGCTATTGTTGAAGAAGGCGCATATCGGCGAGATACAGTCAAGCATCTGGCCCGAAGAGATGCGCAATGAGTGCAAGAAACTAAATATACCTCTTATATAAATAATATGGGTGTCAAAATAGAGAGCAGCTGGAAAGAGGTGCTTAAGGAAGAGTTTGAAAAGGAGTACTTCAGGCAACTCACAGAATTCGTCAGGAATGAATATTCCGGCAATACCCCTATTTATCCTCCGGCAAGGCTTATATTCAATGCTTTTGACCACTGCCCGTTCGACAAGGTAAAAGTCGTCATACTCGGACAGGACCCCTACCATGGTGCAGGACAGGCAAATGGTCTATGCTTTTCTGTCAACAAAGGCATACAGTTCCCACCTTCGCTTATGAACATATTCAAAGAGATTGCAAACGACACCGGTGCTCCTCTCCCACAAGACGGAGACCTCACACGTTGGAGCGACCAGGGAGTGCTGTTGCTGAACGCTACGCTTACGGTACGTGCAGCCCAGGCCGGTTCGCACCAGAGACGAGGATGGGAAGAGTTCACCGATGCTGCCATACGCCAACTTGCTTCCTTGCGCGAGAATATCGTATTTATCCTGTGGGGCAGCTATGCACAAAAGAAAGGATCATTCATTGACAGGGGAAAGCACCTTGTACTCACATCGCCTCACCCGTCACCGCTATCTGCATACCAGGGTTTCTTCGGCAATCATCACTTCAGCAGAGCCAACCAATACCTGAAGGAGCATGGCAAAGCACCTATTATATGGTAATGAAATAAAATCGCGAATGCTGCGCAGCATTCGCGATTTTATTTATATGATAGATGCTACTACTAATCGTTATACCACTCAATATTTGAACTTGCACTGCTGCGCTTCTCAAATTTAAGGGCATCGGCTAGCATCTGAGAGGTTGCACGGAAACTGAAATTGAATGACGCATAAGGGCTCAGCACTATTCCGCATGACATTTCGAAGCAGTGAAGGTCACGGGAAATATTGAGCATTGTTGTCGTAAGCTTCTTGAATTCAAAGTTATATCCCGATGTGAAGTTAATGTTCCAGTTGTCGGAAATGCCTATATTTCCCGAAACATTAAGGTTCTGGGTAAACTTATAAGGATAACGCATAGTCTTTACGTTAATCTTCGCGGCTGTATTCTCGGCCATTATTATACCGTAGGAAACGGTCAGGCTCCATGGAAACTTGAAACGCATATACCCATCCTCGTCAACTTCCGCATCCTTCGACTTTTTAGCCTTGCTGTTACGCAATGATTCCCTGCTGTCATCCTTCTTGTCAAGGCTCTTCTCCACATCATCTTCTATAATACCGTCAGCATCCTTCTCCTCCTCATCTTCCCCGAACAGCCATTTCTTAATCTTGTCGTAAGTCTTATTGTTGAATGTATATGATATATTCTGGCTCATGCCTTGGAAACGTCCGAAACGCCCGTACGACCACTCAGTTCTGTCGCCGACAACAACCTGTCCGTTCTCGTTGAACGTATATGCATATGTTGCCCACGTTGCATTAAGGCTAAAGGTATAGTTCTTGGACAGTTTCAATCTAAGACGGGTTGAAAGGTTGCTCCACGGCCTTGTCTTAGCCGCCATATTATATGATATTGAAGCTCCCAGTTCATCAATTATGCTTATCTTTTTAAGCGAATCGTTCTTCGTACGCCATTTCATCTCGACATTGTTGCTCACACTGAACGATATGCTTCCAGTCTTTCCTTTGCCGGGGATTCCGTACAGGCTGTTCTGATACGGAGAATATTCAACAGTGCGCACCTCGCCGTTCTTGTCGGTATATACATAGGAGTCGTAGTACCCGTAACGATGATCACCGAAGTCAGGAGCGTACGTAAAAGATATCGAAGGCTTGAAGACATGGCGTATCATGTGTATCCTGCTCTTCTTAAGGAAACCGGCAGGCTGATAGAAACCGTACAAAGTGGTATTTGCCGATATCGAGAAATTGTAGTTATAGACACGATTAAAACCGTTTATCGTATCACGCACTACACTGTTAGAGGCATTGTCCCATCTTTGATTCACCTTCTTGAGATACCAACGTTCCGTATAATTGAAACTCGGCGTTATGTTTATTACATCGAAAAGCTGGAATGTCGCACTTACCGGTATATAATGTTTGAAACCATTCTTCCAGTCTCTCATAAGATTGGAATCGAACACCTTATCCTCCTTTGTCGATATGCTGTTGCTCATCTGTCCGCTATAAGACAAAGAGATTTTCTCATACCATCTCTCATCTCCGGCACGTTTCTTTCTCTTGAACGGATATTTCTTGCTCAATGAGACACTGAGGTTGGGCAATGTCAGAGACAAAGTCGAATCCTGGATGTTCTGGGCAATGTTCATTGTCGTCGAAATCGTCAAACCGATATTCGGGAATGTATGAGAATAGCTGACACTTGAGGTTCGCATGCTCTGCGAATTGAGTATCGGGTTATAAAGGCTGTTCAGATTCGCACGTTCATAGCTGGCTGTGGCGAAGTTCACGCTTGCCGAGAAATTGCTGTTGGGATGCGCCTTAGGGTCCTGACGGTGACTCCATTGCAAACGGAAGTTCTTGCCCACTGCATAGTCGGGAAGACCTTTTTCACCCTCTTTGGTCACAAGATAGTTGAAATCGATATTGCCGGAGTAGCGATAGCGTTTTGCATATGTCGATGCAGCTCCCAATCCCCACGAGCCTTTGGTATAAATTTCACCGGTAAGACGCAAATCGAGTTTGTCGCTTATGGCAAAATAGTAGCCTCCTTCACGCAGATAGAAACCGCGTTCCATTTCATCACCGTATGTAGGCATTATGATACCAGAGGAATAACTGCTCGTGAACGGGAAGTATCCGAAAGGCAACGCCAACGGAAGAGGGACATCCTCAATCACAAGATAGAGCGGACCTGAGACAACATCCTTCTTAGGACGCACCTTGGCACGTGTAAGCTGAATATAGAAGTGAGGATGCTCTGCATCGCAGGTCGTGTATTTTCCGTCCTCGGAATAGAAGACATCGGCAGAATCCTTCTTTGCCTTTCCGCCCATTATGAAGCCGTCGCCCTGCTGGGTATATACATTGCTGATAAAGCCTTTCTTGCTCTTGAAATTATAGCTCATCCTGTCCGACTCATACGGAGTGCTGCCATCCTTGAATATCGGAAGACCGACCATTACCCCGGTTGAGTCGGGACGGCCGTTTGCATGGACAACACTGCTGTCCATATTCATTGTTATGACATCGGCTGTGAGTTCAACATTATCGTATGTAACCTTGCTGCTGCCATACAAATAGGCATTTCCGGCGCGGGACCACACCATAGAATCGGTACATTCGTAATAGACCGGTGCATCTATAGCATCCT
This sequence comes from Bacteroidaceae bacterium, assembly GCA_017522915.1. Taxonomy (GTDB): domain Bacteria; phylum Bacteroidota; class Bacteroidia; order Bacteroidales; family Bacteroidaceae; genus HGM04593. Next base: position 91,944 of record JAFWXX010000005.1, read on the forward strand.
TTTTCTTCTTATCCTCAATTGAATCGGAAGAAACGGTAAGTGAATCGGAGAGAAGGAGAGTATCCGAAAGGATTGTATCACATACAGAACGGGAAGTGAAGAGATTATACGGCGACATGACAAATGCCCCGACAGGCCTTGCAAACATGAAGACCGCCAACAACATAGCCGACAAATATATTCTAAACAAAACCGTTCTCATTGATTACACCTACAAAGTAGAGTACAAATTTACTAAATAAAAAGGAGTAATCACCTATTTTAACAACAAAAAACAGTCATCGCCATGATATTTTCACCGTCACATCCATTACATGAACACTTTAGCCCATTCATGGATTTTCAGTACCGACTCTTCCGATATCTTCGCCATGCTCTCAACAACCTGCTCGAAAGTACGTGGCTTGTCAAGGAACTTTGTCTTGGAAAAGAACTTGTCAGCAAAACAGACAAGCTGCTCCTCCATTGTCTCCGGATAAAAATCCTTTACCGGGAGATTCCATCCATTGGCAACAATAAGCTCCTTTGAAATGCCGGTCCCCGTATGGCGTTCACACACCCTTGCATGACGCTCGTATCCAAGCTCGCGCAGAAGCTCTGCGCCCAAATATCCATGACACAGATACGGCTCATTTCCAAAACAATAAATACGAGGGGCATCAGTAAGAAAGATACCCAAATCGTGCAGCATTGCCGCCTCTTTCACAAAACCGGCATCTATATTTAGTTCCGGATGCCTGGCAGCCATATCAAGTGCCATATCCGTAACCGCATTTGCATGAACCATGTAAATATTTTTCAGCTCATTTTCTACAGGATAGAATCTGTCAATTATTCCTTGTACATCCATGTCCAGTTTTTTTTGTGCAAATATAAACAATTCCCCAATTAAAGACAAAGAGGTGTGATTATTGAAAAAAGCAGCTGATTTAGCAGTTCCATTCGCCCGAATGGGATAAAAAAGAAGGGAGAATATATAATATTATAAAAAAACATTCTATATTTGTAAAATCAAGCAGAGTGCGCTGATATGACCGAAGAAATAGAAAAGAAAGCCCAGATGCTGCCCCCCATCACTCTTGAAGAGATGTCCGGCATAAAGCTCATGAACAGGACCGACACAAAGTTCGTGGCCTCCATCGGGCAATTGCATTCATTTCTTCTCGCAGTCCAGGGCAAATATTACATTCAAGAGATTAACGGCAAGAGAATTGCCAGTTACCACACGACGTACTTTGACACAGACGACTATCAGATGTACCGCATGCACCATTGCGGAAGAACCGTAAGAGAAAAAATACGTGTGAGGACATACATGGACAGCGACGATACCTTTTTCGAAATAAAGAACAAGAACAACCACGGACGTACAAAAAAGAAACGTATATCAATAGAGGCACTCGAAACTATACATGAAGAGTACGATAACATAGTTCCTTTCATGGACAAGCATGCCTGGTACAGAATAGAAGAAGTATCACCGGTAATAGAAAATTGGTTCAATCGCATTACATTGGTAAATTTCGGAAAGACAGAAAGGCTCACCATTGACTTTAACCTGCGTTTTCACCATCTCAAGAGTGACAAGCACGACGAATTGCAAAGGGTTGCCATAATAGAGCTCAAGCGTGACGGCAACGTATCTTCTCCTGCACTGGACATAATAAGGGAGTTGCGTATAAAGCGTTCAGGTTTCAGCAAATATTGCATAGGCAGCGCAATGACCAACGACAGCCTGAAACGCAACAATTTCAAGGAGAGGCTCACAATGATAGAAAAAATTGAAAACAAACTATAAAAGAAAAACAATGAAACAACTGACCACCCTACTTCTGCTATGCTTGATGCTTGCAGTTCCTGCAACAGCCAGCACACCGGGCCCAGCTACAGCCACGGCCGGGATAGCCACAATCACAGCCGGAGCCCAAGCCGAGAGCCTGTTCACTTTCGACTTTGACGACGACGATGACAATGACAAGAAAGCCATCGGGCTGAAGGACAAGAGAATCAGCGACGAGTTCATAGACACGAATCATGTCAAGGAGCTCTTGATTGCGTTCTTCATTAACCTCATTGCAATTATGATTGTCGTAAGAGGACTCTACTATCCCAAATGCAAACGCGGTGAATTCTTCTTCACCTACATTCTCATCGCTATAAGTACATTCATGCTCATATATGTTCTTGGCGACGTGAAGTTGAAAGCCGGAATCGCATTGGGCCTCTTTGCAATATTCAGCATCATACGTTACCGCACCGAGCAGGTAGCCATACGTGAAATGACGTACCTTTTCATCATTATTGCCATAAGTGCAATAAACGGCCTAATTGTGAGCGAGCTGAGCTATGGAGAGGTACTGATTATAAACATCCTGTTCATTTTATCAATATGGATTTGCGAGAGCAAGCTGCTTATAAGCCATTACTCTTATAAAGTCATAAAGTACGACAATGTAAAGCTTATAACACCAGACAAGAAAGATGAGCTAATAGCAGACCTTGAGAAACGTACCGGCCTGAAGATTGAGAAAGTTGAGGTAGGTGCCATAGACTTCCTCAAGGACGCAGCAATAATAAAGATGTACTATAAAAGCAACTCTTCAAACAATTCAGTAGATACAACATTAAAAACCCCGACAGATGAATACAAACTCAAATAAAAAGACCGGCTGGATAAGATTCATGGTTATCGCAGCACTTGCATTTGCACCGATATGCAATTCTACAGCCCAGAGTGAAGACAACGAATTCGGAATCTGGACAACATTGGAAGCATCCAAGAAGATAAACAAGAAACTGAAGCTCGACCTTGAGGCTGAGATGCGTACAATAGAAGGAGTAGGCAACATAGACCGTTACTCTTTGGGTGCCGGCCTAAGTTACAAGTTCACCAAATGGCTCAAGGCCAGTGCCGGGTATATTTTCATATACAGCCACAGCCTCAGGGAAAAGAACATTAAATGGGATGAGCCCATCGAAGTGGTCAGCACAGGAGAAATTCTGTACGACCACAACATAGACCACAGCTACTGGACAGAGCGTCACCGCTTTCACATATCAATCAGCGGAGAGTACAAGATAGGGCGTGTGGAACTCTCATTGCGTGAGCGTTTGCAATATACCCGCACCAATTCGGCTATAACAGACGAAACCAAGTACCGCTGGGAGTGCGTTGACCTTATTGAGGAGATTTACATTCCGATGCAGTACACCGAGAAAGAGACTAAGAAAAGCAAGTACAATACGACACTGCGTTCACGCTTGACAGCAAAATGGGACATTCCGAAGTGCAAGATAAACCCTTTCGCATCGGTAGAACTCTACTCACGTCTTGACGACTGGAAAGGATGCGACAAGATGCGTTACCGCATTGGAGCAAGCTATAAGATAAACAAGGACAATTCAGTATCGCTCTACTACCTGTATCAGGACGCGAACGATGACGATGAGCCCAAAGGACATGCCATAGGACTAGGATATTCAATTGATCTTTAAGAAGACAACTTAAAAAGGAATCACATGAAATACATATTTACGACACTCTTGCTTGCAGCATGCATGTCCGTTCATGCACAGCAGATGCTCATAGAAAAAGGCGGTGAAAACAATGAGGTTATTGACCTTGACAACCTGAAGAAAATCACATTCAATGGAACGACAGTGAATGTAGAACAGAATGACGGGACGAAAAGCAGTTCCACTATGGGAGATATTGAGCGCATCTATTTCGGAGATTTCACTGCGATAGATGATGTCAAGACCCAAAGCCGTGAGCTTGTTACGTACATAACAAGAGAAGAGATTGCCATAAACAGCCCTGCCGGCACTTTGGTTACCGTTTATGACGTTATCGGTTCACAGGTTATCAGCATAAGACTTGGCAGTGACGGGGAAGCAATAAGCATTGCACAGCTGCCGAAAGGCATATATATAGTAAAGGCAAATGACAAAACCGCAAAAATCCTGAGAAGATGAGAAACAAGATATTTATAGCGGGCATCTTTGCCGTATCAATGGCACATGCCCAAACGCTTTACGTGAACAACAGCGACGGGACATTCCAGGCTATAGACACAAAGCAGACACACGAAATCACCTTCAACGAAGCACAGCAGCTGGTCAGGTTCACAATGCTCAATGGCATTACAAGTCAGTTCGCAACAGCGAAGGTTGACAACATTGCAACAACAAAAGAGAAGACAAATGAACTCACATACAACCAGAGTCTATCGGTAGGATTTTCTGAAAATGACATTCGGAACTTCAATGAAGTAACTCAAGAAATTCCTACAGACGAGCTTGATGAAGAATATGGCGATTTCGACGAAAACTTCAGCCCTAAAGGAATAACCGTCACGTTTTCAGAGACCGGTGTAAAAACGAGCGCGCTTCCTTCCGGCATTACCGCCGATATAAACGGAAGCCACATTGTTATACGATCTACCTTAAGCAAATACGCATATAGAATAACCGGCAAAAGCAGCAACGGTTCTCTAAAGATATACAGCGACAAGAAGTTCATGATATTGGCACAAGGAGTTGACCTCACAAACCCCACCGGACCTGCAGTAAACATACAAAGCGGAAAGACTGTATATTTCTGCATAGCCAAGAACACAACGAACACATTCTGTGACGGAGCTGTATATGATGCGCCTGCAGTTGTGAACGGAATAGAAGAAGACCAGAAAGGAACAATCTTCAGCGAAGGACAGCTTATTTTCAACGGCTACGGTGAGGGCACCGGAATACTAAATGTCACAAGCCTTGGAGGACATGCAATATGCAGCGACGACTATATTAGGGTACGTGGCGGCAACATCAATATTCTAAGCTCCGCTAAGGACGGATTCCGCACAAAGGACAAGTTCATAATAGGAAGAACTGCAGCATATTCTCCAACCATAACCATCAATGCAAGCAGCAACGGCATCGAATGTACCGAAGGTGCGCTAAGGATTGAAGCCGGAAAGCTTGACATAACATCAGCCGGCGAAGCAATCAAGGTTGTATATGAAGAGGCTGTACCCGACCCTGCCATAACTCCGAATGCCGACATAGCCGGAGGATTCATAAAAATCAGGACTACCGGTGAGAAAAGTTCTGCCATACAGACAACAGGCAACTATACGCAAATCGGCGGCATTATCCAGGCGACTGTCGAGGGCAACGGTTCAAAAATCATAAACAGCGATGGTACAGTTGCTTTCGTGAACGGAAAGCTTACAGGCATTGCGAAAGGTACAATTGCAGAAGCGGACACCACTTCGGCCGGTGGAATAAAGAGCGAAGGGAAGCTGAATATAACAGGCGGTACAATAGCTCTTGACTGCCAGGGCAATGGCGCAAAGGCAATCAACTGCAACAGCGATGTCGTAATAGATGGCGGAGAGATAACACTGCTCGCCTCCAGCGATAACTACACCGGTATTGCCGATGACAAGAAGAGCCGCGCAATAACAGCAAGCACAATCACCGTCAATGGCGGAAAAGTAGTTGCCGAGGCATACGACCATGCCATGACAAGTACAGCAACAATTACCATCAACGGCGGTATTGTCAATGCATACAGCAAGAACGCGACAGCACTGAATAAAGAAGCAGTGCAGACAGCCGGCTGGCTACTGTACAAGGATGCCGAATAAAGCGACTGAACAGACAAGAAAGAGGAATAGCTGCACTGCTATTCCTCTTTCTTGTCTATATGCCTGATGTCGTTCTCGCGTTCCCGACGAAGTCTTTCCCGTCTTCGCAGCAGGAACCAAAGGAATGCCAGTATAACAACAGATGCACCAACCGTCGCTGCTTTTGAGGCTGTACTCATCTCGTGATTCCTCGGAAAGAAATACAGATATATTGCAGCCGTATATATTGCCAACACGGCTATTGTAAAATTGGGGTTTCTCAAGAATCTCATACCAATATCCTTAACTGTTGCTTTCGATACGGCAAAGATAAGGCAAATTAAGTTCACGACAGCAGAACTTAACCTTTTGCCGTAAAATATAGCATTATTTAAGATTTCATCCTATCTTTACGGAAGATAACAGAGTATCAACATAAATACTGCAATATGGCAAAGTTTAAACGTATTCTTCTAAAGCTCAGCGGCGAGAGCCTCATGGGCGAACAGGGTTATGGCATCGATGTGAAAAGATTGAACGAGTATGCAGCCCAGATAAAGGAGGTTGCAGAGATGGGTGTACAGATTGGAATTGTCATCGGAGGCGGCAACATTTTCCGTGGGCTTACAGGTGCAGGCAAAGGTTTCGACCGCGTAAAGGGCGACCAGATGGGCATGATGGCTACAGTAATCAACAGCTTAGCCTTGAGTTCGGCACTTGGAGCAGCCGGAGTTGCAAACAAAGTTCTCACAGCCATAAGAATGGAACCGGTGGGCGAGTTCTATACAAAATGGAAAGCCATTGAGGCTATGGAGAACGGACAGGTGGTAATTATGGCAGCCGGAACAGGAAGCCCCTATTTCACGACCGACACAGGTTCTTCATTGAGAGGCATTGAGATTGAGGCCGATGTAATGCTAAAGGGCACACGTGTTGACGGCATATATACAGCCGACCCGGAAAAGGACCCGACAGCAACAAAGTTCGATGACATCACATACGACGAAGTAATTTCGCGCGGACTTAAGGTTATGGATATCACAGCCACTGCAATGTGCAAACAGAACAACCTCCCTATCTATGTGTTCAATATGGATGTTGTAGGAAACCTTCGCAAGGTTATGGAGGGAGAAGAGATAGGAACATTCGTTCATCCATAACATTCAGCATGACAATCAGTATAACAATCCGGCCGCAAGTGCACTTGCGGCCGGATTGTTTATTTACACGAATTGTTCAACCTCCTTAAAGGAGTAACGTAAAAGAGTACCGTCATTGCGCCTCAAAAGCAGTTGCCCAATAGGGGAAACGCCCTCAATGACAGCATAAAACTCACCATCGGAATCCTTGTAAAGACGGTGTTCGCCATATCCCAGCAACAGCCTCTCATACTCCGAAACAATCGGTGCTACGTTTCCGCAAAGCAGCTCATTGTACAAACCCTTGAATTCATCAAGCAGGACTTCAAGCACATCATCGGTTGCAACCTCCTTGCCTAGAAGCATCTTCATTGACACTGGCACTCTATCCATAACCGGAAATTGCTCCTGGTTGACATTTAGGCCTATTCCAATTATTGCCTGTTCTATATATTGACCGGAGAAATCAAGCTCAATAAGTACACCGGCAAGTTTACGCCTCCCCACATAGATGTCATTAGGCCATTTAAGAAGGGTCTCTATTCCGTACCGCGACATAGCCTTATGCAAGGCAACGGCTACTGTTTGAGAGAGGCAGAACTGCTCTTTCACCAACAGTCGATCTCCCGGACGGAGCAAGATGCTGAGAAGAAGATTCCTCCCGCCTTGAGAAAGCCATACATTGCCTCTCTGCCCCCGGCCTGCAGTTTGCATTCTTGCGGCAACAACAGCTATACGGGCACCGCAACCGGCCTCCCGCCACAACTCATCGGCCTCATCCTTCGCATAACGGTTTGTGGAATCTACCGTATCGAGAAGCTTTACAAACACATCATCTTCCATACTTAACACGAACCTTCTTAGGAAGTTTCTTCAGTACCTCATCGTATGAATGGTCAACAAGAGAGCAGAAAAGGGCATCGTCAAGGGCAGCTATATCAAGCTGGTTCCAGTAACGCTTGTTCATGTGCCATGCCGGCACTATCTGCGGATACCTGTCACGAAGCTCTATTGCATAATCGGCATCACACTTAACGCAGAACCATTTGACATTCTCCAGGTCAACAATAGCAAAGATTCTGTTCTCGACCCTGAAGGCCAGCGTAGTCTCATCAAAAGGAAAATCCTCTGTTGCATTCTTCTTGCCAAGACAATATATGCGTGCATCCTCAATGTTCATAACCTATTTATTACCATGTCGGGTAAAATGCATCTTCAATATGTTCTATTCTGTAGGGTTCACAGTTTCCTATAACCGTAACCACGTCGAAACGGAACTTAAGATTTACAGAATTACGTTTTATATACGACTCCGCTGCCGATATAAGAAGGTTCATCTTCCGAGGCGTAACGGCATCAGCAGCATTGCCGTACTGTTCGCTGCTACGGCTTTTGACCTCAACAAACACAATGGTATCACGTTCCTTGGCTATAAGGTCAATCTCCTTATGCCCCGACCTCCAATTGTAATGCAGGACAGCATAGCCCTTATCGAGAAGAAAACGTGCTGCCAACATCTCACCCTTGCTGCCCAAAAGATTATGTTGTGCCATTGAAGTGCATTTTTACCATATTCAGCAACGAAGATAACGCATAGATAAAGGAAAAGCAAATGAAAAACTTGCAATTAGCAACAAGTTGAGCTATTTTTGCAGACAAGCAGCCTTGTCCTTAAGCTGCACAGAACAGAGAAAACCTATGGGCACAAGAAAGAGCAAGACACCCAAAGCGACAACAGCACGCATACAGCCAGTACGCCACTCGCGTGTAGTATGCCTTGTCAGCGACGAGGAGATGAAAATCATTGACGACTACCTCAAGAAGTACAAGATTACCAACAAGAGCAACTGGATGCGCGAGACCCTGCTTTCATTCATATACAAGAACCTTGACGAGGACTACCCGACCCTCTTCGGCGAACATGACATGCGCCGGTAATCACCCATGACAGACAACGACTACATGAAACAGGCACTTGCAGAAGCACAGAAGGCTTTTGACAAGGATGAAGTACCCATAGGGGCTGTCATCGTATGCAAAGGGCGCATAATAGCACGTGCACATAACCTGACCGAAACGCTTAACGATGTAACCGCGCATGCCGAGATGCAGGCAATAACTGCAGCGGCAAACAATATCGGCGGCAAATATCTGAACGATTGCACTCTTTATGTAACCGTTGAGCCATGCCCTATGTGTGCAGGAGCAATAGCCTGGGCACAGATGGGAAAGATTGTCTATGGAGCAACCGATGAAAAACGCGGATACAAGAGACTCGCCCCAAATGTCATGCATCCTAAGACAGAAGTTACAGAAGGAATTTGTGCCGAAGAGTGTGCTGCACTGATGAAAAGGTTCTTTTCCGGGAAGAGATAATTACTGTATCATAAAAGAAGAGCCTTCGGAATATTCCGAAGGCTCTTCTTTTATGATATCATTCAATAATTATTCAGCAATTTCAACTTTCTTTGCCTTACCGCCACGCTTTCCGAAAGGAACATTCACGCCTACAGAAACACTTGCGTTCATATCCTTCGCAGGAATGCTGTACTCGCCCAGGTCGCTGAAGAAGCAATCGGTACCCACGAAGAGGTTAAAGCCTGTAAAACGTACATTTGCCATCGCGCCGAAGCTTGTACCGAATGTCGACTTTGTACCGCTCACTGCAAATTCAAACCATTTTACAGGTGCTATGTTTGCCATAAGTGATACCTTGTAGAAAGAGTAATCACCATCGAAACGGTTAGTAAACAGCACGCCTGCACTAAGTTTGTCATAGAAAGGCATCTTGTATTCAGCACCAAGGTTCAGCGTAGCCGCAAGAGAAGAGCTTTCGCTGCCTTTACCCTTGTCCTCAAAAGAGAGGAACTCCTCAAGGTCATCCTTCAAAGAGTTGAACTGCTCGTCAATATTGTCGGGAGATACATCATGCTCCTTTACATATTCGAAGCCGTCGAACTCAAACGGATTATTCTGGTCGATAGCAGCCTTTGAAACTTTCTTCCAGTTCATAAAACCGAGGTCGGTCACTGACGCTGAAACAATAAGTCCTTTTGTAAGGACATTGCTCAAGTCATAGACAGCACCGAAGTCTATACCCATTCCGAAACCGTTTACACCGAGAGAAGGGTCATCATAACCATTAACAGCCTTTGTTCCGTTTATCATACGATTGTCGGAATACTTGAAATCACCTCCCAATGAAACATTAGCACTGCCTTGCGTTCTTACAGTCCATTTCAAGGATGAAGGATTTGAGACGACGTCAACTCTATCAAGATTCACATCGGCATAAGCAAGACCGAGTATAAACTTCACACGTGCACCTAATGTAAGGTCCTTTGTTATCTTACGGGAGTGACCGAAAGCGATATCTACATAATTCCTGGTAAGAATATTTATATCATTTATTGAATAGCTACTGTTATAATCGAGATTCTTCATGAAATCGAACATCTCGTATGGTACACTTGCACCAGTACGGGAATGAAAACCTATATCAATTGTATTGTAGCCGCCAAAAGCAGAAAAACCAGCCGACATGATAGTCATGTCAATATCGGCCATTATCTTATTATCGCTTCCTATTCCGCTCAAGAATTCATTTGCATCAACAGAAGAGTGCATGAAACTCACTTTCTCTCCCGCACTGTTTCTGAAAATGAAGTTGTCTATGCCCACATCACCGGCAGCATTGACGCTTACACCTCCCAGAATCGGCAACGAAATATAGTTCTGATCGTTCATCATCGCCGGATTAATCTTATGACGATACAAGTTGCCATTAAGGAAATAACCGGTTCTGAGACTCTCCTGCGCTGTTGATACAACAGTAATGAGCAATAGTACTGCTAAAATACCAAAGCTCCTGAAATTGTGTCTGTTTTTCATAGCCAAAGATTTTAAATTGTATATTTTATTTAATTTAAACGTATATATACATTTATTAACAACTTTGGCAAAAGTACGACTATATTTATCTTTTACAAATATTTAATGATGAAAATTATTCTATTTCTTCAAAATCGACATACTCTCCCTCGTCGTCGGCAAACAATTTACCGCGCTCGCGTTTTTGAGAGGAGCGTGTTTTTTCTTCTGAACGGGTTTCGCGTTCAGTGTAATACTTATTGCCCGGTTCATTTTTTCTTCTTCCCAAGCCAAACCATGAAAGTATTGTGGATATAGCTGAAAAAAAGACCGACAACACCATCATGGCAATAAACAGCACTATAAGAAATATTAAAAAAAGATATATCATAACGACATAATTATCCGACAACTAGAACAAGGTTCCAGCCATCAATTGTTCAGTGGAAAATATAGATTGATTATGGTCTTGTACCTCTTATATATAAAACTACAGAGAGAATAAGATACCATGTTATTATAAGAACGGGGGCCAAATAGCCAAGAACAAGCATTGGCAACATCACTGCAAGAAAGACAAACCTTGTCTTGTTGCATCTCCATGTAAAGTTCTTGAACTTAAGGGAGAACATCGGTATCTCGGACACAAGAAGATACGAAGACAGCAGAATGAGACCCAACATAAGAACCCAGCCGGCATTAAGATTGAATATCCAATGCCCGGCTCCGGTAACCAATGAAGACCAGAAAAGGGCATTCGCCGGAGTCGGCAAGCCTATGAAAGTATTTGTCTGCCTTGTATCGACATTGAACTTTGCCAGGCGGCAAGCAGAGAATACAGCTATAAGAAAAGCCGAATACGGTATTATCTCTGAAAAACAACCTAAGTATTCGGGATAATAGAGCACATCGTTCATATAATTGAACACTATTGCTGCAGGGGCAAAGCCGAATGTTATATCATCGGCAAGCGAATCCATCTGCACTCCCAGCGGAGATGACACGCGCAACAGCCTGGCCACCATCCCATCAAAAAAGTCGAATACAGCACCCAGGACGATAAAGCCCATTGCCAAATCAAACGCACCTTTGAATGCCATGACACAAGCTATACAGCCTGAGAACAGATTACAACAGGTTATTGCATTGGGTATATGCTTTTTTACAGACATGGCAAATTAATTAAGATAAGCTATTACGGTTTCGTTACCAACAGTCTTCTGTTCCAGCTCTACATTGATTTTTGCATCCAATGGCAAATAGAGGTCAACTCGCGAGCCGAATTTTATGAAGCCCATATGCTGGTCAATAAAGCACTCTTCACCGGCTGAAGCATAAGTCACAATGCGACGCGCCATCGCACCGGCTATCTGGCGTACCAGAATCTCGCGCCCGTCTTCCATTTTTATAACAACAAGCGAACGCTCGTTTTCCGTGCTTGCCTTAGGAAGCCACGCCTTATGGAACTTTCCTTTCTGATGCTCCACACGTGTAACAACGCCATCTACCGGATACCAGTTGGCATGCACGTTCATTGGGCTCATGAATATCGAAACCTGTATTCTCTCATCCTTGAAATGATCGGGTTCATAGACTTTCTCAATTACCACGACCTTGCCGTCGGCAGGAGCGACCACGACATTCTCAACATCACCGGGGAATATTCTTTTGGGACTTCTGAAGAAGTTCACCATCAAAAGATAAAGTACTAATGAGAAAGCACTTACAACGGAATTGAACAAGAGCTGTTCCGAGAAGAAATACCATAACGGGACATTAACTACCGCCAATATTATAAAGGAAGCAACCAATATGCCATTACCCTCACTATGAATTCTGTAATCCTTAAGTTTTCTTATTCTTTTGAACTTCTTCATAGATGCGCATCTATACATTATTTCACAAATGTAGCAAGAAAATATTAAAACGCAAAGAAAAATAGCAAAATCACAATTTCGCCGCTCTTTTTAGAAAGAAACGGGAAATATAGACAAAACAGCTTGTGTTAATAACTTTTTCATGAAAACAGCAGGACTAATGGGCAAAAGATATTATCTTTATCGAACCTTAAGATGACTATACGACATGCAAGATTTTGTTCACTTACACGTTCACTCCCAATACTCGATACTTGACGGGCAGGCTGCCATAAAGAAGCTTGTTGACAAGGCTATTGCCGATGGCATGAAAGGCATTGCCATCACCGACCACGGCAACATGATGGGTGTCAAAGAGTTCTTCAACTACGTGAACAAGCTGAACGCGAAAAAAAGTGAAGAGGAGAAGTTCAAGCCAATCATCGGATGCGAAGTATATATCGCTCCGCGAAGGCTGCAGGACAAGGAGACCAAAGACGACCGCGGCTACCATCTCATACTTCTTGCCAAGAACAAGAAAGGCTATCACAACCTTGTAAAGATTGTCTCCAAGGCATGGAGTGAAGGATACTATTATAACCCACGTACTGACAAGACGGAAGTGGAGAAATACCACGAAGGCATTATATGCTGCTCGGCCTGCCTCGGAGGCGAGATACCTCAACTGATCAAGAATGGCCAGATAGACAAGGCCGAAGAGAGCGTGATGTGGTTCAAGAACCTGTTCGGAGACGATTATTATTTAGAGCTACAGTTACATAAGGCTACCGTAGAACGTGCCAACCATGAGGTATATCCATTACAACTGGAAGTAAACAGGCACATAATTGAGCTCAGCAAGAAATGCGGAGTGAAACTGATATGTTCGAATGATGTCCATTTTGTTGACGAAGAGAATGCCGAAGCGCACGACCGTCTCATTTGCCTAAGTACCGGAAAAGACCTGGACGACCCGAACCGCATGCTTTACTCGAAACAGGAATGGATGAAGACAAAGGCCGAGATGTGGGAGATGTTCAGCGACATTCCTGAAGCAATGGCAAACACGGTAGAGATTTGCGACAAGGTTGAATTCTACACAATCGACAACGCACCCATCATGCCTAACTTCGCCATTCCGGAGGAATTCGGTACCGAAGAGGAGTATAGAAAGACTATTACCCATGAAGACCTTTTCAACGAGTTTACACGCGACGAAAAGGGCAATGTAGTACTGTCGCAGGAAGAAGCAGAGAAAAAGATAAAGAAACTGGGAGGATACGACAAACTCTACCGCATCAAACTGGAGGGTGACTATCTTAGAAAAATCACATACGACGGAGCTAGGAAATGCTATCCGGAACCATTTTCGCAAGAGCTTATAGACCGCATCGATTTCGAGCTTCACATAATGAAGACAATGGGTTTCCCCGGTTACTTCCTCATAGTGCAGGACTTCATCAAGGCAGCCCGCGAGGAACTTGGAGTCTCTGTCGGGCCCGGACGAGGTTCGGCTGCAGGAAGCGTTGTCGCATACGCATTAGGCATAACCCGTGTCGATCCTATAAAATACGATCTTCTGTTCGAGCGTTTCCTTAACCCCGACCGAATATCATTGCCCGATATTGATGTCGATTTCGACGATGACGGACGAGGCAGGGTACTGAACTGGGTAACGGAAAAGTACGGCCAGGAAAAAGTTGCACATATCATTACTTACGGAACTATGGCGACCAAGCTTGCCATAAAGGACGTCGCACGCGTTCAGAAACTTCCGCTTGACACATCGAACAAGCTTTGCAAGGCCATCCCCGACCGCCTGCCCGACGGTCTTAAGATGAACTTGCCCAATGCCATACAGGCTGTACCGGAACTTCGTGAGGCCGAAGCATCCCCCGACCCTATCCTACGCGACACAATCAAATACGCGAAGATGCTTGAGGGCAATGTACGCAACACAGGTGTGCACGCCTGCGGAACAATCATATGCCGCGACGACATCACGGACCACGTTCCTATAAGCATTGCTGAAGACAAGGAGACCGGCGAGAAGATGCTTGTTACCCAATACGAAGGAAGCGTCATTGAAGAAACAGGCCTCATAAAGATGGACTTCTTGGGACTCAAGACGCTCTCGGTTATAAAAGAGGCATTGGAGAATATACGCCAGAGCCTCAAGATTGACGTTGACATTGACTCAATCCCTATCGACGACCCGAAGACATATGAACTGTATTGCAACGGCAACACTATCGGCACATTCCAGTTCGAGTCACCGGGAATGCAGAAATATCTGCGTGAATTGCAGCCAAGCACATTCGAGGACCTCATAGCCATGAACGCCCTCTACCGTCCAGGCCCAATGGACTATATCCCCGACTTCATCCAGCGCAAACACAATCCCGCACTGGTACAATATGACATTCCTTGTATGGAGAAATATCTCAAGGATACATACGGAATCACTGTTTATCAGGAGCAGGTGATGCTCCTGTCACGACTGCTGGCCGATTTCACACGTGGCGAGAGCGACACGCTCCGAAAGGCCATGGGAAAGAAGCTCAAGGCAAAGCTGGACGAACTCAAGCCCAAATTCATCAATGGCGGAAAGAAGAACGGACACGACGAGAAGATATTGGAAAAGATATGGGCCGATTGGGAGAAATTCGCTTCGTATGCCTTCAACAAGTCACACGCTACATGTTACTCATGGGTTGCGTACCAGACTGCATACCTGAAAGCCAACTACCCTCCGCAGTACATGGCAGGAGCCATGAGCCGCAACCTTGACAAGATAACTGAAATCACAAAGCTGATGCAGGAGTGCAAGAGCATGGGAATCAACGTTCTTGGCCCCGATGTCAACGAATCGCGCCGCAAGTTCAGCGTAAACAAGGGAGGTGACGTTAGATTTGGCCTATGTGCCGTAAAGGGTGTGGGTGAGAATGCCGTGCAATGCATCATCGACGAGCGTGAGGCAAACGGCCCGTTCAAGAGCATATTCGATTTTGTCGAGCGTGTCAACCTTACTGCATGCAACCGCAAGAACCTTGAATGCCTGGCTTTTGCCGGAGCATTCGACGAATTGCCAGGTGGTATAACACGAGAGCAGTATGCAGGAATAAACAGCAAGGGAGAACAGTTCCTGGAGGCACTTATAAGATACGGTAACCTCTATCAGACGGACAAGGCAAATGCCAGTGCATCACTGTTCGGGGATACCGAGATGGCCGAAATACCGAAGCCGGAGATACCTGAGGGCGGCAACTGGAGCACCCTCGAAAAGCTCAACCGCGAAAGGGAACTTGTAGGCATATACCTATCGGCTCACCCGCTTGACGACTATGCACTTATACTCAACGAATTCTGCAACACAAAGGCAGCAGAGATAGAGAATATGCAGGCACTTGCAGGCCGCAAGATAACATTCGGCGGCGTTGTAAGCGACCTGCCACGTACTGGTTTCACAAAGAAAGGAAGCCCATACGGCGTTGCACGCGTAGAGGACTTTTCCGGCACTGCAGAACTTTTCTTTTTGGGCGATGAGTGGATGAAGCACCAGAACTATTTTATACCAGGTAACTTCCTATATATAAAAGGCAGTTGTCAACCACGCCGTTGGGACCCTACCAAGTTCGATTTTTCCGTCAACAGCATAGAACTTATGCCGGAAATAAAGGATGGGCTGGTAAAAAGCATCACCTTGTCGTTCGATGTAATGTCATTGACAGATGAGATTTATGCAAGCATAATCGACTACACCGAAAGACATCCTGGAAACAGCAAGCTCATATTCAAGATTAAGGACTATGAACAGGAATTCACATTGGAACTTGCATCAAGAAGCAGGGATATTGAAGTTACCCAACAGTTTATCGACTATATAAAAAGCTTAGAGAATATTGATTATAAATTAAATTGACAACAACTTAAAAGAGAGAATTATGGCAGTAAATGTAACTAACGACAACGCAAAAGAGTTCATGGCAACAGAGTTGCCGATAGTATTGGATTTCAGTGCGGCATGGTGCGGACCATGCAAGCAGTTGGCACCTATCATTGACGAATTGTCAAAAGAGTATGAGGGACGTATAGCTGTAGGCAAGTGCGACATCGAGGAGGCCGATGACCTTACAATGGAATACGGCATACGCAATGTGCCAACAGTAATATTCATAAAGGACGGCAAGATTGTTGACAAGTTCGTAGGTTCAAAATCGAAAGGTGACGTTCAGGCTAAGTTCGAAGCACTTTTAGGATAACCAGACATGAACAACGACGAATTCAGCATGGAAGATCTCGATGACGAGAAGACCATTGCATTCATACGCGAACGTTTGCCGCAGGAGCTGAAAGAGAAGTTCAGCGACGATGAGTTCTATTACTTCCTGGATACTATCTACGACTACTACGACAAGAGCGGTATCCTTGACGGAAGTGACGAATATGTTGACATTGACATTGAGGAGATAGCCAAGTTCATAGCCAAGGAGGCAAAGAAAAACGGTATTGGAGATTTCGACCCGGAAGAGTTGTTCTTCATTGTAGAGGGAGAGCTCGAATACAACGGCATAATCGACTGATTGTAAATTAAAATAACAGAGAGCCATACCTGGCAGGTATGGCTCTCTGTTGTTGTACAATTGTCATGCGATCAATACTTTACAATGCCTTCGTCCTTAAGATACTGCAAAAGTTCGGCTCTTCTCACACGTACTGTGAATTCCCACATTACCTGAACCTTGTTCTTTACAACCTTCGTATCGGACCTGCGACGACGGTCTTCCTCGCTTACGAACTCAAGGTAACGGCCACCGTCCTGAAAGAACGGATAAAGGCTTTCGGCATACTTTTTCTCTGCCTCATGTTCCTTTATCAGAGGAGCAGCCATATTGGCATATGCCTTTCCATCAACAGAAACACCTTTAAAAATCACTGCATATACAGCATTCTTCATCGCATGTTCCTTTGCATCCTTCTTCTTACGGCCTTCACCTGTTGCCCTTACAGTGATAGAGCCGTCCATATCGGAATAGATGCACTTTACCTTATTCTCCGAAACACGATAGTACTGAGCCTGCACCTGCATGATAAAAGCTGAGAACAGCATAACCAAAAAGAATTTCAATTTCATAGCTTTCTATTTTAGATAATTACTAAAGTCCATTTGGATAGAAGATGTTGCAAACGTAACAAATTTTGCAAAAAAACGCAATTATATTGCCAAAATTTGCTCTTTCGACAGCAAAAGGGATAACGAAAAGCGGGACACATTTTGAATTGTGTCCCGCTTTTAATGTCATAACCTGTTATCAATAGTTATTCTTCTTCACTTCGAAGTATGCCTGGGCATGCAAGCAGGCCGGACAAACCTCCGGAGCATCTGTTGCTGTATGAATGAAACCGCAGTTACGGCACTGCCATGTAACAGCCTCTGTCTTCTTGAATACGGTACCGTTAACAACATTGTCAAGAAGAGCAAGATAACGCTCCTCATGCCCCTTCTCGGCCTCAGCAATATTGCGGTACATCACTGCTATTGCAGGGAAACCCTCAGCATCAGCAATATCGGCAAAACGCGGATAATCGGCACTCCACTCCTCATTCTCACCGGCTGCAGCAGCCTTAAGGTTCTCGGCTGTTGTTCCTATTACACCGGCCGGATAACATGCTGTTATCTCTACCATACCGCCTTCGAGCCACTTGAACATGCGCTTTGCATGCTCTTTCTCCTGGTCTGCTGTCTCCTGGAATATCGCAGCTATCTGTTCAAAACCCTCCTTCTTTGCTGCACTTGCAAAATATGTATAACGCATTCTTGCCTGTGATTCACCAGCAAATGATGTAAGCAAATTCTTCTCGGTTTGTGTTCCTTTAATACTCTTTTCCATAATTTTAATTTTATCGGTTCAATCAATAAATGTTACATATCGGTTTTCCAAAGCCCATGCAGATTACAGTACTCATACACTGCAACCGGCTTAGAGTTGCATATACATACTTCTGCAACCGGCTCATCCTTTAGCCTGAGAAACATTCCTCCATTTACGTACTCTACGTAAATGAATGCAATGTAATGTTCCGGTGTCATCGGATGATGCACGCTGCCAACCTCAACCTTCAAACGCCCGTCCTGCAGCTTTGTTACCTTAGGTACATGCTTTTCGGCACTGGCATCAACCGTACCGGGGACAAGTTCTTCCATTTTTGCTCCGCAACACACAACGGGCACGCCCGAATCAACCAGTTTCTCAATCACATTGCCACAATGGGCACACTTATAGAATTTAACTGCCATAACTTATGTTTTAATGAATACAACAAGTATAACAACATGAAATAAGCATTTGTTCTATGAAGTTAGCTTTACTAAAAACCATAGAGCTAATCTATAAGGCAAATATATATAATGTTTCAGATGTTTTATATAAAAAGCGCAAAAGATTTTTACAATTTTAGAAAATTTTTCATTTGCCTGATTGGCGGTTATACTATTGCCGTTTACGAAAGACAACATTTCCTCCACACACCGTAACCGAAAGATCCATGCATTCTATCCCACTCCCAAATCGGTATTCTCTATCAGGACCTCTATTGCCGGTTCATCCTTTATAACAGGATAAACTTCTTTCCTGAACCACTCTACAAGCTCATCGTTACGCTTCACAGGAGTCCCATTGTCGCAAAAGACATTGACGCTGAAATATTCAAAATATTTACCGGCTGTTCTTATATCTGCCAGAATACGTTCTGGAGTATCGTCTGTCGTGCAGCATAGGAGACATACCCCTTTAAAATGGGCTGCCACATCGGCAGGTGTAACCCATTCCGGCACACCCTTGTTCCACCGCTTGCGCTGCTGCGGGTCGAAACTCTCGATGCCGCAACGGAACTTCACTGCTGCAGGAGCAAACTGCGCTGCAAAGGAGCTGAGACGGTTACGGTACATAAAGTGCGCTTCGAACCATAACGTATGTATTCCCTTTTCCCGAACGACCTCTTTTATAAGTTCTACCGTATCAGCATCAAGTTCCATTGCCGAACCGGAATTTATAACATCAAGAACACCATACTTACCCGTAACCTTTGAAAGTACATCCTTATTTACTTCATAAGGCGATGGGCCCACATCTTCGTGGTAGTTGCAGAAGGTGCAACGATGCCACCTGCACCCTGTACCTTGCAGCAATACGAATTCGCGCTGCATTTTAGTCGATATAAGCGAATATCTATCCATTACGACGCTCGCGCAGAATCCTGCGTTTAAGAAAGACTATTACAGCATAGGCCATAGGGGTACCGAACAAGACCTCTATCGACAGTTTCATAAAATACTGCAGAGCTATCATCAGCAAAAGGTCGTGCATAGTCACCAAGCCGGCAAAAGCTATCAGCACAAACGGCAATGTATCGAAAAGGTAGCCGACAACAGAACTGCCTATCGTGCGCACCCACAGCATACGGCCATTGGTAATCTTCTTTATGCGCTCCATAAGCCAAGCATTGGAGAGTTCTCCTAACAGGAAGCCGACAAGAGAGGCTATGACAATACGCGGCACATACGTAAATATCTCGTTATACGACTCGGCCGTACCGGCAAGATAGTCGGGAGATGGCATCCACACACCCAACTGCGTGCACACAACCATTATCACATTGCAGACGAAAGTCATCCATATTACATTACGTGCTGTACGGTAACCCCATATCTCAGTGAGGACATCGCCCAGCATGTATGCAAACGGGAATGTGACAGTACCTGCATCGAAGCAGAAAAGCCCGAATAGGGAGATTATCTTGACAGCCATAATGTTCGACACAAGATACAGTGTAACAAACAGAGCTGTCACTACCATTAGCGGCATCTCGCTGCCAGTTCGGTTTTTGAAAGGGTTTTCCGATACCTTATCCATAAATCATTAATACAGTGGCAGGAAAGCTGCATTGCTTGCCTACCCTGAATACCTGTGCAAAGATACAAACAAACGAGCGAGAAATATCAAGCTTGCTTGAATATTTTTCAAAGCGAGTGCAGTGTATCTTCGAGGTTTACCTCAGAGATACAAACAAACGAGCAAGAAATATGAAGTTTACTTCAATATTTTTCAAAGCGACAGACTCAACGCTGCAGCTTGAAAACGAATTCCAACCCGCCTTCCACAGAACGGCGTGCTGATATGGTGCCTCCATGCAATGCTACAGCATTCTTTACAATGGCCAGCCCCAAACCGGTACCGCCTAACTTGCGGCTACGTCCCTTATCGACGCGATAGAAACGCTCGAATATACGTGGCAAATGTTCTTCGGGAACACCGGAGCCATTATCGGAGAAGCTGAAATAGTAGAAACTCTCATCGCTGCGGAAACAGGATATCTTCACAGTTGCGCCATTGCCGGCATACGAGACGGCATTGTCCATAAGATTGCGGAATACAGAATAGAGCATTGACGGGTCGGCATTAAGCATAAGCGTGTTCGGCAACTCATCTACAACCGAAATATCCTGCTCCTGAATCTTGTTGTTCATTTCTGTAAGCATATTACGCACCAACTGGGAAACATCTACAAGTTCCTTGTTGATTCGTTGCAAAGGACTGCTCATCTCATTCAGTTGCGACATGTCCTGAACAAGATTGTTCAGACGGCTGCTTTGGCTATAACATCTCTTCAGGAAATGCATCAGCTGCTCGTCATTGAGGTTATGCGGATAGTTCTGCATTATAGTCTCAAGATAGCCTTGTATGCTGCATACCGGGGTCTTGAACTCGTGTGCTGCATTCTGGGTAAGCTGACGTTTGATACGCGTCTGCTCCTCTGTTGCAGTTATATCATTTATAGATATCTCGAAGCCTTTATCCTTGAACAGCACAGCATGTATTTCGAATGTACGTCCTGCAGCTTCGGCCTTGTGCGAGACATGTGTCTCCCTGGTTTCGTTGTTCATATAGCCGTCATTCTCGATGAAACGTGCTATTGTACGGAATTCCGGTTGCTTGAGTATATCATCTACTTTGGAGAGATGCATGGAAGACAACAGATCGGCATATTCACTGAAAAGCATGTTGGCAAATACCAGTTTACGCTTTGAATCGAATATTGCTATTCCTTCCTGAGCAATACGAAGATGCTGCAACAGCTTCTGGGTTGCGAATTCAGAACTTCCGGCAAGCTTCATTATCCTGTACAGCATATAAAGCACGATTGCTATGATAATGCTGGCCACAATCAACAGGACAAGATCACCGGTATTGTCGCTTTTAATCGCAAGCTCGTATGGCAAGGAACTACGTACAAGGAAATCATATTCCGGACGATATGTCGCAACATAGAAATACTCTTCGTTATGTACCGATGAGAGACGGCGCACGTCATACCCCACACCCTCTTCAAGGGCCTGGGCGACCTCCTTTCGCCCGGCATGGTTGTCTGCGACAGCCGCGGACTGCGGCAATGATGAATCGAACATCACATCTCCGGTAGAAGCCTCGATTATGGTTATACGCAGGCCTTGCTTATCATAATGCGACACGTAACGTTGCAGATAGAAGGCGCATGAATCGTTGAATACATTCTCTCCGCGTATCTGCATGAGATCATACACACTCTCGTTGATATTACGCATAGCTCCCTGCTGATTCATCACGGCAAGATGCTGCGCTCTAATATGGTGGTAATAGAGAAACGATGCTGCCAACAAAAGCAGAAGCGCCACTGTAGGCAGGAAAAAGCGTGCAAAGAATTTTGACATCCTACTCTTTTGTTTCGGTTACAAAGCAATATCCGTAGCCGCTGCGCGATACAATATTGTTGGCGTAGCATCCCATCTTCTTACGCAGACGTGCCATATTCACATCAATGCTGCGTTCCAGGACATTCACATCATTGGGCCACACATGCGAAAGAATCTCTTCACGCGAAAATACCCTTCCCGGCTTTGCAAGAAGCATCTGCAGTACCTCAAACTCCTTCTTTGTAAGCGACATGTCAACACCTGAGACGTATGCACGCTTGGCTTCGGGGTTCAGTACAAGGTCACCGAACACGATGTTGCCCTGACCGGCAGGAGCAGGAATAGACTTGGAATTACGGCGAAGAACAGCCTTCACTCTTGCAAGCACCTCGCTTATTCTGAAAGGCTTGCATATATAGTCGTCTGCACCTAAGTTGAAGCCGGTAAGCAGATCGTTCTCACCGGTCTTGGCTGTAATGAAAATGATTGGGATTTCAGCGCACTCCTCTATTTTGCGGACCTTAGCCGCAAGAGAAAAGCCGCTCATTTCGTCCATCATCACATCGAAAAGAAAAAGGCTGTACTTATCCAAAGGCATTGACAAGGCCTCTTCGCCCGAAAGAGCCATATCAACCTCATAACCGCTGTTCTCAAGATTGAACTTGAGTATCTCGCATATATCCAGTTCGTCGTCAACTACCAATATCCGTGTCATTCCATCCATAATCACTCAAAGCTACGTAAAAGAGCTATCTCATCGGCCCAACGGCTCTCGTCCGGTGTCTCAAGAATTATCGGAATATTGTCAAAGCGCGGGTCTTTCATGAAGCGTTTGAAGAAATCGATTCCCAAGAGTCCTATTCCTACATTGTCGTGACGGTCAACCCTTGAACCGAGGGGCTTCTTGGTATCGTTAAGATGAATTGCCTTGAGATATTCAAGACCGACAACCCTTTCAAGCTCGCCAAAAGCACCGTCATAATCCGCAACGATATCATAGCCTGCTGAATAGAAATGACACGTATCGATACAATAGCCCACACGGCTCTTGTCATCTATACGGTCTATTATGTAACGGATCTCTTCGAGCCTGTTGCCGACGTTGCTGCCCTGCCCTGCAGTGTTCTCTATAACAGCAGTAACACCCTTTGTCTTGGAGAGCGCAAGATTTATATTGGCAGCAATCTCGTCAAGACACTGTTCTATGGATATTTTATTAAGATGACTTCCAGGATGAAAATTAAGCATAGTAAGCCCCAGCTGTTCGCAACGCTGCATCTCGTCAATGAATGCAGCACGTGACTTCTGTATAGCCTCTTCATCAGGATTGCCCAGGTTAATGAGATAACTGTCGTGGGGCAGTATCTGACCTGGTTCAAATCCGCCTTTACGGCAATTTTCCTTAAAAAGTTCAATACTCTTGGCTGTAAGAGGAGCCGCAACCCACTGTCGCTGATTCTTGGTAAAGAGTGCAAAGGCATTCGCACCCACAGCCATTGCATTCAACGGAGCGTTCTCAACGCCCCCGCTTGCAGATACATGAGGACCGATATATTTCATAGCATTCAGAAACTGTTTCTTATTCTTTTAAAGACCGGTTTTCCCAAACCGGATTACATACAATACAGATATTGCAAATTTAATAAAAAAAGCCGGCAGATGAGTCAATTATAAAACATTAACACTTCTGACGGCTGTTATAATCAGATGGAGAGGAGTACTTCCTCTCTAAAGTTATGCATTTGGAGCAAAGAACTTGTTGCTGCCACGCAAGAGGTTACGCACCTCACTGAGCAGCTCATGGCTTTCCTGTATAAGGTTCAGATATACGAAATCCATACGCAAGCTGCCCTCGTTCTGCTGGTGCAGACGCATTGTCTGCTCCTTACGCAAGTTGGCAAGAGAGTGCTTCAAATGCTTTGCACGGGCCGAAACCTCTTCCGAAGAGTCGTAGTTACCCGACATGATTATCTCATTGATATCCTTGAGCACATTGTATATATCGCGGCAGTATGGAGAGAATTCCTCTACATACACCTTTGACAACGGACTGAAACTATTGTCGGCATGCTCCTTCATCGGCTCACCGATACGGGTAAGAGTATTGAGCATCTGCTGGCAGCTATTGGTGCAAAGATGATACCATGTACTGCGCTCGAACGCCAACTGCTGGTCGATACGTTGCAATCCACGTGTCTCGGCACGACGCTCCTTCTTCATAAGAGCCTTCTCCTCAACAATTTTTATAAGAGAGCTCTTCAACGGACGCAAGGCATCCTTTGAGAAAGACTCGAACATATTCTTGTATGTATCGGCCGAGAAAGCCAAGGTATGTGTCAATGTATCGGCAGTATGCGATTTGAGATTGTCCCAAACCTCCTGTTGGTCTTTGGACTTGAGCACTACAAGCATCTTTTCATCAACTTTATCACCGCTCTTCTTCTTGTTGTAGTTGATGTGGCTGCGTATGAGCAGATAGATTACAAGAGCAATCATTATGTACATTGCTATTACGCCTCCATAGTTCATGACCGTAGCAACGAGTGCCGCTATAATGAACGCGGCACCGGCAGTAATGAACCAGCCGCCTACTACCGACACGACACCTGTAACACGATATACAGCACTCTCACGACCCCATGCACGGTCGGCAAGAGAAGAACCCATACCCACCATGAATGTGACGTAGGTTGTTGAAAGAGGCAATTTAAGCGATGTACCGAGAGCTATGAGAAGACCAGCAAGCACAAGATTGACCGAAGCACGTACCAGGTCGAAAGCCACATCCTCGCGCTCTTCGAGCGGAGCGAAACGCTTGCCTATCCATCTCTTGATTCCAACAGGAGTCTTGCGCAAAACGGCATCTACGCTCTTGGTCACGGCACGTACCATATTGCGCGCAATTGAAGATGTGCCGAACATCTCACTCTCCTCGTTCTGCTGGCTGGAAAGGTCGATAGAAGTCTGAAGCACCTTGCGTGCCTTCTTGCTGGTGAAGAGCGCATATACCATTACGGCACCTGCACCTATGAGGTAATAGACCGGAGTCTGGTTCGGTGTTCCGCCGTCCTCTACCGGCATGAGTGATGTCATGTGGAATGAATCTACTGTAAACCCGGCACCGTTAGCAACAAAATCCTTGAAAGACTCAAAGCCCGCCAATGTAACACCGATGAAGTTCACAAGGTCGTTTCCGGCAAAAGCCATCGCTAAAGAGAATGTACCCATAAGCACGACTATCTTCAGTACATTCACCTTGCACCAATGCAACAGTTGCATAAGCAGAGTCATGAATACGAAAGCAGCTATAAGGAAAGTAGCCGTATCCTCAAACACAAAATGCTTTACAGACTCCGGCAGCAAGCCTACCAACGCGCTTCCCTTGAGACCTTTGACAAGCATGAAGTATATTATAGCTGTAGCTGCAAAGCCACCATAGAGACCAATCTTGCGGCCTAGATTCTTACGGTAATGGAATGTGAATATTATACGCGATATCCACTGAACCAGGAGGCCGAAGATGAATGCTATAGCAACAGAGAGGAATATCGAAATGATGATTGTAAGGGCACGGTCAGTATTCAGCATGCCCAAACCTGCGCCTCCGGAAGTTATTATAGCCGTTATGAAAGATGCTCCCAACAGTTCGAACACCATTGACACGGTCGTAGAGGTCGGCAAGCCCAATGAATTGAACAAGTCGAGCAAAAAGACATCACTGATTACCACTGCAAGGTATATACACATTACATTGCTGAAAGTAAAGAATCCGGGATCGAATATTCCATGACGTGCCACATCCATCATGCCGCTGCTGAAAGAGGCACCTACAAAGACACCGACAGCCGCCACGATGAGCACATGTTTGATTTTAGCAGCCTTGGAGCCTACAGCCGAACTGAGAAAATTCACAGCATCGTTGCTGACACCTACTGTCAGGTCAATCACTGCAAGCGTGAACATGAACATGACGACAAAGAGATAAGAAAGTTCCACAGAACTTAGTCCCGAAAAATAGGAGATAATGTCGTTAAAGAATTCCATATTGTATTGTGTTAGTTTTTCAATGCGTTATGTGCAATAGGACAGATACCGGCAAAACAGCCTGCCCGTAAGTTTTACAAAAATCAACCACAATAATTACTGTTACATTACAGAAATGTTACAAAATTGTTACAAAGACAGAGATTCATTTTAAATTTCAAAACTTGCATAAGAAAAAAGCCGGAAAACATCGATTGCTTTCCGGCCCAATAACTTAGTATATAGGATTATTCAAAGAACTTCTTTCCGCCTCGGAGGAGATTGCGGGCTTCGCTCAAGAGTTCATGGCTCTCTTGTATAAGGTTCAGATAGACGAAATCTACACGCAGGCTTCCGCCGCTCTGATGCAGACGAAGTGTCTGTTTCTTACGCAACCCGGCAAGAGAATGCTTGAGTTCCTTTGCTCTTACGGACACAGCCTCGGCTTTGCTGTAGTCACCTGTCGATATTACGGTATCCATTTCAACAAGGACATTATAGACATCACGGCAATAAGGAGAGAATTCCTCGACACAAGCAGACGACAACGGGCTGAAGCTATGCTCTGCATGCTCCTTCATTGGCTCTGCAATACGTGAAAGAGTGTTAAGCATCTGCTGCGAGCTGTTTGTGCACAAATAATACCATGTGCTTCTTTCATAAGCGAGCTGTGGGTCGATACGTTGCATGCCCCTCGTTTCGAGGCGACGATTCTTCTTGAGCTGTGCCTTCTCCTCTATTATCATTGTCATCGAAGTACGAAGAGGACGAAGGCTATCCTTTGCAAAAGCCTCGAACAACAACTTATACGTAGAGGCACTGAAAGAAAGCGAGTGAGAAAGAGTCTCGGCCGAACGTGACTTGAGCGCGTCCCACACCTCGTCAGCATTGTTGCTGTTCAGCAGCAGTGTCATATTCTTGTCCTCTTTCTCTGCATCGGCCTTCTTGTTGTATTTGACCATGCTGCGGTAGAGCAGATAGACCACAAGTGCTATCATGACAAACATCATGACAAGGCCGCCAAAGTACATGACACATGCCACAAGAGCTGCCAGGATGAAAGCAGCTCCGGCTGTTATGAACCATCCTCCGACTACCGAGACCACACCGGTGACACGATATACCGCACTCTCCCTGCCCCACGCACGGTCGGCAAGAGATGTACCCATAGCAACCATGAATGTAACGTATGTTGTAGAAAGCGGCAACTTAAGCGAGGTTCCAAGCGCAATGAGCAGACCTCCAAGCACAAGATTGACCGAAGCACGTACAAGGTCGAATGCAACGTCTTCACGTTCCTCAAGAGGAGTAAAGCGGCTGTTTATCCATGTCTTAAGTCCTCTTGGTGTCTTTCGGGCAACCGCTGTAACCATTTTGGTACATATACGCACAAGGTTACGTGAGAAAGATGACGAACCGAACATCTCATTCTCGCTGTTCTGCTGACTCGAAAGGTCTATTGAGGTCTTCAAGACCTTTCTCGCCTTCTTGCTTGTCCATAGAGCCAGAAGCATCACAAATCCAGTAGCAAACAGGAAGAACGCAGGTGTCTTCGCAGCACCCGCCAACGATGACATACCGAGGGCATCGGGAGATATTCCGGCATTCTCAGGAGAGATGAATGTAATGAAAGAATCAAAACCGGCAAGAGTGACTCCAATGAAGTTGACAAGATCGTTGCCTGCAAAGGCTAAGGCCAGAGAGAATGTTCCTATAAGCACTACGACCTTAAGCACATTAACCTTGCACCAGTGAAGCAACTGCATCAGAAGAGTAAAGATGAGAAGACAGCCAAACAGTATAAGCACTGTATTCTCGTTCACATACTCCTTAACAGAATCCGAAACGAATGTAGTTCCCTTAAGACCTTTTATAAGCATGAAATATACAATGGACGTAACCGCAATACCTCCGAAGATGCCGATTTTTGAACCAAGGTTCCTTTTATAATGGAACGTAAAGATTATACGTGATATCCATTGTACCAGAAGACCGAAGACAAACGCGACAGCGACCGACAGGAATATCGATATAATCATTACCAAAGCTTTGTCGGTATTGAGCAGCCCTACCATGCTTATATCGGCATCTCCTCCCAGAATCTTTATCAGGGCCACAATAAATGCCGCACCGAGAAGTTCAAAGACCATAGAGACTGTAGTAGAGGTCGGCAAGCCGAGAGAGTTGAAGAGATCGAGCAGAAAGACATCACTCACCATTACGGCCAGGAAAATAACCATAACCTCACTGAAGACAAACTCTGCAGGATTGAATATTCCGCTACGAGCCACCTCCATCATTCCGTTGCTGAAAGCAGCTCCTATAAAGACTCCGGCCGATGCCACAAGCATGACATGCTTCAGTTTGGCAGCCTTACATCCCACTGCTGAGCCGAGGAAATTGACAGCATCGTTGCTGACACCTACCCAAAGGTCAATTACAGCAAGTACAAAAAGAAACACTACAATGAGCAGATATGCTATCTGTACACCGCTCATTCCAAGAAGAAAGGAAAAATCCATAAAAATCAGTTCTGAATTAATTTGATTGCCAAAGTAAACCTTCTATTCACGTTGCAAAGTTCATTCATATGGATTACATCATAATTACATCGGGATTAAAATACAGTTACACGAATATTACAAAAATATTACCGCCTGCCGGGGGAACGTTCCTGCTCGGCATGCGGTAATGCAAGTAACTTTCGAAATAGATTCGGACAGCGTATATACTGTTTTCTAGAAGTCGTATCTGGCCGAAAGGTTTATTCGGTTTGCATTGTATGTCTCGGAGTCGAAATCGGTACGCCAGCCATGAAGATACTCAATGCCAAGCTGCATATTCCTTGTTATATTATAGAACATGTTTGCAGCAAGATACTGTCCCTTGCGGTATGCTTCGGGGTGAGCCTCCTTATATCCGGAACGCGAACTGAGGTATGTTTGGCTGAATGTTGCAGACGCAAAAAGCTTGTCGGTAAAATTGTACTGCGCTCCGACATACCATGCAGTAGTTCTCAGGAACATCGCCTTTCCCGGAGACTGAGGGTCGGGAACCATATCGACACCCACATTCGAAACATTGTTTATCAATGAACCGATACCTTCGCCTATTGTGAACTGGCCTTTGAGTTGCAACTTGCCTATTGTGCCGAGCATACTGGCCTGTGCGCCCCATCCCATTTTGTCGCTATCGTGATTGGTAATCTTGTCGGTATATGAGATATCACGCAATATAGCACCCAGACGTATATGATTTCCGGGCATGCCCATGAAGTTGTACTGGACAAAGATTGGCACGTGCGGCATTCGCTGAGCGCCGAGTGAAATGTTTTCGTTCTCGGTTGCATTCACATCGGGAGCCTCAAGCGCAATACCCATAGAAAGGCCGAAATCGAAAGCGTACCTGAACTGCACCTGTGTAGAACGGTAGAAAGTCATACCGCAAGGCCCGCCATAATCTATTGTAACCGGCACGGCTGCAATGTCCATGAACGAACCTACCGTATAACCTATTGTAATATATTTTGTCTTCATGTATGCATTCTGCAGCTTAAGCCCCATGCCGTCACCGCGCCAATCGGCCGATGTGAAAAGTTCAAAATCGCCCAACAGGCTGCTCCGGCCCACAAGTTTCATAAAGATAGTGGAGTTTGTCATATCCATACGGTACTGGCTCGATGGAGCTCCGCCACGCTGTATTGCCGACGGCAGGAAATCGACATTATCGACTGCCTTCGCAAAATCGTACTCGATTTTCGTCTGCAGGTAACCGCCTATTCCAAGGCCCCATTTCCCCTCCTGATCTACAAGTACAAAGCGCGGAGCACGCGGGTCATGATGATACAAGCTTTGAGTGTTCTGGAAGATCTCAACGACATCGGGAGCTTCGTTGATTGTCTCGCTGATACATATCATGGGAGCTCGCTCGTTTGACAAATCAACCCATTTTTGCGCCAATGCAGGCATTGCCGGTGACAAAAGAAACACGGGCAACAGTAATGTTTTAAAAATTCTGTTCATGATTTATAACATTTTGATGAATACAGAGAATAAAACATGCCCGACAAAATATTGTTTAGCTACTGCGGGAATAAAATCCATGCAATCTTTACACAAATGCATGCTTTTTGTAATTTTTAATAAAAAATAGCACCATATTGTTAAGATTTTTTATTTTCTTTGCATAGCATTTACTAAAACACATTCTACTATTATCATTCACAGAAAACAGATGAAAGAAAACAGCACCTCGGAAAACAAGAAAGTCGAGCACTTCAAATATCTTCAGGTATCGCCACGCGACAAGTCATGGGGCCTTGCTGTAACGACAGCCGGATTCCAGCATGTACATCCAGGAGAGACATATCCTCTATCGTCGCATCCGGACGGCTACAACTTTCCCGAAAACAAGCGCAGGACACTCAATGAATACCAGCTTGTGTATATAACAAGAGGTTCAGGATATTTCGAAAGCGCATCATGCTCCAGAACAAAGATAGAAGCCGGAATGATGTTCATGCTCTTCCCCGGTGAATGGCATACTTTTGCACCGGACCCCTCAACGGGTTGGGATGACCATTGGGTAGGTTTCAACGGGTCGTTCATCGACAGCAAGATAGAAGCGGGATTCCTCACATTCAAGAATTGCGTATTCAAGGTAGGTGTAGATGAACGCATTATAAATACGTACCATGAGATATTCGACATTATTGCCGACGAGAAGAAAGGATTCCAGCAGATTGTTTCAAGCCTCACAATCTCCCTCCTGGGCCGTGTATATTACAAGGACCAGAACCACTCGTTGGGTGACAGCTATATAATGAGGATAATCAACCAGGCCAAAGTTATAATGAAAGAGGACATGGTCGGGAACAGGTCACTTGAAGAGATTGCGGCATCGCTCAACATCAGTTATTCGCTGTTCCGCCGCGAATTCAAGAACAAGTGCGGAATATCTCCCGGACAGTACAGGCAGGAGCTGAAGCTGGCAAGAGCCAAGGAACTGCTCTACTCCACAAACCTCAGCATTGCAGAGATATCCGCCAAGCTCCACTTTGAGTGCCTTGGACAATTCTCGACATTCTTCAAGAAGAAGACAGGCGTTCCTCCGCTCGAATTCCGCAAGAGAGGTACAAAGAACAACTGAAAAGGAGACTGGAATACATAAAGACAAATTGCTTCAAAGTGTATCCTTAAGTTAACAATAACTAAAAAAACAGATATTTTTTGCTTATTCGGGCTGCAATGACCAAATTGCAGCCCGAATTGTTATACACATAAAGAGAAGAAACATGAAGAAGATTGGAACATTGGCAATGACAATCATTGCAGCTCTACTATTGGCATTGCCGGCAGAAAGCATGGCACAGGCTTTGAATGAACCTTATATAGATATAAGCTCAAATGCCAAGCGAGAGGTGACTCCCGATGAGATATTCCTGCGCATAACCATACGCGAAAGCGACTACAAGGGCAAGAAGAGCCTCGAAGAGATGCAGGAAGCCATGATAGGAGCACTCAAGATAAACCGCATAGACATCTCGGAGTGCCTTAGCCTCAACTATATGGGAAGCGATGTCAGCTACAAGCTATTCTCCAAGAGCATCAAACCTAAGACAGAAGCTACATACACGCTAAAGCTCAACGATGTGGCAACCATGCAGAGAGTTATAGCATCTCTTGAGGAGAGGCAGATTTCGAACATCGACCTTGCAAGAGTGAGATACACCAAAGAGAAAGAGCTCAAGACAGAACTGGCAGTGGAAGCCATGCAACAGGCACAGGCCGAGGCAAGAGTGTTTGCCGGTGCCATAGGCCAGGAGATAGGCAAGGCTCTCAGCATCAGCTCATGGATGAACGGTGGTGAAGTACAGCCCAGGCTCTATAAGTCGAGAGCAAACATGGTTGTAGTAGAGGAAGATGCAGCTATTGAAGAGAGTGTCCCCTCGTTCGGCATAAGCAAGATTACATATAACCTTAATGTAAATGTCAGGTTCCAACTGAAATAATAAGAATATAAACAATATGCAAAAGTGTGGTGTTTCTATTGAAAGAGATCACACTTTTTTATTTAAACAGCTTCTTGATATGGATGTAAAGAGATTTCTATTCCAGGGGCGGCCATCGGACATGACCTCGTCGCTTATCATTCTGGCAGCACGCATAGCCTTCGGTCTCATGCTTCTTAACCACGGCATAGACAAATGGCTTGCCATGGAAACAGCATCACTTAACTTCCCCGACCCATTGGGAATAGGCAGCATGCTGTCGTTCTCGCTGGCAATCTTTGCAGAAGTATTCTGCTCTGTAGGATTCATCTTCGGAGCACTCTACCGTCTATGCCTCATACCGATGATAATAACAATGGCTGTAGCAACATTTATCGTCCATGCCGACGACCCGTTCGCCACGAAAGAACTTGCACTAATATACCTTGTGATATTCTCACTTATGTTCTTCACCGGCCCCGGCCGCTTCTCGATCGATGCTTTGGTGCAGAATATCTTCAGGAAATGAGAAAGAGGCGTCTTGCCAGCAAGGCATGATTGAGAGCCCCGTTCTATACAAACTCCGATTAAATAAAAAGACGAGGCCATATAGCCCCGCCTTGAATGTTTTCACAACGGAATAATCCTTATTGTGATTGTCATACGCAGAAAGCTCTTCGATGTTTTCGATATTTCAAAGATGTTCAAATACGAGTGAAAAGCAAAGCTTGATTTGGCTTTTTGCAACGAGCCAAGAACATCTTCGCCAAAGGCAAAGATACTAAATTGAAAGCAAATCACAACAACGCGACTAAATCACTACGCACAATCCTTGATGTTTTGCTAATGTATAATACTTTTGAATATGCTATTTTTCAATTCCTTGCTTTACCTCCTCCATCTTGGCTATAGCATACATTGGACAAATACGAACATGTCTTACTTCGCCATTGGCTTCATTATCTATATAATGAAACTTTCCAAAATTCTCCATTGAGCATCTAATAGCATAATGAAGTTTTCTATCACGCATAAACGACCATAGACTCTTCATTCCGCCTTGTTTGTCAGCTTTAACTTCAACAGGAACAACCACCTGCAAATAACTGGATATGTAATCTACCTCTGCTTGAGAATTTTTTGCATGTCTTATCCAATAGTATAGATCGTGGCGGATATTCGGACTCATATGATGTAACATCTCAAGCCCTACTACCAATTCTGCCATCGGCCCCTTATTAACCAAATCAGCTGCGCTTGCAGTCAGAATCTGTGTAGTAAGTTCTGATATATCGCCTAAAGACATATTCAACAAGCGAAGCAATAGCCCTGGATCAAGTAGTAGCATCTTTTGATATGACTCGTCCCTTTCGCTTCCTAATGGCAAACCGTTAGCATCCGTGTGTGTTACAGGATGTAAAATGCCAGCAAGAGTAAGTAATTCTACAGCCTTTTGCACTTCTACCGTCTTATACCCTGGACCCACCTTTGAATATACGAACTTTTTAGTAGCTTGAACTGCTGCACTTCGTAGTGTCTGGCGCAGTAATACAGGATCTACATTTTTCTTGTACTTTGGGAAATCATCTTCATATGTAACAACAATGTCATCTTGAACTTCTTGACATCTTACATAATCTTGATACTCAACCCAAGTCTTGACAGCTTCAGGCATTCCTCCGACAAGCATGTATGTACGGAGAAGTTCTACCAACTTATCATGCAAAGGTTCTGGTAGAGGATTATCTATTGAAGCTTGATTGCGAGCCTCAATAAGTAGTTGTTGACCATTTGCTTCAAGAAATTCATCAAAGGTCATAGGATACATGAACATTGAGTGTATTCTTCCTACTCCGAAAGTAGGAAGTTCTTTTAATGCAAACTCAAGGAGAGAACCGGCAGCAATGACATGGAGTTCCGGCATATCCTCTTTGAAAAAGCGTAAAGCCATAATAGCCTGAGGACACTCCTGAATTTCATCAAGGAATAGAAGTGTTTGACCTGGCTTAATAGATGTTCCATGCATTGCGGATATTTGTGGTACAATACGCTTAACATCCAAGTCATATTTGAATAGAGCCTTGTATTTAGGCTGCTTTTCAAAGTTTATCTCAACAAAAGTATCAAACTTTTTAGATAGCTCTTGAACAGCAGTAGATTTTCCCACCTGTCTGGCACCTCTAAGCAACAATGGTTTGTGGACATCTCTTGATGCCCACTCCAAAAGATATTTGTCGATAATTCTTTTGCAATACATATTAAAAATACGCTTTGTTTCTGTCTGCAAAAATAGCAAATCAAAATTATCCAAACAAATAAACCGCCATTTTTTACAAAAATCCAAAGAAATAAATTTCAATATTTTGCAAAAATCCAAAGAAATATGTAGCAGCTTTTGACTATCCCTATCCCTGACTATCCTTAGAAAAGGTTGACACTTTTTAGAGCGGTTAACTAATAGAGTTTACATTACAACTGAAACGGTTTACATCAGTCTCTTTGGTGAACTGTTTTAGTTTACACCTAACCTGATTCAGTTTACAGCGTCGTTTTTCATTTGATTGAGATGTGCATTTTCTCGCAGCGCGCTGCGAGAAAAGCTCGGCTATATTTCAAAGATGTTCAAATACGAGTGAAAAGCAAAGCTTGATTTGGCTTTTTGCAACGAACCAAGAACATCTTCGCCAAAGGCAAAGATACTAAATTGAAAGCAAATCACAACTTAGCAGGCAATAACAATCACTCCAGTTCTACGATGGTGATACCGGCACCGCCGAACTGTACATGTTCGTCGTGGAAATGCTTTACAAAAGGCAAGGTACTGAGATACTGTCGTACCATTGTACGCAGTATGCCGTTGCCTGTACCGTGCAGAATACGAAGCTGATGCACATTGCACACTACTGCATCATCTACAAAATAGCTTATGGCCTGCACGGCCTCCTCGCCACGCATGCCGCGTATATCGATATCGGATTTGAACTCAAGTCTCTTGCGGTGAAGCTGTTCCTGCGTCTCAGAGGTGAGGAAAGAGACCTTGCGTACCTCTTCCTTCGGTGCCTCGCAAGGCTGCAGTCTCTCGACCGACACGGTCGATTTTATTGCACCGAAGCGAACTACCGCACCGGATTTGTTCACCGACATGACCTCTCCTACTGCCTGCTGCCCCATGAGACGTACATGCATGCCCGGTTCTATCTTGTGAAGAACCGGTTTGCAGCCCGATTGCTCGCCTTGCTTGCCCTGCAGCTGAGTACCTTTATCCTTCTTGCCGTTCTTCTTGCGCTCCTGGCGCGCAAGAATCTTTGCCATTTCGCGGTCAGCCTGCATCTGCTGCTTCTGCTTTGCAATCTCTTCGAGCTGTTTGCTGAAATCGCTCAGTTCCTGACGTGCCTGACGGGTACGCTCCTTTTCGGCCTTGGCCTCTACAATAGTGCGTATAGTGTTCTCTATCTTAGCATTGGCATCGCGCAACAGGCGTTCGGCCTCTTCACGTGCATCTTTCAGAATCTGTTTACGGCTCTTCTTAAGTTCATCGGTCGATTCCTGCACCTTGCCCAACATCTCGTCGAGCTCCTTCTCCTTCTGATGCACATTCTTGCGTTTGCTCTCCCAATAGCGTTTGTCACGCACAATATCCTGAAGGTATTTGTCCGACTGTATATAGTCGCTTCCCACTATCTGCGATGCATCGCTTATAACCTCTTCGGGAAGGCCTATCTTACGTGCTATCTCCACCGCAAAAGATGAACCGGGGTTGCCTATCTGCAACTGGAAGAGAGGACGCATCTCGCCTCTATCGTATAGCATTGCGCCGTTTACAATACCCGGAGTGGAATCGGCAAAATGCTTGAGATTCTGGTAATGTGTGGTTATTATGCCGAACGAACCGCGCTCGTTGAAACGCTTCAGCAAAGCCTCGGCTATCGCCGCACCTATCAGCGGCTCTGTACCGCCGCCGAACTCGTCTATGAGAATGAGCGATTTACCGTCGCAGTTCCTTAGAGTGTGCTTCATGTTGAGCAGATGGCTTGAATAGGTACTCAAGTCATCCTCTATGCTCTGCTGGTCGCCGATATCTATGAAAAGGCTCTTGAATATGCCGGCACGGCTACGTTCATGCACCGGAATGAGCAGACCGCACTGCAGCATGTATTGCAGAAGGCCGGCTGTCTTGAGACAGACCGACTTTCCGCCGGCATTAGGGCCGGAGATAAGCAGTATGCGACGCTCACCGTCAAGTTCAATGTCGAGTGGCGACATACGCCGCCCGTGCTTGCGCAACGAAAGTTCAAGAAGAGGATGATATGCTGTGCCCCAGTCCATCATAGGACGGTCGAGCAACGAAGGCTTAACAGCATTGATATGCACTGCGAATTCAGCCTTTGCACGGATGAAGTCCATTTCGCCCATAAAGTCATACGACAGCAGCAGCTGAGGAACAAGGGGCCTGAGTTCGGCCGAGAAAGCCGACAATATCGCTATTATCTCGCGTTTCTCCTCTGCCTCAAGCTCACGTATGCGGTTATTGGCCTCAACGACCTCTGCCGGCTCTATGAAGACAGTCTTTCCGCTTGCCGATTCATCGTGTACGATACCGCCCATCTTGCGTTTGAGAGCAGGGGCTACAGGAATCACCAGACGGCCGTCACGCATGGTAGGAGCGGCATCCTTCTCCACAAGGCCATCGGCCTGGGCACGGCGCAGAATACTGTTCAATGTTCGTGAAATGCTGCCTGAGGTGCGTACAAGTTCGCCACGTATCCGCGCCAATGCAGGAGATGCGCTGTCCTTTACTGCACCGAACTTGTCAATGATTGCGTCGATGCCTCTTATTATTGCAGGAAAGGCCTCCACTTCGCCTGCAAGAGCGCGCAAGGAGGGATATAGCGGATTATCCTCGCCATCGGCCGAGTCACCGCCTTGCTTATGCAGGATTGAGAGTATGCGCCCGATGGTATCGAGCGAACGGCGCAGCGAGAAGAGTTCCTCTGCACCCATGTACATACCTTCGATGCGTATGCGCTGCAACGGCTCACGTACATCGTAATAGGAGTCTGTAGGAAAGTTGCCTTCGACCTGCATCATGAGCATGAACTCGACAACCTCGTTCAGACGTGTGTCAATGGCATCATAATCGGTAAGGAAGTGCATTTCATCGACACGTTCCCTGCCGAGCCGGCACAAGCACTGCTCCTTGAGCATCCGGCGTATTGCATCAAACTCTATTCTCGTTTCAAAATTCTGCGGATATATCATCTTTCTTGCATTTCGGAGTGCGAAGATACATCAAAAAATGTTCAACACGGCCCAACGACGGCTGTTATTCCCGAAAAATCTGTTTTTTCGGCAGTTTCTGCTGCAATTTATTATATAAAATCATTATTTTTTGTAATTTCGTAAATTGCAAGAAAGCTCTGCATACCCACGCCAAAAAACACACGGCAAATCATTATAATAAAACTTAATAACCATGACTTTTACTTTAAGCAAAATGAAATCAGCTATTCTGTTTACCACATTGCTACTATACGCTACATCTTTACAAGTTTTTGCATCGAATGACAATAAGCAGACAACAATTCTAAAAGATGTCAAGCAAATCAATCCCACATCAGTTGAGCTGCGAATGAGTAACGGACAAACTATTACGCTCGATTTTTACGGTGAGAATATATTCCGTATGTTTCAGGACGTAAACGGAGGAATCATACGTGACCCAAAGCCAATGACAGGATACCCCGAAGCGCGGATTCTGGTTGACAACCCACGCAAAAAGGTTGCAGAGATTACTGTAAGCGAGAATAACGACACGTACACAATTGCCACATCAAAGATTGAAGTAAACGTATGCAAGGTTACCGGCCAAATTAAGGTAAAAAACCTTGTGACAGGGGAAATTGCTTTTGAAGAAACAGAACCGGTGCTGTTCAAGAACTCAAAGACAACAATCACCCTTAAGTGCAATGAAGGCGAATACTTTTATGGTGGAGGGGTACAGAACGGCCGTTTCTCACATGCGGGAAGAATCATCAAAATCGAAAACCAGAACAGTTGGACAGACGGTGGCGTAGCTTCTCCGGCCCCTTTTTTTTGGTCAACCAACGGATACGGCTTCATGTGGCACACTTTCCGAAAAGGAGAATATGACTTTGGAGCTACCGACAGTGAGAAAACAACTCTAATGCATGAAAGTGATTATCTTGATGTTTTCTTCATGATTAGCGACAATGGGATATCACTGCTCAACGACTTCTACCAGCTGACCGGCAACCCTGTACTTATGCCTAAGTTCGGTTTCTACATGGGGCACCTCAACGCATACAACCGTGACTTCTGGACCGAGAGCACCGACGGCAGCGGCATGCTATATGAGGACGGCAAGCGTTACAAGGAGAGCCAAACCGACAATGGAGGAACGAAGGAATCACTGAATGGCGAGAAAAACAACTACCAGTTCTCGGCGCGAGCCGCTATTGACCGTTATCTGAAACAAGACATGCCTCTTGGATGGTTCCTTCCTAACGATGGTTACGGAGCCGGCTACGGACAGGCTGAAACACTTGACGGTAATGTACAAAACCTAAAGGAGTTTGGCGACTACGCACGTGCAAACGGAGTTGAAATTGGTCTCTGGACCGAATCGAATCTTCACCCACGTGAAGGTGTAAGCGCACTTTTGCAACGAGATCTTGTAAAGGAGGTCCGCGATGCCGGCGTACGTATTCTCAAGACCGACGTAGCATGGGTAGGTGCCGGCTATTCGTTCGGTCTAAACGGAGTGACCGATGCATCCGGCATTATGACATACTACGGGAACAATGCACGTCCGTTCATCATTTCGCTCGACGGTTGGGCCGGCACACAACGTTATGCTACAATATGGAGCGGTGACCAAACCGGCGGCGAGTGGGAGTATATACGTTTCCACATCCCTACATTTATCGGTTCCGGCCTTTCGGGACAGCCCAACATAACATCGGACGTTGATGGTATCTTCGGCGGAAAGAACATTCCAGTATTCATACGCGAATACCAGTGGAAGACCTACACACCTATGATGCTCAATATGGACGGCTGGGGCTCCAACGAGAAGTACCCGCACGCACTCGGAGAACCAGCAACGTCAATAAACCGTACATACATGAAGATGAAGTCGGAGCTCATGCCTTATACATACAGCATCGCACGCGAAGCCGTTGACGGCAAGCCAATGATTCGCGCAATGTTCCTTGAAGATGAGGCTAACAGCTTTACAATGAGCACTGCCACACGTTACCAGTATATGTACGGTCCTTATCTGCTTGTAGCACCGATATACCAGAATACAGCGATGGATGCCGAAGGCAATGATATCAGGAACAACATATATCTGCCCGAAGGCACATGGTACGACTGGTTCACAGGAGAGAAGTACGAGGGCGGACGCATCATCAACAACTTCAACACACCGATATGGAAGCTCCCTGTATTTGTAAAGGCTGGTGCCATCATTCCAATGACCGCCCCCAACAACAACGTAAAGGAGGTTGATAACACGATGCGCATGTACGAGCTCTATCCATCGGGTACAACATCATTCACCGAGTATGACGACGACGGTGTTACTGAACTCTACCGCAGCGGTGAATCAACGACAACACTCATAGAACAAGTGCTTGACGACAAGGGCAACGTAACAGTTACAGTTAACCCGACAAAGGGCGGTTTCAATGGTTTCGTAAAGGAGAAAACCACAATCTTTAGAGTAAATGCCAGCGCAGCACCAAAGAAGGTTGCCGTAAAGATTGGCAAGAAGAGCGTAAAACTTGTACAGACCGCGTCACTCGAAGAATTCAACAAGAGCGAGAATGTATGGTTCTACGACGCACAGCCAAACCTCAACCGTTTCGCAACAAAGGGAAGCGAGTTCGAGAAGACCGAGATTATAAAAAACCCTGTAATATTGGTAAAGCTCGCAAAGAACGATGTGACAACCGATGCCATGACACTCTCTATTGCCGGCTACACATTCAACATAAACAGCAGTCTGCTTGCAAACGAAGGCACACTTGAAACTCCAAAAGCTATTATATCAGACGAGAAATGCCAGGCATACACTATTACACCTTCATGGGAGAAGGTCGCAAATGCCGATTATTACGAAATAAAGTTCCAGGACCGTATTTACAGCACAATCAAAGATACAAGCCTGCTGTTTGAAGATCTTGCTCCTGTAACAGACTATACATTTGCTGTACGCGCTGTAAACAAGGAAGGTGCATCTGATTGGACAGAAGTAAAGGCAACAACAAAGAGCAATCCTCTTGAGTGGGCACTCACAGGAGTAACGGCTATAACAAGTTGTGCCAACCAGGGTGGACAGGGTACAGACAAACTATTTGACTTCGACGAAAGCAATACATGGCACACCGCATGGAATGCTTCGGCAGTTCCTTTCGAAATGGTTATAGACCTGAACGGCATGTCAACACTTGACAAACTGCACTACATATGCCGCGAGGACGGCGGAAACGGCACTATTACCAAGGCCGCTTTCAGCTACAGTACCAACAAGGAGAAATGGAGCGACCCTGTAGATGTAGAATGGACACGTAATGGCGAGATGAAAACATTCGTATTCGTGGGAAACCCTAAAGCACGTTACATAAAGATGAGCGTAACTGAAGGTGTAGGCAACTTCGGTTCCGGACGCGAGATGTACATCTTTAAGGTTCCAGGTAGCGAAACTTATTTGTCGGGTGATATCAATAAGGACAAGAAGGTTGACGAAAACGACCTTACATCATACCTCAATTACACAGGCTTACGCAAGAGTGACAGCGATTTTGAATACGTAAGCATTGGTGACATTAACGAAAACGGGCTTATTGATGCTTACGACATATCAGTTGCAGCAACGCGCGTTGGCGACGGTGTTTATGAGAAGAGCGAAAATACCATTGCCGGCAGCATAGCCATAGAATCCGATAAGAAAGCATATAGAACAGGAGAAGAGATTGTTATCACAATCAAGGGTACAGGTCTCGCAAACGTAAACGCATTCAGCCTTGCACTCCCATACGATGCAAATGAATATGAGTTTGTAGCTATTGAAGCACTCAACACCGGAAACATGAAGAACTACAGCAAAAACCGCATGCATGGCGATGGCAAGACTGTTGTTTACCCGACATTTGTAAATGAAGGTAATCAACCTACAATAAACGGCGATATCGAGCTTGTAAAGGTTATATTCAAAGCTAAGAAGAACGTGAAGTTCGATATAAACAACCATAACGGCATAATGGTTGACAAGTTACTGAATACAATAAAATTCTGACAAGAACGAATCACACTACCATAAAATTTGAGGCAGGCTTTGAGCCTGCCTCAAATTTTGTTCTACACAGTAATATTTCTGCCGCTACAATCGGTAATATTCTGATAGAAATCACTATCTTCGCAAGAAATTACATTTCGACAATGACATTCCGTTACGACAATATCGACATAAACATAAACGTAGCCGGAGAGGGAGAGCCAATTCTGCTTCTTCATGGCTGGGGCTGCACCGGAGAGATATTCAAGGATATCCGGGCCGTGCTTGCCACAGCATACAGGACATACAGCTTCGATTTCCCAGGCTTCGGTGCTTCGGGAGAACCGTCAGAGGTCTGGGGCGTAGAGGAATACACACGCATGGTCGAGGCTTTCGTAAAGGAGAACGGCATCGAAAGACCGGCACTCATGGGACACTCTTTCGGAGGCAGGGTAAGCATCGTCTTCGCTTCGCGCAACGATGTGAGCCGCGTAGTTCTTGTCGATGCAGCCGGAATAAAGCCCAAGCGACCTTTCGGGTACTATTGGAAGGTATATACGTTCAAGGCTATGAAATGGCTCTGCAACACATTCCTGCCAAAGGCCAAGGCACAGGCTATAATAGAGAAACGCCGCAAAGGAGCCGGCTCAAGCGACTACAGCAACGCATCGCCGATGATGCGTGCGATACTGTCAAAGGTTGTGAACGAAGACCTCAAGCACCTTATGCCCAAGATAAAGGCTCCTGTCCTTCTATTCTGGGGCAACATGGACACGGCAACTCCGTTGAGCGATGCCAAGACAATGGAGAAACTTATACCCGATGCCGGGCTTGTAGTAGCACACGGAACCGGACATTTCTCGTTCCTTGAAAGCCCAGGGCTGTTCACTGCCGTAATAAAGAACTTTTTCAACATTAAATAACAGAATATGGGAACTCTTGTAATATATCCTATCGTAGCAGCTGTTTTCTTCCTTATGATAGCCCGATACGACATCCACATGTTCCAGCTCAGTTCCTACCGTTACAGCCGCTATTTCCGTTGGCTTGTTCCGGGGAACATCGTTTCAAGAAACAGAATCTTAGCACTTCTGATGCTTCTGCCGGCAATCTTCCCCAACTATTGGGGAGTAGGTTTTGCTACCGGAATCACAGGAGGCGCATGGGCCGCAGCCTTGAACGAAAAGTTCAAGACACCGTTGGTATATACAATGAGAGTAAAGCGGCTGCTTGCGACAAACATACTGCTCTTCGTTGCAATAGCCGCATTGGCAATTCTCTTTGCCGGCAAATGGGCAATTGCAATCATCGGTGCAGAACTGCTCTTCTCGAACATGCTCATGCTGCTTGCCAACATGCTCAACACTCCTATCGAGAAGGCAATCAACCGGCACTACTACAACGATGCTAAACGAATCATCGAATCGCACAAGGGGCTCATCATCATAGGCGTAACAGGCAGTTTCGGAAAGACAAGCACAAAGAACTACCTTGCAAGCGTGCTTGCCGAGAAATACAATGTTCTTGTAACCCCCGGTAACTTCAACACCCTGCTTGGAGTGGTACGCACAATCCGTGAGCAGCTCCGCCCCTATCATCAGGTATTCATTGTGGAGATGGGAGCAAAACAGAAGAACGACATCAAGGAGATATGCGACCTGGTACACCCTGCTATCGGTATTGTAACCGCTGTAGGAGAGATGCATCTTGAAACATTCAAAAGCATTGAGAACATACAGGACACCAAGTTCGAGCTCATAAACTCCCTGCCGGCCGACGGATTGGGAGTAATAAACAACGACTCGGAGTACATAAGAAACTATAAAGGGGTTGCAAGCCGATGCCGTATCATCAGATATGCAGTGGAGAACGAAGGCGAATACAAGGCATCGGATGTAAATTACGGAGCAAGTGGAGTATCTTTTACTCTCAACGGAGGCCAGAAGTACACTACCCGCCTGCTTGGTACCGGCAATCTGCTCAACATACTTGCATCGATAGCCGTAGCCGACCGCCTTGGCGTGTCGCCGAACAAGCAGCACAACGCAATAGCCCGCCTGCAACCCGTAGAGCACCGTCTCTCCATGAAGGTTGCCAACGGCATAACCGTTCTTGACGATGCATACAACTCCAACCCTCAGGGTGCCAGAATGGGTCTTGAAGTCCTCAAGAACTTCAAGACCGGCGAAGGTAACAAGCGTATTGTAATCACTCCGGGATTCGTTGAGATGGGAAGCCGTCAGGCCGAGGCAAACAAAGAGCTTGGACGCATTATCGCAACAAGCTGCGACTATGCAATAGTAGTCAATGTCACTAACCGCGATGCCATAAGAAGCGGTATCATTGAAGGAGGTCTTGCCGAAGAGAAATATTTCCTTGCCGACTCGCTGAACCATGCGCATGAACAGCTGGCACGGATAATACGACCGGGCGACGTCGTACTTTATGAAAACGACTTACCAGATAATTTCAAATAAATTGTCATGTAAGTTATAGACGAGCTTTGCAGCGATTGGTCACACGCAGCACCGATAAAATTGATGCCGTGTGGACAGCGAAAGCAAAGCGAGTCAATGATTAAAACAATTTCAAATAAATTGTCAGGCAAGTTATTTCAGCCTAAGCTGCTTTAGAAATTTAAAATATAAAACACCAATATAAAATGAAGACAAACGTAGGCGTTGTTTTTGGCGGACGCTCCGTCGAGAACGAAATTTCAGTAATCACAGCCAACCAAGCAATGGCTGCAATGGACAAGGAGATGTATGATATAACTCCGATATAT
This sequence comes from Bacteroidaceae bacterium, assembly GCA_017522915.1. Taxonomy (GTDB): domain Bacteria; phylum Bacteroidota; class Bacteroidia; order Bacteroidales; family Bacteroidaceae; genus HGM04593. The sequence goes on from JAFWXX010000005.1 coordinate 136,261, forward strand.
ATAACCAAAGAGGGAAAATGGTACACGGGTGAAGCACTCCTGAATGTAGCGAACTACCGCGACACAAAGAAGCTTCTAAGCATGTGCGAAGAGGTTTATATGAAACCGGTCTATGGCGACACGAACCTTTACCGCACCAAAAAAGGCCTCTTCCAGAAAGATGTTGTGACAAGACTCGATGTAATGCTGCCGGCTCTTCATGGCACAAACTGCGAGGACGGCACATTCCAGGGAGTAATGGAGTTCTCCGGCATACCATATACCGGTTGCAATACTCTTGCATCGGCAAACGGCATGGACAAGATTACCATGAAGATGATTCTGAAGGAGTGCGGCATTCCGGTCATCGATTACTGCTGGTTCAGCGACAAGGAGTGGGCCGAGAAGCAGGAGGAAACAACAGCCAAGGTTGAGGAGAAGCTCGGTTTCCCGGTTATTGTAAAGCCGGCCAACAGCGGTTCAAGTGTCGGAATACGTGCTGCACACAACCGTGAGGAGTTCATCGATGCTGTCGAGTATGCAATCTCGTTCACAAGCCGTGTCATTGTAGAGAAATATGTGCAGAAGCTCAAGGAGGTTAACTGCGCAGTTCTTGGCAACTACTACGAGTGCGAGCCTTCGGTATGCGAAGTGCCGGTAAGAAGCGGCGAGATACTTTCGTACCAGGACAAGTACATGAGCGGAGGAGGAGGCAAGCAGTCTCAAGGCATGCGTTCTACTGTGCGCGAGATACCGGCTAACCTGCCGAAAGAGAGTACGGAATTTATTCAGAAAGCAGCATGCGACACGTTCCGCGCACTCTCATGCGACGGTGTCGCACGTATTGACTTCATTATCGACGAGGCTACAGACGAGATTTTTGTCAATGAGATAAACACTATCCCCGGTTCATTGTCTTTCTACCTTTGGGAGTATAGCGGAATAAGCTTCACAGCTCTTGTTGACAGATTAATAGAGATTGCGTTCCGCCGCAAGCAGGATGCCGGTTTCAAGGCAGTAAACTACGGCGAGAACATATTCGCGGCAAAGAGTGCCGGAGGTGCGAAGACCGGAGGAAAGTTCGGCAGCAAGACGGGCGGAAAATTCTGATACACGAACAATTGAAGAACGGTACGCTTGAACACAGGATGCGTACCGTTCTTTTTACATATACGAACCATGAGAAGATACATCTTTGCACTTTTGACGTTAATAATCCCGGCAGCCCTGCATGCAGCCGAAGAGCATATCACTCTGAAAACTGCGACCGGAGAGATCAAAGGCAGGATAATTATGCCGCAGAACGATGCTCCATGCCCCATTGTACTTATAATTGCCGGAAGCGGACCTACCGACATGAACGGGAACACTATCGGTACCGAGCTGAAAAACAACTCCCTTAGGATGCTTGCCGAAGGGCTTGCTGCAAAAGGTATAGCCAGTGTAAGATACGATAAGAGAGGCATAGGAGAAAGCACTCAGGTCGGTTTCAAGGAGGAGGAACTGCGTTTCGAACACTACATAGAAGATGCCATTTCATGGGCTGCAATGCTCAGAAGCGACAAGAGGTTCAGCAAGATTGTGATTGCCGGGCATAGCGAAGGGTCGCTTATAGGAATGGTTGCAACAGCAAGAAGCAAGGATGTCGATGCGTTCATTTCCATTGCAGGTGCAGGACGACCCGCATACGAGATAATCGAAGAACAGCTCATGCGACAGCCTGAACAGATACAGCGCGAGGCCTCCTCGATAAACAAGGAGCTTCGCGAAGGCCGGCAGGTTGAGGAAGTACCGGCCTACCTTGCAGCACTATACCGCAAGAGTGTACAGCCGTACCTCATATCATGGTTCCGCTACAGCCCCACCGAAGAGATAAAGAAAATAAAAGTTCCTGTACTCATTGCTCAAGGCGACAAGGATATACAGGTTCCGGTTGCCGACGCCGAGAAACTTTATGCAGCAAGGCTTTTCTCTTCGTTCCTGATTGTAGAAAACATGAACCACGTGCTCAAACATTGTGAAAGCACGGACATGCTCATCCAAATGACAACATACCGGGCCCCGGAACTTCCGATAAAGAGTGAACTTATTGATAGCATAGCAAGATTCATAAAGCAGTGACATACAGAATCGGGAAAGAATATAACATACTCCAAAAAGAAAATCTTTTCAATTATTTATTACCTTTGTACCCATAAAATGAAAAAAACATGGGCAAAAAAGGCAAATTAGAGATTTTCAAGACAGGATTCCTGTACTACGGTTTTGTAACACTGTCATTGGCAATTGTATTCGTATCATACATTTGGAACACCCCATTGGCCGGCTCAATGGGATTCAGCGGATGGTTATACTTTGTACCGGGCGCGCTGTCGCATGCTGCACTTCTTGCGCTTGTCCCGTTCCTGCTTTCTTTGCCGTTCCTGTTTATAGGCAAACGTAAGGCTCTGTATGCCCCTGTATTTATAACACTCTCGGCAATCCTGCTGATATTCTTCGTAGCAAACGGAAAAGTCTATTCGCTTTACCGTTTCCACATCAATGAGTTCGTCCTGGACATGCTCTTCGGCGGTGCTGCGGGAGACGTATTCCAGTTCGATACCGCATTATATGCAAAAGTGGGAATCGAGATACTGTTGCTTGCGGCTGCAATGAGTGCAATATGGTTCCTTTGCCGTTGGATATTCAACAAATTCAACTATGTTGCAGCAAAGCCTATAATAACAGTGCTGTTACTTTCACTGCTCTTCTCGCATCTGTTCCATGCCTATTCGGCCGCAGCCAAGATTCCGGGAGTAATACGCAGCGCATTGGCAATACCGTACAACGCACCGTTGACAGCAAACAGACTGATGCTTAAGATGGGTGTAATCTCAAAACAGGACATGACATTGAACATGGGCGGAGGCGAAAATTCAGGACTCTGCTATCCTTTGTCACCAATTGAAGCCCAGCCCGATTCCATTCAAAAGAACATAGTACTCATAGCCATTGATTCATGGAACAAGAATGCATGGAACGGAGAAGTCTCACCGAATATATGGAAGTTTTCTGAGCGGTGTTCCGAATTCGAAGACCACTTAAGCAGCGGTAACGGCACTACAGGAAGTCTCATAGGAATGTTCTTCAGCCTTCCTGCAAGCTACAAGGACGACCTTGACATTTCGGGCACACAGCCTTTGCTGGTGAACCAGCTGATTGCAAACGGATATGATGTCGAGGCTTATGGAAGTGCTTCGCTTGTACATCCGCCGTTCGGCCGTATGATGTTCTCCAATGTCCCCGACTTGCGTATCGAATCGGAGGGTAACACCGTATATGACAGAGACTGCGACATCACCAATGATTTCATCAGCTATATCGACAACAAGGAAGAAGATAAGCCATTCTTCTCATTCCTTTTTTACGACCTCGCACACGGATGCGAGATGCCTGCAGAAAGGAACCATCCGTTCAAACCGGCATGGGACTACCCCGATTACCTCAAACTGAACAATGATTTGGACCCCACTCCATTCTGGAATCTCTACCGGAACTCGCTTTTCCAAATAGACTCACTTGTAGGAAGAGTGCTGACAAAACTGGAGGAGAAAAACCTGCTGGAGAAGACCGTTGTCATCATTACCGGTGACCATGGCCAGGAATTCAATGAAAACAAGAAGAACTATTGGGGGCATGGAAGCAACTTCTCACCGGTACAGATACGTATTCCGTTCATGATTTTCGATGCAGACAAGGCAAAGCAGATATACCGGCACCGCACAACACACTACGACGTTGCTCCCACACTGCTCAAAGAGTATCTTGGAGTAAAGAACCCTATTGAGGAGTTGGGAATAGGACATCTTATTACAGACAGCTGCAACAGAGACTGGCATTATGTTGGTGACTATGGAAACTATGCATTCGTAATAGACAGCGACATGCGTATCCTTGAGAAGGAACATTCCGGTTTTGTCGAGGTGTATGACAGCCTTGTCAATCCTATTGACAATTACAAATACGACCACAAGAAGCTCAACGATAAGATTATAGAACTGAACCGTTTCTACAAATAGCCGTTTATTAGACAGCAGCCTTGGTATATGAGCAACAATATCGACATATTCACCCCAGACGACGGAAACAGCATTGAGATTCCATTGTCGGGCGAACGTGTGGCAGCCGGATTTCCTTCGCCTGCCGAAGAGTTCACGACACAAGGACTCGACCTTAACAGGAAACTTATCAAGAACCCTGCATCGACTTTCTATGCAAGGGTAAGCGGCCTATCAATGGTTGACGAAGGAATAAATGACGGTGACCTGCTTGTTATAGACAAGAGCATAGAGCCTTACGACGGCTGCCTGGCCGTATGTTTCATTGACGGAGAGTTCACACTCAAGAGATTCGAGAAACACGACGGTTACGGATTGCTTGTTCCGGCAAACAAGGAATTCAAGGCAATAAAAGTCACTGCAGACAACGACTTCTGTATCTGGGGTATAGTAACATACTTGATAAAGAAAGTATGACAAAAAGGAACAATCTTTACCTTTCACATTTCACTTTCATCTTTCATCTTTCATCTTTCATCTTTCATCTTTCAACTTTCAACTTTCAACTTTCATCTTTCATCTTTCAACTTCTCATGTTCGGGCTCTGCGACTGCAACAATTTCTTCGTATCATGCGAAAGGGTTTTCAACCCGATGCTGGAGGGAATGCCTGTTGTTGTGCTCAGCAACAACGACGGATGCGTCGTGTCGCGCAGCAACGAGGCAAAGGCACTTGGCATCAAGATGGGGCAGCCTCTGTATCAGATACGCGATTTCATAAAGAAGCATAATGTAAAGGTCTGTTCAAGCAACTATAGGCTGTACGGCGACATGTCACAACGTGTCATGGCAACACTAAGGCAGTTCTCTCCGGCCATAGAAATATATTCCATTGACGAGGCATTCCTCCTGCTCGACGGCTACCCGACCGGGCAACTAAAGCAGTTCGGCGAGGAGCTGGCAAGGACAGTCAAACGCAACACCGGAATACCGGTCAGCATAGGCATGTCGCACACAAAGACCCTGGCTAAGATAGCAAGCAAGCTATGCAAGAGATACCCAAAGCTGAACAATGCATGCCTTATGCTGCGCGATGAGGATATTGCGAAAGTTCTGGGAAACTTTGCCATAGGAGACGTATGGGGCATAGGACGAAAGCACAACAGGATGCTTGGCGAATGCCGTATCGCCACTGCAGCCGACTTTGCAGCACTAAGCGAGAAATGGGTGCAGAACCGTATGGGTATAACTGGTGTGCGGACTTGGCTCGAACTGCACGGGAAGCCTTGCATCGAATTCAGCCACGAAGAGGCCGACAGGCAATCCATAATGGTATCGCGTTCATTCTCAAAGGAGTTGTACAGCATTCAGGAACTGCATGAGACAATCACGACATTCGCAGGCATAGCTGCCGAAAAACTACGCAAGCAGAACAGTGTTGCACAGGAGATGCAGGTGTTCATCATCACCAACCGCCACCGTGACGACCAGCCGCAGCACTACGAATGCGGCCTGGTTCACTTTGAGACTCCGACCGACAGCACATTGGAGATTGTAAAGGCAGCCACAGAGGAGCTGAAGAGGATTTACCGTCGCGGCTACGGATACAAGAAGAGCGGAGTAAGACTCTCGCACATAACACCGTCCAACGCTGTGCAAGGAGCATTATTCGACACCATCGACCGCCCTAAGCACAAGAAACTTATGGAAGCCATTGACCGTATAAACAGCGGCATAGGGCATGATAGCGTAAAACTCGTTTCACAAGGAAGCATTACCGGACACACGAACCGCGAACATCTCTCTCCGCAGTACACTACAGACTGGGACGATATCATCGTTGTAAAAGTGTGAGGTCCGTCACTCCGCAAGAAGAGATTATCATTCATGAATATATTTTAAATTTTCCTATTTTTCACCTATTAAACAGTACCACAAGCCGTGTTTTACAAATAATATGGTTATATTTGCAATATTGTACATAATTAACCATAAAAATAAAACACTATGTCTATCAACAACTTGAAAAAAGCCCTGGCACTATGTACAGCCGCACTGTTCTGTACATTAGGCAGTTTCGCACAGGGAACATTCGAGAAAGGCAAGCTGTACCACATCTACGCATCGGGCGACAAAGGGAATGTCGTTTACGAAATGAAGAACAACGCAGTAGGCCTCAGCGACTACGAAGAGAAGAATGCAGCACAGTACTGGAAGATTTCGGAACTTTCGGGCAGCTGGCGCATCATCAACCCTGTTACCGACCATGCACTGCGTGTAAACGGCAACCGTGTAGAGGTTGGCGAGAACAACGGTTCGGACGAGGCACAGCTATGGAAATATGAGAACGGGCTTCTCATTCCGTCTAACACCCCATCGGTTGCCGTTGCGAAATCAAAGAACGGACTGGTACTTGTAAGCAAGGAGAAGGCCGCCGGCCTCAAGGCTGCACAGTTCCGCTTTGAGGTATCGAAATATGCAGGTTTTGACGACAACCTCACTTATCTCATACGCACTGCTACAAACCCTGAAATAGTACTAGGGAACGGCGATTCAGGCGAGAACAACTCACGTATCGTAGCCGAAAAGGCCGATGCCGGCAACAGAGGACAATACTGGAACGTAAAGACAATTGACCTATACACATTCGCTGTCGAGAATGCATTCTACGGACAGAATTTCGACGACGGCGGCGGCAATGCAAGCATCGACTATCTGCTGCAGTGGCCGGCCGTAGCAGGCATCTGGAACAATGCGAAGTTCCGTTTCGAGCCGGTTGAGGGCAGGAACGGCATATTCATCATAACATCAGCAGGAAAAGAAGGCACTATGTATGCACTTAAAGAGGGCCGTATGATGAGAGTTGAGAAGAACCCTGCAGACAGCACAGCCTGGTTCACTGTCGAGCAGGTGGAGAAGCCCAAGATTGCATCTCCCAAGTGGGAAGACGAGACTGTCTTTGCCGAGAACAAGGAGCGTGGCGTTGCCACATACATGCCTTACAACAACGAGGCAGAGATGCTTGCCGACACTGCATATTATGCAACACCCTGGACCGAACCGGTGAACAGCCGCTACATGACGCTTAACGGCACATGGAAGTTCAACCTTGTAAGCGAACCTTCACAGCGTCCGCTGACATTCTTCGAGAACGGATTCGACACAAGTGCATGGGACGAAATTCCCGTTCCATCGAACTGGGAGATGCACGGATATGACAAGCCTATCTACAACAATGTAGAGTACCCGCATTCGAATACACCTCCATTCATAAACGCGCGCCCAGGCTTCAATGACGGCGGAAAGAACTACGGCATCAACCCTGTAGGTTCATACGTACGCACATTCGAGGTTCCTGAGAACTGGGACGGACGCCGCACATTCATACACTTCGGAGGCATCTATTCAGCTGCTTTCGTATGGCTTAACGGCGAATATGTGGGCTACACACAGGGTTCCAACAATGTGGCAGAGTTCGACATCACTAAATTCCTGAAGAAAGGCGAAAACAAGCTTGCCGTTCAGGTATTCCGCTGGTGCGACGGCTCATACCTTGAGTGTCAGGACATGTTCCGCATGAGCGGTATCTTCCGTGATGTATATCTTTACAATGTTCCTAAGGTATCGGTACGCGACCACTATATCACCAGCAAGCTGTCGCAAGACCGTTACAGCGCAGACATAAACGTGAACTTCGAGCTTGACAACCGCGATTGCGTTCCCGGCAAGAAGAGCATAAAGGCCGCAATCTACGACAACAGCGGCAAGCTTCTTGCGTACGACACGCTCACATTGAACACCGCAGCACGCATAGCAGCGTTGAACGGTGACATCAAGCTCAACATAAGCGACATCAAGCTATGGAGCGCAGAGAAGCCGAACCTCTACACCGTTCGCATAACACAGTATGACGAGAACGGCAACGAAGAGATGGCATTCTCTACAAAGTACGGTTTCCGCGACATTGAAATAAAGAATTCCCTTGTTTATATCAATGGCGAAAGGGTATTCTTCAAAGGTGTTAACCGTCACGACACCGATCCTGTAAGAGGACGTGCCGTTACAACAGAGTCCATGCTGAAGGATGTACTTCTCATGAAGCAGAACAACATCAACACCATACGTACCAGCCACTACCCCAATGCTGCAAAGATGTATGCGATGTTCGACCATTACGGACTTTACTGCTGCGACGAGGCCGACCTGGAAGACCATGCCAACCAGACCATTTCGGACCGTCCGTCATGGATTCCGTCATTCGTTGACCGCATCAACCGTATGGTACTGCGTGACCGCAACCATGCCAGCGTTGTAATGTGGAGTTTGGGTAATGAGGCCGGCAACGGAAACAATTTCGGTCCATGCTACGACGAGGCAAAACGCCTTGACAGCCGTCCTGTCCACTACGAAGGAACACGTTCAGGCAACGACTACGGTGGTGGGCGTTTCAGCGACTTCTACTCTAAGATGTACCCCGGACAGGCTTGGATGAACAAGAACACCAACAACCTTGACAAGCCTATGTTCATTTGCGAGTATGCCCATGCTATGGGTAACGCCATCGGCAACCTCAAAGAATATTGGCAGAAGATTGAGGCATCGAACTCTTGCATCGGAGGCTGTATCTGGGACTGGGTTGACCAGGCTATATACGATCCACAGGAGATGAAGCAGGGCATTTACCGCATACACACCGGATATGACTATCCGGGACCGCACCAGGGCAACTTCTGTTCTAACGGTATTGTATCGCCGCTGCGTCAGGAAGGCGGAAAGCTCAAGGAGGTAAAGGCTGCGCACCAGTTCGTTGAGATTACCATGCCGGAGATTAACAGGGAGTACGGTGTTGTAACAGTAGAATTAAAGAACAAGTACAACTTCACTGACCTCAAGGAGTTCTATGTAGAATATGACATCGTGAAGAACGGCAAGGTTGTATATACAGGAACAGCACCTGCGCCTGAAGCTAAGAGCGGAATGAGCGGGAAGGTATGGCTTACTATCAAGAAGGCCAACATTGACAAGGCTGCAAAGAACGGTGAAGAGCTACTGATGACTGTACGCCTGAAGCACCGCGATGCACAGACTTTTGCTCCTGCCGGCCATGAGGTCGCATTGCAGCAGTTCACTCTTGCTGAGCGCGCGCCTCTTGCAACAGTGAAGGGCAAGGGCAAGGCACTCCTGTCAACATCTTCATTGCACGAGACAATTATCGGCAATGACAAGATACAGCTGAAGTTCAACAATGAGACTGCGCAGTTGACCGATCTTGTGCTTAACGGCAGAAACATCATAACCGACGGACAGGGATTCATCTACAGCAACCACCGCTGGATTGAGAACGACCGTCAGGGTTACGATTACTACGGCCCGGACTCCGGCAAGGAACATGCACAGACAAATGACGGTCTTGAAGCAAATGGCGAGATAAAAGTTGTTGAGGAGAACGGCAACACCGTTGTGAAAACAACACGCAAGGGCTCTATCTGCGATACCAGAATCGACTACACAATATACCCGCAAGGCATTGTAGATATTGATGCGACATTTGTACCCAAGCATGGCAATCTGCGTCGCGCAGGCCTCATCTGCGGCATCGACTCTACTCTGAAGAACGTGGACTACTATGCATTAGGCCCGTGGGAAAATACAGTTGACCGTAAGGACGGTGTTGTCGTAGGCCGTTACAGCACCTCTGTTGACAACATGGCAGACCCGTACGTGAAGCCACAGAGCAGCGGAAGCCGCGAGGGTTTGCGTGAAGTCACATTCACCGACAACAACGGCATAGGTGTAAAGATTGAGACTGAGGGAAATGTAAGTTTCTCGGCACTTCCATACACCGACGAAGACCTCATGAGAGCAGGACACTACTGGGAGATGACAAAGCGTCCTTACACTGTTGTTCACTTCGATGCATGGATGCGCGGTATCGGCAATGCTTCATGCGGAGCTGATGTAGGTACACTTCCCGAATATTGCGTACCGAACAAGGAGATGAACTACAAGCTGAGAATCTCACCGGTAAAGTAACCTGAGTACCATAAAACGATGTCTCCTCGCGGCATGCCGCGAGGAGACATCGTTTATATGAAGCCGACACACCGGTTGTACACAACACCTGTTCACTCTTGAAGCGACAATCTGCGTTCGGCATCGGAATATGCCCTTGCCGCATTTTCTTGGGATTCCTTGTACTTTTCACGCACCTCGGCCGGTGGGTCACATGCACGTTCGCCCTCGGAATAGGCCATAGCCGAAAAGCTCGACACAAACTCCTCTATTGCATGCAATTCCTCTACACTCCTGACATCTCCGTAACACTCGACAGCCTCATTATACAGCATTGTACGCTTTTCTATAAAATGAGAAATATCAGAAACAAACGCCTTCTCCGTAATGCGTATCAAGCTGTCACGCATATTGCCTACGGCTATAGCCTCATCGCTCTCAAGCCGGTTGACAAACTCACTCTTCTTGTTTTCGGGCAGCTGGACATACACTCTTGTTGCCGACATCTCGGCAACAAGAAGATTTCCTATGACATTAGGCATACTATCCGCATCGTGAAACGCCTCCACCGCATCGCTGTATATTTCAAGCTGCTCTTCATGCGGTGTTGTGCAGCCGGCCAACACCAGACATACAGAGATATGAAACAATGTTTTTCTCATATACATGCTCTTATTTGTCGCTAAGTTAGTAAAAAGCATCGACTTGTCAAAAACAGAGCCGGCATACTCTACAATGTGCTTCCAGAAGGATTCTACAATTGCATTCCTCTACGAGGAAGAGACTCATGGTGCAGGCTATACAATCGTTTACAAGAACTACACGCTTGAGGATATCACAGACGGTGCATACTCAATACAGGCAGACGATACAGAAACCGGCATTGATGAGATTTTTGATGAGGTGAAAGGCGAAACCGGAAAGATTAAAGGTGTTTACGACCTGACCGGAAGAAAAGTAGAAATCCCGACAAAGGGAATATACATCATTGACGGCAAAAAGAGACTTATAAAGTAAATACCTTTAACATTAGATAATGCATGTAAAGCATTTGCTATTGGTTAAATAAAACAAAACCTTCATATATAATGGACAGCCCGTAAAGGAGCTGTCCATTATTTTGTTTATCTTAGCAAAAATTATCAAAACACGTATGTAACGTCCAGGGAATCTGACCGTCATATATAAAAGAATGCATCTATGAAAAAGAACATATTTACATTGATTCTTATGGCATGTACCGTTCTTGCAACCTTCGCACAGAGCAGAATCGACAGCGTGGCACTGCGTGCCATGCAGGTGGGCAGAGTAATGCAGCAGGAGCGTGTATATCTTCATTTCGACAACACGGCCTATTACTTAGGGGAGACAATATGGTTCAAGGCGTACACCACGTTCGGTACCGACGACAGACCGAGCACGCTAAGCAAGGTGCTCTATGTTGAACTTGTAGCACCTGAAGGATATATAGTAAAGACAAAGAAATACAAACTCGACGAAAAGGGAAGCTGCTACGGCGAGTTCGAACTGAATCCGCTATACCTTTCGGGGTACTATGAGATACGTGCATACACACGCTACATGCTGAACTGGGGAAAGGATGCTGTTTTCAGCAGGGTCTTCCCGGTATTCGACAAGGTGAATGCCGACAACTGGGACTTCAAGAACATGCTCGACAGACGTCGCGGGTTCAGCGAGAAGGGA
>JAFWXX010000047.1 GCA_017522915.1 Bacteroidaceae bacterium
GTGTCGGTCATGCCGTAAGAAGCAGGGCCGGCAGCCATGTTGTCCGGGTGAAGTGTACGGCCTGTACCGCCACCTGAAGCTACTGAGAAGTAGTTCTGGCCGGCGAGTACGCGCTCCTTCTTGTATGTACCTGCAACAGGGTGCTGGAAGCGTGTCGGGTTGGTTGAGTTACCTGTGATAGATACGTCAACGCCTTCCTTCCACATGATAGCAACGCCTTCGCGAACGTCGTCTGCACCGTAGCAACGTACCTTAGCGCGTGGGCCGTCGCTGTAAGCGATCTCGCGTACAACCTTCAACTCGCCTGTGAAGTAGTCGAACTCGGTCTGTACGTATGTAAAGCCGTTGATGCGAGAGATAATCTGGGCTGCGTCCTTGCCAAGACCGTTGAGGATACAACGGAGAGGCTCCTTGCGCACCTTGTCTGCCTTAGCGGCAATCTTGATAGCACCTTCTGCAGCAGCGAATGACTCATGGCCTGCGAGGAACGCGAAGCACTTTGTCTCCTCGCGGAGCAAACGTGCAGCGAGGTTACCGTGGCCGATACCTACCTTGCGGTCGTCGGCTACAGAACCAGGGATACAGAATGCCTGAAGGCCAAGACCGATAGCCTCGGCTGCGTCAGCGGCATTTGAGCAACCCTTCTTCAATGCAATGGCAGCACCTACAACGTAAGCCCACTTTGCATTCTCGAAACAGATAGGCTGTGTCTCCTCACAAATCTTGTAAGGGTCGATACCGTACTGCTCACAAATTTCGTTAGCCTCTTCGATAGAAGCGATACCGTTCTCGTTAAGTACAGCGAGGATCTGCTTGATACGACGATCCTGACTTTCAAATTTTACGGGTCTTATCATAGCTTTGTCCTCCTTATTCTTTACGTGGGTCAATATACTTAACAGCACCTGCCTCCTCAGAGAAACGTCCGTAAGACTTTGTCAACTTCTTGACAGCCTCGTTAGCGTCAGTGCCCTTCTTGATCTCATCCATAAGCTGGCCGAGGTTGATGAACTCGTAACCGCAAATCTCGTCGTTCTTGTCGAGTGCAAGGCGTGTGATGTAGCCTTCTGCCATCTCAAGGTAGCGTGAACCCTTTGCCAAAGTACCGTAGAGTGTACCTGTCTGGCTGCGGAGGCCCTTGCCCAAGTCCTCAAGACCTGCACCGATAATCAAACCGCCCTCAGAGAAAGCCGACTGGCTGCGGCCGTAAACAATCTGCAGGAACAGCTCGCGCATTGCAGTGTTGATAGCGTCGCATACAAGGTCGGTGTTGAGAGCCTCAAGAATTGTCTTGCCGGGGAGAATCTCCGATGCCATAGCGGCAGAGTGAGTCATACCTGAACAACCGATAGTCTCAACGAGAGCCTCCTGGATGATACCGTTCTTGATGTTCAAAGAAAGCTTGCATGCACCCTGCTGTGGAGCGCACCAGCCAATACCGTGTGTAAAGCCTGAGATGTCAGCAACCTCCTTGGCCTTGATCCATTTGCCCTCTTCGGGTATTGGAGCAGGACCGTGGTTAGGACCTTTCTTTACTACACACATGTTTTCTACTTCGTGTGAATAAACCATAATTTTTATATGTTTAAAATGTGAAACATAGTCTCTTTCAATTTGCGAAGATAACTAAAATAATGTCTTTAACAAAGCGAGCGCATGTTTTTTTGTTATCGAAAAATATATGTTCCTAAAAAACTATAATTATAGTAATATATTTACTTCCCGGTGCCCGTGTTTGCCATTTTCTTTGTATCTTCGCGCCCGATAATCCATTAACGACAAACCTATATGAAGAAACTGTTTAAATTATTCCTTTTGTCAGCAATGCCTTTCGCATCTCTCGTGTCTTGCGGCGAAGCGGAGAATTCCATTTCATTCGACAACTACTATGAGCATATATGCACTGTAAACAAGTGGACCGTAAGTCCGGAGTTAGGCGATACATTCTACCGTGTAGATAATATGGACCGGTTCGACCTTAATGACGGCGACCGTGCCAAGCTTGTTCTGCGCAACTACTACAATTCAGAGGTGACAAAGTATCCCGAATGGACAATACATCAGGTTGTAGAGGTTATTCCTGTATTCGATATCGTTTCCAAGGATGCAATCAATGCTGCCGAGTACAATACATACGTTACAAGCATAAACAGCTACAAGATTGGTGACCAGATAAGCGACGATATATGGGTATGGAACAATCTGCAGAATATAAATGTACAGTTCAAGGGCGTGAAGAAAGATGCGAAATTCGCCTTGTCCGTTATCGGTATCGAGGAGAACTGCGTGAACCTGCAGCTTCATATAAAGGCCGATGCCGATGGTGATACAAAGAGCGAAAAACTGCTGACATTCAACCTGCTCAGCCTTGAGAAGGCTCTCAGCCCCAATGATTTTGCCCTGTTGTCTTCGTACGACAAGCTCCAGACAAAGCTGTTTGTGAACTGCATCCTGCCTCAGACTGGTGTCATCAAGAATATCGAAACTCCGGCAACTGAGTTCGAGAATCCTTTCAAGAAGTGATTCCTTAAGCATCAAAACGGCAAATGGACAAGAAAACGCCTAACATAAACATAAAGAACCGCAGAGCCTCGTTCGACTATATTGTCACCGAGAGCTATACTGCCGGCATTGTGCTGACCGGTACCGAGATTAAGTCGATACGTCAGTCCAAGGCGAGTCTTGTCGATACCTACTGCACCTTTATCAACGACGAGCTGTGGGTGAAGAACATGCATGTGGCGGAGTATTTCTACGGTTCCTACAACAATCATGCTGCACGCCGCGACCGCAAGCTCCTGCTTGAGCGCAAGGAGTTGCGCAAGCTCAAGGAGGCTGTCAAGAATCCCGGTTTCACCATAGTGCCGATGCGGCTCTACATCAACGAGAAGGGGTTGGCAAAGCTGGTGATAGCCCTTGCACGGGGAAAGCATGAGTACGACAAGCGCGAATCGATAAAGGAGCGCGATGACAAACGGGAAATGGACCGTATAAGACGAAGCTATTGAATATGGGTTTTGCTCTATCCTGCAAGCAGGGTAGAGTAAAATTCTTTTAATAAGGAATTATTTGTACACAATTTCCAGTTTTACAGAACAGACAAATGACAATACAGGAAGCTTTAAAAGAGAGAATACTGGTGCTCGACGGAGCTATGGGCACAATGATACAGCGTTACGGCCTGCAGGAAGTTGATTTCCGAGGTTCGCTGTTGCAGTCGCACGATGTGCAGCTGAAGGGCAATAACGACCTTCTTGTGCTTACACGTCCCGATGTAGTGCGTGAGATACATCACAAGTATCTTTCGGCCGGAGCCGACATAATAGAAACATGTACGTTCAATGCCAACGGCATATCGCAGGCCGAATACAAATGCAGGCATCTGTGCTACGAGATGAATCTCCGTGCAGCACGTCTTGCACGCGAGGCTGCCGATGCCTTCTCGACACCCGAAAAGCCGCGATATGTAGCCGGCTCTGTAGGCCCTACAAGCCGCACTTGCTCAATAAGCCCCGATGTCGAGAATCCCGCATTCCGCAACATTGATTTCGATATGCTCGCCGATGCCTACAAGGAACAGGTGACGGCATTGATTGAGGGTGGGGTGGATGTCATTCTGTTTGAGACAATATTCGACACGCTCAATGCTAAAGCCGCTTTATATGCAGCCAGGGGTGCAATGGAGGCTACGGGCCGCGAAGTGCCTGTAATGCTCTCATTTACGGTGGCCGATTCGCAGGGCCGCATCCTGTCGGGGCAGACGATAGAGGCATTCCTTGCCTCGGTAATAGGTTACAATATCCTTTCGATAGGCCTTAACTGCTCATTCGGAGCAAAGGAGATGAAGCCTTTCCTGAAACGCCTGAGCGAGATTGCTCCTTTCTATGTAAGCGTGTATCCCAATGCCGGCCTTCCGAACGAACTGGGCTGCTATGACCAGTCGCCTGCCGAAATGGCGGCTATTGTCAAGGAGTATATCGACGAGGGGCTTGTCAATATCGTAGGCGGCTGTTGCGGAACTACAGACGAGTTCATTTCTCTCTTTCCGCCAATGGTAGAGGGCGTCTCTCCTCGCCTTCCGGCGCATAAGCCTCAGGAGCTGTGGCTGTCGGGTCTGGAGCGTCTTGTGGTGAACAGGAACATGAACTTCATGAATACAGGCGAGCGTTGCAATGTAGCCGGTTCGCGCAAGTTCCTGCGCCTGATAAACGAGAAGAACTACACCGAAGCCCTTAAGATAGCGCGTCAGCAGGTCGAGGACGGTGCTCAGGTGATAGATATAAACATGGACGACGGCTTGCTTGATGCCGTTGCCGAGATGAGGACATTCCTTAACATGCTTGCCGGCGAGCCGGATATCGCTGCAAGGCCCATTATGGTCGATTCATCGAACTGGGAGGTAATCAAGGCCGGCCTGAAGTCCATTCAAGGGCGTGCCATTGTGAACTCAATATCGCTCAAGGAGGGTGAAACGCTTTTCATAGAGCGTGCGCGCGAAGCAAAGCGTCTGGGTGCAGTCGTTGTTGTCATGGCATTCGACGAGGATGGCCAGGCCACTACATACGAAAGGAAAATAGAGGTGTGCGCCCGTGCGTTCAGGCTGCTTGTGGAAAAGGCCGGATTCGAGCCTTATGAGATAATATTTGACCCAAATATACTGGCCGTGGCTACCGGCATAGAGGAGCATGCCGCATACGGCATCGACTATATTCGTGCATGTGCATGGATAAAGGAGAACCTTCCGGGAGCGCATATAAGCGGAGGTGTCAGCAACCTCTCATTCTCTTTCCGCGGCAACAACTATGTGCGCGAGGCATTGCATGCCGTGTTCCTCTATCACGCCATAGAGGCAGGCATGGATATGGGCATTGTCAATCCTCAGGCAAGCGTGCAGTACGAAGATATTCCGCAAGAGTTGCGTGTCGTTATGGAAGATGTAATACTGAACCGTGATGCGGCAGCAACGGAGAGGCTGATATCCATAGCCGGGGAACTCAAAGATAAGGGCACCTCGGCCCAGCATGCATCCAATGACGAATGGCGTGCCGGTGATGTCGATGAACGTCTTGGCCATGCTCTTCTCAAGGGTATTGGGGATTTCCTCGAAGAGGACCTCCGTGAGGCAATGCTAAAGCATGGCAGTGCGGTGGCCGTAATAGGCGGTCCGCTGATGGACGGAATGGGGCATGTGGGCGAGCTGTTCGGTGCCGGAAAGCTATTCTTGCCGCAAGTAGTCAAGAGTGCCCGTACCATGAAGCAGGCTGTTGCAATCCTTAAGCCATCTATCGAGAGCGAGAAGTGCGGAATGGCTGCATCGGCCGGCAAGGTGCTTATGGCTACGGTCAAAGGCGATGTTCACGACATTGGCAAGAATATTGCGGCTGTTGTCATGGGATGCAACGGATACGATGTAATAGACCTGGGGGTAATGGTGCCGTCGGAAAGGATTGTTGCCGAAGCGATTGCCAATTCAGTTGATATAGTAGTGTTGAGCGGCCTTATAACACCGTCGCTCGACGAGATGATAAATACGGTCAAGGAGATGAAAGCAGCAGGGCTCTCAGTGCCGGTGATGATAGCCGGTGCAACTACAAGCCCGTTGCATACGGCACTGAAGATTGCACCTGTATATGATGCCCCTGTCATTCATGTCAAGGATGTGTCGCAGAATGTGCTTGTCGCGGCCGAACTGCTCGGTGGAGAAGAACGCCGTTTGCGTTTCGTTGCAGCTCTGGAGAGCGAGCAGCATTTGTTGCGCGACAGTGCGCTTGAAAAGGATGCCGTCAAGCTGCGTTCGCTCGATGAGGCAAGAGCCAATAAACTGAAACTCTTCTGAGGCCTGGGCTTCTCAGGGTGCTGTTAAAAGATGTTTATGTAACATAATGGTAACAAAACAGCTCTATTTTTGTATCAAAATTGTTAAATCCAACCTATAATAATGTCCGATAAGAATCTGAAAGGCCTTACTCCCCAGCAGGTCGAGGAGAGCCGCCGGCTTCATGGCGAGAATGTGTTGACACCGCCAGAACGTGTCTCTTTGTGGAAGCAGTTCCTTGAGAAATTCGAGGACCCGATAATACGCATACTTCTTTTTGCATGGCTTTTGTCAATGGTCATATCAGGTGTGCATTGCTGGGGGCCCGAACAGGCCGGTTTTTCGGCCTTTCTTGAGCCACTGGGAATATTCTTCGCTATTCTTCTGGCAAGTACTATAGGCTTTCTTTTCGAAGTGAAGGCTGCACGCGCATTCGAGGTGCTGAACGCTGTGAATGACGATGTCATGGTAACAGTCATGCGTGACGGCAGGGTAATGGAGGTTCCCCGCAAGGAGATTGTCGTGGGCGATACAGTGCTTTTGGGTACCGGTGACGAAGTGCCGGCCGACGGTATATTGCTCGAAGCTCAGTCCTTGCAGATAAATGAATCTACACTTACAGGCGAGCCGGTCATCTCCAAGACAACGACAGAAGCCGATTTCGACAGTGAGGCGACTTATCCATCCAACCGTGTCCTGCGCAGTACCACTGTTGTTGACGGAAACGGAGTGATGTGCGTGGAACTTGTCGGCGATGCTACAGAATATGGTAAAGTCAACAAAGGCGCATTGATAGACAATAACCTTGAAACACCCTTGCAGCTTCAGCTGAAGCGTCTTGCCGGTGTTATAAGCAAGCTCGGCTATGCCGTGGCGGCCTTGACTTTCGTGATGCTTACAGCAAAGCTCTTCATAAGTGGTGAGGCAAGCACGATGGGCATTCTATCGGCCTTGTTGCATAACTTCATGATAGCAGTCACGCTTATTGTGGTCTCTGTTCCTGAAGGGCTTCCTATGTCGGTTACGCTCAGCCTTGCCCTAAGCATGAACCGTATGCTAAAATCCAATAACCTTGTCCGCAAGATGCATGCATGCGAGACAATGGGTGCTGCGACTGTTATATGCACCGACAAGACCGGGACGCTTACGCAGAACCGTATGCAGGTATATGAGACACGGTTCCTCTCCCTCTCCGGGCAGAAGCTATCCGATGATAAGGTGAGTTCAATAATAAAGGAGGCGATAGCAGTGAACTCAACCGCCAATCTCGACAAAGGCTCCGGTCAGGTCAAGACAATCGGAAACCCTACTGAGGCAGCTCTGCTTCTATGGCTTGACAGCCAGGGCGTTGATTATCTGCCATTGCGTAATGAAGCGGCTGTCGTAAGCCGTCTTACATTCTCTACCGAGCGCAAGTATATGGCTACGGTAGTCGATTCTCCCGAACTTGGCTGCAAGGTGCTTTATGTTAAAGGTGCGCCTGAGATAGTACTTGCCAACAGCAATCGTGTCGAGAACGCAAACGGCTTTGCGACAGTCGAGGAGAGCCGCGAAGGGATTGAGAAAAAGCTCCTTGAATACCAGAACATGGCAATGCGTACATTGGGCTTTGCCTATCAGCTGTTGGGCGAGAATGACGATACGGCTCCGTATGAGAATGGCCGCCTGAAGGGTACCGACCTCACTTTCGTGGGCTTTGTCGCAATATCGGACCCTGTACGCAGCGATGTTCCTGAAGCTGTTCAGCAGTGTCTCAAAGCCGGCATAGATGTGAAGATAGTAACAGGTGATACTCCGGGTACAGCACGTGAGATAGCGCGTCAGATAGGTACATACAATGATGCTGACGATGCCGGCAATGTCATAACCGGTCCTGAATTCGAGGCTCTGAGCGATGATGAGGCTTCAAAACGTGTAATGGGGCTGAAGATAATGTGCCGTGCGCGTCCTATGGACAAGCAGCGTCTTGTAAGGCTACTGCAGGAACAGGATGCGGTTGTTGCCGTAACCGGTGACGGTACGAATGATGCTCCGGCACTTAAGGCTGCCCAGGTAGGCCTCTCCATGGGTGACGGAACATCGGTAGCAAAGGAGGCAAGCGACATAACCATAATCGACAACTCGTTCACAAGCATAGCACGCGCTGTAATGTGGGGGCGTTCCCTCTACCGCAACATACAGCGTTTCCTGCTGTTCCAGCTAACGATAAATGTCGCTGCTTGCGTTGTTGTGATGATTGGCTCGCTTATAGGTACCGATTCGCCTCTCACGATAACCCAGATGCTATGGGTGAACCTTATTATGGATACCTTTGCAGCAGGCGCATTGGCTTCTCTGCCTCCTAATCCAAAGGTTATGAAGGACCGTCCGCGCAAGAGCGGTGCAAACGGCGATTTCATAATTACAAAACCAATGGCGTGGAACATTTTTGCCACCGGCGCGATTTTCGTGGCGATTCAGGTGGCATTGCTGCTATGGCTGGGAAAGGACGGCGGACTGTCTGCATACAGTCAGTCGGAATTCTTTACATTCTTTGTGATGCTCCAGTTCTGGAACATGTTCAATGCAAAGGCATACATGACCGGAACCTCGGCATTCAAGGGATTGGGCAATAATCCGGCATTCCTCCTTGTATGCGCTATAATTCTGGTAGGGCAGTTCCTTATAGTTACTTTCGGAGGCGAGATGTTCAACGTGGTGCCGCTCAATCCCGAAAGCTGGGGTATTATAATAGCATCCACTTCATTAGTGCTTTGGGTCGGTGAACTGCTCCGCATATTCAAGAAAAAGTGATATGAATGAAATTCTGATAATATTTATACTCATACTGTTGAACGGTGTTTTTGCTATGGCCGAAATAGCTTTGGTATCGGCACGCAAGTCCAGTCTGCAGAGTTCGGCAAAGCGTGGCAGCAGTTCGGCACGTCTGGCACTGAAGCTTGCCGAAGAACCCGACCGCTTCCTCTCAACAGTACAGATAGGCATAACCCTAATAGGCATTGTAACAGGTATATACTCAGGTGCAAGGATCGCCGAGGAGTTTGCTCCCGTGCTTATGAAGATAGGTGTGCCGGCAACGGCAAGCCAGAATATAGCGCAGGTAGTCATCGTCGCAATTGTGACATATCTCACGCTTGTGTTCGGAGAGTTGTTGCCTAAACGTATCGGTATGGGAGCTGCCGAGAAAGTGGCAAAGTTCATGGCACGTCCGATGCATCTGCTCTCAGTAGCTGCATCCCCTTTTGTATGGCTCTTATCAAAGAGCACATCGCTTCTTGTAAAGCTGTTGGGCATAGACAGCAAAGGAAGCAAGGTTACCGAGGAAGAGATAAAGTCCATTGTGAAAGAGGGCGCAGAGGGCGGTGAGGTGCAGGAGGTCGAGCAGGATATCGTAGAGAGGGTATTCCTCATGGGCGATATGAATGTCGATTCGATAATGACGCAACGCCGCGACCTTGTCTGGTTTGATGCCGGCATGTCGCCTGCCGACATACGTGCAATTATAAGTGACGGGCTGCATGAGGCATATCCGGTGGCAGAGGGCGACCTCGACCACCTTATAGGTTTCGTCACTATGAAGGACCTTGTATTCGGGCTTGAGGAGAAGGAGTTTTCCTTAAGGAATATATTGAGTGCTCCTGCATACTTTTATGAGAACATGAGCGTTTATAAAGTACTTGAAACTATGAAACGCGAGGGTATAAGCCGAGGAATAGTGTGCGATGAGTTCGGCTCATGTGTAGGTGTTGTCACTCTAAAGGATATAATGATGGGGCTTGTAGGTTCTGTCGATGAAGGCAAGGATGCTCCCAAACAGATAATAAAACGTCCGGGCAGTGAGGAGTGGCTCGTCGATGGACAGTGTTATATGCACGAATTCCTCGAATTCTTTGAGAGCGAGGATCTTTACAGCAACGAGGAATATACAACTGTTGCAGGGCTCTGCCTTAATGAACTGGGGCATATTCCGGTTGCCGGCGAATCGTTCAAGTGGCAGATATTTACATTTGAGGTTGCCGATATGGACGGGGCGCGCATAGACAAATTGCTGGTACGTTTAAACAGAGAAATAACAGAATAAGACAATAGACAAATGAACAGAACTTTTGCAACACTTGCCATAGCATTGGCAATGATTCTTTTTACAGCCCCTGCATTTGCACAGGATACACTTGCAGCTGCTTCCGTGCCCGATAAAGAGCTGGTGCAGGCTCCGGTTGGGAATACTGCTGCGGTTGCTGCCGGTGAGGAGAGCACTATGGAACGTCTTACACGCTTCTGCCTCGAAAATCTCAACTACAGTACTGTAACCCTCTTTATGGCTATTGAGAGTTCGTTCATACCTTTCCCGTCAGAGGCCGTTGTCCCTCCTGCTGCATGGAAGGCGGCTGTTACAGGAGAGATGAACATATTCCTTGTTGTATTCTTTGCTACTCTCGGTGCCTTGTTGGGTGCGCTGGTCAACTACTACCTTGCCCTATGGCTTGGCCGTCCTATCATATACCGTTTTTCCAACAGCCGTATCGGTCACATGTGCTTGTTGAGTGAAGAGAAAGTGAAGCATGCCGAGGAGTACTTCGACAAGCATGGCGCAATCTCTACCTTTGTTGGCCGTCTTGTGCCGGCCGTACGTCAGCTCATCTCTATTCCTGCCGGTCTTGCACGCATGGGCATAGCACGTTTCCTGTTATATACGACGTTAGGTGCAGGAACTTGGAACATAATCCTTGCAGCACTGGGCTATTATATGTCAACATTCGATTCCCTGAAGACGGAACAGGCTGTTATGGATGCTGTAAAGGAGTACAGCAGTGAAATCGGTATCGCTTTCCTTGTGCTTGCCGTTGCCATTGTCGGTTATCTCATCTACAAGGGAGTCAAAGGAGGGAAGAAATAACCCTTAAAGAAAATGACTTAAAAGGCGAATTCAACTTGCAAATGCAATTGTCTGCCGTTATTGTATGTATCAACTCTTTTATAGGCTGCAACGCTTCGATGGTTTTCAAGGCTAGTGGGGCGGCATCTTTCCCCGAAAGCTTGCGAATCCATACCTTGGAGGTAAGCCTGTCGTTGATGGTGACAAGTGCTCCTTTATGGTTGCTTCCTATAACTGTAAGTTTACGCTTACTATCTGTGATGTCCGGGTAATTCGTGCCTAAATAATTGTTGGTGTTTTGTCTGCTCTTGAGCCCCGATTATATTCCAAGAATATAAGCCAACGAACCGATGCTGATTACTATCCAGAGCAAAAC
>JAFWXX010000048.1 GCA_017522915.1 Bacteroidaceae bacterium
CACAAAAAATCAGAATGTTTGTACTCACTTTCCGCAAAGTTGTATTATTTTTGTTGATTGGTAATATGCCGGCATGTCGCCCGGCAGATAGCATAGGAATAACGTGACATTCAATTACGACATACTGGTCATAGGCGCAGGCCACGCAGGGTGCGAGGCTGCTGCCGCTGCAGCGAACTTGGGAAAGAGAACGTGTCTCATGACAATCGACATGAACAAGATTGCGCAGATGAGCTGCAACCCTGCCATTGGCGGAATCGCCAAAGGACAGATTGTAAGGGAGATTGATGCATTGGGCGGATATACCGGCATCATAACCGACAGGGCTTCGATACAGTTCCGCATGCTGAACCGTTCCAAAGGCCCGGCAATGTGGAGCCCGCGCGCGCAGTGCGACAGAATGAAGTTCAGCCAATACTGGCGGGAGACTCTGGAGAACATCCCGAACCTGCACATCTGGCAGGACATTGCAACAGAACTTATTGTAGAGGAGGGCAAGGCTGCAGGAGTAAGGACGCAGACGGGTGCAGAGTTCCGCGCAACATGCACAATAATAACCGCCGGCACATTCCTCAACGGACTGATGCACATAGGCAAGGTGCAGATAGAGGGCGGCAGGGTTGCCGAACCGGCTGCAAAGGGATTGACAGAATCCATAACAGCACACGGCATCACTTCAGGCCGCATGAAGACCGGCACTCCGGTACGCCTCGACAAGCGGTCAATAAATATGCAACTTGTTGATATTCAGGAGGGTGACTCCGATTTTCATAAATTTTCGTACAGCAACACAGAGCGCACTCTGGAGCAGCTTCCATGTTGGGGATGCTACACGAACCCGAAGGTGCATGAGATACTCCGCGGCAGCCTCGACGACTCGCCGCTCTACAACGGACAGATACAGAGCATCGGGCCACGCTACTGCCCTAGCATCGAGACAAAGATTGTGACATTTGCCGAGCGCGACAGACATCTGCTGTTCCTTGAGCCGGAGGGCGAAACGACGCAGGAGATTTATGTAAACGGATTCTCTTCGTCGCTTCCAATGGAAGCACAACTTACGGCACTGCGCAAGATACCGGCACTGGAGAATGCGGTCGCTTACCGCCCAGGCTATGCCATAGAATATGACTACTTCGACCCCACGCAGCTCAAGCATACACTGGAATCGAAGATTGTCGGCAATCTCTATTTTGCAGGACAGGTCAACGGCACAACGGGATATGAGGAGGCTGCCGGACAGGGCATAATAGCCGGCATCAATGCTGCACACAAAATAGACGGAAAAGAAGATTTCGTCCTTCGCCGTGACGAAGCATACATAGGCGTGCTAATCGACGACCTGGTGACAAAAGGAGTTGATGAGCCCTACCGCATGTTCACGTCGAGAGCCGAATACCGGATATTGCTCCGTTCGGACAATGCCGACATGCGCTTGACCGGAAAGGCCCATTCCATAGGTCTTGCGACAGAAGAGCGTTATCAGAGGCTATGCAAGAAAAAGGAGATGATTGCACGGCTCACGGAATTCATCACGAATTTCTCAATCAAGGCCGACCTTATAAACAAAGGGCTTGAAGAGCTTGGCACTACCCCGCTCGTCCGTGGCTGCAAGCTTGCTGCAATCATCGAACGCCCGCAGGTCACAATCGAGTCCATATCAAAGTACATAGCTCCGCTTAGAAAGGAACTCGAAAAGCTGGGCAACGACAGGGATGAGATAACAGAAGCTACAGAAATTGAGATAAAGTACAGAGGATATATAGAACGCGAAAGAGAACTCGCCGAAAGAATGATACGCCTTGAGAATATTCGCATCAAGGGACGTTTCGACTACAACAGCATCGAGTCGCTCTCGACCGAAGCAAGACAGAAACTGACAGCGATAGCCCCCGACACACTTGCACAGGCAAGCCGCATTCCGGGTGTCTCGCCAAGCGACATAAACGTGCTGCTTGTGCTTGCAAGGAAGTAATGTTCCACGTGGAACAATCAGGAAATACAACAACTCGAAAACTAAAAATAAATACTTATGAACAAGGAACTACTGCTGAAGAATCTTAGAAACATTCCCGATTTCCCAATCCCCGGAATACAGTTCAAGGATGTAACATCGCTATTCAAGAACCCCGAATGCTTGCGCGAAATGGACAATGCGCTCTATGAACTATACAAAGACCAGGGGATAACAAAGATTGTCGGAATTGAATCACGAGGCTTTGTGATGGCATCTTCTCTTGCCGTGAAGCTCAATGCGGGATTTGTCCCTATCCGCAAGCCGGGCAAGTTGCCGGCAGAGACAATCAGCGAGACATACGGAAAGGAGTACGGACGCGATACAATAGAGATTCACAAGGACGCCATTGACGAGAACGACGTAGTGCTCATCCACGACGACCTTCTTGCGACAGGCGGAACAATGCTTGCAGCATACCACCTCGTAAAGAAGCTCAACCCGAAGAAAGTTTTGATAAACTTTATAATAGAACTCGAAGGACTAAAGGGAAGAGAGACATTCCCTGCCGATGCAGAGATTGAATGCCTTCTCACACTCAAAGGCAAATAATGAAAAAAGAGGAGAAGACCAAAAGGGATGAATACCTGAAGGGAATTGTATTGAACCTTCCCGATTCGCCCGGCTGCTACCAGTACCTTGACGATAGCGGAACGATTATCTATGTCGGAAAGGCAAAGAACCTCAAACGCAGGGTCTCCTCCTACTTCAACAAGGAACAGCAGACTTTAAAGACAAGACTTCTTGTCGCAAAGATTGCAGACATACGCTACGTCGTAGTAAACAGCGAGGCCGATGCATTGCTTCTTGAGAACAACCTCATAAAGCAGCATAAGCCTCGCTATAATGTTTTGCTCAAGGACGACAAGACCTACCCTTCGATTTGCATCACGAACGAGAAGTTTCCAAAAATATTCAAGACAAGGAAAATTGTAAAAGGTGCCGGACGTTACTTCGGGCCATACACGAACAGCGGCGCACTGAACGCGCTCCTTGAATTGATAAAGAACCTCTACCCTCTCCGCAGCTGCAAATACAACATTACGCCCGAAGGAGTAAGAGAAGGCAAATTCAATGCTTGTCTGGAATACCAGATAAAGAATTGCTGTGCTCCTTGCATCGGCAGAATATCAGCAGATGAATATTCCAAAATGATTGGTGAAATAACATCAATTCTTAGAGGTGATATTAAAATTCTGCAGGAAACGCTTGTGCAGGAGATGAAAGAAAAGGCATCGATGCTGATGTTCGAAGAGGCTGAAGAGATAAGAAAAAAGCACGCTCTTATCGAAAACTTCAGGACACGAAGCGAGGTCGTGAGCCCATCAATGACAAACCTCGATGTGTTCTCCATTGAAAGTGACGAGAAGAGTTCGTTCATAAACTTCCTGCACATAACCAACGGATGCATAAACCAGGCATTCACAATTGAATACCAGAAAAGGCTCGATGAGAGCGACGAAGAATTGATTTCTATAGGCATTGCAGAACTCAGGGAGAGATTCAACAGCAATGCAAAGGAGATTATCGTACCGTTCAATGTGGAGCTGCCTTTCGAGGGTGTAACCGTTACAGTTCCGCAGAAAGGAGAGAAAGCACGTTTGCTGGCATTGTCAAGGCTCAATGTAAAGCAGTACAGAGCCGACAGGGTGAAACAGGAAGATAAGCTTAACCCTGAACAGAAAACGACAAGACTCATGAAAGAGATTCAGGATGCCCTGCATCTCGAAAAAATGCCGATGACAATTGAATGTTTTGATAACTCGAACACCCAGGGTTATGATGCCGTAGCGGCATGCGTCGTTTTCCGCAAGCTGAAGCCAAGCAAGAAGGAGTACCGCAAGTTCAATATAAGAAGCGTGGCCGGCCCCGATGACTACGCATCGATGCGGGAGGTAGTACGGAGACGTTACAGCCGCATAATCGAAGAAGGAGGAGAGCTGCCGAGCCTCATTATCGCAGACGGAGGAAAGGGACAGATGGAGGCTATAAGAGGCATTGTAGAGGATGAATTGGGCGTACATATACCAATAGCCGGGCTTGTAAAGGACGGCAAGCACAGGACATCGGAGCTTATCATCGGCAGGGGGTACGAGGTTATAGGCCTGAAGCAGAACAGCACGCTGTTCCGGCTCATGACACAAATCCAGGACGAGGTACACAGGTTCGCAATAACGTTTCACCGCGACAAGAGAAGTAAGAGACTTGCAAGCTCCGAGCTTGACAGCATAAAGGGCATAGGCGAGAAGAGCAAACAGGCTCTGTTGCAGCACTTCAAGAGCGTCAAAAGGATTAAACTCGCTGATACAGAAGAGATTGCACAAATAATAGGCAAAGCAAAAGCCGAGATTCTGAAGGAATTCCTGCAAAAGAACGGAGAAGAGGGCAGGCTTGCATCTAAATAATTGCACACGCTTTATATATCGGCCGTTTTGCTTATATTTGCACAAAGAAACAGCACAAGGGAATGAGAACACTTATACAGAGAGTGAAAAGAGCGTCGGTAACCATAGACGGAGAACTTATCTCACTGATTGACAACGGTTTGTTGGTCTTTATAGGAATTGGAGAGGAGGACAACAGCGAAGATATTGCCTGGCTCACGAAAAAGATAGCCAACATACGCCTGTTCGACGACGAAGCAGGAGTGATGAACAGGTCGGTACTTGACATTGACGGCGAAGTGCTTGCCGTAAGCCAGTTCACTCTAATGGCATCGACAAAGAAGGGCAACCGCCCTTCGTACATAAAGGCAGCCAAACCCGACATATCGGTACCCCTCTACGAAGAGTTCTGCAACGAAATGGAGATTGCACTGAACAAGCCGGTGAAGAGAGGTGTTTTTGGTGCAGACATGAAGGTGGAGCTGCTTAACGACGGCCCGGTAACGATATTCATTGACTCAAAGAACAGGGAATAGAAGAACGCCATGACAATAGAGGAAGCACAGAGACGCGTGGATGAATGGATAAAGGAGTACGGTGTACGCTACTTCAACGAGCTCACGAATATGGCAATACTCACCGAGGAGGTGGGCGAGGTGGCGCGTATAATGGCGCGGAAATACGGAGAACAGTCGTTCAAGGAGGGAGAGAAAAGCGAGCTTGCCGACGAACTTGCCGATGTGCTGTGGGTGCTTATATGCATAGCGAACCAGACAGGCACGGACCTCACCGCTGCATTTGAAAAAAACCTCGGTAAAAAGACAGACAGAGATAGAAAAAGACATATAAATAACCCTAAACTCAAAGAATAATGAGCGAGAAATGTAATTGTGGAGGACATGTACATCATGCCGAAGAAGAGAGCAAGTACAACTATGTGCTTTCGGAGTATGCATGCACAATGAGCGACGAAGAGGTGGCAGCTGCCGTAAAGCAGCTCATCGAGAAGAAAGTAGAAGAGAACAACACTCTTGAAGTAAAGAAATTCCTCTTCAACTGCATCGACCTTACAACGCTTAAATGCACCGACAGCGAGGAGAGCGTCATGGCATTTACCGAGAAGGTCAACGAGTTCGATGACAAGTATCCCGAACTGAAGAATGTTGCTGCAATATGCGTATATCCGAACTTCGCAAAGATTGTAAACGACACACTGCAGGTCGAGAATGTGGGCATAGCTTGCGTTTCGGGCGGATTCCCTTCTTCGCAGACCTTCCAGGAGATAAAGGTTGCCGAGACAGCAATGGCAATACACGACGGTGCAACAGAGATAGACATCGTACTTAGTGTAGGCAAATTCCTTAGCGGCGACTACGAGGGCGTATGCGACGAGATTCAGGAGTTGAAGAGCGTATGCGGAGAGAAGCACCTTAAGGTTATTCTTGAAACCGGTGCACTGAAGAGTGCCGAAAATATCAAAAAAGCGTCGGTTCTTTCGATATATTCCGGAGCCGACTTCATCAAGACATCTACAGGAAAAGAGTCTCCGGCTGCTACACCTGAGGCAGCATACGTAATGTGCAGCACAATCAAGGAGTACTACGAGAAGACAGGAAAGAGAATCGGATTCAAGCCTGCCGGCGGCATAAACACAGTGCACGACGCTCTGGTATATTACACAATAGTAAAGGAGCTGCTGGGCAAGGAGTGGCTTACAAACGAACTGTTCCGCCTCGGCACAAGCCGTCTCGCAAACCTCTGCCTGAGCGAGATAACCGGCGAGGAGACAAAGTTCTTCTAAGAAGTCCATTGACAACAAATAAAGAATGGTGAAGAAATCTTCACCATTCTTTATTTGTTTCGCATGATTACATAATCAAGATATGCTATAAAAGCCTCATGAAGCTCGGACGGTATATCTGTCGGCAATGCATCGAGCGCGAGGGCTCTGTAATGCTCTATACGGGAGTTCGCATAATCGATACCGCCCTCCTCCACCGATATCCTTATCAATGATTCTATTTCGTTTTCATCGAGGATTTCTGCACTCTTCAGCTTCTCCCTTATAGGTTCGAGAAGCGGATTGCTGCTTTCACGCAGCACATAAAGGGCCGGGAGTGTTATCTTTCCCTCGCGCATATCGCTGCCAGTAGGCTTGCCGACATCGTTGCTTGAATAGTCGAAGATATCGTCCTTTATCTGGAAACATATTCCTACGTATTCACCGAATTTCCGGAACTTGTTTGCCATTGCATCGCCTGCATTTGCCGTATAGGCTGCACAAACGGCACTGCAGACAAAGAGAGATGCCGTCTTGCACTCTATTACCTTGAGATAGTTTTCTTCGCTGTAGGAGCCGTTCTGCTGAAGCTCTACCTGCAGTATCTCGCCGCGCGACAAGGCCTTTCCGAGAACCGAAAGTTCCTGCACAATACGGCAGTCACCGGTCACTGCAGCATTGTTCAATGCCTGGGAGAAAAGGAAATCGCCTGTAAGTACCGCAACATTATTGTTGAAAGCGACATTTACCGACGGACGTCCACGCCTCTTGTCGCTCTCGTCAATTACGTCGTCATGCAGGAGACTTGCCGTATGAAGCATCTCCATGGCCGCTGCAGCTGCATAGCTCTTTTCGTTGACCTCACCGGCACATTTGGCCACAAGCATTACAAGCATCGGACGCATCAGCTTGCCTGTGGATTCACAGACATATTGCAAGGCACTGTTCAGGAGTGTGACATCACTCTTGAACTGCGACTTGAAATAGCTGCTGAATGCAACAACTTCCTGTTCAATCGGTTTTCTTATAATAGCAAGCTTATCCATCGTACGATTGTGGCGCAAGGCTTGCTGTATTGCCAGAAAATGCCATACAGCACCTTATTAACCGCAAAAGTAATAAAAAAGAATATGGATAATAGCAAAAATTATGTATTTTTACATTCAGTTATACTTTATTGGAAATGGAAAAACTCTTTTTGCTCGATGCGTACGCACTCATTTACCGTGCATACTACGCTTTTATAAAGAACCCCAGAATAAACTCCAAAGGATTCAACACATCGGCTATCCTGGGCTTTATAAACACCTTGGAGGATGTCCTCAAGAAGGAGAACCCGACACATATAGGAATAGCATTCGACCCTAAAGGACCTACATTCCGCCACGAGGCATACGAACAGTACAAGGCTCAGCGAGAGGAGACACCCGAAGTGATAAGGGAATCGGTACCTGTAATAAAAGAGTTCATAAAGGCCTATAATATCCCTATTTTCGAGGTTGCGGGCTATGAAGCCGACGATGTTATAGGAACCCTGGCAAAACAGGCGGAGAAAAGGGGAATAATTACATATATGATGACACCGGACAAGGACTACGGACAGCTTGTTTCGGAAACGACATTCATATATCGCCCGAAGTACGGCGACAAGGAGTTCGAGGTGATGGGCATAGAGAGGGTGAAGGAGAAGTTCGGAATAGAGAACACTCTTCAGGTGATAGACCTTCTCGGACTCATGGGCGATTCGAGCGACAATATTCCCGGCTGCCCTGGAGTAGGTGAGAAAACGGCGCAGAAACTCATCGCACAATTCGGAAGCATCGAGAACCTGTTGGATAAAACCGATGAACTGAAAGGTGCGCTTAAGACGAAAATCGAAGAGAACAGAGAGAAAATTCTGTTCAGCAAATTCCTTGCGACAATAAAGACCGATGTTCCTATCGAACTTGACATGGACTCCTTGAAAAAAGAGACACCCGATGAAGAGAAGCTCACTGCCCTGCTCGACTTCTATGAACTTCGTGCCTTGAAGGAGAGAGTGAAGAAAACAAATTTTGCACCGTCACTCTTTGACGACGCCCCGGAACAGCAGACAACAATAGAGCCGGCCGGCAAGAAAACTAAGAAACAGGACGCTCTTCAAGGCTCTCTCTTTGATTTTTTCCCGACCGAAGACACGGGCGATGAAAAAAAATCGAGCCATTTGACGTTAAAAGAGGTGCAACACACATATAAACTTATTGATACAGAAGAGGATATACGCTCCATTGCCCTTGCATTGAAAAATTGCAAAACTGTGTGCTTCGACACCGAAACCACAAGCACCAACTCTCTTGATGCCGAACTGGTGGGTATAAGCCTCGCTGCCGAAGAGGGAGAGGCGTTCTACATCCCGATGCCGGCCGACAGGGAGGAGACCTTGCGACGTCTTGGAATCCTTAGAGAAATTTTCGGGAACGAAGAGAGCGAGAAAGTCGGGCAGAACATGAAGTACGACATTACTGTTCTTGCGAACTACGGGGTCGAGGTGAAAGGAAAACTTTTCGACACCATGATAGCACATTACGTTCTGCAACCGGAACTCTACCACGGAATGGACTACCTTGCCGAAATCTACCTCAATTACGATACTATAAAAATTGAAGAGCTTATTGGCGAAAAAGGAAAAGGACAGAAGAATATGCGCGATGTCCCCCCTGCACTTGTATGTGACTACGCATGTGAGGACGCCGATGTGACACTCAAGCTCAAGAACATTCTGCAAGAGGAACTGAAAAGAGAGGGCATAGAGGAACTGTTCTACAATATCGAAATGCCTCTTGTTCCTGTACTTGCCTACATGGAACGCAACGGAGCACGCATTGACACTGCTGCATTGAAGGAGACATCGGCTCTGTTCGGGAAACGCCTTGCCGACATCGAAGAGCAGATATACTCGCTTGCCGGTGAACCGTTCAACATAGCATCGCCAAAACAGGTTGGAGACATACTGTTCGGGAAACTGAAGATAGTTGATAAGCCCAAAAAGACAAAGACCGGGCAGTTCGTCACATCGGAAGAGGTTCTTGCGCAGTTGCAGAACCGCCACCCTATCGTAAAAAATATTTTACAATACAGGGGATTGAAGAAGCTGTTGAGCACATATGTCGATGCTCTCCCGGCACTGGTCAATCCAAAGAGCGGAAAGATACATACATCGTACAACCAGACGGTGACTGCTACCGGAAGGCTCAGTTCAAGCAACCCCAATCTACAGAATATTCCCATACGCGACGAGGACGGAAAAGAGGTGCGCAAGGCATTTGTCCCCGACGATGGATGCATTTTCCTGTCGGTTGACTACTCGCAGATAGAACTGCGCATAATGGCCCACCTGAGCGGTGACAAGAACATGATAGACGACTTCTGCAGCGGTTACGACATTCATGCAGCAACCGCGGCAAAGGTGTACAAGAAGCCTATCGAAGAGGTTACAAAAGATGAACGCAGGAAGGCAAAAGTTGCAAACTTCGGTATCATCTACGGAATATCCGTCTTCGGGCTTGCCGAGAGAATGAACGTTGACCGCCGTGAGGCAAAAGAGCTTATTGAGAACTATTTTGCCACATACAACGGAGTGCAGCAATACATTGAAAAATGTAAACAAGAAGCAAAGGCCAACGGGTATGTAGAAACCATATTCCACCGCAAGCGTTACCTGCCAGATATAAACTCGCACAATGCTGTCGTGCGCGGATATGCCGAGCGCAATGCGGTAAACGCGCCAATCCAGGGCAGTGCCGCCGATATAATAAAGGTTGCAATGGTAAACATATACCGTCGCATGAAAGCCGAGAAGATGCGCTCTACAATGATTCTTCAGGTACATGACGAACTTAACTTCAATATTGTTCCCGAAGAGAAAGAGAGAATACTCTCACTGGTAATAGAAGAGATGCAAGGTGCCTTTGCCATGAGCGTTCCGCTTATTGCCGACCACGGCTGGGGAAACAACTGGCTTGAGGCGCATTAAAAACCGCCTTGCCCGCACAACAACAGGAGCCGCACGGTTCCTGTTGTTGTATATATTGTATCCGCTCATTTCGCAGTACCGATTAAAATCACTATCTTCGCGCAGAAATTATATATTGCGGATAACTAAATAAAGATATTATATGGCTCTTAAAGCAGGTATCGTTGGCTTGCCCAACGTAGGAAAATCGACACTTTTCAACTGTCTGTCGAGCGCAAAGGCTCAGGCAGCAAACTTCCCGTTCTGTACAATTGACGCACAGATGGGACAGATAACCGTACCCGACGAACGACTGAACAAGCTGGCCGAACTGGTACACCCCGGACGCATTGTTCCGGCTACGTGCGACATAGTAGATATTGCAGGCCTTGTGAAAGGCGCGAGCAAAGGCGAGGGATTGGGAAACCAGTTCCTGGGCAACATACGTGAGACCGATGCTATTATCCACGTTCTGCGCTGCTTCGACAACGACAATATCGTGCATGTTGACGGCTCGGTGAACCCTGTACGCGACAAGGAGATTATCGACCTCGAACTGCAGTTCAAGGACCTTGAAACAGTCGAGAACCGCATCAAGCGTGTCGAAAAACAGGCACGCGTAGGAGGCGACAAGCAGGCAAAGCTCGAATACGACGTGCTCATGCAGTTCAAAGAGGCTCTTGAAGCCGGAAAATCGGCCCGTACAGTGGTTTTTGAGACCGAAGACGAACAACAGATTGCAAAGAACCTTTTTCTTCTCACATCGAAGCCTGTGCTTTATGTGTGCAATGTAGATGACACTTCGGCAGCCAAAGGCAACAAGCATGTCGATGCCGTGCGCGAGGCAATAAAGGACGAGAATGCACAGCTGCTGATAATTTCGGCACAGACTGAGGCCGATATTGCAGAGCTTGAGAGCTACGAAGAGAAGCAGATGTTCCTTGAGGACATGGGTCTTAAGGAATCGGGCTGCGATAGACTTATAAAGGCTATCTACACCTTGCTTAACCTGCAGACATTCATCACAGCCGGCGAAATGGAGGTTAAGGCATGGACATTCCGCAAGGGCTGGAAGGCTCCGCAGTGTGCTGGCGTAATACACACCGACTTCGAAAAAGGATTCATACGTGCCGAGGTCATCAAATATGACGACTACATAAGCTACGGTTCCGAGGCTGCCGTAAAGGAGGCCGGAAAGATGGGCGTCGAGGGCAAGGAGTATGTTGTTCAGGACGGTGATATAATGCACTTCCGCTTTAACGTATAAGAAGCATGGATTCAATATTCAGTTCCATTGTCTGGGACCCGTCGATAAGCCCGTTCTCTATTTTCGGTTTCGAGGTGCGATACTACTCGCTATGCTGGGTCATCGGCCTTCTGGGAGCATACCACATAGTAAAGAAACTGTACAAGAAAGGTGGAGTCAGTGATGAACTGTTCGACCCTCTTTTTGTCTATTGCTTCGCAGGAATACTCATAGGAGCAAGATTGGGACATTGCCTGTTCTACCAGCCCGACTACTACCTTTCGCACCCGATAGAGATGCTCCTGCCGATAAAGCAGACTGCCGACGGCTGGGTATTCAGCGGTTACGAAGGACTGGCAAGCCACGGAGGTACATTGGGAGTGATAATAGCCTTGCTGCTCTATGTAAGGAAGACAAAACTAACAATGGTGTGGACACTTGACAACATAGCCATTGCTGCACCATTCTTCGCTACAATGGTACGTCTCGGCAACTTCATGAACAGCGAGATTATCGGAACAGAGACCACACTTCCATGGGGCGTGATTTTCGTAAAGGCAGGAGAGACCGCACCCCACCACCCTGCACAGCTTTACGAAGCCATTGCATACTTCGTGATATTCATCGGAGGGCTGATGCTCTACAGAAGATTCAAGGAGAGAATAGGAAAAGGTCTGTTCCTGGGATATTGCCTTTTCACAATATTCACATTCCGCTTCTTCGTTGAATTCATCAAGGAGGAACAGGTTGCCTTTGAAGAAGGAATGACACTCATTATGGGACAGTGGCTGAGCATTCCGCTTATAATTGCTGGAGCATATTTCATGATAAAGGGTATAAGAGCCGCTAAAAAGTAGAACTTAAAGAGCTTAATAGCAGTTGCATCTAATTGTTGCCTTTATAAGAGATACCGGTTTCTAATCTTTGTGCTTGCATAAAGAGAATTCAAATCTAAGGCCTCCGCCGGGGCGATTAGATACATTGATTGTGCCCCCGTGGAACTGAACGGCATGTTTTACAATGGCAAGACCCAGCCCCGTGCCGCCCTTTTGGCGGGAACGGCCCTTGTCAACGCGATAGAATCGTTCAAAGAGAAGCGGCAATTGCTCTCTACGGACACCCTTGCCGTCATCTTCAAAGCGGATAGAAACTTTCTCCCTTGAGTTTTCGAGCAATGTTATATAGATATTCTTGCCTTCGGAATAAGCAATGGCGTTCTCTGTAAGGTTGCTGAAAATAGAGCCTACCAAAGATGCATTTCCTTCTATTTCAACCAACTCGTTAAAATTTGTATGCAATGTCAGGCGTTCATCTTCAGGCATCACATTCAAGCCCTCGGCAACCTCATTTATTATTTCGTTGACAGCAACATGTTCCTTGCTGATGAGTGCACTTCCGTCTTCCATTCGGGTAATGAGCGATACCTCATTCAAGAGGCGACATAAACGCTCATTGTGCGTATAGCAACGCCCAATAAGTTCCTGTCGTTTCTCTTCGCTCAAAGCAATCCCCGACAATAATGTTTCAAGACAGACCTGAATGGATGCTACAGGGGTCTTAAGTTCATGATTTATATTGTTTGTAAGCTGCCGCTTTATGCGGTTTCTCTCCTGTTCTGCCTCATAGCGGTTGACACGCTCAATACCCTTGCCTAGCTTACGGGTGGTAAAGTATGCCAATATACTCATAGCACAACTAATGGTGACCATAACCGCAAGGAAGGACCAATCGGCCTCAAGCAGGTCTCTCAACGTACTTGAATATGGAATGGCAGTGCGGACAATGACTCTGTCACCTCGTGTCGCAGAGTAGAAATACTCGCGCCCGTCGCTTGCCGATTGCCGGCTGATATTATATCCCTCACCGTTTTCCAAAGCATTAGCTACTTCAGGGCGACCCCGGTGGTTATCGAGCGAGTCGAGCGATATGGTGTTGTCATAAACCACAGCACCGGAAAGAGCGATAATGGATATTCGCAGTTCATCAAAAGGTTTGTCGTGGTTTGCAATATAATCCTCATAAGGCAAACCCTCTTCAACTGTATTGAGCAGATGACGGTTGTATTGCTGGAGCTGCGCATTAAGAAACTCCGATTTATACTCTTTCTCACGCTGATACTGGAATCCGATAAAACAGAGTACAATTGTCCACGAGAATATTATCAGCTGCAAGAACAGCTGTTTGTGAAACGATATTTTAATCTCGGAAGCCATAGCCAAATCCTGAACGTGTTACAATATACGAGCCGTACACTCCGATTTTAGAGCGCAAACGGGTGATATTGACATCGATAGTACGGTCTAACACAACTACCTCATCGCTCCATACACGACTCAGAATCTGTTCGCGCGAACAGATTTTTCCACGATGCAACACCAGATATACCAATAGCTCAAACTCCTTACGGGCGAGTTTTACCTCCTCGCCATCTACCGTGCATCGCTTGAATTCAAGGTCCAGCTTCAGACCTTCTATCTGCAGGACATTAGGTTTCTCAGCAGGTTTAACAGCCATTTTGTTTGATGATGTACGGCGCAGAACACTCTTTACACGGGCAATCACATTACGGATGGTGTAGGGTTTCATAATATAATCATCGGCACCGAGGTTCAGCCCCATGACCATATCATCCTCAGTATCGCGTGCCGTACAGAATATAATGGGTATATCGGCAGTTGTCACATCAGCTTTCAGCATCCTTGCCATCTTTATACCGCTTATCTCACCCATCATTATATCCAGAAGAATCAACGAATAGTCTTGCAGATTATAAGTCAAAGCCTCTTCTGCACTCAAGGCAATATCCACATCATAACCTTCATTCTCAAGATTAATTTTCAAGACTTCACATAGAGTCTCCTCATCATCTACTATCAATATTCGCTGCATTGACATATCCTATCCATTTAATTAGGATACAAAATTATAGCTATTTTTTGAGCCTTGTAATACAGGAACCGAGATTTAATAAAAATGTAACAATCTGCTTAGAAGCCGTTTAAATTTATATTACCGGGTTTATATAGAGCAAGAACAAAGAGCCTCATAATATCTGAATTTAACCGAAGCCTAATCATTATGAAACTTTTATGAAACAACCTGCCTGTACTTTTGCAGCGTCAAAATTTAAAAAGAAAACGACAATGAAAACAAAAGTAATGTTAGCAGGTCTTATTGCCTGCATCGGTATCAGCGCAAATGCACAGGAGGTCAAAACCGAGGAGCCTAAAGGCAAAGCTATTGTACAGGTTTTCGGAAATTTCCACACAGGTTTTGGAGCTGACAATGACAATCGTGGATTTGAATTGGAGCGCAGTTATCTTGGCTATGAGTACAACTTAGGCAAAGGCCTTTCGATAAAGGGTGTAATGGATGTCGGCCGCTCGAATCAGGTTGACGATTATCATCGCATCGCCTATATCAAGAATGCAATGATTTCATGGAAGAGTGGGAACCTTATATTGAACGGCGGATTGATTCCGACCACACAATTCAATTTTCAAGAAAAGTTTTGGGGATACCTATATATAATGAAGTCTTTTCAAGATGAATATAAATTCGGCAGCAGTGCCGATTTGGGTATATCGGCGACCTACAGATTTGCCGATTGGATTTCTGCCGATGCCATAATAGTAAACGGCGAGGGATACAAGAAGATTCAGAAAAATGATGGGCTCAACTACGGCTTAGGATTGACGTTAACTCCAGTTAAAGGCCTCCATATTCGTCTCTACGGAGGATTGAACGAGAGCAGCGAAGAGGGTAAGAAGGATATTGTAAACATGGCTGCATTTGTAGGATACAAGCACGAGAGGTTTACAGTAGGAGCTGAATATAACCAAATGTGGAATGCTTCATATAGTGACAATGCCGACCAGAACGGTTATTCAATATTTGCTTCGGCTAAATTATCAAAGCTTACAGATATATATGCACGATATGACGACTTGAATTCTAAAGATGACTGGAATATTGCAAAAGATGAATCGGCAGCAATTATCGGTGCACAATTCAAGCTCGGCAAATATGTAAAGATTGCCCCTAACTTCAGAATGAGTATGCCAAAAGCAGATGATGCCAAGAATGGTTACTCAGCATATGTTAACTGCTATTTCGGACTATAATAGAATAAACATTCAATAAACAGTATTATGAGAAAGATTTTTTCGTCAGTAATGACATTGGTCATTGCAGTGGCAATGGTAGCTTGTGGGGGCAACACAAACAACGGCAACCGTAAGGCTCAGGAATTATCAGGCGCAGGGGCTACATTCCCGCTTCCTTTCTACAATGTGGTTTTCGAGCAGTATGGACAAACAAACGGAGACCAAGTAGCTTACGGCGGTATAGGTTCGGGCGGCGGCGTGCGTAACCTTCGTGACAAGATTGTCGATTTTGCAGGCAGTGATGCATTCCTCACCGATAAGGAGATGGCAGAAATGGCTCCTGTAGTACATGTTCCGACTTGCATGGGTGCTGTGGTTGTTGCCTATAACCTTGACGGCATTAAAGAGTTGAAACTATCTGGCAAGATTATTGCAGACATCTTTGCAGGCGAAATTAAGATGTGGAACGATGAACGTCTTGCGGCACTCAATCCAGATCTTAAACTACCGGCGGAAAGCATTATTCCTGTATATCGTTCAGACGGCTCAGGTACGACCTTTGTATTCACCGACTACCTCACGAAAGTGAGCCAGATGTGGGCTTCGAAATACGGTGCTGGCAAATCCGTGAACTTTCCGCTGGGACAGGCTGCAAAGGGTAACCCCGGTGTGGCAGGTGTAATTAAACAGACAAAGAATACAATCGGTTATGTAGGCTCAGAGTATGCATTTGCTCAAAAAATACCTTATGCCAGCGTTGAGAATCAGAGAGGTGAATTTGTTATGCCGTCATCGGCAACAATCTCGGCCGCTGCAGCAGGCGATATTCCGGCTGACACACGCTGTTCCATTACCAATTCCGATGCCGCCGGTGCATATCCCATTTCAACCTTTACATGGATGATTATCTACAAGGAGCAGAACTACTCCGACCGTACTAAGGAGCAGGCTATGGCAACACTCGACCTACTGAAATATATCCTTTCAGATGAGGCGCAAAGCATTACATCAGAGGTGCACTATGCTCCGCTGCCGGCCAAAGCCAAGGAATTGAGCATAACAAATCTGAAAAGCATTACTTATGACGGAGCGGCTGTATTGCAATAATGACATAAAACCATGAACGATAAACTCTACAAAGTCCTGTTGTTCGCAGCTGCATTGATAATGCCTATAGTGTGCGGGGGTGTAATTTACGCCCTCGTCACTGACGCATACGAGGCTTTTGAACACTTCGGATTCTTCAGGTTTCTGACCTCCTCGGAGTGGAGCTATACCGAAGGGGCAGAACAGTATGGAGCTTTGCCATTCATTACAGGTACACTGATGACTACGCTCCTTGCATTAATCTTCTGTATTCCCTTCTCACTTCCTGTAGCATTGTTCGTGGGCGAGTATTTCAAGGGAACACACATTGCTGCCATATTGAGTACTGTAACAGACCTTTTAGCCGGTATTCCCTCAATTATCTACGGTTTATGGGGATTCTACACATTGCGCCCGCTCATTATGGCACTCAATATTTCTCCACAAGGCTCAGGCATTCTTACAGCTTCATTGGTATTGGCAATTATGATTGTCCCATATGCAGCCTCGCTGAGTGCCGAATTCATCAAGATGGTACCTAATGACTTGAAGGAAAGTGCATATAGTCTTGGGGCAACTCGTGCCGAAGTTATTCACAAGGTGGTATTCCCAGTTGCCGGCTCAGGCATCTTCTCTTCATATATTCTGGCAATAGGCCGTGCGCTGGGTGAGACAATGACCGTAACCATGCTTATAGGCAACACCAACAACATTCCCGATTCAATCACATCGACAGGCAACTCAATGGCATCCATTATAGCCAACCAATTCGGTGAAGCAGATGATTTGAGGCTATCTTCACTAATTGCCATAGGATTGATACTGTTCCTGATTACGGCATTTATCAACTTGATAGGCAAAATAATGATTAAACGTGCAAGAATCGCATAACTATGGATAAATTGAAAATAAGAAACCGTTTGGCAAAGAATAAGGCGTTGATGTGGACTGTATGCTTATTGGCAGCTCTTACAGCTATCCCTCTGTTTGCTATTTTGGGAGAAGTGTTTATGCGTGGTTACGACCAGCTCTCATGGTCTTTCTTTACAGAGCCCACTCCTACGGCCTATAAGGCAATGAAAGCAATAGAAACGGGTGAGCCAATCCCTGGCGGTATAGCAAATGGTATTATAGGAACAATGCTTATGCTTGGCATGGCAGCTGTCGCAGCAATTCCAACAGGCATCTTATGCGGTGCATTCCTGGCAGAGAATCCCAAAAGCAGATTTGCTCAAACGGTGAGTTATCTTACCGACCTGCTGCAAGGAACACCCTCGGTAATTATTGGCATTGTAGTATATATTTGGGTAGTCGTTCCGATGAAAGGCTACTCGGCCATCGCAGGTAGCGTGGCACTCTTTATTATGATGTTGCCGCTTATTATCCGCTCAACGGAGGAGACTTTAAAGATTCTGCCTGCATCTCTCAAGGAGGCTGGTTTGGCACTTGGCGGCAACCGCGCCCGCGTGATGCTGATAGTACAACTCCCTGCAGCTTTTGGCGGCATCTTTACCGGTGTTCTGCTGGCTATCTCGCGTGTAATAGGTGAGACGGCTCCGCTTATGTTTACCGCACTCGGTTGCTCATTCATCCGTTTTGCGATTGACAAACCTATATCGGCAGTACCACTGCTTATATGGGAGTTCTTCAATGACCCCAACCTTCAAGAGCTGATTTGGGGTGCATCACTCTTCTTGTTATTATTTGTTCTTACATTGAATCTTACAGCTAAATATCTTGCAAAGAAATGGAATCAGTAACACCTATACTTGAATTCAATAAGACTTGTATATCATATACCAAGCAGACGATGGCAGTAAAATATGTTTCGGCAGCCATCGACAGAAATACAATAACTGCCATAATGGGACCTTCGGGTTGCGGAAAATCGACACTGCTGCGTGCAGTAAACCTCATGCATAACCTATATCCCAATATCCGTGTAGATGGCGAAATTTTGTTGAATGGCGAAAATATCCTATCAATGGAGCCTATTGATGTTCGTCGTCGTATAGGTATGGTCTTTCAGCGTCCTGCACCATTCCCTACTATGAGCATATACGATAATGTTCTTTCGGGATATACACTGAATGGCATCCGTTTGTCGAAAAACGAAAAGAATGAAACCGTTGAACGCTGTTTGAAGAGCGTTGCACTATGGGACGAAGTTAAAGATGTACTGAACAAGAAGGGCACATTCCTGTCCGGTGGCCAGCAACAGCGATTATGCATTGCCCGTGCATTGGCAATGAAGCCGGATATATTGCTGATGGACGAGCCGACATCAGCACTTGACCCGATTGCTACGGCACATATTGAGGAACTGATGCAAGAACTTCAAAAAGAGGTTACAATCCTTATTGTTACTCACAATATGGGACAAGCTATGAGAATCTCTTCAAAGTCGATGTTTATGTATTTAGGCGAGTTGGTCGAGTATGGCGAAACAGCTGCGATGTTCTCTACCCCTACGGATGAGCGCACCAAAGCCTACCTTACAGGCAAAATGGGTTAGAAACCTTCTCTTCAGCTAACGGCAAAGGTTTAGTTTATCCCATAACTATATACAATGTGCATACAGACAATATAAAGCATACCGGCAGAAATAAATCTTCATAGATTATTTTGCCGGAATGCTTTAGTAAAATACAACTTGTTATCGGGTAACAGTTGCCTCTAACCTCTCCTTTTCGCTCATTGCGGCAAGCCTCTCTACCTCAGCCTTGTCAAGATTCATGGCCGATGCAAGGCGCATGCCGTAATCCTTGTCGGCAAGATAGCAATGTGCTGCGTGACGGTATTTTATATTTACAGTGACAGGCTTCATATCCTCGGCTGTATTCTCTATAAGCAACGCCTTCTTCTCTTCACTCATAAGGCGATAGAGATTGCCTGGCTGATAGAAACAGTTGTCTTCGCGTTCCTCATAGGGATTGTACCGCATAGACTCTCCGCAGACATCTGAAAAACTCTCATGCAAAGGCTTTGTATTCCACTCGCCGATACTGTTGGGCGAATAGCCTTTTGTTGAACCGTTATTGCCATCGACACGCATCTTGCCGTCACGATGATAGCTGTGCATAGGGCATCGCGGCATGTTTACAGGTATCTGGTCATGGTTCACGCCAAGCCTGTAACGCTGGGCATCGCCATACGAGAAAAGACGTCCTTGCAGAAGCTTGTCGGGAGAAAGGCCTATTCCAGGTACCACATGAGCCGGATTGAATGCAGCCTGTTCTACGTCGGCAAAATAGTTCTGCGGGTTGCGGTTGAGTTCAAGCACGCCGACTTCTATAAGAGGAAAATCCTTATGGCTCCATACTTTTGTTATGTCGAACGGGTTCTCCTTGTAGCCTGCAGCCTGCTCTTCTGTCATCACCTGAATATAGAGTTTCCAGGTAGGATAATCACCTTTTTCTATTGCATTGAAGAGGTCGCGTCCGTGGCTCTCGCGGTCCGTGGCAACAATTGCTGCAGCCTCGGCATTGCTGAGATTCTTTATCCCTTGCTGAGTTCTGAAATGGAACTTTACCCAAACGCGCTTGCCGGCGGAGTTTATAAGGCTATAGGTATGTGAACCGAAGCCGTGCATGTGCCTGTAGGATGCCGGTATTCCTCTGTCGGACATAACTATTGTCACCTGATGCAAAGCCTCCGGAAGCATTGTCCAGAAGTCCCAGTTGCTCTGAGGTGAACGCAGGTTGCTCTGCGGGTCACGCTTTATTGCATGGTTAAGGTCGGGGAACTGCAGCGGATCGCGCAGAAAGAATACCGGGGTGTTGTTGCCTACAAGGTCCCAATTGCCCTCTTCGGTATAGAACTTGACAGCAAAGCCGCGTATATCGCGCTCTGCATCGGCTGCTCCGCGCTCCCCTGCCACTGTTGAGAAACGCACGAAAACATCTGTTTTCTTGCCAACAGAAGAAAACAACGAAGCACAGGTATATTGCGTTATGTCATGGGTTACAGTAAATGTGCCGAAAGCTCCGCTGCCTTTTGCATGCATA
Organism: Bacteroidaceae bacterium; assembly: GCA_017522915.1. Lineage (GTDB taxonomy): Bacteria > Bacteroidota > Bacteroidia > Bacteroidales > Bacteroidaceae > HGM04593. The sequence goes on from JAFWXX010000048.1 coordinate 20,615, forward strand.
CGCCTTTCGGGAATTACCTCACGGTCGAAATGGGCAAGCTTTTCAAGCAACCAGTTATCTTCGAGAAGAATAGGACCTCTATTGCCGGCTGTAAGGGAATTGGTGTTGTCGGAGACCGGAACGCCGGCCTCATTTGTAAGGAATCTCTTTTTCATAAAAACGTCTGTCAATAATTCACACTGAATCATCAACAGACGCCATAACATGTTTGTTCAGAGGTTATTTCCCTTTTACGATACGTTTAATGTCATTAAGTTTATTCAAGGCCTCTAGAGGTGTGAGGTTGTTCACATCAATACCCAGAATCTCGTCACGGACCTGTGACAGAACAGGATCGTCGAGCTGGAAGAAATTGAGTTGCAGACCTTCGCGGCTGTCGGCAATTTCTGCAGTAGGTGCAGCCTTAAGCTCTCCTCTGTTGTTGCTTGCTTCAAGTTTCTCCAGTATCTGTTCCGAACGCTTTACAATGCTTTTTGGCATGCCGGCAAGCTTTGCGACATGAATACCGAACGAGTGCTCGCTTCCGCCCGGCATAAGCTTACGGAGGAATATCACCTTGCCGTCGAGTTCGCGTACCGACACATTGAAGTTCTTTATACGCGGAAAACTCTTTTCCATCTCATTGAGTTCATGGTAGTGAGTTGCAAAAAGTGTCCTCGCCCTACCCTTTGCAGTCTCATGTATATATTCCACGATAGCCCACGCAATGGACATGCCGTCATAGGTCGATGTTCCGCGGCCAAGCTCATCGAAGAGCACAAGACTATGCCCCGAAATGTTATTCAGGATATTTGCAGCCTCCGTCATCTCGACCATAAACGTTGACTCGCCTGCCGAGATGTTGTCACTGGCACCTACGCGGGTGAATATCTTGTCAACAAGACCTATCAACGCGCTTTCGGCAGGAACAAAACATCCTATCTGCGCCAGCAACGTTATCAGTGCAGTCTGTCTCAGAAGAGCCGACTTACCGGCCATATTAGGACCTGTCACTATTATTATCTGCTGCTTCTCGCTGTCGAGGTAGAGGTCATTAGGTATATAGCTCTCCCCTGCTGCCATCTGACGCTCTATCACCGGATGACGGCCCTGTTTTATGTCAAGCACATCGCTTTCGCTTATCACCGGGCGTATATACTTGTATGCACGCGACACGTTGGCAAACGAAAGAAGGACATCGAGCCTTGCCAGATGCGATGCATCGACCTGTATCGAAGGAATGTATGAAGCCAAATCAGCAACAAGATTGCTGAATATCTGTGTCTCAAGAGAGAGTATCTTCTCCTCTGCTCCAAGAATCTTCTCTTCATACTCCTTGAGTTCCTGGGTAATATAACGCTCTGCATTGACTAAGGTCTGCTTGCGTATCCATTCGGGAGGAACATTATCCTTGTATGTGTTGCGAACTTCGATGTAGTAGCCGAATACGTTGTTGAAGGAAATCTTCAGGCTCGGTATTCCTGTACGCTCGCTCTCGCGCTGCTGCAGCTGAAGAAGATAGTCCTTGCCATTGTATGCAATCTCACGCAGCTCGTCAAGACGGGCATCTACACCCTCGGCCACGACACCGCCCTTATTGAGCATCAAAGGCGGTTCAGGCACTATTTCATGTGCAATACGGTCACGTATGTCAGTACAGCAGTCGAGCTGCGCGCCTATCTGCTTCAGCACTGCATTGCTTGAAGCCTCGCATGCAGCCTTTATAGGCTCCACGGCCTGCAAGGCAAGCTTCAGCTGTACAAGTTCACGTGGCGACACACGCCCTGCAGCAACCTTCGCAATGATGCGTTCAAGGTCGCCTATCATGTGCAGCTGTTCCTCTACCAGTTCGCGGAATTCAGGCTCACGGAAATAGTATTCCACAACATCGAGACGCTCCTCTATCGGCTTCCTGTCCTTTAGAGGGAATACCATCCAGCGTTTCAGGAGACGTGCTCCCATAGCTGTCAAGGTGCGGTCAACGACAGAGAGAAGTGAAGAGCCTCCGTCGTGCATGCTGCCAAGAAGCTCAAGGCTGCGTATAGTGAACTTGTCGAGGCGCACGTAACGCTCCTCTTCTATGCGCGAAATGTTACGGATATGTGATATCTGGGTATGCAGAGTGACACCAAGATAGTGCAATATCGCACCGGCCGCCACCACTCCGCTGCGGAGGTGCGAAATGCCGAATCCCTTAAGGTTCTTGGTCTCGAAATGCTTTGTAAGCTTCTCGTTCGCGAATTCATCGGTGAAAGCCCAGTCATCAAGCTCAAAGGTGAGATACTTGCTGCCGAAACACTCCTCGAAACGGTTTCTCAGGCCACGTTCAAAAAGGACCTCTTTCGGACGGAAGTTTATCAGAAGCTTTTCGATATAGTCGAATGTACCTTCGGCAACAAGAAATTCACCTGTAGATATATCAAGGAACGATACTCCGCACATAGGCTTGCCGAAATGCACCGCAGCAAGGAAGTTGTTCTCCTTGTAGTCGAGCACATTGTCGTTTATGGAAACACCCGGAGTGACAAGCTCGGTAATGCCTCTCTTTACAAGTTTCTTTGCCAGTTTAGGGTCTTCGAGCTGGTCGCATATTGCTACACGCTTGCCTGCACGCACCAGTTTCGGAAGATATGTGTCAAGTGCATGAAAAGGAAATCCTGCCATTTCAATGGCTTTTGAGGTATCGCTCTTGCCGTTGGAACGCTTGGTAAGGGTAATGCCCAGAATCTCCGATGCAACGATTGCATCGGAACAGTAGGTCTCATAAAAATCGCCGCAACGGAACAGCAGGACTGCATCGGGATGCTTTGCCTTGAGGTCGTAGAACTGACGCATCATCGGGGTTACGGCTACATCTTTTTCGGCCATATATCGTTAATTTATCTTGCTTTGGTATTAATATGCGAAGATAGCGAATTTTATCCTATTTTTCGGGATATACGGCAAAAAAGAGGTTTCCTCTGCAAATTCTGCCGGCAAAAAGGCAAATCATGCAAAATTTATATATTTTTGCAGTTTATTACATCTACTATGTAGATAGTAATACCATTCAGGCAAATAAATAAACTTAAGATATATGGCATACAATTTTAACGAGATTGAACAGAAGTGGCAGAAGCGATGGAAAGATAACAAGACCTATCGCGTAGTGGAGAATGAGAATAAGAAGAAGTTCTATGTGCTTAACATGTTCCCTTATCCGTCGGGAGCAGGACTTCATGTAGGCCACCCTTTAGGATATATAGCATCTGATATTTTCGCACGCTTCAAACGCCTGCAGGGATATAATGTGCTTAACCCTATGGGATACGACGCATACGGACTTCCTGCAGAGCAGTATGCCATACAGACAGGACAGCACCCGGCAATTACAACAGAACAGAATATCAACCGCTACAGAGAGCAGCTCGACAAGATTGGCTTCTGTTTCGACTGGGACCGTGAGATAAGGACATGCGATGCAAACTACTATCACTGGACACAATGGACATTCATCAAGATGTTCAACAGTTACTACGACAACAAGGCAAAGTGCGCGAAGCCTATAGCCGGACTTGTTGAGATTCTGAGCAAGGAGGGTAGTGCAGGAGTGGATGCCGCATGCACCAGAGATGTTGAGATAACAGCCGAAGAGTGGAACGGAATGAGCGAAGTTGCAAAGCAGGAGACACTGATGAACTGGCGAATTGCATTCCTCAACGAGACAATGGTCAACTGGTGCCCTGCACTCGGAACAGTGCTTGCCAACGACGAGGTTGTAGATGGCGTTTCGGAGCGTGGAGGCTATCCTGTTGTACAGAAGAAGATGAAGCAGTGGTGCCTTAGGGTATCGGCCTATGCACAGAGACTGCTCGACGGCCTTGAAAGAATAGACTGGACCGATTCTCTGAAGGAGACACAGCGTAACTGGATAGGACGCAGCGAAGGTACAGAGATGCAGTTCCACATAAAGGATAGCGATATTGAATTCACTATATTCACAACACGTGCCGATACCATATTCGGCGTTACATTCATGGTCCTTGCTCCTGAAAGCGAGCTTGTCGCACAGCTTACTACAGAAGGACAGAAAGAGGCTGTAGAGGCCTATCTCGACCGCACAAAGAAACGTACAGAGCGTGAACGTATGATAGACCGCAACGTCACCGGAGTATTCACCGGCTCGTATGCGATAAACCCTATCACTGGAGAAGAGATACCTGTATGGGTCAGCGACTATGTACTTTCGGGATACGGAACAGGAGCTATCATGGCCGTTCCTGCACACGACAGCCGTGACTATGCCTTTGCAAAGCATTTCGGCATTGAGATACGTCCGCTTATCGAGGGATGCGATGTAAGCGAGGAGAGCTTCGATGCAAAAGAGGGTACTATGACAAACTCTCCTGTTGTAAAGTTCGCCGACTGCAAGCTGAACCTTAACGGACTTACCGTAAAGGATGCCATAGCTGCAACGAAGGCATACGTTACAGAGAACGGATTGGGCAGGGTAAAGGTCAACTACAGATTGCGCGATGCCATATTCAGCCGTCAGCGTTACTGGGGAGAACCGTTCCCTATCTACTACAAGGAGGGAGTGCCGTACCCTATACCCGAAGAGTGCCTTCCTCTTGAACTGCCCGAAGTAGAGAAGTTCCTGCCGACAGAGAGCGGAGAACCTCCATTGGGTCATGCAAGAATGTGGGCTTGGGATACAAAGAACAATACAATTGCAAACAAGGACAGCATTGATAACGTTACTGTTTTTCCGCTTGAGCTTAATACTATGCCCGGCTTTGCCGGTTCAAGCGCATACTATCTGCGTTACATGGACCCTAAGAACAGCAAGGCACTTGTTTCGCCCGAAGCTGACGGATACTGGCAGAATGTTGACCTTTATGTAGGCGGTACAGAGCATGCTACCGGACATCTAATCTATTCACGCTTCTGGAATATGTTCCTATACGATACCGGCGTGAGCATAAAGGAAGAACCGTTCCAGAAACTTGTCAACCAAGGTATGATACAGGGACGGAGCAATTTCGTTTACCGCATAAAGGATACCAACACATTCGTTTCGCTAAACCTTTCAAAAGAGTATGATGTAACTCCTTTGCATGTTGATGTGAACATTGTTGCAAATGATGTGCTTGATATAGATGCTTTCCGTGCATGGCGTCCGGAATATGCAAATGCTGAGTTCATTCTTGAGAACGGCAAATATATTTGCGGATGGGCTATCGAGAAGATGAGCAAATCGATGTTCAATGTTGTAAACCCTGATACAATTGTAGAGAAATACGGAGCTGACACTCTTCGCATGTATGAGATGTTCCTCGGCCCTGTCGAGCAGTCAAAGCCATGGGATACCAACGGTATAGACGGATGTCACCGTTTCCTGCGCAAGCTTTGGGGAGTATTCTTCGACAAGAACGACAACTGCATAGTGACCGACGAGGAACCGACAAAAGAGGAACTGAAGTCGCTGCACAAGCTCATCAAGAAGACAACTGAGGATATACCGGCATTCTCATACAACACTACTGTCAGTGCGTTCATGATATGCCTGAATGAGCTTACAGCACTCAAATGCAACAAGAAGGCTATTCTTGAAAAAGTTGTTATTGTACTATCTCCGTTCGCACCTCATATATGCGAAGAACTTTGGGAGGTGTTAGGACATGATACTACAATATGCGATGCCGAGTGGCCTGCTTTCAACGAGGAATACTTGAAAGAGGATACTGTCAGATATACAATCTCGTTCAACGGAAAGGCACGTTTCACTCTGGATTTTGCTGCAGAAGCATCGAATGCAGAGATTGAAGCGGCTGTGCTTGCCAACGAGAACAGCTTGAAGTATATCGACGGCAAGCCTATCAAGAAAGTGATTATAGTACCTAAGAAGATTGTAAACATTGTCATTTAACTATAATTGTACATAAAAAGAGTGATTCGAACCATTATCCGGTGTTCTTAAAATAAAAAGATTATGCCTAAACGTTTCATTCCAAGACCTACAATAATGGGGGAGTTCAAGAACTACTTCATGATAACAATAGGGCTTATGTTCTATGCTTTTGCATGGAACTTCTTCATGGCTCCTTTCAAGTTCGTGACAGGAGGTATAACAGGTATCGGTGCTATTGTGCAATATACTACCGGAATACCTATGCAATATACCTACTTTGCAATAAATGTCGTACTTATAATAATAGCGATATGGCAGCTTGGACTTAAGTTCTGCATAAAGACAATATATGCCATAATTATCCTTACGCTGTTTCTTGAGTTTTCACAGAATATCTTTGAGGTTTACCCTAATGCATACGAGATTCTGGGACCGGACAAACAACTCGAAGCATGTATTGTGGGTTCCATATTCACCGGTATGGGAATTGCATTCTGTTTCATAAACAACGGAAGTACAGGAGGCGTGGATATAATTGCGGCCATAGTTAACAAATACAAGGATGTCAGTTTCGGACGTGCTATGCTCTATGTGGATACGTGTATCATTACAAGCAGTCTATTCATCATTCCTACGGAAAATATTGTATTGAGCATACAGAAGGTATTCTACGGATATATAACACTGGTGATTGTAAATGTATCGCTAGATTATGTTGTGAACAGCAACAGACAGACAGTACAGTTCTTTATATTCTCCAGCAAATACAATGAGATTGCATACTACATAACACGCCATTTAAAGAGAGGTGTGACACTTCTCGATTCTGTAGGATACTATTCGGGCAAAGAGGGAAAGGTTGTCACTACGCTTGCGCGTGCCAACCAATCGAACCAGCTTTTCAGTGCCATAAAACAGATTGACCCTAATGCATTAATTTCACAAACAAAGGCTATGGCCATATACGGCAACGGATTCGACAAGATAAAGGCTAAGGCAAAGGCTATAAAATTTGAAGAAAACGTTGCTGAAAACATAAAAAAGGATAATTAAGAAGCTAAGGATGAAACTTGTATTTGCTACAAACAACAGACATAAACTGGACGAAGTAAGGGATATTCTCGGCGATAGGGTAGAGGTTCTCTCGCTTAACGATATCGATTGTCATGACGATATACCTGAAACAGCAGACACTCTGCAAGGAAATGCACTTATAAAGGCACGGTACATATACGAAAAGTACGGTACCGACTGTTTTGCCGATGATACCGGACTTGAAGTAGATTCACTGAACGGAGAGCCCGGAGTATATTCGGCACGTTATGCCGGTGAAGAATGCAACTCCGAAGCAAATATGCTTAAGCTATTACATAATTTAACAGGAAAAAGTGACCGGAAAGCACAATTTCGTACAGTTATCGCGTTAATAGTTAAAGGAGAGGAAAAACTCTTCAACGGTATTGTAAAGGGAACAATATCGGAAGAGAAAATGGGAAATTCAGGATTCGGGTACGACCCGATATTCATTCCGGAAGGGTTTTCCGAAAGCTTTGCACAGATGAGCAGTGATATGAAAAACAGTATAAGCCACCGCTATCGTGCTACAGAACAACTTAGTAAATATTTGAAAGAAAACTATGACTAAAAGACTTTTTGCACTTATTGCCATTCTATTTATTGCTAAGGCAGGCTTTTCGGCAATCGGAGACTGGACACTTTACCCGTCGTACCATAATGCTACATATTGCCAGAGTGTTGGCGACAAAGTGTATGTCCTTGCATCAGGTGCTCTCTTCTCATACAACAAGAGTGACAACGAAGTTCTTGTCTATGACAAGATAAACACGTTAAGCGACATAGATATAACACATATAAAATATAGCAAGGAAATAAATGCCCTTGTGATTGTATATAAGAACACCAATATCGATATCCTCTATGACAATGAAGAGATATACAATATAACCGATTTCAAGAACAAGACATTACCGGACAAAAGAATAAACAACATAGATATTCAAGGCAATATTGCATATATATCGACATCATTCGGTGTTGTCCTGCTCGACCTTGTAAACCTTGAATTCACGAATACATACAATACAGGGCTTGATACATATTGTACATATCTTTACAAGAACAGACTATATACAGGTACAAAAAGCGGATTGTACTGCGGAGATACATCAAAGAACCTTCTTGACAAAAACAATTGGGATGTATTGTTTCCCGACTACAATATAACTTCAATGTGTGAACTGGACGGAAAGCTCTACTGTCTTATAAGCAATCTGGGAATTTACACATTAGAACCCGAAAACAAAAAGTTTGCTTCTGTAGCAGCCAACAACGGAGAAATATACCATACCATATATTGTTCAGGAAATGAAATAATAGCACCGGCTAAAAATAAGGTAACGGTAATATCGGGTGAAAATTCAGTCGAAACATACAAAAACAGCGGAAGCTTCCATATTGCAAGGAACGGAAACAAGTTCTGGGACTGCAAGGGTTATAAAGGTCTTGTAGAGTGTGAACTAAAAGATAACAGCATCGTTGAAATCTCAACTCCTATTGTTCCTGACAGCCCTGTAAGAAACTATTGTGAGTTCATGAAGTTCACAAGTGACAACAAGCTTCTTGTAGCCGGAGGAAACTTGAACTTCTTTGATATAATATTCTATGACGGTACTTTAATGGAATATCATCTTGAGGATGACAAATGGATAAACCTTCCTGAGGATACAATTGCAAAGGCTACAGGATTGAGATATGTGAATATATGCTCAATAGATGAAGACCCTACTGAAGAAGGACACTATTTTGCAAGTTCATTCGGTTATGGTATATATGAATTCAGGAACGGAGAATTCGTCAAGCATTACAACCATCTTAACAGTCCTTTGGAAACAGTTGTTCCTAACCCTGCTGCTGCAAGCAGATATGTTCGTGTTCCTATGGTCAAGTTCGACAAGGAAGGAAACCTATGGTGTATAAATACCGGTGTAAAGGATATTGTAAAGATTCTGAAGAAAGACGGCACATGGACTTCGCTTTACTATAAGGATATTGAATACCTTCCTACAATGGTCAATCCTATAATAGATTCACGAGGATGGTTGTGGATAACATCACTCCAAGGTGAGGCAGGAGTTTTCTGTGCGAAGACAAACAACACATTCATGGATACATCGGATGATGTTGCCAAGGTATGGCTTAACAGATTCAAGAACCAGGACGGAACAACATACGACATTTACCAGGTATATGCTTTGTGCGAAGACAGCAATGGTGTCATGTGGATTGGAACGAACAGCGGACTATTTGTTGTAGAGGATTTCAACAACCTTTTCAACAATAATGTTTTCAAACAGATAAAGGTATCGCGAAACGACGGAACAGGACTTGCCGATTATCTTCTGAGCGGTGTATATATAAAAGCAATTGCCATAGACGGTGCAAACCGTAAGTGGATTGGTACAAACGACAACGGAATATATCTTGTAAGTGCAGACGGACAAGAAACCATTCATCATTTTACGACAGAAAATTCAGAGTTGCCATCGAATTGCATCGAGAGCATTGCAGTTAATAACTTGACAGGTGAAGTGTTTATAGGAACAGATAAAGGCATTGCAAGCTACACGAGCGATGCTACAAGACCGGCTGAGACTCTTGATGAAAACAATATTCATGCCTATCCTAACCCAGTGAGAGCCGATTATAACGGAAGTATATATATTACCGGACTTACTAAGGACTGCAATGTAAAGATAGTAGATGCAGCAGGATATCTTATCAATGAGGGCACTTCTAACGGTGGACACTATAACTGGGATGGAAGAAACTCAAAAGGCGAGAAGGTTCCAAGCGGAGTATATTACATACTGACATATGACGAGAACGGTGACGAAGGTGCATCTGCAAAGATACTTGTCACAAGATAATATCTGTCAATAGAGATGATTAATATAATCAAGGCATCAACAGATGATATTCCTGTAATCAAAGGAATGTCATCTGTTGTATTCAGGCATACATACAGCCAGATACTGGATAATGAACAGATTGAATATATGATAGAGTGGATGTACTCTAAAGATAGTCTTCTAAAGCAATTTTCCGAAGGACATGTTTTTTTTATAGCATTTAAAGGCAGTACCCCATGCGGATATATGTCAATACAACATGAGGAATCTATTGGAATTGAAACCGACATATATCATCTTCACAAACTGTATGTAATGCCTACAATGCAAGGTAATGGAGTAGGAAGGCTTCTTTTGGAAACAGCATTCAGCTATGCCAAAGAAAAAAAGGATAAAGGATGCGCCCGCATAGAACTCAATGTAAACCGCAACAACAAGGCTGTAGGGTTTTACAAGAGAATGGGAATGAACATTGTAAAAGAAGGCGATTTCCCTATCGGAAACGGATATTATATGAACGATTATATAATGTCTATAGAGATAGTTTGACTATTTGCCTTTCCTTAAATTAATTACTGTTATTTCGGGCCTCGCACCGAACCTGGCAATAAAGCCTACGCTTCCTATTCCGTCATTTATATAAAGCTTTCCTTTTTCATTCTCGTAAAGCCCGCTCCAGTTATCGTACATGAACATGGCTGGTGAAAGGGAGAAATATTTTATCTGCATGGCATGTATATGGCCCGAAAGGGTAAGGTCGCTATATCCTCCTTCACACAATACGTTCCATAACTGTGGAAGATGAGAAACAGTTATATTGAACATATCATCAGGCACATTCTCATATATCCTTGAAACATCAAACCCTTTTATTGTACCCAAAGAGTGTTTATGGGCAAGCAACTCATCGGAGTAATCGATACCTGTAATTGCTATTGAATCGTTGCCTTTATTTATATATACAGTACTGTCGCGCAACATAACCCAACCTATACTTGACATAGATTTGCTCAGATTGCTTCTATTAAGCTCCTGAAAGGCCGGTGTAGCCTTTTTTGTATAGGCACCAGTGTCATGATTGCCTAATACCGAAAAAACGCCGTCAGCGCATTTTACAGAAGAAAGAATATCCAATATTCTGCTATCGAGTTCACTGGAGTATATATTCACCATGTCACCTCCGAACAAAAGCATGTCGGCATCGGTACTGTTTATGATTTCTACAACTTCCGCAAGTTCCTTTTCTACATTAAGCATTGAACCAATATGGATGTCCGATATAAAAGCAACACGATAGCCGTCAAAAGCATCAGGAAGATTCCTGAATGAAACATCAATCTCCTTTACCTCGTAATCGGTACGTGTAACGAATATTCCGTACAGAAAGCTTAAAAGTACTACAGAAGATATTACAGAACCGATCCATGTCCAGAATCTTCTCTTTGAAGGAAGCCAGAAAATATAAAATATCATTCTTGTTACCGAGAATACGATATAGAATGTAAGGATTGCCATAGATAATATCATCATATCCCTATTATTGTTCTCGTTCCTTATCATGAACATGAAAAATGGAGAAGTGAACAATATGAAATAGGATGCCGGAATGACCCATGCGAACAGTTTACGCAATGTCTTGCATGCATTATTTCTTAAAAGCTTTAAATAAGCTCTATAATCGAGAAAAGCCATTAAGGCCGCCAATATTATGATAACATATTTTGCCATAGCGCAAATATAGCTCAAACGGCCCAATCCTTTTATTAATTAAAATTAAAAGTTACGGAATGCATCCTTTTGTATAATGAGTACCGATATACCCGTTGCCGACAGTTTCAACAATTCTTATATATATTTTTTCCTTTTTTAAATTTTAAAATAATTAATAACAATAATAATTCCTGTTGAAAGTGTAGAGAAAAAAACGGTTAAAAAGTTGTTTTTTGGATTATTCACTTTAGAAAACTTTTTTTGCAAAGTTATAAACAGTCCATTCATTTGTAAATCAATATTATAATATACTTTTCAACATCATGTTTATTTGTCTTTGTACTTAAAATTATTTTTGTTGTTATAGTTTGGAACGGTTGAAAACATTATTGAAAATTATGGTTAAAAAAGTGGTATAATAATTTGGCATTGAAATAGTGTTTCGGGTATATGCAGATATTTCATAAAACAAAATCGAATTGCCATTTTTTATATATGAATTATCCGACTGTTTTCAACATGTTATCAACAGATATCTGTGTATTGTTTAAAAGATATGATTATATTGAATAACTTAATCCCGATAAACAAAAACCGATGTAATAGATGTTATCCATTCCTTTTCAAAGATAGTTTCAATAGCGAATTATATATATAAAAAACAGGCCGTTGTTATTAACAACGGCCTGTTTTTTATTATGTTACAATAGTCAGTTTACTGTTATGAAAGCTTTGCAAGAGCCTCTTTTATTCGGCGTATAGCCTCAATGATATTTTCATCGCTTGTTGCATAACTCATTCTGAAGCATTCAGGTGCGCCGAACGATGTTCCGCCTACAGCTGCTACGTGTGCTTCTGTAAGCAAGTACATAGCCAGGTCATCACTATTGTTGATAACTGTTCCGTTATAGCTCTTGCCGTAGAACGAACTGCATTTAGGGAACAAGTAGAATGCACCTTCAGGTACATTCACTTCAAGTCCTGGAATTTCCTTTGCTAGTTTTACGATAAGGTCACGGCGACGCTGGAATGCCTTTCGCATCTCCTCTACCGGCTCTTGAGAACCTGTATATGCCTCCAATGAAGCCATCTGTGAAACAGAACATGGTCCGCTTGTATATTGTCCCTGAAGCTTGTTGCAGCCTTTTACAATCCATTCCGCAGCAGCAAGGTATCCTATGCGCCATCCTGTCATCGCGTATGCCTTTGAGACACCGTTTATAATTATTACGCGCTCCCTTATCTCAGGGAACTGAGCGATGCTCTCATGCTTTCCTACATAACTTATATGCTCATATATTTCATCTGCAATGACAAATATATCTGGATGCTTTGCGAGCACGTCTGCAAGTTCCTTCAGCTCCTCTTTTGTATAGACAGAACCGGTTGGGTTGGAAGGTGAGCATAGTATCAGCATCTTGGTTTTAGGTGTTATGGCTGCTTCGAGCTGTGCACCGGTTATCTTGAAGTTCTGTTCAATACCTGCGCTTACTATTACCGGAGTACCGTCGGCAAGCTTTACCATATCGGGGTAGCTTACCCAGTAAGGAGCCGGAACTATAACTTCGTCACCGGGGTTTACAAGAGCCATAATAGCATTGCATACAGCTTGTTTTGCACCGTTTGATACAGAAATCTGTGCTTCAGTGAATTCGAGTCCGTTCTCGTTCTTCAGTTTTGCTACAATAGCCTTTCTTAGAGTAGGGTAGCCTGGAACCGGAGAATAACGTGACCAGTTGTCATCGATAGCTTGCTTAGCAGCAGACTTGATAGCATCGGGAGTGTTGAAATCGGGTTCACCAACACTCATATTAATGACATCGACGCCCTGTGCCTTTAGTTCTTGGCTCTTTTGAGACATTGCCAATGTTGCCGACGGCGCCAATCGGTTTACGCGGTCTGATAGTTTGTTCATATTATTTATGGTTTGTTACTCTTTTTCGAAATGCAATGTATGTCCCATACGTTCTGCCTTGGTATGCAGGTATCGGGAATTATATCTGTTCGGTTCTATTTCAATGCTTACATTCTCTGTTATTGTAAGCCCGTAACTCTCAAGACCTATTCTCTTTACCGGATTGTTGGTTATGAGGCGCATCTTATGTACACCAATCTTGCGCAGAATCTCTGCACCTACACCATAATCCCTTTCATCGGCCTTGAAACCGAGGCATAGATTAGCATCTACAGTATCCATTCCCTCTTCCTGCAGCTTATATGCACGCATCTTGTTCATAAGGCCAATACCACGTCCTTCCTGGTTAAGATATACGATAACGCCTTTTCCTTCCTTGTCAATGAGTTTCATTGCTTCGTGAAGCTGTGAGCCGCAATCGCAACGCTGTGAACCGAAAATATCGCCTGTCATGCACGAAGAGTGTACACGGACAAGTATAGGTTCGTCGTGATTCCATTCACCTTTTATAAGTGCTGCATGCTCCAGTCCGTTCGATTTCTGGCGGAATGGAATGAGTCGGAAATGGCCATGTTCTGTAGGCATGTCAACCTCCTCGCCCTTCTCTACAATAGACTCTTTCCTTAATCTGTATTCGATAAGGTCCTTTATTGATATTATCTTTAGGCCATGCTCCTTTGCTATTTCAACGAGCTGCGGCATTCTTGCCATAGTACCGTCCTCGTTCATTATCTCAATGAGCGCAGCAGCAGGGTAGAGCCCAGCCAGACGTGCCAGGTCGATGCTGGCCTCAGTGTGTCCGGCACGTCTCAATACACCGTTGTCCTGTGCATAGAGAGGGTTTATATGTCCGGGACGTGCAAATGTTTCAGGCTTGCTTTCCGGGTCGGCAAGAGCCTTTATGGTAGCTGCTCTGTCGGCTGTAGAAACACCTGTTGTACAGCCATCTACCTTGTCTATTGTAACTGTGAAAGGAGTTCCCAAAAGGCTTGTATTAGTGTTTACCTGTGGCTCAAGCTGCAGCTCTTTGCAACGTGAAAGCGTAATTGGAGCGCAAAGCACTCCACGTCCGTTCTTGAGCATGAAATTTACAGCCTCAGGAGTAATTTTTTCTGCGGCGATTATAAAATCTCCCTCGTTCTCTCTATCCTCATCATCGACTACTATAACGAATTTACCGTTACGGAAATCGTCAAGAGCCTCATCAATGGTATTTAATTTGAAATTATCCATTTGTGTTATGCAAGTTTTTCCTTTTTAAGGACATTTATAATGTTCTTTGTATTTGATTCTATCTTCAGCAAATCTTTCAAAAGCCTTCTGCGGAACTTCAGGGCACGCAGATATATGATTATTCCTATAGGGAATATTATAAGCGATACAATATTAAGCCATCTTCTTTTGAAAGGCGATGTTGTAGCATGTGTCGAAAGTACAGGGAATTCGTTAAGGCTCATTATTACTTTCTTGTTCTTGCTGTTTCCCATCTCCTCGATAAGGTTTTCCATCTTTTCGTTTATCCTTTCGAGCGTATCGTCGTTTTCGTTCAGGAACACCTTTTCTACCCCAGGAAGACTGTTAAGCCTGTTCTCCTTTCTGTATGCACGCACTTCGTCATGCAGTTCTTCAAGAATTATACAGTCCTTTTCGTAATCCGGGTCCTCTATTATAACTTCCTTGAATGTTATATGCCTCTTTTCGGGTATGGCAAACAGCATTCTGAAGAAAGCCTTGATAGAGTCGCTGTTGAATATTCCTGAGTCCTTGTTCGACTGGTATGTGAAGAAAACTCCGAGCGGTGCAAGTATAATAGTGCTGAGCCATGCACCGTACCATATCTGCCATTCACCCTCACGTGCCATTTTTGAACCCGATGTATTGAATATGTAGTAGAGAATGAACGTAGCTACCGATATCAATACAGGATATCCTAATCCTCCTTTTCGTACAATAGCTCCGAGCGGCGCTCCTATAAAGAAGAATACAAGGCAACCTAAAGAGAGGGTGAACATTTCCCACCATGTAATCTTATGCTTGTTCAGGTCCTTGTCGAGGGAACGCATCACGCTTCTCTTTATATCGTAATCGACATTCAGTTGTTTTATCTTGTTAAGTTCGGCACGTTTCCACACAAGTTTGGAGTGTCGTGATGCAATATTGTATATGCTGTCAACATTTATCCTGAACAGCTTGTTCCTTGTCATGTAAACAGAATCGTCGGCATTGAATTTGTTGCTCACCTTGTATGTCGAACGCTTTACCTCTTTCCAGTTATCGAGTCCTATACTGTCATTTGCTGTTCCCAACGAGTCTATGGCAACCTCAAGTTCCTTTATGTTCTTGCTTTTTGCATTGCCTTTAAGGAATGAACCGTCCTTCATTTCGAAACCGCCGTCAATGGCAATTAGAACATCTTTCCGGCTGAATGTCTCACGCCTGTACGGTACGTTTTTCTTGTTTACCTGCTGGTCGGTCAGGTTCGAGAACTGTTCTCCGTTGAACATGCTCAATATCATGTGCTTTTCGTCGGCAGTACTCTTGATTGTTGCCGAATCGGAAACAAGAATATTGGCATTTTCAAAGCCGGCCGACATATCGTATATCATTACGTTGTAGAGTGTACCTGTCTCCTTGTTCTTTTTCCCTACATAGATATTGTAGCCCTCAAGTTTGTCGTAGAATACCCCTTCGGGTATCTCGCTTTCGGGTGACGACTGCTTTATGGAGTACATAAGTGTCAGCAGCTTCATTTGTGAGTAAGGGCTCACCACATTCTGGAAGTAGAATGACACAAAGCATAGTGCTGTACATAGTACTATCAGCGGTCTCATTATTCGGAACAGAGGTATTCCGGCAGCTTTCATTGAGAGCAGTTCCAATTTTTCGCCGAAGCTGCCGAAAGTCATCAGCGATGCCAGCAGAATGGCAAGCGGCAGTGCCTGAGATACAAGGGTAATTGAACTGAGTACAAAGAACTGGGCAAGAACAAAGAAATCGAGTCCTTTCTCAACAAAGTCATCCACCCATTTCCATAACAGCTGCATTATGAAAATGAACAGGCAGATAAGAAATGTTGCCATCAGGTTGGTCGAGAAAGTCTTCAGTATGAAGAGATCCAACTTCTTTATTTTCAACCATGAGAATTTCATAGTATCCGTATGCCCTTTATAGTCTCTTTATATCTTTTTAATGCAAACGTACAGAAAAGCCATTCTTATTATTCCGAAGAAAGGTTTTTCTGTACAAAGATAGTGCAAGCAAGCGAAACTCAAATTAAAAATCTGATGTTTTCCAACGTGTGTTGCATATTTTCGTATATTTGAGATAGTCTCGTATATAACCTGGGTTGCAAGCATCACTCCTTTGGGAAACTGAAGTTTCCTTTGTTGCCAAAAATCTGCTAATTTACATTCCCGATTGACGCCTCAGGTTCTCTATTTGTGAATCCCATAGGTCTTTTTGGTCTTCAATCTCATCCTTATCGGCAAAGTCTGTTATTTCGAGTGTATGCTCTCTCGTCAGTTCATTGTACGAAATCCTCATCTCGAAATATGTGCTTTGGCTTTCGTCTTCCCAACGGAACTTTACATATACGCCATTTCTCTGCGCTACCAGGTGAGCAACTCTCTTTTCGCTTTTTCCCCAGCAGAAAGTAAAAGTACGGTCTATATTTTCCACTTTGTCGGCAAACCATGGCGATAGCCCGGCACTGGTGCCTATATATCGCCATATCATCGATGCACTGCCTTTAAGCGGATATTCAATATGAATCTTTTCCTTACCCATTTGTTGAAAGTATTATATTTCTGTTACAGGAATAATAGTACTTAACTATTTGTATCTCAGTCGCAAGATATTAAAATTTAACAAGAATACCAATTATTGTCTTCAATAATTGGAGTTTTTTAGTTTAATTATGACTTTATAAAAAGAAAAAAGGATGCATTTATGCGTGATTTATGCCTGAAAATTAATTTTTTCACGAAAAACACTAAAAAATTTGTCATTTTAAAATTATAGCCATATCTTTGCACCGCAAAAATGCATGGCGAGATAGCTCAGCTGGTTAGAGCGCATGATTCATAATCATGAGGTCCCCGGTTCAATCCCGGGTCTCGCTACTGAAGCGGAGATAGTTTTTCAACTTTCTCCGCTTTTTGTTTCATATTCTTGTAACCCGTTGGTTTGGGCTCAGTAGAAATTTACTGTGGTTAATATTGTACATGTACGATTAATTTCTATCCAAGATATCTTATTCCAAGGTTCGTTTTACCCTTAATCAGTTATCTTTTATTCTTCTTGTTGTCGCTCTATCATGTACTTTTGTCG
>JAFWXX010000006.1 GCA_017522915.1 Bacteroidaceae bacterium
CAGGCGAACACCGCAACGACTGGGACAACATTTGGAAAGAGATGTAACTTCTATCGATTCAGGCTCCGGATTCGGGGCCTGAATCGTTTCATTATGGCTGCAATAGCCAAAAAGTGCCGTCTGTTACATAAAAATTTGGCAGATTGAAGAGAAGGAGAATTCGCTCAAGGAGTTGCAACTGCGATGCACCGCTCTTGAGAAAAGCTACAACGATCTTAAACAAGCAAGGGTCATCAGCCTGCTTTAGTAGGCGTAGTGATGAAAACTTCTGATTTAGCTAATAATAGTAGAATATAGCATTTATTGTTGGCATATATTGATGGGAAACTTTCATTATATGCCAACTTTCTATTATTTTGTCACTTATTTTTCCATCAAAATCTATGTGCCCCAGTTACCTCTGTCAAGGTTGCGGTAACCTATGGCCTCTGCAATGTGCTGGAACTGTATCTCCTCGCTCTTGTCGAGGTCGGCAATGGTGCGTGCGACCTTGAGTATGCGGTCGTAGGCGCGTGCCGATAGGTCGAACCTGGTCATGGCTGTCTTTAACATCGCGAGGCTGGTGTCGTCAAGCACCGCATACTTTGCAATGAGCTTAGGTGTCATCTGTGCATTGCAGTATATCCCCTTTTCGTTCTTGAAACGCTCCTCCTGAATCTTGCGTGCAGCGATTACACGTTCGCGTATTGCTGCGCTGGGTTCACCAGGTGCTGTGTCCGAAATCTTTTCGAACGGTACGGGTACAATCTCAATCTGCAGGTCGATGCGGTCGAGGAGGGGGCCGCTTATCTTGTTCAGATAACGCTGAACCTGTCCGGGGCTGCAGGTACAATCCTTTGTCGGGTGATTGTAGTATCCGCACGGGCAGGGGTTCATACTTGCCACGAACATCACTCCAGCGGGGTATTCTACTTTGTAGTTGGCACGCGCAACGCATATCTTGCGGTCTTCGAGCGGCTGTCTCATAACCTCAAGCACATCGCGGCTGAACTCCGGAAGCTCGTCTAGGAACAGCACTCCGTTGTGCGCAAGCGATATCTCGCCTGGCTTCGGGTTGCTTCCGCCACCGCAGAGTGCTACCGATGATATTGTGTGGTGCGGGCTGCGGAACGGCCTTTGCGTGATGAGTGAAACGCCGTCGGGCATCATGCCGCTTACTGAATGTATCTTTGTCGTTTCAAGGCTCTCTTCGAGGGTCAGGGGGGGCAAGATGCTTGGCAACCGTTTTGCCATCATCGACTTGCCGCTTCCTGGGGGGCCTACCATAATAAGGTTGTGTCCGCCGGCTGCAGCTACCTCAAAGGCACGCTTTACGTTCTCCTGTCCGCGCACTTCGCTGAAGTCGAACGCAAAATCGCTCTGTCTGGAGTAGAAATCGTTCTCTATGTCAATATGGAACGGAGGAATCTCCTCTTCGTCGTTGAGGAAGCGTATTACCTGCATCATGTTTTCGGCACCATGGACTCTAATGCCTTCGACTACTGCAGCTTCCGCAGCATTGCCGGCAGGCAGTATGATGCCTTCGTAGCCGAGCTCCTTTGCCTTGATAGTGATAGGGAGTGCCCCTTTTATAGGCATCAGCATTCCGTCAAGCCCAAGCTCTCCCATAATCAGGTATCGGCTGAGTTTTGCGGTTGATACCACCTCGTCCGCAGCGAGAATGCCCATAGCTATGGGCAAGTCGTATGCCGACCCCTCTTTCTTGATGTCGGCAGGTGCCATGTTCACGATTATCTGCTTGCTCGGAAAGCGCAGACCGTTGTATTGCAGTGCGGAGTTTATGCGTTGCTGGCTCTCCTTTACGGCATTGTCGGGCAATCCTACGAGGAAGAATTTTATACCTCGTAAAGCGTTTACCTCTATTGTGACCAGTGTGGCATTTATGCCCTGGATTGCTGCAGCAAGAACCTTTACCAACATCGCGTTATCTCCTTTTCTTCTTTTTCAGCTCTTTCTCCTTCTCCTTTTTCCGGTGAACCTTGACCAGAGAATCCAAGCGTTCGGCAGCTCCGTCGAGCTGTACTCCATATTCGTTTACCCTCTGGTACGGGTTTATAAGGATAGAGTAGGGAATGGACGGTATTGTGAACTCCTGTATCAGTTCGCTGTTCCACCCTTTGAGGTCATATACATTGTCTCCTACGATGCTGTCGCTTACTATGCACTCTCTCCACTTTGCAGTGTCGTGTTCAAGTGCGATGTTCAGTATGGCAAGGCCCGAAGTGTCGGTCTTCTCGTAAATCTCTCTCAGTGCCTGCATCGACTTGCGGCTCTCCTCGTTCCACGATGCCCAGAACGTTACAAGTGTGTATCGGAGAATGTAGTCCGACAATGTCACCTTCTTGCCTTCGGCCGTTGTGTAGTTGAATGCTGGGAACGACCTGTTGAGGATGTTGCTTCTTTTGTGTTCCACACGACGCTTTACCGAGGCGAAGAACTCCTGGTCCTGCATGATTCCGCCCATAGATGCTATCCGGCTGCGTATCTTTTCGGCTTTCGGGTTCTCGATATCAATCATATAACGGCGCATGATTTCGATGTTTACATCGCTTATCGGGTGGGCATCGACAAAATCTTCAATCATCTTCATTCTCTGGTTCTCACCCTTGCATGCGTCAAGCTCACGCGAAATGCTGTCGTGCAGTGCCTGTGTTCTGCCGCCGTCAATGCACCAGCCGCTCTTCATCAGTTTGTCCTTCTTTAGGAAAGCCTCTACATCGGGTTCTGCATATACCGGAACAAGTTCTCCTTTGGGAAGCAGCAACAGCAACGGTATTATGGTGTCGGTCTCCATTTCGAAATGGAACTCACCGTTATCCTCGCTTTCAAATGAGTCGATTCTCTCGTAACGGCTGTCGGTGCCGAACAGATAGAGCATGCATTGCTCATCTCCGGCCTTGCCGCTTATGGTAAAGTTTATCTTGCTCTTCTCTGTACAAGAAAAGAGCAAAATTGCCGGCAACAGATATGCAAGAATCCTTTTCATTGGTTACTGCTTGTTTGCGCGTTTACGTTCCAGTTCGTCAAGTATAATCTTGCGCATGCGCATGGACTTCGGCGTTACCTCAAGGTATTCGTCCTCTTTGATATACTCAAGAGCCTCTTCGAGCGAGAATATTATAGGTGGAATAATACGCGCCTTGTCGTCACTTCCGCTTGCGCGCATGTTTGTAAGCTTCTTGCTCTTTGTTACATTTATAACAAGGTCATTGTCGTGTATATGCTCGCCGACAACCTGTCCTGCATAAACCTCTTCCTGGGGGCTTATGAAGAAGCGTCCGCGCTCCTGAAGCTTGTCGATTGCGTACGCGAAGGCTGTTCCGCTCTCCATTGCCACCATCGAGCCGTTAGTGCGGCGTTCAATTTCCCCCTTGAACGGCTGGTACTCCTTGAAGCGGTGTGCCATTATTGCCTCGCCTGCCGAAGCTGTTAGCACGTTTGTTCTCAGGCCGATGATTCCGCGTGACGGGATGTTGAACTCGATGTTCACTCTGTCGGCCTGTGCCTCCATAGAGAGCATCTCTCCCTTGCGGCGTGTAACCATGTCGATAATCTTGCTTGAAAAGTCTGTCGGCACGTTTATGGTAAGCTCTTCGATAGGTTCATGGCGTACACCGTCAATCTCCTTGTATATTACCTGCGGCTGGCCCACCTGCAGCTCATATCCTTCGCGTCTCATGGTCTCTATCAGCACTGAGAGATGCAGCACTCCACGTCCGAAGACTGTCCATGCATCCTCTTCGGGGTCTTTCTTCACTCGCAGTGCCAGGTTCTTGTCGAGCTCCTTGTCGAGTCTGTCCTGAATGTGGCGCGATGTCACGAACTTGCCCTCCTTGCCAAAGAACGGTGAATCGTTTATGGTAAAGAGCATGCTCATGGTTGGCTCGTCAATAGCAATCGGCGGCAGTGCTTCGGGGTTCTCGAAATCGCAGATAGTGTCGCCTATCTCGAATTTATCAAGTCCTACGATGGCACATATATCACCCGAACTCACCTCTTCTGCCTTTTTGCGTCCCAGTCCTTCGAAAGTATGCAGCTCCTTAATCTTCATCTTGCTCTCCTGTCCGTTGCGGTTGACAAGGGTGATGTTCGCTCCCTCCTTGAGTGTTCCGCGATGCACGCGCCCTATTGCGATACGTCCGGTGTAAGGGGAGTAGTCGAGTGAGGTGATAAGCATCTGGGGTGTACCTTCCAGCTTCTTTGGTGCAGGGATATGCTCAATAATTGCATCGAGAAGGGCTGTAAGGTCGGTTGTCTCCTTGCGCCAGTCGGTGCTCATCCAGTTGTTCTTTGCCGAACCGTAGAGTACCGGGAAGTCGAGCTGTTCCTCGGTCGCTTCAAGTGAGAACATCAGGTCGAAGACCATTTCATATACCTCTTCCGGGCGGCAGTTGGGCTTGTCAACCTTGTTCACGACAACAATAGGTTTCAAGCCTATCTGCAGTGCCTTCTGCAATACGAATCGAGTCTGCGGCATAGGCCCTTCGAATGCATCCACAAGAAGAATGCAGCCGTCGGCCATGTTGAGCACGCGCTCAACCTCTCCTCCGAAGTCGCTGTGTCCCGGAGTGTCTATAATGTTTATCTTGGTGTCCTTGTATCTTATCGATACGTTTTTCGATAGAATTGTAATTCCTCTTTCACGCTCAAGTTCGTTGTTGTCGAGTGTGAGCTTGTCGTTGTCCTGCTCCTTCAGCAGGTTTCCTGCCAACATCATCTTATCGACAAGTGTAGTCTTGCCGTGGTCAACGTGTGCAATGATGGCAATGTTACGGATATTCTGCATATGAATTATGTAAATCTTGTTTCGTATCTTTCAATCTGCAAAGTTACAACAAAACAGCGGAAAATTTTAATAAAAAGGCATTTAGTGTGTCGTCAAAGCTATAAATAGTTCAAAAATAGGCCCTTCGGCAGTCTCGCGGATTACAGCTATTTTAAAATTTTATGCGAATGTGGTTGCCAATCCGAAAAAAGGTTGTATCTTTGCACCCGCGTTGGCAACATAGTGCGCTTTGGCGCATTCATTTGTCGGCCAAATGATTTTCTAACAATTTAAAACCTTAAATCTATGTATTTGGATTCAGAAAAAAAGAAAGAGATCTTTGGCACATACGGAACGTCTAACACTGATACTGGTTCAGCAGAGAGCCAGATTGCATTGTTCTCATACCGTATTGCCCATTTGACGGAGCACCTTAAGGCTAACCGTAAAGACTATAGCACACAGAGAGCTTTGACAATGTTGGTAGGTAAGCGTCGTGCGCTCCTTAACTATCTTAAGAGCCGTGACATCAACCGTTACCGTGCAATTGTCGCTAAGCTTGGCTTGCGTAGATAATCTGCGTCAGGAAAGTTTAAAAGGGAGGTTTTCAATTGAAATCCTCCCTTTTTGTTTTTAGCTCTTTCTTATAATTATTGAAACCGCTATTGCTGCCCCAACGCACATGGGGTAGTAGAGGTGCGGAATAATCTCTATCGGCGAGACGAGTGCCAGGCCCGAAGCCATGAGCAGCTGTGCTCCGTAGGGGATTATGCCCTGCACAAAGCACGATGCCGTGTCCATGAGGCTTGCCGAACGGCGGGGCGAGATCTTGAACTCCTTAGCTATGTCGTGCGATATCTCACCGGCCGACAGAATAGCTATGGTGTTGTTCGCTGTACAGATATTGGCGAGAGCCGTCAGTCCTGTAATGGCACACTCTGCACCTCTCTTCGATTTTATTCTGGCTGTAGTGAGCTGTATCAGGTAATCTATTCCGCCGTTCAGGCGCACCATCTCAAGCACTCCTCCTGCAAGCATGGTGACTATTATCAACTCTCCCATTGACATGATGCCGTTCCCGATATGCGTGCACAGCCCAATGCAACTGAAACTTCCGTATGCAATTCCCAATATTGCAGCCGAAACAATGCCCAGTGCGAGTACGGCAAGCACGTTCACTCCAATAAGGGCTGCCGCTATCACAATTATGTATGGCATGCACTTGAGCATTTCTGTAACAGTTACAGTCGGGGCTTCTGCTGTTCCTATGCTGTTTCCGCTGAATGCATATATAAGCAGGGCTACGATTGCAGCCGGAGCAACCAGAAGTATGTTCGAATAGAACTTGCTTCTCATGGAGCATCCTTGCGTCTGGGTCGCAGCAATGGTTGTATCCGAAATGAATGACAGATTATCACCGAAGAATGCGCCTCCTACGACAATGGCAACCATCCATGCAGTATCGCACCCTATCTGCCCGGCCAGGGTGGTGACAACAGGTGTGAGCGCGACTATGGTTCCTACCGATGTGCCTATTGAAAGCGAAACGAAGCAGCTTGCGATGAATATGCCGGCCGGGAGGTAGTTGGCAGGAATGGTGCTTCTTGCCACTGCAACGGTCGCATCTATGGCCCCCATGGCTTCGGTTGTCTTGGCAAAGGCTCCTGCAAGCACAAATATCCACACCATGTACATAATGCGGGTGTTTGCTGCACCTTTGGAAAAACTGTCGATTCTTTCGTTTATGTTCCCTTCTTTCGTAATGACAATTGCATATATAGCAGCAACAAGGAATGCTACAGCAATGGGTATGCGGTAGAAGTCACCGGCAATTATTGAGCCGCAAAGATATACAGTAAGCAGCACTATTATTGGAGATATGGCGAATAACCCGCGGAGTGCATTGAGTTTTTGCATGGTATTAGAGAATTCAGACAACTTCTTTTATCGTTGTGCAAAGGTATGCAAAAATAAGACACCGGCAAAGTGCGATGTGCAAGAATGAATCAGGGGCCGCATCGACGATGCAGCCCCTGATTATAGAAGTGTCAAATGATTCTTATTTAACAAGTACCTTTGCCGAACGGATAACGCTTCCCTTCTGCATCTTGACAATGTAAACACCGGCCGGTGCCGCAACTGATGTCGGGTTCTTCACGAACTCAACAAGCTTGCCGTCTGCTGTGTAAATCCAAGCCTTGTCTGCGTTGTTGAAGTCGATTGCGCCTTCGCCGGCCTCAGCTGTAGAAACCTCACCGCCGATAACTTCCTCAACACCTGTCAAGCCGCCTTCAAGACATTCTGGCTCTTCGGCAGCACCGCTGTCGCGTGTATCAACTGGAACACGTCCTGGGTTATTGCCAATGATTTCTGCACCAAAGTCCATTGAGAAGCCCTTTGCATGGAGGCCGGTAGGCAAGAACATACCTGCGAACCAAGCATCAGAGAATACGATACGCAAACGGCTCTTGCCTGGAGTTGCATCTTCCGGAATCTTGAAACTGAATGTAAGACCTGGGTTTTGGAATGCCGGTGTTTCAGCGCGTAGTGTACCTGCGAAGAAGATGCGCTCACTGAGCGGGTCCTCTTCTGGTGAACCCGGATGGTTGAAGTCGCCGCTTGCATCAAGGTCAAGCCAGCCACCTGCAAAGCACCACTTCAAACCATCGTCGAAGTTTGCGCACTTGATGAACATGGTGATAGTCTGTCCTTGCTCTACGATAAGAACCTGATCGCGTACGTCTGCATATTGCGAACCGTCGGCTACTGGGCCGTTTGCTTCATAGTTGAGGTCTTGTGTTGCACCTGTTGTTGTAAGTTCTACAACGTAACGCTGTACACGTGCAATATCAGCACCCTCACACTGTGGATCCATTGCGCTTACACCGTAAGTATCTTCTTCAACCTCTTCAGGGAGCTCTGCTTGTACACCACGTGGAATTTCAACCCATTCGATAGGAGAATATGTCTTCAGGTCTGTTGATACGGCACGTACACCAACATAAGGAACATCGTTTGCGCTCTCGAATCGGATATTTGGAACAAGTGTAGCCCACTGTGTTGTTGTACCAACCTGTGCAACCTTGCCGTCTTTGCCGACCTTGTACATAATCTCGAAGTGGCTGATGTTTGCCTCGTCATTGTAAACCAATCCCCAATCGGCACGTGTCTTGGCAACTGCATCGACATTCCAGTTGAGTTTTACGGTCATAGAAACTTTTGTCTCCTTCTTCACCTCAGCAACTACGTCTTTAACGTTGGCCGGAGTTACTGTTGAATTGTCATTGATTTCGAGCTTGCCCACATAGAGCTGATAGTCGCTGTTGTTGCCCTTAACGCGCAAACCTATACGGTCGATAACTTTGCCTTTAGCGATATCTGCAATGGCGATGTGTTTCTCCTCCCATGTGTTGCCATTAACGTCACCAACTGCATATTCTTTCCATGCACTCTCTCCCTTGAGTCTTATGATAAGGTAAAGGTCGGTTGCTTTTACATTCTTAAGTGTCTTTACTGCAACATTAGCGAATACACCTTCACCTGCTTCAAGTGCAGTCTTATAAAGAATGATGTCTGTGCCTGTTGATGTTGAAGCACCTGTAAGCTCGATACAAGAACCTCCTGTATATGCATCAAGGTGTGTGTAGTTTATTTCAACGTCAGTACTTACTGTTGTAGTATTGCTCTTGTAACGCAACCAACGGTATGTAGGAACGATATCCTGTGCACCCATGTTGTACCATGTGCTGTTGTGTGACATCTTTCCTTTGTAGTAGTAGCGGTCGCCGTTGCCAAGTGTGAAGTGTGTCTCGAACGGAAGTGTTCCTTGTATAGCAGAACGCTCAGGAATCCATGTCGCCAATCCTGCAAATGTTGAAAGTGGGAGCTTGCTGCCTTCCTGCTCCCAGTTATTTCCGCTGTTGCTTATTGCAGGGCGTGTAGCCGGGTTGCGGTAACCGCCGGAGAAACCACGCTCAAGAAGTCTCTGATAGTTGCCTTGTGTGTCGTATGGGCCGTCACCAGAGTTGTAACTCATGAAACGGCTCTGTCCATGCTCACCCCAAAGACAAACACCGCATTTGTGTGCCTGAGTATCTTCGTCGAGTGCAGTCCAACGTCTATCCATTCCAACAATCCATACACCGGTGTAAAGGCCGTCAGCGGTGCCAAAAGCTTGTTCTGCAGCAGTGACAGTTGAACCAATTTGGTAAGAGAAATCGCCACCTGCGTAGTTGAGCATGGTGTCGTGGGTCTTTCCATTCTCTTTTGTTCCGAAAAGTACATCTGCGTTATCTGTTGTAAAGCTGCTCTGAGAAGTATATATACCGCTGTGGTAGTTGTCGAAACCTACTTCTGCAGCATATCTGTAGAGTGCCTTGTGGAAATTTACAATATCTGAATTCTGGTAGCTGTTGTCCTCCCAGTTATAGTTGATACCGTCGGAACCGAAGAACATCAAACAGTTGATAAGCGGTTTTACATATATGAACTCGCCATTTGCATTCTTCTTAGTTACCAGTGCGCTGTATGCTCCGTCTCCGCTTCCGGCTGTCCAGCTCTCAAAGAACTTGATACCGCTCATTATGTCGGTACCATTGCGGTGAGCTGCATCAACCCATGCACCCGGAGCCTGGAATATTGAGTGGTTCCATGAACCGAAAAGGTTGGTGTATTGCCACATAGAATATACATCGGCCACAAACTTGTCACTTGGGTATCCGGCTGCACCACCTGAACCAACATCCATAGGTATGTTCATCCATAGATTTCGCTCCTGATATGTGCTTGGGATTAGACGGTCCTCACGGCTCATGATGTTTGCGCGGCGAACATGTGAACGTACAAATGCTATGTCTGATGCCTGGATACCTGCAGCCTCGAATTCGGCCATTGTGGGATAGTTGCGACCGTTTTGCAGTGCTGTGTAAAAAAGATTCAGCAGGTTCTCGTCGCTGAAGCCTGCAAAGTCATAGATTTCATCTGTTGAAGCTGAAGAACCGCCTTCTCCTGTCTCTTCGTCTGTAACTTCTTCGATAATGTATCTGTTACCGGCATCTGTCGTTGACCACGAGTCAATAACAAGACCTGCATCGGTTTGGTTAGGGTCCTGTGAGTTCAAGTACAGAGTACCGAGACCGAGCTTCCAAGGGTATGCGCTATTGCCCGACTTTGTTATGCTTAAAGCTAAAGTCTTGGTGGCATAGAAACCGGTAGGTATTACATATTTGCCGGCTCCTACGCTGTAAAGGTAGTACTTTCCACTGCTTTCCTCAATCTTGAATTGCTGATTGGGGTCCTGCGGGTTGCGTGTTACTGTGCCTACAGCCTTACCGTTGCTTGATGCAAGTGTATTTACACTTGAACTGTAGAGCAAGAATGCACGTTCGGAACGAATCGTGTAGAGCTTGTCATTGCTCAGCTGTGACAAATCGGTGACAGCCGCTGCCTGTGCCGAGACTGCAAGGCACAAGAAACTGATGAGCATAAAGTAAATCTTCTTCATGGATTTGTTGTTAAAGGTTAGTATAAAATAATTATCTCTATTCTGCTAAAATTACGATAAAATGTATGCCTTACGCGTTGTTTGCTGTCAAAAAATATGTAAAGTCAGGAGTTGGCTTGCGATATGCTATTACATTGGCAATCCACGCAATATACACCTAAGCAAATATAGTTGTTTTATTGGTAAAAATAGGATATCCTTAGATAAATTTTATCAATTTTATAGTTCTTTCCAAAATACGGCTTCCTGAATTAGTCTATCTGCAATCTGATGACACGGTTCTTAAAGAGTCGTCTTACATACAAAAAAAGGACCTCTTGCCATTAGAGGTCCTTTTTTTGTGTTGTTATGTCTTAGAAGTTCGGTCCTTCAACATCCCACCATAGACGTGTGGCCTGCTCGTCGGGTCCGCCAAGTGCCGGGATACCGCTTGCCTCAACCATGCTAACAGCTATAGGGTCTGTAGGAACCCAAGGAATACGGCGAATCATGTCTCCCTGTTCGATAGAACCGTCACCGTCATCGGTGTTGAGTACCGGGAACAGCTTAGGATAGCCTGTACGACGCAACTCTGCCCAAGCCTCTGTAGAGAGCGGGAACAATGCAATGTACTTCTGTGTAATAATTTTCTCAAGTTTTGTCTCCTGGTCGTCACCCTCATTCCACTTGACTCCGATAGTTGTTACACTAGGCCAGTCCGGACCGTCACCCATCGGGTCTCTGCTTATGTAGTTAACAGGTTGTTCCAAGTTCTTGTATGCATTCAATGAGCCTTTATATTGTGAACCGTTCAACGGATCCTCGATATAAGCATTGTCAATACCGCGCTCGTAGAAGAACTGTGCTGTGCCGCCCATTTCCCAGCCACGCAATGCACCTTCGGCACGCAGGAAGTCAACTTCGGCCCACTTTACAAAGTATGTAGGGCATTGGCTTCTTGCAATGACATCGGTACTGAATGTCGAATAAGCTTGTCGTTTGTTCTGTGCGAACGTCTGGCCATTTCCGACAAGTGTACCGGCACGGATACCACATATACGGTCACCGGCTGGAGTGATTTCTTTTGTAACCTTGTTCTCAATATCGTAGCCGTTCGGAAGGAACAGATACTTTGTATATGGGTGGTCAAGGCTCATAAGCAAACTCTCGAATGATGCGCACAAGCGAAGGTCGTTCCAGTTGTTTGCGATATCAACAATAGGGTGCGTAAAACCGCTGATGGTAGGGAAAATACCCTGTTGCTCGGCTTCGCTCTCAACAACACCGCTTGCTACAGCTTCTTCAGCCCATCTTCTGGCAGTTTCCGGCTCTACCTTTACAATGTGCATTGCCATACGGAGCTTCAATGAGTTGGCAAGTTTGATATATGAGTTCATGCTCATGTCGCCATAGAGAACACCTCTGTTTGTTACGCAGTATTCTCCCGTAACTTCCATAATCTTCTCTTTATACCATTCAGGACGTGTCTCGAAATGCTTGAGACAAGCAACGATAGTGTCGAGGTTTTCAACTATTCCGTAATAGATCTCACGTACACTGTTGTATTCTTCCGGAGACTCAGAGTTCTGCTTGTCCTCGAAATATGTGAAAGGGCCTGACAAGTCGGCCTGCTCCTGAGCTATTACACAATAGTAAAGCAGGTTAATAGCCTTCATCTCCGGGATAGAGTCTATAAGCGGGTGGTTAAGGAGAGGCATAATGGCGTTCTTTGCCATTGTGTATGCTCCTAAAGGACCGTTGTTGAACTCTGCCGATACGTTATATGTTGAAGTGAGTGTACCATACATGAAGTCCTTGTGAGGCACAGTAAAGTACTGTGCGTAGAGGTCGGGGCCTAAGCAGTACTGACGCTGGTATGCGTGTGCTGCAGGCAATCCGCCTTCCTTGCCTCCACGTATGTTGTATTGGCCAGAGAGTGACTGCATGAAGTATGTTTCAAGTGTTGTGAGTGCAGAATCGACACCGTGCGGTGTTGGCTGGTTCAGGTATGGGATTGAGTCAACATTTCCGACAAAGTGTGTAGTTTCTGTTTCTGTGCTGTTTACACCTCTTTCAGCACCCGGATCGTCGTAGTCGAGACACGACTGCATTGCAAATGAAGCAAATAGCAGTGAACCTGCAAACATTATATATTTTTTCATATCTTATACTTTTAAATTAATAAATAGTTCTGTTTCCTTTGCTTAGAGGTTAACCTTGAGATTGATACCGAATGAACGTGCTGACGGGTAGTTGAATACATCGATACCGCCCAAACCGTTTGCTGTTGACAATGAAACGTCAGGATCAACCGGTGAATCCTTATAAAGGAAGAAGAGGTTGCGACATACAAATGATACGTTCAGGTTCTTGTTCTCACCGAAAAGGTCGCGGAATGTGTATCCGAGTGAGAGCTCGCGCAAACGGAAGTTAGTTGCATTATAGATGTAGCTTGACGCGTCACTTCCACCTATGAATGTATAGTAGTCCTCCACTGCTACAAGGTTGCGTCCTTCATTGAGATACATGCCGTGACGTCCGTCTTCGGTATATATATTGTTCGCTTCTGCATACAAACGTGCGTCTCCGGTACGCTTTGATGAACCAATCTCGTCAAGATATCCTTCGGTGAGTGATACAACCTTGCCGCCAATACGGCCGTTGATTAGGAAGTATAGAGAGAAGTCCTTCCAGGTAAGTGTGTTTGACCATGAGAGCTGGTACTTGCTGTTTACGTTTCCTGCATACTTCTGGAACTTCTTGTTTGCCTCGTAAACACGTATTTTGCCGTTGCTTGCAGCTGTAGCGTAACCGCCAAGTGAGGGCTTGCCATTTGTAATGTAGATGTCACCGGCCTTATTTGCAAGTTCACCGTTGCCTTCTGTATTATAATAAGGTACATCAATCATTACAGGGGTGCCGTCAGCATTGTACAGCGGATTGTTAGCTTCGTCATACTTCTGCTCAGGTCTGTATTCTACATATACGTCCTCTTTATATCTTGTGAAGTCTGTTATGTAAATGTCACCGTATGAACCTCCCTTTCTGTAGAGCAACTGAATCTTGCCGTTAGCAAATGATGTTGCCATATCTTTGCTGTTGCCGTACTTGTCCTTTGCTGTCTCCTCAATCTCGTTGTGGTTGTATGAGAAGTTGACAGATGTCTTCCAACGTAGGTTCTTGTTTATCTTCCAATCGTATCCCAATGTCATTTCAATACCCTGGTTGCGTATAATACCGCTGTTCACCGGCTGCATTTTTCCGTTGGTGCCGGCAATTTCAAGGTATGAATTGTGCATTGCAGAATTGTAGTATGTAATATCGAATGTGAGACAGTCGCGCAAGAACTGCATTTCAAGACCGGTTTCGAATGACTTTGTCTTCTCAGGTATTGGCACAAAGCGGTTTCTTGATGTCACGCCGGCTGTACCCAAAGATGTGTCGGTGTTGACATCAAAATATGATACATTCGGTATTGAGTTACCTACCTCTGAATAGCTCAAGCGGTACTTTGCGTATGTAAACCACTTTGGCAGCTTGAAGATGTCGCTAAGTATGGCGTTTGCACCGAAGCCAAAGTAACCGTAGTTGTCATCTGTGCCAAGATGCTCGAACTGCTTGAAGGTACGGTACCAGTCCCTACGGTATGAACCGTCGATAAATATTACATCCTTCCAACCTACTTGTGCTGTGATGAGTGCAGCCTGGTCCCAGTTGGAGCTCTTTCCCTTTGTAGTAACACCTGAACGGCCGAAGCTTGGATCGAATTTGTTTATTGCATCGGGAATGAAAAGTGCAATGCTACCGCCTCTTGTCGGGTCATTGGTCGCTTCTCCGATGTATGTGTTGCTCCAATCGCTTTTGATTGTATGTCCAACATAACCTACAGATGCAGATATAGCCCAATCCTTGCTGAGTTGCTTGTTGTATGAGAGCATGTAGTCGGTGTATATTTCATTTGTACGGCTGTTGTTGAGGTAGTATGTACCATAACGATACATTTCAACAGGTCCCCATGTGCTGGCATAAGTTCCGCCTTCGTCTTTGTACTTGGTATGATCGATAGAAACGCGTCCTTGGAGGTTCAATCCTTCAAGAATCTTGTATGTAGCGCTGAATGATGCAGAGAAACGCTCTTCGTTTGTTTCACCCTGGTTCATGTTTGTGAGCCAATATGGGTTGTTCTGCATTGGCGACTGGAATGCATACTGCTGCATTGGACCGTTAAGGAGTACATGGTCCTTGAATTCCATCCAAAGTCCGCCGATGTCCTGAAAATAGCTTTGAGTACCATTTCCTTCCTGGTCTCCGGAAGACCACCACTGGCCTTGAGCCGCGTAATTGTCCTTGTAGTATTCCATATCAACGTCACGAGGGGTAGTGTATAGATGGTAGATAGGGTTTCCTACAGTACCGCCACCGACACGGTTCTTTGTCTTTGCCTGATTATAGTTTACATTCAAATTCATTGTAAGACGCTCCCAAAGGTTGTAGGTCTGCCTGAATGCGAATGTGTTACGGTTGTAACGGTTTGTCTCAATCATACCCTTTGAGTGTGTGTTCGAGAAAGAACCGTAGGTCTGTATTTTCTCAGTACCTCCAGAAATTGAAATTGAGTTTGTAGCATTCAATGCCCAATCGTAGAAGTCGTCTATGTCATCGTTTGCATAGTTGCGAAGGTGGGCCTTGAGTATGTTTGGAGTACCGTCCTCATTTACTTGAGGGAAGTACTGCTTGTCGCCGGTGTATTCATAGATATGCTTGCCTGTTCCGCTCAAACGGTCTCCCCAGCTGTCAAAGATGAGCGAGCCATTGCCTGCTGCACGGTATCCGCCATATGAGTTCTGGAGTTCAGGGGTCAAGAGTGGCTTGTCAAAAGTGGTGCTTGAGTTGAATGTAATCTCCATCTTGCCTTCTTTACCCTTCTTTGTAGTAATCATGATGACACCGTTGGCTGCACGTGAACCGTAGAGGGCTGCAGCATTAGCACCCTTGAGGATATTCATCGATTCGATGTCATCGGGGTTGATCATTGAAAGAGGGTCGCTTCCTTCGGATGCTCCTTGATAAGTAAGATTGGCCGCATCGCCGATCTGTCCGCGGATGCTGTTTGTCATAGGCACACCGTCAACAACGATAAGCGGAGCATTGTCACCCATGATTGACTTGTTACCGCGCAGAGTGATTTTTGATGCACCGCCCGCACCACCGGCACTGGGGGTGATTGTGATACCGGAAACCTTACCCTCAAGAGAGTTGATCAGGTTTGCGTCTGGAGCCTTGAAGAGATCGTCTGCCTTTACCATCTGGGTGGCATATGTAAGAGACTTCTCCTTGCGCATGATACCCATGGCTGTTACCACAATCTCGTCGAGCATTGCAGCCTCCTCCTTCATCACGAAGTTGAGGACTCCGCCGTTCCATATCTGATCAGCGCAGGTGTAACCCATGAGGGTCGCACGGATTGTAGAACCGATCTTTACATTCTGCAACTCATAGTTTCCGTCAAAGTCAACGGCCGATGAGTTGGTTGTGCCTACAACATACACGACTGCACCGAACATGGCTTCGCCGTTGTCTGCTGTTACAACACCTTTAACTGTGCCATACTGCTGTTGCTGCTGCATGGCGGTTGTCTCTGCCCACGCATCAGCGGGCGTTAGGGAAAGTGTCATCCCCAAGACCATTGCCGCTAAAAGCGACTTTCCAACCGATTTGAATTTCATATAAGTTAGTTTTTATTCGGGGAGCATTGCATCCCCTTGAGTTAAATAAAGTTTCTCTTTATACGGTGTTTTTTGTATAAGTTTTATTATTTTAATAATAATTTGCTATTACACCGGTTTCAAAAATACGCAATATTTTGTTAGTACGAAATTTTTAACATGTTTTTTGTGTAAAAAGAGTGATAAAATTGTTCGTTTGACCGATTCTTAAGCTTGTTTTATGCTTTTTATATAAAAAAATGGAAATGACTCAAAAGTAAAATCGGTATCCGGAATTTGGCTGCATTCGTTGTAGAACAGCAAAAATTATACAGCAGGGCGGCCCATTTTATTTTGGGCCGCCCTGCTGTATAGTAGAACTTTCCGGTTATTACTTGATCTCCCAGATTTCGTTTGTTTCGAGAAGTTCGCTGAATGAGTGGTACTTCTTAGCATTCTTCACCTCCTCGACCTGTGCGTGCACTGCGTCGTTGTAGGTCATCGCTTCGACATCGCGTATCACACCGAGTGCAATCGGGAAGTCCGGGCCTTCCATAAGGGCGAGCTTCAGCTGCAGTGTGGTGTCCTTGCAGTGTGCATCATGTACCAGTATGTCATTCTCTGTGATGCCGTTCTCTCCAATCTTCACGACCTTGAGACCGAATCCCTCCTGCATGAGTCCGAATTCCCTGTTTTCACCGAAAACCATCGGCTTTCCATGCTCCAGGTAAATAGCGTTCTTTGCACGTCCTTCCTTGGTATATACGCTCTCGTGCGTGCCGTTGTTGAAGATGACGCAGTTCTGGAGAACCTCGACAACGGATGCTCCCTTGTGCTGCGCTGCAGCTTTGAGGCAACCTACGGCTGCAGCCATGTCAGTGGCAACGCAACGGGCAAAGAAGTTGCCTCTGGCTCCGAAACATAGCTCTGCAGGGCGGAACGGGTCTTCAACCGTTCCGTAAGGCGATGACTTGCTCACGAAGCCGCGTACCGAAGTCGGTGAGTATTGTCCCTTTGTAAGGCCGTATATGCGGTTGTTGAGCAGAATCATGTTCAGGTCGATGTTGCGGCGCACCGCATGTATGAAGTGGTTTCCTCCTATGGCAAGGCCGTCGCCATCGCCCGAAACCTGCCAGATTGTAAGGTCGGGGTTCGCAACCTTCGCACCTGTTGCGATTGCTGCCGAACGGCCGTGTATCGTGTGGAAACCGTATGTGTTCATGTAGTACGGCAATCTTGAAGAGCAACCGATACCCGAAATCACTGCAATGTCGTGCGGGGCAACGCCCAGTTCGCCCATAGCCTTGTGCAATGCACCCAGGAATGAGTGGTCACCGCATCCCGGACACCAGCGTGGCTGTCCGAACTTGTAGTCTTGTGCTGTATGTTCGCTCATATCTTACCCCTCCATGATTTTAGTGAATGAATCGACCAGTGCCGCAACTTCGAACGGCTGGCCCTTTACCTCGTTGTGCTGGAATAGTTCAATTCCCTGGAACTTGCTTCGCAGATATCCGGCGAACTGGCCCATGTTCTGCTCTGCAACTACAATTTTCTTGTACTTCCTTAGAATCTCCTCGGTGTTGCGCGGCAACGGATTTATATACTCGAAATGCGCAAGGGCAACTTTCTTGCCGTTACTGTTCATCTGCTGCATTGCTTCGCACAGATGTCCGTAAGTGCCGCCGAAGCCTACAATCAGAAGGTCGGCATCCTCAAATCCTTCAACCTGCAATTCGGGTATATAGTCGGCAATCCTTGCAACCTTCCTTGCTCTTGCCTCAACCATGCTGTGGTGGTTTGCAGGGTCGTTGCTTATTGCACCGGTCGCTGCGTTCTTCTCAAGTCCGCCTATACGGTGTGTGAAGCCAGGTGTGCCCGGTACGGCCCAATAGCGCACGTCGTTTTCCGGGTTGCGCTTGTAAGGGCTCCATTCTCCTTGCATTTCTGGTGTCACATAAGGAGGAACAATAGCGGGGTATTTGTTTATGTCGGGCAACTTCCAGGCTGCCGAGCCGTTTGCGATGAATGCGTCGCTTAGCAGAATGACAGGTGTCATGTGCTCTACGGCAATCCTGCATGCGTTGTATGCGGCATCGAAACAGTTTGTCGGAGATGTCGCTGCAATGACAGGAATAGGGCTTTCGCCGTTTCTTCCGTAAAGTGCCTGGAGCAGGTCGGTCTGCTCGCTCTTCGTGGGGAGTCCTGTAGATGGTCCTCCGCGCTGTACGTCGATTATCACCAATGGCAGCTCTGTTATTACTGCAAGGTTTATGGCCTCACTCTTTAGGCATATACCGGGGCCTGATGTCGATGTGCATGCTAGTGCACCTGCGTATGCGGCACCTACGGCCGAAGCGCATCCGGCTATCTCGTCCTCTGCCTGCATGGTTACAACGCCCATAGACTTGTGTTTTGCAAGCTCATGCAGGATATCTGTAGCAGGGGTAATTGGGTATGAGCCCAGGAAGAGTCTCATGCCTGCCTTCTCGGCAGCGGCCATAAGACCGTATGCAGTAGCCTTGTTGCCGTTTATATCCATGTAGCGGCCTTTTTTCTTTTCGGCGTCGCTCTCTACACTGTATGTGTGGGCAATGGATGTATGTGTGTTGTGGCCCATGTCGTAACCGGCACGAAGCACCTTTATGTTTGCTTCTGCAATTTCGGGCTTCTTGGCGAACTTGGTACGCAGCATTTTCTCGGCTAAAGCGAGGTTGCGGTCATATATCCAGCATACGAGTCCCAAAGCAAGCATGTTCTTGCAGCGTAGTATGCTCTTGTTGTCAAGTCCGCTATCCTTGAGCGTCTCCTGGCATAGCGATGTAATCGGGCATGGAACTACTTCGCATGTTATTCCCAACTCTGCGATAGGGTCTTCGGTCTTGAACTCGGCTTTCTGCAGGTCCTTTTCGGTGAACGAGTCGATGTCGATGATTATTGCACCGGTAGGCTTGCAGAACTTGTGCTGCGTCTTCAATGCCGCAGGGTTCATCGCGACAAGTATGTCGCATTTGTCACCCGGTGTGAGTACCTTGTCGGTTCCGATGTGTACCTGGAATCCCGAAACTCCGGTGAGCACTCCTTGCGGAGCACGTATGTCGGCTGGGTAGTCGGGGAAGGTGCAGATGTCATTTCCCACTGTTGCCGAAATTGTGGAAAAGATGTTTCCGGCCAGCTGCATGCCGTCTCCGGAGTCTCCGGAGAAGCGTACGACAATCTGGTCCAATTTCTGTTTTTCTTCTGTGTTTGCCATGTTATGGTCCTTTATAACTTTTCTCTTTTGCCCTTTCGAGGCTTCTGACGTCAAATTTCGCAAACATTTGTGAAACGAAGAAATATTTTTGCATAAAAAAAGAGACAAATAAAAAGAGCATACCGCGTTCTTGCCGCAGCATGCTCTTTAATGTGTTGTAGCACTTGCTGTTACATTTCTCCCATTCCGTCCATGTCGCTGTAGCCGTTGGCTGGCATCTCCTGTTGCTTGCGTTTAGGCATCTTGGCCTTCATGTTGCCGAAGCTGTATGTCAGGGTGAATCCTATGCGTCGTCCTCCGTGAGAGCTCTCGGAATCGCGGTAGAAAGTGTTGTTCTCGGTCACAGTGTGCCAGCCACGCGAG
This sequence comes from Bacteroidaceae bacterium, assembly GCA_017522915.1. Taxonomy (GTDB): domain Bacteria; phylum Bacteroidota; class Bacteroidia; order Bacteroidales; family Bacteroidaceae; genus HGM04593. Next base: position 19,569 of record JAFWXX010000006.1, read on the forward strand.
TCAAGAATGTCTCGTGCATTGATGCTGAGGCTCCAGTTGTTGTTGAACGATTTGCGCAGGCCCAAATCGAGGGAGTAGCTTGGCTCGCGGTGTCCCTGCGCCACAATGCGCTTTGCATTGTATCGTCCTGTCGCCTGCATGGTTACTCCCCACGGAAGCATAAGGCTGGCGGTCATGCGGGCGTTCCATGAGAAATTCTTCTCCTCTTTTCCCGTGATGTCCTGGTCGTAAATGGTATATCTGAAACCGTCGAGCTTGTAGTAGAAGAGGTTTACAGTCGTTGTTATGTCCAGCTTCTTGAAAATCTTGTTCTTGCTTACAATCTCAAGTCCGGCTGATTCGGTGCTGGATACGTTCTCGTGTGTGGTGTAGATGACTTTGTCCAAGCTGTAGCTTATACGCTCAATCACATCCTCTGTAGTACGGTAGTAGCCCGAAAGCGACAGGGTGTGGTTCTTCCAGTTCTTGATGTAGTTTATCTCGTATGCGTTGGAGTATTCAGGAGTAAGGCCGGGGTTACCGAACGATATATTCGTTGAGTCGCTGATGTTCTTGAAGTCATTCAGCTGTCCTCCCCAAGGACGGCGCAGGCGTCGTGTGTAGTTCACCTGAATCTCATGTCCTTTGCTTATCTCATAGCTCAGGAATGCACTGGGGAATAGCTGGAAGAAGTCCTTCTTCCTGAATCCGGGGACGTTGCCGTTCTGTTCGTCGTGATATCCGTATGAACGGGTCCTTACGTTCCAATATTCGCCGCGCAGGCCAATCTGGAATCCAAGTTTGCCTATGCGGCCCGAATATGTACCGTAGAATGCATGGGTATCCTGCTTATAGCGGAACATGTTATACAATCCCTCGTCAATTTGGGTATGCGCTTCGTCGGTGTATGTTATTACAGGGCTGTTGTCATCCGAGAAGTCGGCCTTGTAGCCTGCCTCGATGCGGCTGTTCTCGTTTATCTTGTACTCATAGTCGAGCTTTATCTCTGTGTTGGTGCTCCTGTTCTCGCCGTCCTGGAACTGGTAGCTTCTGTAAACGGTTGCAGGTGTTGTCGTCAGGTTTTCTGTCTCCTGGATATATTCGGCATCGCGCAACTGTTTCCACTGGTGACGGCCTACCGAGAAGTCGAGGAAGTGGCTGTCGCTCCAACGGTGGGTATATCCGATTTCAATATTATACATGCGTGGCCTGCCGTCCATAGATGTCTTGCGGCGGCGCAATTCTGTAGGGTTGCCGTACTTTCCGTCACTTTCGATGGCACCGCTCTCGGCGAGAATATTGCTCTCGTGCTTCCCTTTTCCGTACATTCCCATGAGGTTCAGGTATAACTCATCCTTCTCGGTGAAACGCCATGTAAGGCCGGCACGTCCGAAAATGTTGTTGGGGTTGTGGCTTCCGGTGCTTCCCTGGTTCTGATAGCTGTTCCGCGCACCGAAGTATCGGGTTCTGGTGGTGCTTTCGTTCTCGAACTCCATGTTGCGATAGTTGAATCCGCCGTATATGTCAATCTTTCCGCTGCTGTAGTTTATGTTTCCGCCGGCATTGTATCCTCCTTCAGAGTCTGCTCCGGCCTGTACGCTGCCATAATAGCCGGCCTTGCGGTCACGCTTGAGTATGATGTTGATTATGCCGGCAGTGCCCTCAGGAGAGTGCTTTGCCGAAGGGTTGGTTATAACCTCTATCTTCTCGATAGAGCCGGCCGGCATCTGCTGTAGTATGTCGCCCTGGTTGTCGCTTGTGAGTCCGCTTGACTTTCCGTTTATCCACACTGTAACGCTCTCGCTTCCGCGCAGCGATACAGTACCCTCGTTGCTTACCTCTACCGATGGAATGTCGGCAAGCACCTCGCTTGCCGAGCCGCCTGTGGCAGCAATGCTCTGGTCAACTGTAAATACCTTCTTGTCTATCTCGAAACTCATCTGGGAACGCTGTTCTGTGACAACAATCTCCTTGAGCATCTTTCTGTCGGTTTTCATTACAATTGTGCCTACATTGCGCTTGTTCTCGGCGGCTGTGATGCTTATCTTGCGACTGTCGCTCAAGTAGCCTACAAATGAGAACTTAAGGTCGTAGTTGCCCTCTTTCACACCGTTGATGACAAATGTTCCGTCGTCGTTGGTGTTGCAGCCGGCTACAGGGGCTGTCTGCCCGAACGGGACAAGGGCTACTGTTACAAAACCTAACGGTTCATTGTTTGCCTTGTCTATGACTTTTCCGCGTATGGTACCGCTTGTCTGTGCCATTATGACGAGAGGCAGCAGGAGCAGTAGTGAAATCAATGTCCTTTTCATTTTATGTGGTAAAAATACTTTACTTCGTGAAAAACGGTCGCAAAGGTACGGAATGTTGTTGATTATACCTAACAACCGGTCGGATTTCTTTATAGGGAAACGATTTACTTAAGCAATTCCTTGATATTGCCGCTTAGTTGCATAAGAGATATTTCGCAAATCTTGGTATCGTATTCAACCGACAGAAGCCTCTCTTCGGCATCAAGAAGGCTCTTCTGCGCCTCACGCATCTCGAAGCCCGAAAGGTCTCCGAGCATGTAACGCTCCTTGGCAATTTCGTGGTTCTCGCGTGCTGTGACTACATTGTGTTTCTCAAGGGCAAGCAGCTGGAGGTTGTTCTGGTATGCCTGCCAAAGGTTTCCCAGGTCGGCCTTAAGCGCGAGTTCAAGCTGGTTGCGCTGAAGCTTGGCATTCTCGATTTCAATCCTTGCATTGCGCTTTTCACGGCGACGGTTGCCGTCCCAAAGATTGAATCCTATTGTAATGCCGGCACTGCCGCCCCAATTGCTTCGGCGGAGATAGCTGTTCGTGTCATACTTGTTATAAGTGAAGTCATATCCTGCATTCAGCTTAACATAAGGATAGTTGCGCGAAATCACCTTCTTGTAGTCGAGCTGCGACAGACGGCTGTTCTGCTCGGCAAGCAGAAGGTTGGCATTGCTTGCCAGAGTTGAGTTCCAAAGGTCGGTGAAGTTGAGGAGAGCATTTGTCTCAATATCTTTCTCTTCTGTCTCTATCGGGGTATATACCTGGTCTATTGCCATCATTTCGTTGAGGGCGATGCGCGATGTCAGGACTACCTCTTGCTGTTTCATGTACTTTGCGCTGTCGGCATTGAAATCTACCTTAGCCTGCTGGTAGTCAAGACGAGAGAAATTTCCTATATTGTAACGCTCCTCAACGATGCGCAAGCGTTCTTTTGACAACTTTACAGCATAGTAGTAGTTGGCAAGTCGGAGCCTCTGGTGCAGGAAGTTGTAGTACTCTGCTGCAAGGCCTGCCATGAAGTCTTCAATGGCAATGCGTGTTGCAGTCTCGCCCATGCGCTCCATCTCTTTCAACTGTTTGTAGTTTGTGCTTATCTTGAATCCGTCGAATATGGTCCAATTGAGGCCGATTCCTGCATTCAGGGTATGGTCGAGCGAATTGCGCACCTCCTGTATCTCTCCTGTTGAGCGTACCTTGGAATCGCTGCTGCTCACCGCTCCCTTGTAGCCTGCATTCAAGTCAACGGTAGGCAGGTAGCCTGCATTCGCCAGAGTGGCATTGTTGCGTGCAATCTGCTCCTCATTGCGTACTATGCGTAGCGAGTAGTTGTTCTCAAGCCCTGTCTCCAGGCATTTGCGGAGCGTATATGTCTGTGCGTCGGCAATTATGGCCATAGCCATAAGGCATGCCGATACTATTGCTTTTCTTCTCATTCTTCTTTCTCTTTACGTTCGGTTGATATATAGCTGTAAATTGCCGGTACGATATACATCGTGAGAATTGTCGATACAAGCATTCCACCTACTACTGCCGTACCCATGGCTATGCGCTGGTTGGCTCCTTCGGCAGTTGCAAAGGTAAGCGGAAGTAGGCCCAGGATTGTCGATACGCTTGTCATCAGAATCGGACGTAAACGCTGCATGGAGGCACTCTTTATGGCCTCAAACTTACTCTCTCCGTTCTCCTGTTTCTGGTTGGCGAACTCCACGATTAGGATACCGTTCTTCGCGACAAGGCCAATGAGCATTATTATTCCAATCTGGCTGAATATGTTCATGGTTATTCCCCCGAAGTACATGAATATAAGTGCGCCGGCAATAGCCAAAGGCACTGTAAGCATTATGATGAACGGGTCCTTGAAACTCTCGAACTGTGCCGCGAGTATGAGGTATATGAGCACCAGTGCGAGGATGAATGCGAACATAAGGCTCGAAGAGCTCTCGCGGAACTCCTTGGAGTCACCTGCAAGTGCTGTGCGGAATGTATCGTCAAGCACCTCCTCGGCAATCTTGTCCATCTCGTTTAGTCCGTCTCCGATGGTCTTCCCTTCGGCAAGTCCGGCCGATATGGTAGCCGACAGGAATCGGTTATAGTGATACAGCTTAGGCGGTGTGACCGACTCGGCGAACTCTACAAGGTTGTCGAGCTGTATCATGTCACCCTTGTTGCTGCGTATATATATCGATTTTACGCTCGACGGTGTGTTGCGCTGCTGGCGGTCAATCTGTCCGATGATTTCATACTGCTTGCCGTTTATGTAGAAATAGCCCATGCGCTGTCCGCTGAGTCCGTACTGGAGGGTCTCTGCCAGGTCGCGTACGCTTGCTCCCATTGTTCCGGCCTTGTTGCGGTTTATGTTCACGCGCATTTCGGGGCTGCTGAACTTGAGGTCGGCATCTGCCATCTTGAACACCGGGTTCTCGTGTACCTTCTGCAGGAACTCCGGGAGAACCTTCTGCAGCTTTTCAATGCTCGTAGCCTGTATTACATATTGTACAGGCATGCTTCCTCTTCGTCCGCCGAATGATGACTGCTGCTGTACGAATGCGCGCGCCTTGGTGCGTGTGCTCACAGCTTTGGTCAGCTTCTCGGCAACCTCCATCTGGGTATAGTCGCGCTCATCAAGGTCCTTTAGAGTAATCCTGATGTTTCCGCTTCCGCTCGATACCCGCGATGTTACCGAGGCTGCATCGGGTACTATTGAATCGACGAGCATTGTTATCTCTTCGGTGTAGTCGCGCATGTATTCGTAGCTCACTCCTTCTGCACCTCTGGTATTTACAGTAATCTGCGAACGGTCCTCCATGGGGGCCATTTCGGCAGGAATTTCGCCCCATAGATAGCCTATGAGCACGAACATTACGAGTGTGACCGGTATTGCAATCCAACGGTGCTTGAGGAACGCTGCCAACGATTTCTCGTAATACATGTTTATGCCGGCAAAGAACGGTTCCGTCTTGCGGTAGAACCATTTCTGCTCCTTGCGCCTCTTCAGAATCTTTGTCGCAAGCATAGGAGTGAATGTGAGGGCTGCGAATGAGGAGATTATAACCGAACCTGCGACAACGAAGCTGAACTCGCGGAATAGCCTTCCGCTGGTTCCCTCCATGAAAACAATCGGAAGGAATACGGCTATAAGAGTGATTGTCGTGGATATTACAGCGAAGAAAATCTCCTTTGCTCCCTCTATTCCGGCCTTGAAAGGCTTCATGCCCTGCTCGATGCGGATATAGATGTTCTCTGTCATCACGATTGCGTCATCTACTACAAGGCCTACCGAAAGCACGATGGCAAGCATGGTAAGCACGTTTATTGAGAAACCGGCTACGTACATCACGAAGAATGCGCCGATTAGCGACACCGGAATGACAATACATGGAATGAGCGTTACGCGCCAGTCGCGCAGAAAGAGGAAGATGATTATTATCACAAGCACGAAAGCCTCATATACCGTGCTTTTCACCTCGTCTATTGATGCGCGTATGAACTTTGTGTTGTCGAAACCGTATGAGTATTGCACATCGTCCGGGAGGTCCTTCTTCATCATCTCCATGCGCTCATAGACGGCATCGGCAATCTCAATGTGGTTGGCTCCCGGCTGCGGTACTACTACTACGCCCACCATCGGCACTCCGTTCATCTTCATGTAGCTCTTGATGTCGGCAGGGCCCAGTTCCGTCCGTGCTATGTCGTTTACACGTACCACGCTTCCGTTGCTCTCCTTGAGTATTATGTTTCCGAACTCCTGTGCGGTATGCATCTGTCCCATAGTGCGGAGTGTAAGCTCTACGGTGTTTCCTTCGATGCTTCCCGACGGCAGTTCGACATTCTCTTTTGTGACAGCATTCTTTACATCAATAGGAGTAAGACCGTATGCAGCCATTCTCACCGGGTCGAGCCATATACGCATTGAGTAGCGTTTCTCTCCCCATATCTGTACGCCGCTCACGTCGGGAATCGTTTGCAGCTGCTCCTTTACCGTAAGGTCGGCAATTTCGCTCAGTTCGAGCAACGAACGCTTGTCGCTCTGCACGGCCACCATGAGTATCGGCATGGCATCTGCATCGGCCTTTGATACAGTAGGCGGGTCGCAGTCGCGTGGCAGGTAACGCTGTGCGCGAGATACTTTGTCGCGTACATCGTTGGCAGCAGTCTCAAGGTCAACCGACAGTTCGAACTCGACCGTGATTCGGCAGTTTCCCTGCTGGCTCACACTGGTCAGCGAACGTATTCCCGGAATACCGTTGATGTTCTGCTCCAGCGGCTCCGTTATCTGGTTTTCTATTACATCGGCATTGGCTCCGGCATAGCTGCAGCTCACCGATATTATCGGGTTATCGACCGAAGGGTACTCACGCACTCCTAACGTGTAGTATCCTATCATGCCGAAAAGGATTATTATGATTGTGAGTACCGTTGCAAGCACCGGCCTGCGGATACTTAGTTCTGAAATATTCATATCCTTGCCTTTTATGCAGTGTTACTCCATTGATGCTATCTCTACAACAGAGCCCTTGCGTAGCTGCAGTGTACCCGATGTCAGAATAGTGTCACCTTCGCTCAGCCCTTTGAGAATCTGTACTTCGGCTTCGGTACGCAAGCCGGTCGTTACCTCAACCGGTTCGGCTTTCCCGCTCCTGTAGATGAAAACCTTGCTCTTGCCCATTTCGGGAACAATCGCTTCGGCAGGGACTGCGATTGCATTCTCAATCTCTTTCTGCTTAAGGCGTATGTCGGCATAAAGCCCCGGCATCAGTTCAGCGTTGCTGTTGGGGTAGAGTGCCTTAACGGGGAGGTTGTGTGTCTCCGGATCGAGACTCGATTCCGTAGCATATACCTGGGCATGGTAGGTCTCGATGCTGCCGTTTACCTGAAAGGTGAGGTTTGTGCCTTTCTTCACTTCGTTGGCATATCGCTCCGCTACTGAGAACTCTACTTTAATAGGCTTTACCGATGTGAGTGTAGCTATGACAGTTGTAGGGGATGCGTATGCGCCTACGCTCACCTGGCGCAAACCTATGACACCGTCGAACGGTGCACGGAGCTCAGTCATTTCTATCTGCGCCTTTATCTTGTCGATATCGGCTTTCAAGGTTGCAAGTTCTGTCTTTACAATTTCAAGAGCCTCCTTGCTTACGGCATCACGCTGCAACAGTGCATTCTGCCTATATACACGTTCCTCGGCAAGAGGCAGCTGAGCCTCAAGGCGTACAAGCTGTGCCTGGTATTGCTGGTCATTTACTTTGGCGAGAAGCATCCCTTTCTTGACATGGCTGCCCTCCTTGAAGTATATTCCTGTGATTTTTCCGGATGTCTCGAACGAGAGCTGTACCTCTTCGTCGGGGACAAGACGGCCTACAGCCAGTATTTCGTCAGTCAGCAAGTGGGGCTTGAGAATCTTTGCATTTACGCTCAGAACTTTCTTGTTTCCGCCCTTCGGCTTGTTCTCTGCTGCAGAGAGTTCCTCGTTCTCCTTAGGTGTAAGCTGGTAATAGCCGAATGCCCCAATGGCAATAGCCAGAGCAGCTATAAGACTCCATTTGAGTTTCTTGTTCATGTCTATGATGTTTGCTTGTTTGAAAATTATTTACATAGAGTTCTAATTTTACAAAATTAGTCATAATTCGTGTTTCTCAAAACAATTGAATCCTTAATAAATTTTAAATATAAAGTTTTATTAATATGAAACGCGAGCGCGTACAGATAAAAAGAAAGCAACCGTTGTATATGTTCTCTGTTTTTGTTATCTTTGCATCCGATTATGCGTGACATGTTGCGTGACGCGCTTTTTGATGAACTATATCAACAAAAAAAGAATATTATGATTAATGCTCAAGACATCAAAATCGGTACAGCTATCCGTATGGATGGCAAGTTGTATTTCTGCATCGACTTCCTGCACGTAAAGCCGGGAAAGGGTAACACTTTCATGCGTACAAAGCTGAAAGACGTTGTTGACGGCTACGTTCTCGAACGTCGTTTCAATATCGGTGAGAAGCTTGAGGATGTACGCGTTGAGCGCCGTCCTTACCAGTATCTCTACCAGGAGGGTGACGAATACGTGTTCATGAACCAGGAGACTTACGAGCAGGTAAACATCTCAGGCGACCAGATAAACGGCGTTGCCTACATGAAGGAGGGTATGACACTTGAGGTTGTTACCGATGCTTCAACAGAGACTATTCTCTTTGCCGATATGCCTGTAAAGGTTGTTCTTGCAATTACTTATACAGAGCCTGGTCTCAAGGGCGATACAGCTACCAACGCAACAAAACCTGCAACATTGGAGACAGGTGCCGAGATTCGTGTTCCTCTCTTCATCAATGAGGGCGAGCTCGTTGAGGTTGATACCCGCGACGGTTCATACGTTGGCCGTGTAAAGGCTTGATTAGCCTGTTAAAAAGGTGAGGATCAAGGATGCTCAAAGGATGTCCCTTGCATTGCATCCCTGAATCGGCTTTTTAATGTATAAACCTTAAAAATTAAATTTTGTTATACTCTATAATTGTTCCGGTATATAACAGGCCCGGCGAGGTAAAGGAACTGCTCGACAGCCTGTCGGCTCAGACGGTAAAACCATTTGAGTTGCTGATTATAGAGGATGGCTCAAAAGAACGGTGTGATCATTTGCTTGATCACTATCGTTCTTTTTTTACTGTCCGCTATTTCTACAAGGATAATTCGGGCCGCAGCGATACGCGCAACTATGGCATGGAGAGGGCCGAAGGCGATTATCTGCTGTTCTTCGATTCCGATGTGATTCTTCCGCCTGCATACTTCGAAAAGCTCGAAGAGGCTATGAATAACGGCTATTGCGATTGCTTTGGCGGTCCCGATGCTGCCGACAGCTCTTTCTCCGATATGCAGAAGGCTGTCAGCCATGCCATGACTTCGTTCTGGACAACCGGCGGCATACGCGGTGGCAAGGCTGTAATGGAGAAGTTCTGTCCGCGCACATTCAATATGGGCTTTTCGAAGGAGGTCTATAGGAAAGTGGGTGATTTCAAGGATATGATGGGTGAAGACATTGACCTGAGCATAAGAATACGCAATGCTGGTTTCAATATACGCCTTATACGCGAGGTGTATGTCTATCACAAGAGACGGATCGACATGAAGCGTTTCTACAAGCAGGTGAACAACTTCGGGCAGGCACGCATATGGCTGCAGCTTATACATCCGGGTTCGTTGAAGGCGGTGCATGCGGCACCGGCATTGATGCTCATAACGGGAGCAGTGCTTCTTGCCGCCTCTTTCTTCTGTCCCTGGCTGTTGCTTCTTCCTTTGTTCTATATGCTTCTTATATTCTTCGACTCTCTGTTCAAGAACAGAAGCTTTAAGGTTGCTTCCTTGTCGGTGGTTGCTGCAGCAGTGCAGATAACCGGCTATGGAATGGGGTTCCTGAAGGCATTCTGGTACAAGATGATTCTGAAGCAGCCTCTTGAGACAAAAGAGAACCTTACCAAAATATATAACAGAGGATAAGTATGGCCGAAGAAAAGTTAAGGCAGAGCATAAAGGAGTGGCCTCTTGACGAGCGTCCTCGTGAGAAGGCCATGATGCATGGCATCTCTTCGCTCAGCAAGTCGGAACTGTTGGCAATACTTGTGGGCTCCGGAAACGACAAGGAGTCGGCCGTAGCACTGATGAAAAGGGTGCTGGCCTCGTGCGGTGACAGTATCGCCGAACTCTCCAGGCTTTCGGTCGATGACCTCTGTACTTTCAGGGGAATCGGTGAGGCAAAAGCCATAACAATAGTGGCTGCATGTGAATTGTGGAAACGCCGTGCCGGCGACGAACGTACGGAGGCCAGCCGGATAACATCATCAAAGGATATATACGGATATTTTCATCCTATATTGTGCGATTCACCTGTTGAACGCTGTTATGTTCTATTGATGAACAATATGCACCGCGTGATTGACCATGTGCTGATAGGCAGTGGGGGGCTCACCGCTACAGTTGTCGATGTAAGGCTTGTGATGCGCGAGGCATTGATGAAGCGCGCAACAGCCATTGCTCTGTGCCACAACCATCCGTCGGGCAACATAAAGCCGAGCCGCGAGGATGACAAGCTGACCGAAAACCTTTCGCAGGCATGCAAGGTTATGAATATACGGATGCTCGACCATATAGTCCTTGCCGACGGAAAATATTACAGTTATAATGATGAGGCTCGCCTGTAAAGGCATGAAATGATATGGAAAAGATTGAACTTGAAGAGAAGATTGTAGAAATGATTAAGACGGTCTATGACCCGGAGATACCTGTAAACATATACGACCTGGGGCTTATATACCGCATAGAGGTCAAGGAGGACTGTTCTGTCGATATCGACATGACACTCACTGCCCCCAACTGTCCGGCTGCCGATTTCATGATGGAAGATGTCCGCATGAAGGTAGAGGCAATAGAGGGTGTCACTGCTGTGAATCTTAACCTTGTATTCGAGCCTGAATGGAGCCAGGACCTTATGACAGAAGAGGCAAAACTGGAATTGGGTCTGCTATAGTGCTTCAGAAACAATAATCTTTCTGAATCTATATACGAGAACTATGAAAAAGATATATTTCCTCTCTGATGCGCATCTCGGTTCGTGGGCTATCGAGCATAGCCGCACTCATGAACGCCGCCTGGTGTCGTTCCTCGACAAGATAAAGAACGAGGCTGCCGCAGTGTATATGCTCGGCGACATGTTCGACTTCTGGTATGAGTTCCGATATGCTGTCCCCAAAGGATATACACGTTTTCTGGGCAAGGTCTCAGAATTGACCGACAAGGGGGTTGAGGTACATTTCTTTACGGGAAATCACGACCAGTGGTGTCTCGACTACTTTGAGAAGGAGTGCGGAATGACAATTCATCGTGAACCATGTCTCGTTGAGCTATACGGTAAGGAGTTCTTCCTTGCGCATGGTGACGAGTTCTCCGATGACAGGATGTATCGTTTCATGCGTGCCGGATTCCGCAGCCGTTTCCTTAGGTGGATGTTCTCGATGCTTCATCCGCGCTGGAGTCTTTGGATGGGGCATGGCTGGGCGCGTCATAGCATGATGGAGCACAAGGTCAAGGGGGATACTCCTTTTCAGGGAGAGGAGAAAGAGGATTCCGTAATTTTTGCAAAGGAGTATCTGAAGATGCATTCCGGTGTCGACTGTTTTATATTCGGGCATCGGCACATTGATGAAGATTTCCCGTTGGGCAATACTTCCCGATGTATATTCCTGGGCGATTGGATTTCGACATTTGCATATGTCGTGTTTGACGGAAATACGATAGAACGCAGATATTACATTGAGGGTGAGAGTAAGGAACTTTGAATATTCAATTACAAATAGTGCTTGTTGCATGGAGCAACCTATTGTACTCTTTTGAAATAATGAACATTATTTAAATATTACCATGAAATTTACGTTCACTGTTTGTAGACAATTTGTAATCAATACTTTAAGGTTTGTTGCAAAACCTGTAATCTGTCAGCCTATATTCTCTTTTTTGTGCTTTATACTGCTCAATCTTCTGGATTTATTTGCTGATGGCGGCTTCCCTCTGTTAGGGCCTTTATTGAAAATAACTTTCGGTTGTTTTGTTTGTTATTGTTTATTGTTACCAACATTGTTTTTACCTTCTTTTATAAGAAGGATATACAAGTTTATGGTATTGCTTGTTGCAATTGTGCAGTTCATTGTCGATTTGTATTTATTAATAATTTATGGCGAGACTTTCAGTACGCTGCACGTCGATATGTTGGCCGCATTTGTTGCAACAAACCCTTCTGAAGCAATAGAGTATTTGAAATCGTATTTAACAATTGACAAAGTTTTTATAATATCTCTTTCTTTATCATTGTTATTGGTGCTTTTTTACTTTTTGCGTAGAATAAAGTTTAAAGCAAATTTTTGGGGCGAGTGTGTTATTTCTATAATAGTCTTAGTCTCGGTATGTGTTTCTGGGATTGAATACAAGAATCTTTTGTTGGGTAATATCTATTTTTTATTCCAGACGGAGAGTTACGATCTAAAGGAGTACAGACAGAATCCAGAACTTATTTGTAGTGGTGAAAAACCTAAATACGTAGTACTTATTATTGGAGAAAGTTTCTCGAAAATGCATAGTTCACTCTATAGCTATAGCAAAGAGACCAATCCTCTGTTGTCAAAGTTGGCTGCAGATAGTCTTTTGTTTGTATGTAAGAACTCTACAAGTGCTTGTACTAAGACTATTCCTGCCATTAAATCTATAATGACATCATATGTCAATGAAATGAGTGATAGTATTGACTGGTTTAAGTGTCTCACTCTTATTGAAGTTATGCAGAAAATTGATTATAAAGCAGTGTGGATATCTAATCATTCTAGAGAGGGCTTTTTTGATAACGAGGTCGGTTGTTATGCTGCATTATGTGATTATTCTGTGTTTGCAAATGAACGGGATTATTATTCAAGGTATGACCAAGTGTTGTTACCGTTGATAGAAGAGTGTCTTAATGGCGATTCTACTCAAACATTTTTTGTAGTCAATATGTTAGGCTCTCACATATATTATAAAGACCGTTATCCTGAAAAATTCTCAAAATTTAAGTCAGAGGATTATATAGCTTCTTATCATCATTTACCAACAGAAAGCAGACAAACAATATCAGAGTACGATAATTCAATACTATATAACGATTCGGTTGTGTATGAAATAATGAAAACTTTTGAGCAGCAAGATGCTATTGTTGTCTATATATCAGACCATGGTCAAGACATATTCAATAGTTCTAATGATTATGCCGGTCACGCAATAAATGGTAATTATGTTTCTGAGCAAGTTGCAGTTCTGGTTCCTTTGTTGGTATACACATCTCCTATATTTAAGAAGAAGCATTCCTTGTTATACAAAAGAATAGAAAGTTCGGAAACAATGCCTTACCGTACAGATAGTATTATGTATACAATAATGGATGTCGCAGGCATTGAAACGGTGAACGGTGTGTCGTATAAGCATAAAAGTCTGTTAAAATAGAGAGGGATGAGGGTGACTCTAAAGTCCTATTCTTGAATAAGCAATCCTTGTCATACTTATTTTGACGAGGATTGCTTTCCTTGTAAAATACCCTCATTGTTTATTCTGCCAGCTGCATTGTGCCGAACTCCATGCTGAATCCTGTTGCACGCTGCAGTTCAACCCATGCTACAGCCTTGTTGAATAGTGTTTCGATATGTTCCCTTCTCATTTCGCTTTCGTTGCGCTCTACAATCAGGTAGTCGTGGAATGATATCTCCCCCAATTCGTATGCTCTCTTCTTGCCGGCAACAACACTTCTCATATCGCTAAGCATGTCGCTGGAGAAAGTAGTGCTCTGCTTCAGTGCCGAACCGAACTCATTGTATGCCTGTGTAACATCGGCCTGTACAAGAAGTCTGGCCTCTTCAATCTCTATGTTTGCCTGCTTTACAAGCAGTTCGTCAATGATACGTGCGCCTTTGTTGAGATTCGAGAATTTGAGAGGTACGGCAATGCCTGCCTTTAAAGTTGTGAAGTCGGGGCGGGCACGGTTGTATGTCGCGCCTACTGTTACATTAAGGTCGGGGTAGCGCAGTGCCTTGTTGAACTTCTGTGTCGCAGATGCTATGTCTGCGCGGCCCAATGCCACAACGATGTCGGCACGGTGAGCCAATGCTTTCTCGATATAGCTGTCCAGTGGCAAAGCCTTTTCGCTCATCTCAAGCGTGCCGGTTCCACGGAGGTTCTCGGCTCCGCTGATGCTGCCCATGAAGTATCCCATCTTGATTGCGCTGTTGGTGAGCTGTGTCTCGGCATCGAGCATGCTGTTCTTTGCCATTCCTTGTGCCATACGGCTCTCAAGCCAGTCGCTTTCGGCGATATCGCCTCTCCTGAAGCGTATGCTGTCGTTGTCGGCAACACCGCTCAGCTCCTTGTATATCTCTTTTGCCTCGTCAAGAATCATTTTGGCACGGAGGTGCTCAAGATAGGCGATTGTAGCATCGGCACGGAAGTTGCGCATGTACTCCTCAAATAGCGCAACACTTTGCTTGCGCTCGTTCTCGGCAAGGTCGATACGGCTACGGCGCACTCCGAATGTGAAACTTCGGCTCAGCTCAAGTTCAATTCCTTGACCGAGCTTCTTGTCCCAATCCTCGCTGTTGGTATATGTAAGTGCAATGGTGGGGTCGTTATAAACCTTTGACTTCTTCACTCCGGCATCAGCAATCTCAATGTCCATCTTGCGTGCGGCAAGTGCGATGTTTCCCGATAGTACACGTTCCATATACGCACCGTAGGATATTTCCTGTGCATGCATTGCTGCCGTTGCAAGGAATGCTATTGCCGATACTATAATTCTGTTCATCTTTTTTATTGCAAATTTCGTTAATGTAAACATTTCGTGCAATAGTGATTTGTGTCTATTGCATACTTGTATGTTGACAAATATTGTTATGCTTGCTTAGGTGCAAGCCCCATTTCTGCAGCCTTGTTCATTATATATTCCAGTGCGGCATCATGCTCGTTCGGTATTATGCCGTCGAGTATGGCATCCTTTACCGCACTTTTCAGCCTGCCTACTTCGGCGCACGGGCCAAGTTCGAATATTCTCATAATCTCCTCTCCGTTCACCGGGGGCTGAAAGTTGCGTATGCGGTCCTTTTCCTCGATGTCCTTAAGCTTCTGCCTTACAATCTGGAAGTTGTTGAGGAACTGTTTCTTCCGTACCTCGTTCTTTGATGTAATGTCGGCCTCGCAGAGTATCATCAGGTCGTCGATGTCGTCACCCGCATCGAAAAGAAGCCTGCGTACAGCAGAGTCTGTGACCTCATCGTCTGCTATGGCTATCGGGCGCATGTGCAGCGAAACGAGTTTCGCTACATATTTCATCTTCTCGTTCTGAGGCATCTTGTAGTCGCGGAAGAGCTTAAACACCATTTTCTCGCCTACAATATTGTGATTGTGGAATGTCCATTTCATTATAGGGTCCCACCTCTTTGTCTTAGGCTTGCCTATGTCGTGCAGCAGAGCAGCCCAGCGCAGCCAAAGATTATCGGTCTTTCTTGCGATATTGTCAAGTACCTCCAGAGTATGGTAGAACATCTCCTTGTGGCTGTATCCGTTCTTGGTCTCAACGCCTTGCATCGCTGTAAGCTGCGGGAATATAATCTCCAGCAGGCCGCAACGGTCGAGTTCTATGAATCCCTTTGACGGGATAGGGGAAAGCATTATCTTGTTGAGTTCGTCATTTATTCTCTCTCGTGATATTATTCTAATCCTATCCTTGTGCTTGCATAGAGCCTCGAAGGTCTCTTCTTCTATGTAGAAGTTGAGCTGTGTGGCAAACCGTATGCACCTCATCATGCGCAAGGGGTCGTCACTGAATGTTATTCCCGGTTCAAGAGGGGTACATATAATGCGGTCCGCCAAGTCCAGCATACCGTCAAACGGGTCAACAAGCTCTCCAAAACGGTTGGCATTAAGGCAAATAGCCATTGCGTTTATAGTGAAGTCCCTACGGTTCTGGTCATCCTCAAGGGTGCCGTCCTCTACGATTGGGTTGCGTGAGTCGTGGCTGTAGCTCTCCTTCCGGGCCCCGACGAACTCAATCTCATGATTGCCGTACTTTACCTGCGCAGTGCCGAAATTGGCATACACGGCAAGATGTGCCTTGCGTCCCAGCTTCTTGCTGAATGCGCGTGCCATCTCTATGCCTTTGCCTACAACTACGACGTCTATGTCGGTCGATGGCCGTTCAAGGAATATGTCACGTACATAACCGCCTACTACATAGCACTCCATGCCGAGTTCGTCGGCAGTCTCCGAAATCTTCCGGAATATCGGGGTGTCGAGCAGTTTGCAAAGTTCCTCTCTTGTCGGTGTGTACATGGCAATAAATGATTTATGTGCATTTTTCGGTCCGTAAAGATACTTAATTTCGTCCTATTAGCGAAATTGAGGCTGTTAAAAACTATTCAAAGGCTTCAAGTAATGTAAAAAGAACAGTTGTTATAGTGTATGGCAAATAAATAATTGTAATTTTGCACTATAAGGACAGATATCCGCATTGTATAACATCTGTATAAATACACATAGTCATGAAAAGAACATTCTTTCAATTGCCGTTGCTGCTTCTTTTGGCAGCAGTTTTTCTCTCTTGTGAAGACTCTGTCGAGAAACCGGCTAAGGAACTGCTGGAGGAGGCAAGAAATGAGTATGCTGCCGGAAACTACAACATGGCAAGGGTCATTATCGATTCCCTGTCGTTGACACATCCCAAGGCCTATAAGACACGTCGTGATGCTGAACTCCTGCGTCGTGAGGTTCTGCTCGAAGAGAAGAGGCGTGACGTGGTTTTCTATGATGAGACACTCGTTTCGCTTATGGCACAGCGCGATTCCCTGGTGCAAGGGCTGGCATATAGCAAGGAGTCCCGTTATCAGGATGCCGGGGTATATTCGGCATCATCACAGGCGATGTCGCTCAATCCTTTCAATAATTTCCTTCGTGCTACCGTAAAGGAGAACGGTGATGCCTATATCACTTCATTCTATCGTGGAAAGCGCATTGCACACAAGAATGTTACTGTATCATCCGGCGATAGCTTCGTGAGCTGCTCGGCTCCGTTCCTTACCCGTTCGTACAAGGAGCGTGGAGTCTATAACGAGCGTCTTGACTTCAAGTATGGTTCCGATGGCGGTATAATGGACTTTGTAGCTGCATCGGGAGGCCCTTTCAAGGTTAAGCTTGACGGTGGCAGCGGGAGTGCTGAATATACATTGCGTCATGATGACGTACTGGCTATTTCTCATGTTCTCGAACTTGCCAAGGTGCTGAAGGCCATCGAGGAGACAAAAGGCATGTCGGAGGAGGCTAAGCGTGCATTGGACTTCCTGCAGGCAAGCCAGGAGCGTTCAAAGGCTGCCCGTGAAAAGGAGGCTGCTGAAAAGTGACGTATGACATAATAAAAACAAACGCTCCCAAGCGGGAGCGTTTGTTTTTATCATAAAGTTATTATTACTTCATTCCTTTTACAATCTCGTAAGTATCGCTTGCAATCATAAGCTCTTCGTCTGTCGGTATGAGAAGAACCTTTACGCGTGAGTTTGGAGTAGAGAGGACTGCCTCCTCGCCACGCATCTTGGCATTTACCTCCTTGTCAAGCTCAACGCCGATGAAGTCAAGTCCTTCAAGGACAGCCTCACGGCAGTCGGCCTGATTCTCGCCGACACCGCCGGCAAAGATAATGACGTCAACACCGCCCATTGCCGCCGCGTATGCACCGATATACTTCTTGATGCGGTAGAAATACATTGTGTTGGAGAGTATCGCACGCCTGTTGCCTTCCTGCGCAGCTGCGTTGACCTCGCGCATGTCCGAAGAAACGCCAGTGATGCCGGCAACACCCGATTTCTTGTTGAGCATGTCCGACAAGCCGTGGATGTCAAGGCCTGTCTTGTCCATGATGTATGGGAGTGCGCCCGGGTCAACATCACCGCTTCGTGTACCCATCATGAGACCGGCCAATGGAGTCATGCCCATTGATGTGTCAACGCTCTTGCCATCCTTTACGGCTGCAATAGAACCGCCGTTACCGATGTGGCACGTGATAATCTTGCTTCCTTCTGCAGGCATGCCGAGCATCTCAAGAGCGCGCTTTGTAATGTAGCGATGAGATGTTCCGTGGAAACCGTAGCGACGTACACCGTACTTCTCATACAGTTCATACGGAAGGGCATACATGTATGCGTAGTCGGGCATTGTCTGGTGGAATGATGTGTCGAATACACCGACCTGAGGAATCTCAGGAGCTACTTCCTTAACGGCGTTTACACCTTTGAGGTTTGCCGGGTTATGGAGAGGAGCAAGGTCGTTGCATGACTCGAATACCTCAAGTACCTCGTCGGTGAGCAGTGTTGATTGGCTGAACTTCTCGCCGCCGTGTACCATGCGGTGGCCTACTGCATCAATCTCCTCAATAGACTTCACAACACCGAACTTTTCGCTTGTGAGAATGTCTATGATAAGGCGTACACCTGTTGTATGCTCAGGTATTGCTGTGAATATTGTCTCTTTCTCGCCGTTTGGCAGGTTGAACTTGAGGAAAGAGCCTTCAAGACCAATCTTCTCGATGCCACCCTTTGCGAGAACTGTCTTTGTCTCAATGTCAAACAACTGATACTTTATTGATGAACTTCCGCAGTTCAATACAAGAATCTTCATATCGTGTCAATTTTGATTGTTAGAAAACTTCCTTACTTCTTTGCCGCAATAGCCTGGTTCGCAGTGATTGCAATCATCATGTAAACGTCCTCAACGGAGCAACCGCGTGAAAGGTCGTTTACAGGACGGGCAATACCCTGAAGAACCGGACCGATAGCTTCGGCATGACCAAGACGCTGTACCAGTTTGTAACCGATGTTTCCGGCACCGAGGTCCGGGAATACGAGTACGTTTGCCTTTCCTGCAACGGTTGAGCCGGGAGCCTTGCTCTGTCCTACAAAAGGAACGAGTGCAGCGTCGGCCTGCAGTTCACCGTCGAGTGAGAGGGCTGGGTCAAGCTCATGTGCGAGTCTTGTAGCTTCTGTCACCTTGTCAACCATCTCATGCTTTGCCGAGCCCTTTGTAGAGAAGCTCAACATTGCAACACGTGGCTCCTCAAAGCCGCCGATAGCCTTTGCTGTCTGTGCTGTGCATACAGCAATCTGTGAAAGCTGGTTTGCATCGGGCTGAGGTGTAACGGCAACGTCTGCAACAAAGAGCACTCCCTCTTCGCCATACTCCTTTGCGTTTGTGATAAGCATCATGGCACCGCTTACGCATGTGATGCCGGGAGTTGTCTTTATAATCTGAAGGGCTGGGCGAAGCACGTTTCCTGTTGTGTTCTGTGCACCTGCGACCTGTCCGTCTGCATCGCCGTTCTTGATGATAAGGCAACCGAGGTAAAGCGGGTTGCATACAAGTTTCTGTGCATCTTCCATTGTCATGCCCTTAGCCTTGCGGAGCTCGAAGAGAAGGTTTGCATACTTCTCAGCTTCGGGGTTGTTGCACGGGTCGATGATTGTAGCCTTCTCAATGTTCGCAAGGCCGTTCTTCTGTGCAAGAGCGAGAATCTCTTCCCTGTTGCCTAAAATGACCAACTCTGCGATACCGTCGGCAATAGCCTTGTCGGCAGCCTTGAGTGTACGCTCTTCTGTTCCCTCCGGGAGTACTATGCGCTGCTTGTTCTGTTGTGCACGCGCAATCAGGTTCTTAATAACATCCATTGTTCTGATATTTTATTGTTACTGTAAATTCCAGTTGTTTGTCTGTGGAGCGTTATCACGCAGGCATTGTGTTGCCTTTACAATGCAGGGGAGAGTCGGGCGGCAGTTTTTATGGGTGATGTCGTGCGACAACCGGTGCGGCAACGTGCCGGCCTTATTGTTTTGCAGACCGGCAAGGAATGGCAGAAGTCTCTCTTCTTATTATGCCATACAAAATTAGCTCAAAGAGCGTGAGGAACAAAATAAATTCCATTTATTTTACTCTCTGTTTCTCTTTTTGTTTTGCCCCTTTTGAATTAATTGCTATTTTCGCGGCGTAAATAAAAGGTAGAACAGATGAAAAGGTTGTTTTTTGCAGTTTCCATATTATGCCTTCTGCTCTCTTGTACGAAGAAGGCTACTCCGGGTGAGGTGGCAGTCCTGCTCTTCAATGCACTGACATCGGGCGAGGCGCAAACGGTCAAGAGTAATATATATTTTGCCGATAAAGTAGAGCGCAGTGCATTCTATGCATATCTTGATATGGCGCGGGACTCCAAGGATTTCGCTGAGCGTACTAAGGGCTATAAGGCCGACTATAGGGTTGTGTCCGAAGAAATTGAAGGGGATTCGGCATATGTAGTCCTGTTAGGTAGGACAGTGTTGGCGCAGGATACGCGTTTCAATGTACTTATGGTGAAAGTGGATGGAGAGTGGAAGGTCGATGGACGTTTCTCGGTGCTTCACCGCCAGAGAAAGGAATAATGTAAACTGAACATAAAAAGAGACCGAATCAAAAATTGTTTTTGATTCGGTCTCTTTATGTTTATTTATTGCTTATGCAAGAATTGCTTTAAGTTCTTCGGCTGTAACAGTTTTCTGTTCACCTATTGCCATGTTCTTCAGAGCTATAGTGCCGTCACTCATCTCCTGTTCGCCGATAATGGCCACGTATGGAATCGAATGGCTGTTGGCGTATCCCATCTGTTTCTTCATCTTATCACTGCTTGGGAAGAGTTCTGCCGAAATGCCGGCTTTGCGTAGCCCCGCAATAATGCGAAGCGAGTGCATGGCCTCTTTCTCTCCGAAGTTTACGAACATTACCTGTGTGGTGTGTATCGATTCTTTCGGGTAAAGATCGAGCTGGTTCATTACATCGTATATCCTGTCGGCTCCGAATGATATTCCTACACCCGAAACGCCTTCCATTCCGAAAACACCGGTGAGGTTGTCGTATCTTCCTCCGCCGGTAATGCTGCCTATGGCAACATCAAGGGCCTTTACTTCAAGAATTGCTCCTGTGTAGTAGTTGAGTCCGCGTGCAAGTGTGAGGTCAAGGTCGAGCGCGCTGTTGAGTTCGAGGCTGTCGAATGCATCGAGTATGAAACGTATCTCCTCAACACCCTTTTCGCCTATGGCATTGCCTTTGAGTGTCTCTGCTATTATATCCAGCTTCTCGCTGTTGCTGCCCTGTGCCTTGAGTATCGGGAGCAGTTTCTCTACCGATGTGTCGCTTATACCTTTGCTCTTCAGCTCGGCAATGACTCCGTCAAGACCTATCTTGTCAATCTTGTCAATGGCAACGGTGATGTCAATTATCTTGTCCGGTTCTCCTATAACATCTGCTATGCCGGCAAGGACCTTACGGTTATTGAGCTTTATGGCAACGCGTATGTTAAGCTTGCCGAAGACATGGTCAATGAGCTGTATCAGCTCAACCTCGTTTATAAGAGAATTGTTGCCGATAATGTCGGCATCGCACTGATAGAATTCACGGTAACGTCCTTTCTGTGGCCTGTCGGCACGCCACACCGGCTGTATCTGGTAACGCTTGAACGGGAATGTCAGTTCTTCACGGTGCATGACAACGTACCGTGCGAAAGGAACGGTTAGGTCGTATCGCAATCCTTTCTCGCAGAATTTGGATGCAAGCCTGGCTGCATTGCGGCTAAGGAGCTCTTCGTCTGTAAGTCCGCTGAAGTAGTCGCCTGAGTTCTGTATCTTGAAGAGAAGCTTGTCGCCCTCTTCACCGTACTTTCCCATGAGCGTGGATAGGTTTTCCATGGCCGGAGTCTCTATCTGCTCGAACCCGAATATGTGGAATGCTTCGCGTATGGTGTCGAATATGTAGTTTCTCTTTGACATCTCTATAGGCGAGAAGTCTCTGGTGCCCTTTGGTATTGTTGGTTTTGCTGCCATCTGTCTTTTGTTAGTCGCGTCTGTTCATGTATATCATCACGTAGTATAGCAGTGTTGCCAATGAAGACAATGCTGCCACAACATAGGTGTATGCTGCCGAGCGCAATGCACTTGTCGCATACTTGTGGTTGCCTGAATTTGTTACTCCGGCCCTTTCCAGCCATACAAGTGCTCTTTTGCTTGCATCAATCTCTACCGGCAGGGTGATGAAGCTGAATGCAGTTGTGGTTGCAAAGAGTATGATTCCTGCAAGCAGCAGCTGCGGGAAACTTTCGACTGTAAGTATGCCAATCAGCAATACCCATGTCATTATGCTTGACGAGAATGATACAATGGGCACAAGTGCCGAACGCATCTTGAGAGGCGCGTATGCTCTTGCATGCTGTACTGCGTGTCCGCACTCATGTGCGGCAACAGCTGCAGCAGCAATGCTTGCAGAGCTATATACTCCTTCGCTCAGGTTCACGGTCTTGTTAGCCGGGTTATAATGGTCGGTGAGCATGCCCGGTGTGCTTATGACCTTTACATCATAAATCCCGTTGTCGTGAAGCATCTTCTCTGCAATGTCACGTCCGGTCATGCCTACAGGCATCTTTGAAAATTTCTCGAACTTTCTCTTCAGGCTTGCCTGAACAATGTAGCTCAGAATAGCAATGCCTGCAAATATTATAATATAGGTATAGTCGTAACCGACATATCCCACTTGTGTTGTCAGGAACATACAGTTTCTTTTAGTTGGTTATTCTGTCGCAATCAGATGTTGCGTGTTATGGTCTGGTCACGGTCGGGGCCTATTGAGAGATATTTCACAGGTACTCCCAGTTCGTTCTCAAGGAACTTGATATAATCCTTGAATGCCTCAGGCAACTCCTCTTCGCTCTTGAGTTTTGTGAGGTCGGTCATCCAACCCTTGAGCTCTGTATAAACAGGCTCTACTCCTTCGAGGTCGTATGGAGCGTGGTAGAGTGTCTCGCCGTTCTTCTTGTAAGCGATACATGCCTTTATCGTTGGGAATGTGTCAAGCACATCGCTCTTCATTAGAATGAGGTGTGTGACACCGTTTATCATTATGGTGTATTTGAGTGCTACAAGGTCAATCCATCCGCAACGGCGTTCACGGCCTGTCACTGCACCGTACTCGTGTCCGCGGTCACGCATCTCTGCTCCGTCCTTGTCGAACAGCTCAGTCGGGAATGGACCTGAACCCACTCTGGTACAATATGCCTTTGTAATGCCATATACGTTGCCAATCCTGTTAGGCGCAACGCCGAGACCTGTACATGCACCGGCACTTACAGTATTTGATGATGTAACGAACGGGTAGCTTCCGAAATCAATGTCAAGAAGACTGCCTTGTGCTCCTTCGCAAAGTATTGTCTTGCCCTCGTTCATGAGGTCGTTGATGAACTGTTCGCTGTCGATAAGACGGAACTTCTTCAGGAACTCTATGCCTTCGAGCCATGCCTTCTCCATTTCTGTGATGTCATAGCTGTAGTTCATGTTCTTGAGAATCTGCTCATGACGTGCTTTTGCCTGTGCATACTTCTGCTCGAAATTTTCAAGGATATCACCTACGCGCAGGCCGTTACGGCTTATCTTGTCGGTGTATGTGGGGCCTATGCCTTTGCCTGTTGTTCCTACTTTGGCATCGCCTTTGGCAGCTTCGTATGCGGCATCAAGCACGCGATGAGTCGGCAGTATAAGATGTGCCTTCTTCGAAATGAAGAGATTCTTTGTAAGGTCGTATCCGGCCTTCATTAAATCCTCAGCCTCTCCCTTGAAGAGTGCAGGGTCGAGAACCACGCCGTTTCCGATAATGTTGGTCTTGCCGCCCTGGAATATGCCTGACGGGATTGAACGGAGAACGAATTTCTTTCCGTCAAACTCAAGAGTGTGTCCTGCATTAGGACCGCCCTGGAAACGTGCTACAACATCATATCCGGGTGTCAAAACGTCAACAACCTTTCCTTTTCCCTCGTCGCCCCATTGCAGGCCCAAGAGTACGTCTATGTTCTGTCTCATTTTATATCTTTTTTTATCATTCGCGCCTTACGTCTCTTCAAGGTCTGGTGACACTTGCTGCATAACCCGTACAGGTAGAGCGAATGGTGGGTTAAATGAAATTTCTTAATGTTTGAAGCTATGGTCTCTGTCAGGTCAAGGTTCCCGACTTCGCTGACCTTTCCGCATTTGGTGCAAATCGTATGCGTCTTTGCGCTTCCGTAGCACTTCTCGTATTTCGATACAGAACCGAACTGGTGATGTACTACCAGGTTTGCATTTATCAGCAGGGTTACAGTATTATATACGGTGGCACGGCTTACCCTGAACTTCTCCTTTTGTTCAAGATGCTTCAGCAGCTCCTCGATTTCGAAGCAACCGTTTATTGAGTATATGGCATTGAGGATAGCAAAACGCTCCGGTGTACGGCGGCATTTGTTCTCCTTGAGATACTCTGTAAAAATACGGTTTGCAGTTTCTGCAATCTTGGTGTTGTCCATTGCTTCTCTATTGCTACAAAGTTACCTTTTTTTTTATAATAAGATATAGTTTGGCTTCTAAATTTGAACAAATAAATGTTTAAACGTACAAAAACCGGCCACAGATGTAGCCGGCTGTTGTTTATGGCACTTCGAACGGTTGTTTGCTATAGCATTCCGAGCAATCCGGTACTTCCGTTCTCAACCAATGTTCTCCTTAACCTCTCTTCCCTATCTGTGTCTGTCTCAATATAGTGAAGCAGTGCATTCAGCGCGCATCTTTTGAGCATTGCTCCCTTTTCTGTTTCTGCAATGCCGGCAACCATGCCGAACAGCTGCAGTTCCTCCTCCTCGTTGAGTGAGTAGCCATTGCGCAGAAGGTGCGAAAGGGTCATGAATCCACAATAGGCTGTTATATATTCATTTTGGCTTGCCCAACGGAATGCCTTTCCGCATGCATCGGGAAGCTTGCTCAGAACCTGCATCGCAAGCCTGTCGGCAATTTCTGTATATCTTGTCTCTGCTATCCACTCTTCGGCAACAGAAGAATATTCCTCTTCGGGGAGAAGGTATGTCGCAAGTATCTTGCACTCCCTTATATCCTCTTTCCATAGAGCCTTGGCAAGCTCCTTCTCTTGCGGGTACTTTTCTGCAATGCTCTTCAAGCGCGGAATCTCAATTCCGAAATTAATCTTGTACTGCAGTCCTTGACGGTGCTGCAGTGTCGATACAACACCATTCATGGAGAGCCTGAAATCCTTCTTGATTTCTCTTATTGTCTCTTGAATGTTTTCTGTCATGGAATTACTTTATAAGAAGGTGTCTTTTCCTGTAGCCGTTGGGAGTTTCTCCCATCATGCGGTAGAATGAGGCGTAGAACGACTGGCGGTTGGCGAATCCTACAGCATTGCCAATCTCCTCTATCGTCATGTCAACAAATCTCTTGTCGGTCATGCGATGAAGGGCTTCCTTGATTCTGTACTCATTTACAAGACAGGAGAAGTTGGTGTTGAAACGCGAGTTTATTACGGCCGATATGTATCGTGTGTTGGTATTAAGTTCCTTGGCAAGTTCCTTAGCCGAAAAGTCCTTGTTCCTGTATCGCTTTTCAATGACGATTATATTCAGAATCTTTTCATACAGTTCATCGGCCAGTTCGGCTCTTATCAATGAGCGGTAAGCGGCATTCTTCTCCTGCTTCTCTTTGATGTTGTAAGGTTTGGATGTCTTTTCTGTCATGGTCAATTGTTTTCAATGTTTCCCAAAAATACAATCATTTTGTTAAATAAATTCATAATTGCCCAAATATTTATCGTTTTTGTATAGGAAAGTCTTGAAAACATTTTTTTTCTACCTCAAGGCCGGTTCTGTGGTATTTGAGCACTATTGCTTGTTTTTCAGCATGTTGGCTTTGCTTTGGCTGCGTCTGGCTGCCTCTTTCTTTCCAAGTTTGTCGAGCAGTATGCTTTTGAGATTATGAAAATTGGCATTCTCCGGTTCAAGCTCAATAGCCTTGTCAACATCCAGCAATGCGAGTTCGGTGTGCCCCATCTCTCTTGAGACGTCGCTTCTGGATATATAGAATTCGGCTCTGGAAGGGTTGTCTTCTATAAGCTGTCCCAAAAGCATCAGGCATTCGTTGTAACGCTTCTCTTTCTGGTAGAGCCTTGCATACCCCAAACGTGTGTTGTTGTCGTTTGGGTCTATCTGCATGAGGAGATGGTAGTCGGCCCTCGCCTTGCTGTATTCTCCGCTTTGAGTGTATATGTGTGCTCTGTAGAAAAGTGCACTACTGTTGCCGGGCTCTTTCTGTAGTATGAATGTGTAGTCGGCAAGAGCCTTGTCTATGCTGTCGAGATACATGTATAGCCCGGCTCTCTGCTGCATGAGCGTAATCTCTTCACGGTTTATCATAAGGGCTTTGTTGTAGTTTTCAAGCGCGTTCCTGATGTCTCCTGTTACCTGATACGAGAATGCAAGGTTTGCGAGAGCATATATTTTTTCCTCTTCGGTGTTGCTCATCATAGCAGCTCTTTCGAAGTTGTTTATTGCATTCTTGTACTCTTTCTTTCTCAGGCTCCTTAGGCCGTCGTTGCATAGAGACTCGAACCCTTGTGCGTATGATTGCTGTATGAAAATGAAAGCCAGTATGGATAATGTGATTCTCATAAATATCGTTTGTCGTTTGTGCTGCGAATATAATGTAATTATCATTATACTTTATATAGTGGCATTAAACTTTAAAAATCTATAACAGTTTTTTGTGTTTTTATAGTCAAAATGGCATTATAGCATTTGACGGTTGAGAATAATTTGATTATCTTCGCGGCAGAAACATCTGATATTGTGTTTGCCTTAGTAGTTCAATGGATAGAATAAATCTCTCCTAAAGATTAGATTCGGGTTCGATTCCCGACTGAGGTACAAAGCAAGGCGGCCAAAAGATTTGGCCGCCTTGCTTTGTCTTTTACAGATACCGTTCTACTGTTCTTTATCCGGTTCAATCACCACTGTCATGCCTGTACGGCAAAGAGGGTAGAGCTTCTTTATATCCTCATTTTTCAGCCTGATGCATCCGCGGCTGCTGCGTGTGCCTATCGATTCCGGGAATATGGTTCCGTGTATTCCAATGTCGTTGAATCCTGGAACATTAAGCCTGAAGAAGTATGGCCCGTATGCACCCACACGTGGTCCCTTACCGTCCTTGAAATCGTACTTCCATGTTGTGGCATCGTACATTATCTTTATCTTGAATGTTCCCTCCGGAGTCTTGTGGTCTCCGGCACGTGTCTTGTTGCCGTAGTACATTCCGCACGCTATAGGGCATTGGAATATGGTGTCCTGCGCTTCGTTTACAACATAAAGCTGCATCAGCTGTTTCGATATTATTATGCGGTTGTTGCCCAGCATGCATGCTGGTACAAGTACAAGAAGTATAACAATCAGTTTCTTTATCATAATACAAATATTATCTTGCTAATGAGAATTTCATGCTTACGCCAAAGTCGGTAGTAGTTGTCGGGTACGAGCTTGACGATATGAGTGGTATTGTCTTCTGCCTGTCAAAGTAGAGGCTGAATGTAATTGTCTTGCTGTAGGCATAGTCGGCGGTAAGCGAATAGTTGAACGACTTGTTTCCGCTTGTCGCCTGGGTGGTTCCCTTGTCTATGCTGCGGCATAGTGCCGAAGTGTTCTTGAACGAGAAGTCGGCACGTATGTTTATGTCGTTTCCTTTCTTACTCTCCTGCTTTCTCTTATTGGCCTTTCTGCCCCAGTCGAACAACTTGAAGTTCAATATCTTGTAACCGATATTGAATGCTACCTCACTGCTGTATGTCTCAACCATCTGTATTGCGGTAAGGCTTAGGTTGAGTATGCGTGTCTGTATGTACTTTGCGCCGATGGTGAGGTTGTTGTTTGTCGTGACATCGATACCGATAAGCGGTGAGAAACTCTCGTTTATCGAAACCGTACCGATGTTGTATCTGCTGCTTGGTATCGGCATGCCTGTCGTTGTATTGTTGACGAAACCGATGCCCTTGCTGTACTCCATGTAAGTGGCGAATGTGCTGTATGAGCCTACCGCATACACGCTCTTGTAGCCATGCTCAATGTTTACGCTCTTGAAATATTTCTTGAAGAACGGCAGTTTTGAGAGTCCGGAATATCTGATTTTCCAGTTCGGAAGCATTCTCAGCATGCTTGGGAATATTTCGCTTCCAGCAGCTCCTGTATATGCATCCAGGAATGCCGGAATCATCACGTCGGCCGAGTATTTGTCAACAGCACCGTTTGCAGGGTCATACATCTGTCCTGCAAGGTTGCTTGATGCCGGATATTTTGTTCCTGCATAGGTGTTCTCCAACTTTGTGCGGTATGTTTCCAGCTTGCCCACAAAATCATCAAACACATCCGACTGATAATTGTTGTCGGCGTTGCCAGCTCCACCGAATGCATTTCCCAATGTTATTGTTGTCATGGAGAAGCCTCCCGACTCGCTGGTTGGCATGCCCTCGTGCATAAACTGTATTGTCTTGCTCTTGTTGCGTGTCCAGCTTGCATTAAGGTCTATCTTGAAATCCCTGAAAGGCTCAAGTGTCATTCGTATCTGCAAGTCCTCTGCCGCTGTTGTTGTTGCCTGTGCTGCAATACTGTCGTTCTTCAGCAGCCAGCTGTTGCGGTGAGCCTTTTTAAGGAAACTGTCTCCTGTGAGTCCGAATGCAAAGTCCAGTCCAGGTGCATATATTCCGTTGACCTTGTTCTGTCCGAAGATGTCACCGGCCTCTGGGAGGAATCCCGGCAGGTTCATTGCATAGGCATTGGTGTAGGTGAATGAGATGTTGCGTACCATCATCAGCGCCCTTACAGGATACTGCATCATCTTGGCGAAGTTGCTTCTCTCATTATCCTTTATCTTTGGTGTTACGGTAATCTTCACACTGATGGTATCCTGGTTCTTGATGAGGATATTGTTCTCGTCAATTACCTTGTACTTCAGTTTGTATATCTCGCCTTTCTTAGTGCGTGCAGTTATCTCAAGTTTCTTGTTCTTGAGGTTGTGTGCAAGCGTAACCGTAGTGTCTGTCTGCAACTTTATCTCCTTAGTGAATGGCTTCGGCTTCTTTACTTTCGGTTTCTTTACAGGCTTTGTGCTCTTTTTCTTGTTGCTGTTTGCAAACCGCTTGTTCGTCTCTTCGAGGTACGGGAAGAGATTGTAGAACTTCTCAAGGTTGAATGTTCCTTTTATTGAGATGTTGCGCTTGTTCGAGATATTGTTTCCAAGATTGACATTGCCTATCTTGTTTCCTCTTTGCCAGTTGTATGTGGCAGAGTAGTCTATATCTGTTGTAAGCCATTCGAATATGGGCAACTTGTTCAACGGCAACGAATAGGATGCGTTGAAGCTCTGCTGGTAGCTTAACGGGCGTCCGAATTCCTTTATGCTGCGTTTTACAGAATCTTTCCAAATGGCATACTCATTCGGGAATTTGTCCTTGTTTACCGGCAGGAACGGCTCTTCGATTTCGGCGTTCGTTCCGGTATTGAGGCTCATCCTGAGGTTAGTCGTCGGGTCCCACTTGATTGCGAGCGAGCGGTTCCAGTAGAACTGTTGGGAGAATGTAAGAGGTATTTCATCCCCGTTCGCTATGGCATTGATGTCGCGACGCTGTACCTCATGATAGTTTCTTGTCATGTCGGTGTTTATAGCCAATGACTGCGGCAGAGGGTTGAAGCCCCAATCCTTAAGAATCTTTGCCCATTTTGACTTGCTCTTCATCTTTTCGAACGGCTTTATTGTCTTCAGCGGGCTAGCATAGTTGTAGCTTATTGAAGCCTTCCAGTTGAGCTTGTTTTCCCATGCAATGGTGCTTCCGCTATTGTTTGTGGTTGAACGCGAATAGCTGAACGAGAAGTTTGCCGGGTCGTATGGCATAGGTGTCTTGCTTGCAATGTTTATCCTTGCATTGCTTATGCTGAAGTTGCGCGATACGGAACGTACCTCCGCAATGTTCTTGAGAGAGTCTCTGCTCATTCCTGAATATGAATCGAGAACATCGTCAAGAAGCAAATCCGAGTCGAACGGACTGTACAGCGGCGATGTCACCTCCTTTGTATATGAGTAATATACCGGAAGCGATACCTTGAATGATGGCGGCAGCAGGCGTCCGAAATCCATAGTACCTGTCAATGAATAACGGTAATAGTCGTCGGTACGACGCGATGCCAGCTTGTCTTCGATGCCACCGAATCCGGCAGTCTCTATTCGGCCTTGTGCCACGAATGTACCGATATCGCTCAGCTTTACATTAAGGTTGCCTTGTGCGGCCCAACCGCTCTTGTTGTTGAAACCCAAAAGGCGCATCTCGTTGACCCAGACGATTGCCGACTTGTTGTATGCAGTGTTGTTGCGTACACCAATCATCATCACCTTTATCTGTCCGAGTGAGGGGCTTCCGACAACACTTATCCTATTCTTGGGCTCATCCTCGTCGTACTCGCTGTATATGGTTGTGTTGGTTACGCCTTCGGCATTGTTGTTGCGTAGTGTGTTGCGTTTTACCTTTATGCCTGTAAGTTTGCTCAAAGGTATGTCAATCATGTTCTCCTGTGGCCATACAATGGTAGCTGCGGCAGCACTGTTGCCGTCGTACGAGCCGTGGGGGGTGATTGTCAAAGGCACCTCATACTCATAGTAGTTGCTCTTGTAGTCTGAGCCCAAACGTACGAACAGCGATACGTCGTTGCTCGATAGCTGGGTAGCATCAACCTCTAATGCCTCGGCATGCACGAAGAGCTGTATTCTCTCATATTGGCGTATGTCAAGGTTGCTCTTCTTATAGACAGCACGCGACTCCTTGCTTCCCAGGTTGTTTACATTAAGTGACAAAGCTTGCTCGTTGTCTTGTCTCAGCTGTGGCTGGCTTGGGTCAACGACGCGTGTGATGCCTGGAGGCAATACATAGTTTACAGGCTTTCTGTCGCCATGCTCTTCAATGCTTATTGCCGACATTGTGAAGTCGCCCGAAATGGTCGGTGCCGTATTGTTCTTCGAAGCAATAGGCTGCTGGTATGTTCTCCAGTCTCCGCGTATGAACTGCATTGTTGCAAAACGCAGTGTTATCGGCTTCTTGAACTGTGTCATGTACATACGTATGAAACGTATGGATGTGAAGTCGCGGATAGAACCGACGGCTTTCTCGTACTCGTCTATAGGAATACGGAACTTGTACCATGTAACGCTCTCTGTATTTCCGTTGCGCAGCTTTGTCGTTACCTGGCGTTTGTCCGTTATGTAGTTCGTGCCTACCTGCATTTCCTCCGGTTTAAGTGATATGCGGTACTGGAAATAGTTCTCATACTCGTCCATGGTGAAGTCCTGGTTCGCGTCCTCGACATCCGGTGTAGTCTTTGCAGCACTGCTGAAGCTCTCTCCCGATGAACTCGGTGAGTTGCCTTCGGTGTTGTTGAAGTACTTGTAACGTTCTATGATGCTCTTCTCTGCAGCATCATAGTCGCTTCCGCGGAAGTAGTGGTACTTGTCACCTGCAGGGTCGGCAAGAATGCTGTCATATACCTCCTGACGCACTCTTCCCTGAATCGCAGAGAGGTAATCCTTATATGCCGGGAAATTGGCCTCCTCTTCGCTGCTGAGGCCATTGTATCCGAGGTCCTGCTGTTCGCGTGTACCGGCATTGTTGTCGAATGCATAGACAAGGCTTGTCGTTGTAGGTATGCGGCCCCATGCTGTCTCTTCCGAACCGTAGTTGTTTCCTGTTGCCGGCAATCCGTTCTCATAGAACTTCTTTCCGTCTTTCAATACATCTTCCGATACTTCACCGAGGTTAAAGTAAAGCTCGCCGCCCATGCCTGTCTGGTCGTAAATGAACGGGTCAAGCATCCAGAATTCCAGATACTGTATATTGGCAGCCTCGAAATCGGTTGTCGATAGCTGGCGTGTAATACCGCCCCAACGCTTTGCCGGGTTGTTGAGCTTGCCGTCGAAATCAAGGTCGGTATCGAGGTTGTACGGGCCTCGCTCGTTAGGGTAGTATGTGACATTGAACAGCGACAATGTCGAAGACTCGCCGTATGTCGATTCCTTGTTGGGGTAGAGCTCTCTCTCATAGACCTCACGTACATAGTGGTTCGAGAGTTGTTCTATATCGCTCTTTATATGTGCCGGGGTAAGTGACGAACTGCGCCTTGTAAAGAGCGGGTCAATGGTGTACCAGCTTATATGAGCACGGTCGTATCCGGTACGTATATCGTTCGTCAGGTTGCTGTACGGCATGCTGCTGGGCAGTGAAGAGAGCATCCAACTCGATGCCGACTTTATATCTATTCCATTTTCTGTGCTTTCAAAATCGTCGATGTATGACGCTTCGCTCTGTACCTCCCCCGATGTTCCGGCCTGCAACTTTGCGAACTCGGCCGAAAGGCTTATCGAGGATGGTTCTGTGCAGCTGATGAACGGAAGCCTGTCTATCATGTTCGTAAGCCATTGGCTCTGCTTTTTCCAGCTAAGGTTGAATCCCCAAAGGAAGTTGCGCAGAGGCTCTGAGCCCATATCGACCTTTGTGGTCATAGGCTTCTCGGTAAGCGACATGAAAGTACCTCCGAACTTGAGATTCTCCGAATAGTCGTACATCCAGTTCAATCCCAAGAATGTCTTTCGCTGCATGTTGAATAGGGTGTTGCTCTCCAATGATACCTGTACATTTGTTCCGGCATCTATAATGCTTTGGTTGAGAATGGTAATGGTACCGGTTGAGTAATCGACCTGATAGTCGGTATTCTCAATGAGAGTGACACCTCCGGCAGTGACGACTACCGACCCACGCGGAATGTTTGTAGAACCTGTCTGTATTACATTTGCTGCCGAACCTGTATATTCTCCAATCAGGTAGAACTTGTCTTTCTCGGCCAATTGCTTGGCAACGGTCTTCGTTGAGTCGTACAGTTCCTGGAATATATACTTTTCAGCCAGTGCGTCATTGTTTATCTTCCCTTTCAGGTAACTTCCGAACGGTTCTACAGACGGGAAGAATATCCTTCCGGTAGAAGTATCGACAGTATATCCGGGAATGAAGTCGAAAATGCCGTTAGGGTTCTCCTTGCTGTTGTTGCTGTCAAGACGGTCAAGGCCGAGCATCTGTATGAGCGGCTTGCTTTTAAGCATCTGCTCCGGGAGGTATGTGATGTTTGTTCCCAAGCTGTCGCTTGCATAATATACATCGAGCTTGAAGTCAGTGCTTTGCAGACTTCTGGTTCCCAGTGCATATACGTTCTTCATCATGAGGTCCCAGCAACCGTTTTTCGGCGAGCATGCGTTCGGCTTGATAAGCTTTACGAACATGGTTGTCTTTGAGTCCTTTACGTCACTTGAAAACTCGCCGACCTGATATGTCTGTCCGCCGTACGTGTATTCGTACGCGACGGCAAGAACTTCATCGGCCCTTAATGCCGTCCTGAGCGAAATGAAACCGAGCTCCCTGTTCAGAGTATATTCTGAAGAGGATAGCAGTCTGGCATTTGACAGCTTTTCGTAGTCAATGCCTCCGCTTATTCCTGCAATGCCTCCGAGGACAGTATTCACCTGGTCGATGTCGCGTATTGCCGAATAGCCTGTATTCAACTGTGTATAAAGGCTGTTTGAATTGTTCGATGGCAATGCACTGCCTCCGGCAGGCGTCCATAGCGGGTTGCTGATACGTGTTCCTTCCGCCATATCGGTAAACGCTACAATGTTCCTCGGATTGTTGTAGTCGCTTGTCTTGTTTGTTATCCATACCTCAATGCGGTTGATGCTCACTCCCGACAGGATTGACGGCAACTGCGACATGGAACGGTCGTAGTTGTCGCGGAAGTAATGGGCCAGGAAGAAGTGCTTGTTCTCCTCATAGTTGGTTACCTCAATTTCGAATGTGTTCAATTGTGTTCCGCCTTTTGAGCTCACAACTGTTGTATTCGAAGTCTTTTGTGAGACAACGGTCTGCAGCGTAAGTTTGCCGAACTGAAGATCGGCTCTTATACCGAACAGAGATGATGCACCTTTGATAAGGCTGGAGTTGGTCGGGAAGGTTACGTTTCCAGCCTCGATGAGCTTGATTACCTCATCCTCTTTGCCTTCGTACTTAAGGTTGATTTTTTGTGCGTCGTAGCTGAATGTGGCCTCAGTGTTGTAATTGAAGTCCATGTTCATCTTGTCTCCGACGCTTCCTCGTACATTGAGGTTAATCTTCTCTCCGAAGTCGAAACTGTTTGTCTTGCGGCTTCTGGCAGGAAGCGAAGGATTGTCAATAGTCTGTATTGAGTAGCCGATCTTTATTTCTGCGCTACCCTGTGTCTTGATTCTTACACCGCCAGGGCCGAATATCTTTTCTGCCGGTCCAATGTCAAAATGCATGTCGGTGAAGTCGAACTTGCCCTTCTCTTTTGAACTTACCCACTCCTCATAGTTCTTTTGGCGGAAGTACCGCTGCATGGAGCCGCGATGTTCCCATTTCGAGAACTCTTCGGGGGTGAGCAGTATCGGAGCTCCCAGCATACTTCTCTTGCCCAGCCTTGTGACTAAAGAATATGTGCTATCCTTGTCGTTGTAGATTGTATCTGTAACAATGTTTTGCGGAGTGCGCAGGTCGAGCGAATGATGTTCCATATCGTCAACAGTGGTCGGCGATATGTCCGAGATTGGGTAGCGGGCCTTTACCGTATCGCTGCCATATGTCTTTTCGAGCCTGGCCTTGTTCCTGTTCCTTATAGCCTGGCGTAGTGAGTCAACACGCGAATTGCTCTGCGCAAATATCCCCATACTTGCGAAGAGTGTTGCCAAAAGCAATATGAATGCGTGTTTTTTCATCAAATCCCCTTATTGTTCTCTTAAAGCAGTTTCAAAGCCTGTTTTATTACCTGTTCAATAGTCATTCCCGGCTCGCTCTTCATTATCGACTGTACGGCCTTGTTCGCTGCGGTTGACGGGAATCCGAGCATGACAAGTGCTGCAACGGCTCCTTCCATTACATCATTGTCGGCAGTTGCAGGAAGAACTGCAGTCCCGGAACTGCTTCCAATGCCTTTAATCTTGTCTTTAAGGTCAACGATTAGCCTTTGCGCAGTCTTGAGCCCGATACCCTTGACGCTCTTGATTGCAACCTCGTTCCCGGTTGCTATTGCCTCGCACAGTTCGTTGACCGTGAAAGCCGAAAGTATAGTGCGTGCAGTGTTGCCGCCTATGCCTGATACCGAAATGAGCTGCAGGAACAGCTCCCGCTCCTGTTTGTTGCTGAAGCCGTAAAGCAAGTGGGCATCCTCGCGTATCACTTCGTAGATGTAGAGTCTGGTATCTTTTTTGCCTTGCAGTGCGCTGTATGTGTTCAAGGTGATATTTGCTTCATAACCGACCCCGCAACACTCTATTATGGCTGTTGCAGGTGTCAGTTCTGCAATTTCTCCCTTAAGATATTCTATCATAGTCTAAGTTTCTGTCTGTTTTATCTTTTACAGAACGGCAAAAGTGCTGTTTTATTGTATCGCATCAATCTTTAAGCCGTTCTTTATCCCTGTCGTTATTTTTCAATTCTCAATACCTGATTGCAGTATTCCATTATTGCAGGCCGGTGCGTTACGAATATAAGCGTCTTGCCTATCTGGTTCTGTGTAAGCCTGCGCAGCATCTCCCTTTCTGTCTCTTCGTCAAGTGCCGAGGTTATTTCGTCAAGTATCAGAATGCTGCCCGGCCTTAGTATCGAACGGGCTACGGCAATGCGCTGGGCCTGTCCCTCGCTCAATCCGCCGCCTCTCTCCGTTACCTTGCTTTCAATGCCTTCGGGCAGCTCCATTACATAATCGGCGCATGCTATATGAAGTGCTTCCATCATCTCCTCTTCCGTTGCCTCCGGGTTGCCCATGAGGAGGTTGTCCTTTATGGTTCCGCTGATGAGGCTGTTCCCTTGCGGTATATAAACGAAGTTGCCTCTTGTCAATGTCGATGAAATATGCTGTTCTTTTCCGTTGTATATCTCTATACATCCGCTCTGCGGGCTTATGAGGGCAACCAGAAGGCGTATGAGAGTGGTCTTTCCTGCTCCTGTCTCGCCGACAATAGCGGTGCTGCTGTTGGGCGTGAAATCGAAACTGAAGTTGTCGAGTATGCTCCTGCTCTTGTCGTCGTACCTGAAACATACATTCTTGAATCTTACTCCAGCCGTTCCTTCGAGAATCAAGGAATCGCCTTCGTGCTCCAAAGGCATGTCCTCAAGTTCATATAGCCTTTCTGCTGCTGTCAGTGATGAAACAATGCCAGGTATGTATTTGCTGAGGTCCATTGTCGGTCTCTGTATCAAGCCTACAAGCTGAAGGTATGCAGCCATTGCACCATAGGTTATAATGCCGTCACGCAGATTAGCCACTCCCCACATGAATGCAATCAGGTAACCGGCAGCAAATCCTAACTGTATGAATGTGAATGCCCCCAGAGAGAACTTTGTGCGGTCGGCAACCTGCGTGTGAAGTTGTCTCTGCAAGTCCGAAAGCTGCTTCTCAGTCGATTTGTTCTGCTCCAGAGCCTTAATGAGTTCCTTGTGTTGCAGGCTCTCCTGAAGCACCGATTGTATCTGGCTGTCACTGTTTCTGACATCACGGTTAAGCCCTCTCATCCTGCGTACATAGAACTGGCTTACGACGATGCATACAGGCAGTGTTATCAAAACAGATACGGCCAGCATGGGGCTCATTGCGAAAAGAATGAAAAAAGATGCAGCCAATTGTGCTGTTACTACTATTACAGCCGGAACAGTCTCTGTAATCAGTGCCGTAATGCCGTTGACATCACCTTCGAGGCGGTTGACAAGGTCGCCTGTATGGTGCTTCTGCAAATGAAGCCATTCGCATCTCAGGAGGCGTGAGAATATCTTCAGCCTCATCCTGTTGCGTACCTTGTTCCCTACAACAGCGTGTATCCAACGGCTGCCGGCCCTTGAGGCTATTTCCGCAAGCATGAGTGCTCCGATTACTGCTCCTGTGTAAAGAAGAGAGCCTTCAGCTACGCCTGTGGCAATGTCAATCGCGTGTTTGCAGGCAAGCACCCAAAGGAGCTGGCACACGACATCGGCCAAGCCCAATGCGGTGTTTGCTGCTGCCTGCTTGCGTGCTCCTTTCGAGTTGTACCATAGCCAAGCCAGCAAGGTCTTAACCTTGATTATTTTGCCATTGTTTCCAGTCACGTTCCTTGTTTTGCCAATAATCTGCAAATATACAAAATATATTTGATAGTATAGTTTGCAGTGCCTAAAATGAACTGTTTTTGCAGTTTCGGTTCATTCTTCGCCTCTTTTGTGCCGGCTCAATGCAATTTATGATTATATTTACGGCTGGAAAATACTTTTTTATGAAAAAATACATCACACTCTTTATGGCAGCAATGCTGTCTGTATCGTTCTTGCCTGCGCAGAGAAACCAGAAAAAGAACGACTGCTCCGAAGTTGATTTTGAAGCACGCCGCAAGGCTGTCGGTGACGAACGCTATTTTGCGTCAATAGACAATCTCAGCGGCGAAAGGAAACATGCTATGCAGTTCCTTTATGCCTACATGCCGTTGCCCGACATTGTCGATTACCCGGCAGAGTTCCATCTGAAGAATGTCGATTATGCCCTTATGGCGCGGAATGAAATGCCATGGGGCAAGAAAGTGCCTGCAAGGGAGTTCTATCACTTCGTGTTGCCGGTGCGTGTGAACAACGAAGATATGGACGACAGCCGTTCTGTATTCTATAACGAACTGCGCAGCAGGGTAAAGGACCTCTCTATGCGTGACGCAGTGCTTGAGGTCAACCATTGGTGTCACGAGAAAGTAACATATACACCGAGCGATATACGTACAAGCGCACCTCTTGCCACTGTCCGCACCGCATACGGCCGTTGCGGCGAGGAATCTACATTTACGGTTGCTGCTCTACGCTCTGTCGGAATCCCTGCACGCCAGGTATATACTCCACGTTGGGCACATACCGACAATAACCATGCATGGGTAGAAGCCTGGATTGACGGCAAATGGCACTTCCTTGGTGCTTGTGAGCCGGAACCGGTACTTGACCTTGCCTGGTTCAATGCTCCCGCATCGCGTGGAATGCTCATGCACACAAAGGCTTTCGGCAAATACGACGGGCCGGAAGAGGTTCTGAGCGTAACTCCCTGCTATACTGAGATAAATGTCACATCCAACTATGCTCCTGTAGCAAAGACTGCTGTCCGTGTTACCGATGCCGAAGGCAATCCACTCCAGGCTACCGTAGAGTTCAAGATATACAATTATGCCGAATTCTTTACAGCTGCAAGCAAGGTTACTGACGAGCAAGGCCTCACATCGATAACCACTGGACACGGCGATATGGTTGCCTGGGCCTCAAAGGACGGAAAGTTCGGCTTTGCGAAGTTTACTGCAGGCAAGGATAAGGATGTTACAGTTGCAATAGACAAGTCGCAAGGCTACAATGCGACATTGGAAATGAACATCACTCCTCCGAAAGAGCGTAATACAGTACCGTTCGTGAGCGAGGAACAGGCTGCGGAGAATGTGCGCCGTTTTGCCTATGAGGATTCATTGCGCAATGCCTATGTGTCAACATTCATGACACGTGATGCAGCAAAGCAGTATGCTCTCGACCTGGGCTTCGGTGACAGAGCCGGTGATGTTGCAGAACTTTTCGTGAAATCACGTGGAAATCATGCTGTAATAAAGAAATTCTTTGATGAGACTCCAACAAGTGAGCAGGCATTGGCATTCTATCTGCTCTCTGTCATCTCGGACAAGGACCTGCGCGATGTAAGAATCGAAGTCCTGCGCGACCACTTGAAGCATACTGTGCGGAACGGCAGCTTCGATGAGGTGTATCGCCGCTACATACTCAATCCGCGTGTAAGCAATGAGATGATTACTCCTTACAAAGAGTTCTTCAGAGGCTGTTTCTCTCAATCGGAAAGGGAATTCTTTGCAGGCGACCCTCAGCGTTGGGTCGATTGGTGCAACAAGAACATCAAGGTCGATGGCGAGTGGAATCCTCTTGCCTTGTGCATGTCTCCGAAAGGTGTGTGGGATATTCGTGTTGCCGACCCGCACTCACGCGACATCTTCTTTGTAGCATCGGCACGTTCATTGGGGATTCCTTCACGCATAGACGAGGTGACAGGCAAGGTGCAGTATATGATGGGCAACAGGTGGATTGATGTCAACTTCGGCGTTTCGGAGAACGGCAATGCACCTCAGGGCACAGTTAAAGCATCCTATCTCCCCACACGTTTCATAGACGATCCTAAGTATTATTCACATTTCTCAATATCCAAGATTGTTGACGGACGTCTGCAGCTACTCAACTATCCCGAAGAGGCTACTACGCTCAAGAAGGACTTCAGCAACGGTACACCTCTCGATGCCGGAGACTACTTTATGATGAGCGGTACCCGTATGGCCGATGGCGGAGTACTTGCACACCTGAACTTCTTTACAATAAATGAGAACGAAACTCTTGAACTGCAGTACGTACAGCGCGAAAGCAGTGAAAGGCTGCAGGTGATAGGTGACTTCAATAGCGAGAATCTTTTCTACGATACAGCAGAGAACCGCGAACGTTCATTGTTGTCGGCAACAGGCAGAGGCTATTATATAATTGCTGTAATTGCTCCAGGCAGTGAGCCTACAAACCATTTCCTGCGCGATGTAATGCCCTATAAGGATGATTTCGAGAAGTGGGGGCAGAAGATAGTTCTCCTTTTCCGCGACAAGGACGAAGCATCGCGTTTTGTGAACGACTTCCCGGACCTTCCCTCTACAGTAGTGTGGGGTACAGATATCAACGACAAGATATATAACGAGATTGTTGCCAATATGAAACTGGTGAACCCGAACCGTCCGCTTATCCTTGTTGCCGACACTTTCAACCGTGTGGTGTTCGTGTCACAAGGCTACTCGATAGGGTTAGGTGAGCAGTTGGTAAAGGTAATCAAGCAACTTGCCGAATAGTGCAAGTTGCTTGATTAGCTCGACAGCACCAACAGCAAGAGGTCGCACGCAGCATGGTGCAGTCATATATAATCCACCGTTCCCCAGCACCAGGGGAACGGTGGATTATACATAGGGGTATCCTTAAAATCCTTTAATCTCCTTTAAGATTCTTTTCGCTTTACTCATTGAACCTTATCTCGCAGTTGTCGAGGCTTTCGATTATGGCAAGGGATTCTACATGTATTCCCTTGCTGCGCAGCATCTCGCCACCGCGTTGGAACGATTTCTCTATCAGGAATCCCATTCCGGTTATTTCTGCTCCTGCCTGCGATGCAAGGTCGAGTATTCCTGCCGCCGCATTTCCGTTTGCGAGAAAGTCGTCAATAAAGAGGCACTTCTCGCCTTTTGTCAGGTACTTGTCGCTAATGCATATATTGTAGGAACGGCTTTTAGTGAACGAGAATACCTCGCTCTTGAGAATGCCGCTCATTGTGCTGGGAACTTTCTTCTTTGCAAATACTGCCGGAACGTCGAGCAGATATGCAACCATTACGGCCGGAGCAATGCCGCTTGCCTCAACTGTGACAACCTTGTCGATTTCCGTTCCTTTGAAACGTCTCACAAACTCTTCGGCCATTCTCATCATGAGCCCGGCATCCATCTGATGGTTTATGAAACTGTCAACTTTCAGTATTCCGCCTTCAAGGCAGCATCCGTCCTTGAGGATACGTTCTTTCAGTTCTCTCATGATATGCTTCTTACTATAAGTTTTACCTCATCTA
Organism: Bacteroidaceae bacterium; assembly: GCA_017522915.1. GTDB lineage: Bacteria > Bacteroidota > Bacteroidia > Bacteroidales > Bacteroidaceae > HGM04593. The sequence continues at coordinate 60,039 of JAFWXX010000006.1, forward strand.
CATCGGTTTCCTTGCGTTCATATTCATCACTTCCTGGTGTTCCCATGCTCACTCCGCTATGGCGGAACAGCATGCCACTGCCTACACTCTTGCGTGCCGATGCATGTATCTCAACAGCTCCTGTCGCTTGCAGAATCCGTGCTGCATTTCCGCTGTTTACGCCGCATCCGGGCATTATCGATATGCGGCCGGCAGCCTGTTGTACAAGCTCTTTCAGTAGCGGTAATCCGGCCTCAGCAGTTGCTGCCTGCCCCGATGTCAAGACCCTGTCGCAACCTATTGCTATAAGTTCTTCAAGGGCTCTCTTCGGGTCGCGGCACATGTCGAATGCGCGGTGGAATGTAATGCTCATGCCGTCGGCTGCATCAATAAGCCTCTTGCAGAGTGCGGTGTCGATATCTCCTTCAGCAGTCAATGCCCCAATCACTACACCGTCAGCACCCAGTTGCCTGCATGTGCGTATGTCCTGTTCCATGCAGGCGGCTTCGTGTTCATTGTGCAGGAAGTCTCCTCCACGAGGGCGTATAATCACGTTCAGCACAATTCCTTCAATCTTGCGCACCTCTGCTATAAGGCCCGCCGACGGTGTCGTTCCGCCTATCTCAAGTGCAGCGCACAGTTCTATTCGTGCGGCACCTCCGTCGCGTGCGGCAATTGCGCTCTCAACGCTTCCGGCACATATTTCAAGTATTGCCATAATATTAAACTGAAAGCTGAAATGTGAAAACTGTAAGGGGTTAGTTCATTATTACTTAGTAATAAGCTCTACTATGTAGTCGGTGCCGCTCGGTACCTCGTTCAGCATCAGCACTACGCCCTCCTTTGTCTTCTTTGTCTTTATGGTCTTCTTGTCGGCATAGGTGAAAGCCTTCTTAACTTTGCATCCCAATGGCAAAAGCAACTCCTGCTTGTCGAGGTTGAATATGTGAACGAACAAACGGTCACCCTTACGTGTTGTAACGCCCCACTCCTGAGCAGGAATGTCACCGGCTGTCGTTCCATATACGGTCTCGCCGTTGGCACGGAGCCATTCTCCCATCTCCTTCATGCGTTCAAGTGCTGCTGCTGGAATCTCACCGTTGGGCTGAGGGCCTACATTCAGTAAGAGGTTCGCACCTTTTCCCGAAGTGCTGATAAGCAATCTCAGCAGTGTTTCTGTACTCTTGTAGTTCTGGTCAACAAGCTTGTAGCCCCACATCCCGTTCATGGTCTGGCAGGTCTCAAGTGGCAAGCGGCTTATTTCCTGTCCGCTCAGTCCGGCCTTGTTCTCTCCTGGCAGGTCGCGTTCGAATATCTGTATATCCTCACCGGGGAACGGTGACTCATGGTGGTTGTTTCCGATGAGGCATGCAGGTTGTAAGCGGTGTATCATCGCATACTGCTCGTTAAGTTGCCAGTTGAAAGGTATAGTGTCCTGGTCGCGGTCCCACTTGCCGTCGAACCAGATTGCTCCTATCTTTCCGTACTTGGTGAGCAATTCTGTCAGCTGTTTGTTCATGAACTCATAGTATGCCGGCCAATTCTCATTGTTTCTGTTGCGCCCGATAACTTTCTGCCCGGTACGTCCGAGAGGGTACTCGTCACGTGCCCAATCCAAGTGCGAATAGTAAAAGTGCAACCTTATTCCCTGCTTGTGGCATTCATCGGCAAGTTCCTTTATCACGTCACGCCCGAACGGAGTGGCATCGACAATATTGTATTCGCTCTGTTCGGTATCCCACATAGAGAAACTGTCGTGATGACGGCTGGTGAAGCATATATACTTCGCTCCGGCATCCTTTATCGCAGAAACCCATGCCTTGGCATCGAAACGGTGAGGGTAGAAAGCGTCGGCAGCCTTGGCGTATTCAGCCTTGTCTATCGGAAAGTTCTGCAAATACCATTCGCCTTGCGCGAACATGCTGTATATGCCCCAGTGGATGAAAATTCCGAATTTGCTGTCGGCGAATTCCTGTCGCGACTGCAGGTTCTCCGGTGTCGGTGTGTATTTAACCTCTTGTGCAGATGCAACTGTTGAAATGAGCATCAGTGATGCCGTTAGCAGCGTGTTGAGTGTGTTTCCTGTAAATTTCATATATGTAGCGTTTTTTATTATCGTTGACACAAAAATAAAGGAAGGGAGCGAAAACAACAAATATTTTTTGCGTTTAGATAGTGTGATATTAATTTTGTATGGATTTATATAATAAAAGTTTATGGAACTGAATTACTTTGGAATAATCATAGGGCTTGTGACTTTTCTGGTAATAGGCCTTTTTCATCCGCTGGTTATCAAGGCTGAGTACTATATTGGAGTGAAGAGCTGGTGGCTCTTTCTGTTGCTTGGTATTGCCGCATCAGTGGCATCGTTGCTGGTTTCAAGCCTTGTGCTGTCGATAATTTTGGGTGTTGTGGCATTCTCTTCATTCTGGAGCATAGGCGAGGTGTTCGCGCAGAAGAAACGTGTGGAGAAAGGATGGTTTCCCAAGAATCCTAAAAGAAAATAGAATCGGTTTCCCCTGATTTCAATACATTTTCCTATAAAATAATACTTAAATAGAATAAATTATTATTTTTGCGGAATATGCTATATTGTGCAGAACAGAATTAACTTAAACATAACTTTGTATGAAAAGAATCCCAAAACTTTTTGCTGTGGCACTTGCGTTGCTCGCATGTGTGTCGGCAACAACCGTCAGTGCCGAGGAACTGAAGCCAAGCGTGGAAAATGTTACGGTCTATCGTATAGAGAACTTTGCAAATGGCAAGTTTCTCTCTAATGGCGATAATGTTAACAACGATGCAAGGATTATCTTTGCATCGGGCAATGCTTCAAGTGCAGGTCAAGAATGGGCAATGTATCCGACAGGTACCGATGGCGTTTTCTCCTTTGTGAATCCAACATCAGGCAAGGCTCTTGATATGGCTCCCGGTGTCGGTCACCCTGTTCAGTGGAACTATGAGCCTTCGAACCCGAACCAGCATTTCAAGATTGTGGCTCCGGGTGACGGTTATAACCGTATGGCAAATGCATCGAATCCCTACCAGTACCTTGCGTTGTCAAGTGACGGATATCCGATGATGTTGACCGAGTATGCTCCTGAGGATATACTCTACGTTTTCCACAATACAGGCAAGCAGTTTACTTTGGCTAAGGTATATGCTGGAAAGAGCTATGTAATAAGCAATGTCGCAACGAAGAATGTGATTACAGCTCCGGCAAGTGGTGAACTTGCGGCTCTTATAGAGATGAAATCCTATGTTGCAGATGATGCAACACAGGCTTGGAGAGTCTCTAATGGAAAGTCCGGCCTGGTGTTGACTTCGAACAGTTGCAATCAGTCAATAGATCTCTACCTCAATGGCGCCAAGACACCGCTTATTTATACTACGGATGTCAATAACGAAAATCAGAATCTGATTCTGGAGGATGCAGGTGATGGCTGCTTCTATCTTACAGCAACATCTAAAAATACGAAATATTACGTAAAAGTCAGCGATAGCGGGCTCATTGCCACTACTAGCAAGGACGGTGACAACAGCAAGTTCTTCTTTACCATGGTTACCGGCCCGAAAGGCAATTATTGGGAGGACCAGCAGATGTTCGAGGAGAACAAGGAGACAGCCCATGCAACCTTTATTCCATATACATCTACAGCATCCATGAAGGAGGATGTGAACTACGAACTTCCATGGCTTACCCCAGAGAAGGCCGATTACCTCTCGCTCAACGGTACATGGAAATTCAATCTTGTTTCCGAACCTTCTGTACGTCCTGGTGAGGATGCATTCTGGGGCAATGATGCCGATGTCTCATCTTGGGACGAGATAGATGTTCCTTCTTGTTGGGAGATGAAAGGTTATGACCTTCCGCTCTATGTGAACGTGGAGTATGCATTCCTCAACAATCCTCCTTACGTTGCCAATAAGGTCGAGGGTGTAGGCGACAATCCTGTAGGTTCATACCGCCGTACATTCACTTTGCCAGAGGGCTGGGATGCTAAGAATGTCTTCCTGCATTTCGACGGCCTTTACAGTGCAGCATTCGTTTGGGTTAACGGCAGCTATGTGGGATACACTCAGGGCGGCAACAACGATCATGAGTTCGAAATCAGTTCTCACGTGCGCACGGGTGAGAACAATATTTGCGTACAGGTATTCCGTTGGAGCGATGCTTCATATCTCGAAGGTCAGGATATGTTCCACATGAGCGGCTTGCATCGCGATGTATATCTCTATGCCACACCTAAGACATTCGTTCGTGACCATTACATTACAAGCACCCTCAACAGCGCATACAACGGCGGCAGCATGAATGTTGCCCTTGAGGTTGACAACCGTACGGGTGTTGCTGCAAGCAAGTCTATTGAGACCGAGCTTATAGCACCCGACGGAAGTGTTGTTGCGGCAAAGAGTGTAAGCGTGGAGTTTGCCGAAGGCGTGACAGTCGCAAACTGCAATATCCAGTTCGAAGGTCTCAGCGATTTGCAGGCCTGGACAGCCGAGACCCCTAATCTTTATACTGTACTCGTGCGCCAGAAAGATGCTGCCGGCAATGAGGAGATGGTGTTCTCAACAAAGTTCGGTTTCCGTCACATTGAAATCAAGAACGGTGTCGTGCTTATCAACGGCCAGCGCGTATATTTCAAAGGTGTCAACAACCAGGATACCCATCCTCTCTATGGCCGTTCAATCGATGTGCCTACAATGCTCAAGGATGTAGAGTTAATGAAACAGGCCAATATCAACACGGTACGTACAAGCCATTATCCGCGTCAAGCCAAGATGTATGCGATGTTCGATTACTATGGCCTTTATGTTATGGACGAGGCTGATGTGGAGTGTCACAAGAGCTGGACCGACAAGAAGAGCAACAGTATATCTAACGACCCTACATGGATGGCTCAGTATGTTGACCGTACAGTACGCATGGTATATCGCGACCGTAACCACCCGTCAGTGGTCTTTTGGTCGCTTGGCAACGAGTCGGGTACTGGCGTAAATTTCGATGCGACATATTCGGCTACACGTGCGCTGGATTCGCGTCCAATCCATTATGAGGGCTATTCAAACGAGAATAGAGCCAACAATACCGATATGGATTCAAAGATGTATCCGAATCTCTCTTATACACAAAGCCATTGTGACAACAGTATCGGCGGCGAGCCTTTCTTCCTTTGCGAGTATGCGCATGCCATGGGTAATGCAGTAGGTAACCTGCAGGATTATTGGGATATAATCGAGGGAAGCAAGTACGGTATAGGCGGATGCATCTGGGACTGGGTCGATCAGTCAATCTACGACCCGCAAGCGATAAAGAGAGGCGAGCTTGAGAAGAACGGCTTCCCGCACTATACCAGTGGCTACGACTATCCTGGTCCTCACCAGGGTAACTTCTGCAACAACGGTATTATTACTGCCGATCGTGCATGGACAGCAAAACTTACAGAGGTAAAAAAGGTTTATCAGAATGTCAAGTTTACCTACAGCAATGGCAACCTTTCAGTGAAGAACAAGTACAACTTCATCGACCTTAATAGATTTACTCTACGTTATACACTCCTTTGCGACGGCAGTGTTGTAGAGGAGAATACTGCTGAAATGCCATCTGTAGCTCCAGGTGCTACAGCATCGGTTCCGTTGAATTTTACGGCAGAGCTGGAGGGCGGCAAGGAATATGCAATTAATGTGGAGCTTCTCAAGAACGATGCCGAAATATGGTGCGAGGCCGGTTATCCTATGGCAACAGAGCAGTTTGTCATTCAGGAGCGTACATCTTTGGCCGCTGCTCCGCAAGGCAGTGAGACACTCACGGTCAACAAGAGCAACGGAGTTTCTGTAACCAACGGCAACATCAGCTTCAAACTCAATGCACAGGGCTTTGTTACAGAGTGGATTGCCAATGGCGTTCAGGTAGTTGAACCTGGCGACTTCCCAATCTATAGCAATATCCGTTGGATTGAGAACGAAAGCCCTTATGGCAAGCATGTGTTCGGTGACAATAGCGCATCGATAAATTCTGCAACCGTAAGCAGCGCACTCTCAGGTGACGGAATGACATGCAATGTTACTGTTAATGCCCAGCATAGCAAGTGCCCGTATGTCATTACATATACAGTATATGCAAGCGGTGTCGTAGATATGAAGGTCGATTACAGCCCCAATACAAATGCTTTGCGCCGTGTAGGTCTTGATATGATCTTCCCTGCAGGTTATGAGAATGTCGAGTATTATGCAAAGGGTCCTTGGGAGAACTATATCGACCGTCAGACCGGCTCATTCTTTGGCCGTTATACAACAACTGTAGATGACATGTTCGAGATGTATGCACACCCGCAGTCACACGGAAACCGTATGTCTATGCGCGACCTTTCAATATGGAATCCTGAGAACGGCAATACAATAAAGATTGAGACTGAGGGTGAGGTATCATTCTCATTGTCACACTACGACCAGAGACAATATCTTGTACCGGAACTTCATCCGTGGGATCTGAAGAAGGACGATGTAGTGTATGCAACATTCGACTACATGCAGCGCGGCCTTGGCAACGGAAGCTGTGGCCCGGGCACAGAGTTCAAGTACTACTGTCCTTTTTCTCCTGTATCTCATAAATTGCGCATAAGCACTATAAACGGTGCAGAAACCGGTATAGGCAAAGTCGGTGCTGATGCCTGCAAGGTAGAGTATAACGTGGAGACCAAGACTGTTGTGTGCTCAGGTGCGGCTGAGGGTGCCGAGGTTACAGTCATCAATCTTGGAGGTGTACAGGTAGGCAAGGCTGTTGCTTCGGACGGCTCAGCATCGGTATCGCTCGCAGGACAACCTAAGGGCTCATATCTGCTTGTGATAAAGAGCAACGGCGATGTACGTACACACAAGTTCATCAAGTGGTAACATCAACTATATAATGCAACGAGGGCTCGGCAATCGCCGAGCCCTCGTTGCATTATGATGCTGACATTCAGTCTGCTTTGACACATTATTCAATGACTTCTGTACTATCTATCTCGTTTATGGCCTCAACGTTTGCATTAGCCATAGGAATCGATGTAAGTCTCTTTACCAAAGAGTCGCATACAATGTTGAATGCGGCCTTGTTCTCCTGGCTGATAGGCTTCTTTGGCTGTGACTTTATTGTCAACGGGTTGATTGGCTTGCCGTTCTCATGTACGCGGAAGTCGAGGTGAGGTCCGGTAGAAAGGCCTGTAGAACCGACATAACCGATAACCTGCTTCTGCTTTACGAAATCCCCTTCCTTGAGTCCCTTTGCAAAGCGTGAGAGGTGCATGTATGTTGTTACGTACGTGCTGTTGTGGCGTATCTTTACATAATAGCCGGCACCATTGCCCTGGTATGCTTTCTTTATAACCTTTCCGCTTCCTATGGCATATACAGGAGTGCCGACGGGGGCACCGTAGTCCACTCCATGATGCGGACGGTATATTTTCAGTACCGGGTGCAATCTGCTGTTTGAGAACTTGGATGATATACGGTAGAAATCGAGCGGAGCCTTAAGGAATGCGCCTTCGAGACTGTTTCCGTTGGTGTTGTAGAACAACTCCTCGTCGTCTTGTGTGAATGGAATCGCATATATTGTCGTGTCGCTTGTAGTGAAGGATGCGGCCTCAATCCTGTAGTTGTTCAACGGAGTGTCTTCAACATACTCACGGCTGTATATGAGGCGGAATTCATCCCCCTTCTGAATGCCGAAGAAGTCAATCGACCAGCCGAAAATCTGCGACATTATTACGGCAAGTTGCGGTGCGGCATTGCTCTCTTCCATAGCCAGCCATAACGAACTGTTCACCCGGCCGGCAACCTCTCCTTCGCGCCACTCAACAGGCTTCAGCTCCTTCGCGGCGCGATAGTTTTCTTTCAGGTCAAAGGTGATGTATGCCTTCGGGCTCTCCTCGTATATGAAGTAATGTGCACTGCTGTCCTTGTCCCTAAGCAGTACGCATGCCTGTCCCGGTCGCAATCGTCGGGCATCGAAAATGGAATCGGGGCACTGCGTGAGCTCAAAGACCTGCTTTGCCGTAAAACCGAACCCATGGAGAACCTCGGCCAGAGTCTCTCCGGTCTGCAGCGTATCGTATGTAACTATGAAATCCTCTATCGGCAAGCCATACTTCATTATCGGCTCTGCCGGCGGTATGCTGTCAGTCTCTGTAACTTCGTTGCCGGTGTTTCCATTGTTGTTGGCTGTCACTAAAAAGAATGATAAGCCTAATACTGCAATTACTGCAACAGCTATAATTGCAATTCTTGTTATTTTACTGTTCTTCATTTCTGTATGTGAATTCTGCGATTTGTGTTTTGGCGGGATACTCTGGAATGTTGTTTACATTTCAGAAGCGGGTTGCAAAGATAAACATAAAATCAAAGTTTGCAGAACCATTGTTATTTTTTAGTATTTTTTGTCATTTGGTACAGGGGGGAATCCTGGAAGTCGCATCAACATGCCGAACTCCAGTTCAAAGTTTGGTGTAAGTACCTCTTTCCCTTTGGCATCCTCAATCTCTCTGATACTCCAGAATCTTCCGCCGTCAAGCTCGTCGCTTGGCTTTATCTCTCCGTCGTGAACGGTGCAATATACATATACAAGTTCCTTTTCGCGTTCGCTCTCAAAGAGGTATCTCATCAGGAACTGCGGCTCGAAATCCCTTATACCAATCTCTTCGCGTGCCTCACGTATCAAGGCTGTCTCAATATCCTCCCCATAATCGACATGCCCGCCTACAGCAGTGTCCCACTTGCCGGGCTGAATCTCTTTCCAAAGTGGCCTCTGCTGCAGATATAGCCTTCCCTCCTTGTCGAACAGATGAAGGTGCACTACAGGATGCAGCAGCTTGCTGCCGTTATGGCATTCACCGCGTGTGGCGGAGCCGATGGTGTTGCCCTTCTCATCCACTATAGGGAAAATCTCAGTGCTGTTATCCTTTTTCATTATTTTATGGCTGTTTGCTACCGCAAAGATAGCGACAAACGAGCGAGATTAGCAAAGCTTGCTTTGATATTTCACAGCGAGTGCAGTCTATGTTCGAGGTTTACCTCAAAGATAGCGACAAACGAGCGAGATTAGCAAAGCTCGCTTTGATATTTCACAGGAGTGCAGTCTATATTCGAGGTTTACCTCAAAGTAGCGACAAAAAAGGAAGAACGGCAACGCCAGTGGCGATAATCTGTCGGCACAGCCAATTTCAAAGAAAATTTCTTAGAAGTCGTAGATTTCGTTCATTACTTGAAAGCAGAGGGATATGGTATGGTGACGTTCAAGAAAGTTTGTGATGACCTCTGAAAATTACTCGTCAAATAGGTTTCAACTCAACAGTCAGCCCCATTGCGGCTGCAATCCTGTAAAGGGTTGCAACTGTAGGAACTGTTATCCCTCGCTCAATGCGCGATATATAACTCTTATCAGCACCGATACGCTCAGCAAGTTCCGCCTATGTCAAACGTGCGTTCTTACGAGCATCGAGCAATATCTGTGCATTGTATTCTTCCCAGGCCTTTGCCGTAGCCTCTTCACGACTTTGAGTACCAACCTCGCCAAATTCCCTTGCAAGTTCGGCACTTACATCATAAATTTCATTCTTTTTGCTCATAATATACAGCCCTGCTTTGTTGCTCAATGTTAAAAAACAACTTCCATATATCCAGCTCCAATCTTGTGTATCTCTTTCAAAATTTGTTCTTCACGCTCTTTTGAAGGTTTCTTGAAACCGTTTATATAATTCCTCAGCAATGATGCATTTATATTTATAAGTTTTGCAAACTCTGCAATGTTTAGTTCCTTATGAGTCAAGAAGAATTTTTGCAAAGGTGTTGGTTCAGCATCTTCATACTCAAAACTCTCAAAACTAATATCTTCGTCAAGTTCTCTCCAATGAATGCCATCAAGGCCAATAGTGTATTTCATACGTTCTTCTTCATTTGCAGACAGCAAATGCGGATACCATAGCAAGGATTGGCGATACTCTTTGCCACTCTCATCAGCTCCATATATATAATTCTTGTCGAACCAAACTCTAACTATCTTCATATCGTTAATCCTCCTTTCCAAAATATTTAATCCAATGCTTAATTATAATGTCCTTGTTATAGTCAATAACCTCTTTAATCTTTTTAAGGTCATTGCTTTTGATATTATAAACTGTTTTTAGCACAAATTCATCTTCTACTAAATCGAACTTTGCCATACCACCGTTCCCCTCTACGTGAATGTGCAATGGCTCATGCTTTCTGCTATAAAAGAAAAATGAAAATCCGTAAAACCTAAAAATTTCAGGCATATTGTATATAGTTTTATTACTGCGAATATAGGTATTATTTTTAATACCCGCAAATGAAAATACCACTTTTTAGCAATTACCTATAAAAACTCTGATTGTGCTACTTGTTTACGCTATAAAGGGTGAGTCTTACAAGATTGGTAATGGTATCAAATAGCAAAACAGCATTTGAGGCCGAGTCAAAAGTAATTTTGGCTCGGTCTCTTTTGTTTTTATATATGGGTTCATCACTCTCTTCCAACTTGCTGAAATAGTTATTCAATGCCGATAGGGAAATGCCAATCTCCTCTTGGGTGTGTTTGCCGAAAATTGACAACGCCGTCTTATCGCGGCCCAAACGGTACGAGCTTCGCCCGTCCTTCGTTTGACCAACTGCTGTCGGCATTGTCGATTCTGATAGTAAAATTGACAACACTCGCTTTTCGCAACCCACGCGGCACCACTGGCGCGGTGCTTCGCGTGACCTTTTGCTGCTCGCATTGTCGATTTTGATAGTAAAATTGACAACACCGCCTTATCGCGGCCCAAACGGTACGAGCTTCGCTCGTCCTTCGTTTGACCAACCGCTGTCGGCTTTGTCGATTTTGTTTGCCGTAATTGACAACACTTGCCAACCGCAACCCGCAGGGCGTGACTACGCCACGCATCCTGCGACCTATTGCTGCAAGTATTGTCGATTCTCAAAAAAAAGAGGAACTCTCTTTTTTTTGAGAATTCCTCTTTTGTCTCATCGTGCGCGTGATAGGACTCGAACCTACACGTCGCAAAACACCAGATCCTAAGTCTGGCGCGTCTACCAATTTCGCCACACGCGCGATAAAACTTAGTTTTGTCTTCCTTTGAAGACTTTGCAAAGGTAGTGCTTTTTTTTGAATTTCGGCTACTCTTGTTCCGATATTTTGTCGTAATAGGCAAAAATAAGCTCTTTGGCTTTCTCTATCATTGTGTCACGGCCATTGTTCCAGTCCTCGCTGGTTATGTCAATGCGGTAGTCGGGTTCAATGCCGAACTCTGTATGGTTGCCCTTTGCATCGAGAATAGGGCATGCCGAGAAGCGTACGTTCCAGCCGTTGGGCAGTGTGCTGTTGAACGGCAGGCCGCTTCCGCCACCGGTTACATCGCCCAATGTTATTACATGAGGCAGTTCCTGCATGAGCATGACAAAGTAATTTGCCGAGCTATATACGCCTCTGTTTGTGAGAACCACTGTAGGGCGTAGCCATATCGCTCCTTTGTTAGGTTCCAGGTATATCGCTTCGGGTGATGAGAAGTCGTTGTGTCCCTTTCCTGTCTTGTGTTGCATATATCCGCAATGTACACTTTTGTCGGTGAATGAGCCGGCCAGTTTCTCTGCGCTTGTAAGCATTCCTCCGCTGTTGCTTCTGATGTCGAGTATCAGGCCCTTGTTCTCCTTCAGGTTCATCAGCATCATGGTGAGGTTGTCGCTGTTGAAGCCTCCTGCAAAGCTGCCTATGTAGGCATATCCGATGCTGTCGGGCAGGGATGTGTATTTTATTCCGTTCGTTACCCTGTAGCCGTTGCCCAAGTAGTTGCGCTGTATCGAATCGCTGAAGTTCATAGGGTAGTCCTGATGCCAGTCGCGGTATTGGGTCGTGCCGTATATCGACGAGAGGTTTACATGGCCGTCTCGCAGCTCGTTCAGCATATCGCCAAGCACATCGAACAGCTGTGCGTCGTTCTCGCATGCTTCGGCCTTTGGCTTGTATTTGTCGTGGACAGCGTTCCAGTTGAGCCCGAACTCCTCTTCGGCCTGTGGAAAGAAGCAGTACCGTTCGTCTATCATGCTCCATAGAGCCTCGAAGTTTCCTTCGGGCGAGTTGCTGAAACTGTCCTCTTTTATACATCCGGTCAAAAGCAGTGCCGAAGCAAAAAATATGATAGCCTTTTTCATTGCCTGGAATCGTTAGTAAGGTGAATATGCCTTTATCTTGTTCTCCTCCTTTACCTTAAGAATGGTCTTCACGAAACCGAATGTAAAGGCATGGCGGTAGATATGGCATCGTATGTCGTTGATTTCACTCTGATAGAAGTCGGCAACGTACGAGAGGCGCAGGGTAGTGCTGTGTCTCTTGTAGCGTATGGGAATGTCGAGCGACAGGGTGTGTTTCCATGATGGGCAGTTGAACGGGTTGGAGAATGCAACCGTGCCGTCGCTCTTCTTCTCGTTGAATATCTCATAGTAGCTCTGCCCGAACTCCGGTGCGAACATCACTCCGGCCAGCGGAATGTCTATCTGGTAGCGTGCTACCCAATCCTTGCCCTTTACAGGAAAATGGTATATTGCCATTCCTGTTGCGGCAAGTGCCGTACGCAGTTTGAGCGATACCGGATTATTGCCGTTGTTGGGAATGTAGAGTGCACCTCCTTCAAGCTGAATCTGCACTCCGGCAAGCAGCTTGAGCCTGCTGTTTACGGTGAACGGGTGATAGCCGCTCCATTGGTATGTCGCAAGGCCGGCTATCTGCGTGTTGTTGCCAAGCTCGGCATATCCGAGAGAACCGCTGAAAACAGTCTGGTACTTCCAGCGGTAGCTGCCGGTTCTTGCATCGCGGAAGTTCTCATGGCTGTAGTAGAGTCCCATGCCCTTGAAATCGTACCCCGAAAGGTATGTGTCGAGGTTGTTCAGCGAGGTTATACCGTACTGCGAGCTCTTCACTACTATTCTTTCGGGCATTATGCTGTCGGTGACAGCAATCTGTGCATCTGCTGTCAGGGGCATTGCAATCATTGCAATAACCGCCATTATCTTGCCGGTAAGTCTCATTCTTCGTTAAATAGTGTAAGCTGTTCGGGCTCGTCGTTTTCCTCCTCGTTCATCTCTACTTCGGGAATTTCCGGGATTTCGGGAGGCGGCGGGAACTTTGTCGGTTCAAGCTCAATAATTTCATCAATCTCGAATGTGGTAAGCCGTTTGCCTCGTGCCTTGAAGCTCTTTACGCCGATGAACTCGTCAACCTCAATCACCAGTGGCTCGCGGAAGTTGTCGTTGCCGCCGAACATCACCTGTATGCGCGGGAACGGTGTCTCGGAGAACCATATCAGCTCGTTGTCTTTGCTATCGCCAAGGCAATTCTGCCTGCGCGCACCGGCTTCGAGCGTGAATCTCTTTATATACGGGAATCCCTGCTGCGAAGCATCGTAGAGTGCTGCCGACCACACCTTTGAAGGGTCGAACTTCTCTATTATCATCAGGTCGTCCTCGTAGTGGTTGTTGAGGTCAACAGGGCTCAGATAGAACTCTCCGTTGCTCCTTATAGCCAGAATCTTGTCGTCGTTGTGGAACTCGCCGAGGTACTCTCCGTGGTTGTCGAAGTTTATGCGCAGTATGTCGCGGTCAAACCAAACCTGTCTTCCGCCCAATGTAGAACTGCCGTGCTTCTTGAGCGTTATCCTCATCACCTCGTTCTTGGTGAGTATGTTGCCCATCGACTGGCGTCCCTTAATGGCAATGGTGCTGAAGTCCTTCTCTATTATTGCATTGCGCAAGCGCGGGTTGGGCTTCAGGAGAACCTTTATAACCTCGGCCTCGCCGTTGGGGTTGGCGGTGAAGTATGCCACTTTGGAGCCCGGTGTGCCTTGGGTAAGGTCGTATTCGCGGTCGCGTGTCATGCCGGTCGCGGCAAAACGCTTGATATAGTGTATTCCGTTCTTGCCGTCACGATATACAGCATTGTATATTGTACGTTTGTCGTTCTTCTTGAACACATCGACATGTATCACGTTCTTGCCTACGAAGAGCTTTTCGCTCACCTTGACAATCTTGTACTTTCCGTCCTTGTAGAAGAGTATGATATCGTCCATATCGGAGCAGTTCGTCACGAACTCGTCCTTCTTCAGCGATGTTCCGATAAAGCCCTCTGCACGGTTTATGTACAGCTTCTGGTTCGCCTCCACTACCTTCGCGGCAACAATGGTGTCGAAGTTGCGTATCTCTGTTTGTCGCGGATAGCGCGCACCGTACTTCTCCTTGAGCATCGTGAACCATTTTATTGTAACGGCAGTCATTTGCGCGAGTTGCTTGTCGATGTCGGCAATATCCCTCTTCAGGCGTGCGATAAGCTCCTCGGCCTTCTCCTTGTTGAAGCGCAGTATGCGTGCCATCTTTATCTCCATGAGGCGCAGCAGGTCGTCGCGTGTTATCTCACGTATGAAATCCTTCTTGTAGGGTTCAAGGCGACTGTCGATGTGTGCCAACGCGCTGTCCATGTCGGGTGCCTGCTCGAACTCCTTGTCCTTGTATATGCGCTCCTCGATGAAGATGCTCTCCAGAGATGCGAAGTGCAACTGTTCAAGCAGCTCGCCTTTACGTATCTGCAGTTCAAGGCGCAGCAGCTCCTTTGTGCTGTCAACCGAGCGTCGCAGCAGCTCGCTCACGGTGAGGAACACCGGAGTGTGGTTGTCGATTACGCAGCAGCACGGAGTGATGCTTATCTCGCAATCGGTGAATGCGTATAGCGCGTCTATTGTCTTGTCGCTCGACACGCCCGGCGCAAGATGCACGAGAATCTCTACCTTGTCCGATGTGTTGTCATCGACCTTGCGTATCTTTATCTTGCCGTTGTCAACAGCCTTGAGTATCGATTCTATTACAAGCGGTGTTGTCTTTCCGAACGGTATTTCGGTAATGGTAAGAGTCTTGTTGTCGTCCGATTTCGAAATCTTCGCACGTATGCGTACACGGCCGGTACGGTCACCGTCGTGATAGCGCGACACGTCTATGCTGCCGCCGGTCTGGAAGTCGGGCAACAGCTGGAACGGCTCTTTTCTCAGATAGGCTACAGCGGCATCGCACACCTCGTTGAAGTTGTGTGGCAGAATCTTTGACGAAAGGCCCACCGCAATGCCCTCAACGCCATGGACAAGCAGCAGAGGGAACTTTACCGGCAAGGTTATAGGCTCCTTGTTACGGCCGTCGTACGATAGCTTCCATTCGGTTGTCTTTGGGTTGAACACCACGTCGTGTGCAAAGTGCGACAGGCGCGCCTCGATGTATCGCGGTGCGGCAGCCGAGTCACCGGTGAGTATGTTGCCCCAGTTGCCCTGGCAGTCGATGAGGAAATCCTTCTGTCCCATCTGTACCAATGCACCGGCAATCGACGCATCACCGTGAGGGTGATACTGCATGGTGTGTCCCACTACGTTCGCAACCTTGTTGTAGCGTCCGTCGTCAAGCTCGCGCATAGCGTGAAGTATGCGGCGTTGCACGGGTTTCAATCCGTCGTAAAGGTGTGGCACGGCACGCTCCAGAATAACATACGAAGCGTAGTCCAGGAACCAGTTCTGGTACATTCCTGTAAGCTTGTGCGTTATCGGGTCGTTGCTGTCGTGGCGGTACTCGCTATGTTCTGCGGCTACGTCCTCGCCCTCCTGCAAGGTATTCTCGCCGGCAGCATTCATCTCTTCGATGTTCTCGTCAAATTCGTTTTTGTCCATGAGTGAATGGTTTGTCTTGTAAGCAGTGCGCTGGCACTATCCCATTTAAACGCAAAAATAGACAAAAAACGTGAAAAAAAGAACTCTTTTCCAATAAGGTAGATAAAATTATCGGGTTGTGTGAATGGAAAATGCAGCAAATTTGTCATAGGCTTTGCCGAAAAATGCACTTTTTCTTGTCTGATTTTTATTAAGAAGCGCATCTTTGTCAAAAATAGATTATATTTGCACTTGTTGACAGACAATAATTTATTGCATCGGAAAATCGCAATGCGAGTAGAAGGAAATCTCTTTTGGCTCAGGCAGAATGTTGCCGATTCAGTATGAACAATAAATGACTGGTTCTCTTGTGCTCCTGATGTTCGCCCTTTTGTCTGTTTGCAATGGGTTACTTTTCTCTTCTTTCTGCTTTAATGGATATAATGCAATGCAACAGTTTTGCAACATTCTCTCTGTTGCCTGTTTGTAATTTGTATTAAATTCGTTAACTTTGTGAAATTGTTATTGTTAACCGGCTTATGGCTGCAACTGTTCAAAACACTATGCAAAACATGAAAAATATCCTGCTGCTTCTTATGCTGCTTTTCCCCGCTGTCGTGGCTGCGCAGAACTGGGACCATATACGTAATTCGGGGGAGTACTACTATGGCGACAGCGATGACAAGTGCAAGACTCTTGAAGAGGCTACAAATCAGGCTATATCCAACCTCTCGAAGATGATAGCTGTCAATGTTTCAAGTACATTTACTCAGGTGGTAAATGAGAAAAATAGCAATGGCGATATTGACAGCGAGTCGCGAGTGCTGAATTGTGTAAAGAGCTATTCGCAAGCTACGCTCACGAACGTGGAAAAATGGGTGGTGAGCGGTGCTCCCGATTTTCATGTACGCTGTTACATGAAGCGTTCCGAGCTTTCCCGTATATTCAGCGGGCGCATCGACAAGGCTAAGGATATGTTGCAGATAGCCGAGGGTGCTCTGCAGAAGCGAAAGATAGATATGGCATTGCAGTACTATTATTGGGCCTACTCTCTTGTACGCACCGTGCAGTACCCCGACGAAGTGAAGGATGAAAAGGGCAGGTCTCTTGTGAATTATATACCTTTGCTCATCAAGAATATAATATCCGAAATCTCGGTTGCTTTCGAGAAACGCGAAGGCGATTATGTCGATTTGCTGTTCACGTATAAGAACGAGCCGGTTTCGAGCCTCGATTTCTCTTATAACGACGGAAGGGCACGATGCGATGCACGCGTCAAGGACGGCCGCGGAATGATAGAGATGGTGCCGGGTTACAAAGGCAACCTCTATCGTCTCCAGGTAGAGTATGAGTACAAGGAGCAGGCGAGCGGTGATTCCGAGATGGATGCTGTGCTCAACGTCGTGAACAGCATGGTTATGCCTGAGGCCTCAATGGTGGTGAAAGGCGACGGTGCCGCAGCCGGGAATGTTGCCGAAAGCAAGGCAGCCAAGGTTGTCAAGGCTCAGGAGATAAAGCCTCTGTCTTCGCAGTTGGCCATTGGAGCGCAGGAGTGCGAAAAGAGAATGAATGCAATTGTAGGTGCAATAAAATCCCGTAACTATTCAACTGTCGCTTCCTTGTCCAATTTTACACTGGATGGTCTTGAGGTGTTCAATGAACTTATAGCATACGGTTCGGGCCGCATCATCGGAACTCCCGACATAAGATACTTCAAGGCTCCCGACAGCACAGTCGTTGCACGTGGCCTGCAAATGTCCTTCTCTTTCAAGCGAGGAACAAAGACAACCTTTGTCGAGGATGTGGCTTTCTATTTCGATAAGGATGGCAAGGTCGATAATGTGGCTTTTGGTCTTGGCGTGGATGCAACAAACGGCATCCTTTGCAAGAAGGCTTCGGGCTGGAGCACCGAGGCGCGCGAGATACTCATGAGTTTTCTTGAGAACTACAAGACAGCCTATTGCCTTAGAAGACACGAATATATAAGCACAATCTTTTCCGACGATGCCGTCATAATCGTAGGCAAGGTGCTGAAAAGGAAGCCTGCTGCCAATCCGTATCAGGAGCGCGACATCTCCATAAAGGGCCAGGAGATAATCACATATAACAAATACAACAAGGCCGATTATCTTACTCACCTTGAGAGAGTGTTCAGGAATAACGAATTCATCAATATAAGGTTTTCCGATACAGGTGTGCAGAAGATGACAAAGTTCGAAGGCAAGGAAATCTATGCCATTCAGCTTGGGCAGGAGTACAACTCTTCCATATATGCCGACAAAGGTTATCTTTTCTTGCTTGTGGATATAACGGACAAGAACGAACCGCTTATAAAGATTCGTACATGGCAACCCAACGAAGTCGATTTGGATTCCATTTATAATGCAGGGGATTTCTATAGAAATTGACAAACAGCCTATTCCTTCTTTTTGAAATGAAGAATATACACTCAAAAGCATTCATGTTGTTGCTGCTGCTCCTTGCGGTGCTTCCTGTCACCGCCCAGCAGAAGTTCCATATAGTAAGCTTCGATGAATCTCCTCTCGACATGACCGCACGCGATGCGCAGCACGAGAAGATCGACGGCAACGGCGACCGCTTTGCCATAGTCAAGGTCACCTCCACCTCGGCCGATGACGACCTCCGCGCCTATAACTTCGACTTCGGCTACATGGAGAGCCTTGTCGAGAGCAAGGGCAGCGAGCTGTGGGTCTATGTCCAGCGCAACGCCAAGCACGTCACCATTAC